>CANRJY010000003.1 GCA_947631085.1 uncultured Clostridia bacterium | reverse complement strand
AACTCGGTCTTTCAAAATTCCCGCCAGAATATCCGTCGTCGGTGTAGTGAACAAGATTTGAAAAACCGTTGTCTTTGTGAACAGCCCCAGAAAAAACGGACAATAGACAAAAAACACCTCCTATGGTATAATAAAAGAAAACCATAGGAGGTGATTTTATGTCAAGAAGTTACAGACATATGCAAGAATATGAGAAAGAGATTTTAGAATTAAAGGATAAAGGCTTAACAAAGCGGGAAATAGGCGAAAGACTCGGATTTTCATATGATCAAATTCATAATTTCATATCACGATATAATCGCAAACAACGAAAAATCGCTGCCGGTGCCGCTTTAAAAAGAAAAGGCAGACCGCCAAAGGACTATGCAGTGGGCGAACAAGATACAGTGGCTGAACTAAAATACATTCTTGCGCGCAAGGACGCCCAAATTAAAAGATTGGAAATGGAGAATGAACTGATGCGGGATTTTCTCTCCGAAACGGAAGGGATGTGAGAGCAAGTGTAAAATACAGGGTAATCTACCGTCATAAGGATAAATATTCAATCAGTGGAATGTGCAGCTTTTTGGATGTATCACGGAGCGGATATTATGATTTTGTGAGGCGTATGGATATTCCGGCAAGGGATTTGTCTCTCGCAGAAATAATACGGGAATGTCAGGATAAGTGCGGCAAAACATATGGCTATCGAAGAGTTCATATATGGCTTGAGCGAAACGGAATCCATCACAATCCAAAGACAATATTGCGTGTTATGAATAAATACAATTTGTTATCAGTGGTAAGAAGGAGGAAATACCATAATTACGGCGAATATCTGCATCGTTATCCCAACGTGATGAACAGGGATTTCAATACGGAAAAGCCGAATCAAAAATGGGCAACGGATATATCATATATACATACAGGACAAGGATTCTTGTATCTGTCAATAATTCGTGACTTGTATGATAACAGTATAGTAGCATACAGAACGAGCAAAAAGCAAAATATACGGCTTGTATTGGAGACGGTAAAAGAAGCGATGAAAAAAGAGAAGGTCACCGCAGGCTTGCAGCTCCACAGTGACCAAGGCTTTCAGTATACCTCACAAGCGTACTTTAAGCTAACAACATCATACAACATAAAGCAGTCAATGTCAAGACGAGGGAATCCATATGATAATGCGATGGCAGAAAACTTCTTTTCAATCCTAAAGACAGAATGTATAAATAGGGTTAAGATTAAGACATATGACGATGCGATGGAATTAATAGATAATTACATATATTTCTACAACAATGAGCGTATTCAATTAAGAACAAAACTGACACCGTTAGAAAAACGATGTCAGTATGTTGCTTAAGATTTAATAGTTGTACCATAGCGGTGTTTTTGTACTGTCCGTTTTTTCTGGGGCTGTTCATTTTACGGCAGTTTTCTGTTATCCGATTATTTCCTTTATTTCCCTTAGGGACATTTCTTTTTTCCTGGCTATCCGCGCCAAGTCCTCATATTCCGCCTTTTCCCGCGAAACGCCGAAACCGGAGGACTTTTTTATTTTTATTTTTCCAAATTCAGTATCTTTCTCGATAATTTCACGGGTCATCTTGTGCCGCTTATGTGTACTTTCACGCACTCCTATGGTCGTTGTGTGCCTGAAAATAAGATTCAGCATGGTTTCCTTTTGTTCTTCTCTGCACAGGCAGGTCAGCAAAATGCCCTGTCTGCCCTTCTTCATCTGAATCGGAATTGTGAACACATCGAGCGCTCCGCCTCTCAGCAGCTCCTCGGCGGCAAACGCCGTTTCCTCGGCTGTCATATCGTCTATGTTGCACGAAAGCTCCGTAACCGTATCGCCGGCGTTTTCGGTTTCGCCGAGTATCGCGCGCAGACAGTTCGCGTGTTCGAAATCCTTTGATCCCATACCGTAACCCGTTTTGTCTATCCGCATTACGGGCATACCTCCGAAATCAGACGCGAAATGTTTGATAAGCGCCGCGCCGGTGGGGGTACACATCTCGCCGCGTACATCGCCCGAGTAGCACGGTATACCCCGGATGATATACTCAGTCGCGGGCGCGGGGACCGGCAGTATTCCATGCGCGCATTTTACATCGCCGAATCCCAGACGAACGGGAGAAGCGATTATTTTATCCGGCGCGAGCTCGTGTATAAGCAGGCATACTCCCACTATATCGACGACGGCGTCTTTTTCGCCGACCTCGTGGAAATGAATTTTATCGACTGTAGAATTATGTGCCTTAGCCTCCGCCTCAGCTATTATTTCGTAAACCGCGAGAGCGTCAGCCTTTACCGCGTCGGGAATATCGAGGCGCTCTATTGTGTGGTTTATTTCATGCATCCCCGTATGATGGTGATGATGCTCGTGTCCGTGATGATGCTCGTGTTCGTGGTGATGTTCATGCTCATGGTGATGCTCGTGCGCGCCGTCGCTGTGCTCCTCTTCTCCGTTTACATACACATGAACATGAGTTCCCGTTATTCCGCACTTTACCGACGGTTCGGCTTTGATTTCAACGCCGTCTATACCGAGCGAGTTCATTTTTTCTATAAATTTGTCCGGCTGCGGAACAAGCTCAAGCAAAGCCGCCATAAGCATATCTCCCGCCGCGCCGGCGCCGCATTCCAAATACAGTGTTTTCATTGTTATGCTCCGTCCTTCCCTGTTTTTCTTGTATTTTATCATAATGCACACTTTCGGGTCAATAAAATACGCAAATTTTATCTTAAAATTTAACAATATATTTTAGATTTTTGTTGCAAATCCGCGTTTTTTGCTCTATAATGTATAGGAATGAACAAAATCATAAAACACAGAGGTAAAATATGATTATTTACGATATGAAAACAGAGGGGCTTACAAAGCCTCTCGGCATTGATACAGACCGCGCGCGCCTTACTTGGAAGCTTGCCTCGCCCGGACGCGGCGCGGCGCAAATCTCGTATAAGATCGAGCTTTCCGAAACTCCGGACTTTGCTGAAATTATTTGGAGCGAAACGGTCGAAAGCGCGGATAATTTCGCGTACTTTGAAAATCCCGAGCCGCGCATGAGATATTATTGGCGCGTGAGCGTCACTGACGAGCGCGGCAGAGCGCACACAAGCGACACCGAATGGTTTGAGACGGGACTTATGGGCGATTTCCGCGCCGGCGCCGAATGGATAGGAGCGCCGTATGCCGGCACAAACGTGGATATTCTCGATAACTACGGAATACACGCCGTAATCCGCGCGGAAGCAAGCAGTAAAATAGGCATTGTTATCGCCGCGCGCAATAAGGATAACTATACAGTAATAGAAATCGACTTAAAGCGCAGCCTTATTATAATGAAGGAATATACGGACAACGCATGGGACAGCGGCGAGCGGGAGGTCATATCGCTCGGCGGCTTTGCCTTTCCGCGCAAAGTTGCGGACGGGGGCAATTTAGAGGTTGACATAAGAGTACAAAAACGCAAGGTGACCCTGACAATGAACGGCGAGGAAATAATACGCGGCAGAGAGGTTATTCCCGAAAATCCGCCGAACCGTCCGAGGAAGGCGTACTGTATGCTGTTCGGTCTGCAGCAGCGCAGCGGCAGGGTTGTATACAAGCACATACGCATAACGGACTTTTCGAGGGGCGAGCCGGTCGTTCTGCAGGAGGACGATTTTAAAAACGATTACGGCGTGCTCTCATCTCTCGGCGAAGTCGAGCTTGAGGGGCTTGTGGTTGAAAACAGATTTGAGCTTGCAAATCCGGTACCCGCGGTAAATCTCAGAAAGGGCTTTATACTGCGCGGCGAGATTGAATCGGCGCGTCTTTACGCGTCTGCGCGCGGCTTTTACGAGGCGTACATAAACGGCGAAAAAATCAGCGGCGGCTATTATAACCCGGGCTTTACGGATTTCAGAACTCGTATAGAATATCAGACATACGACGTTACGGACTTTCTCAAAAAGGGCAAAAACACCATAGGCGCGCTGGTAACGAAAAATCACTATTCTGGCTTTTGCGGCTATTCCGGCGCGATGAATTACGGGCGCGAGTGTTCATTTATCGCTTATCTTGCGGTGCGCTACACCGACGGCACGGAGGATACGCTCGTCACCGACGGCACATGGGGCTTTACCGATAAGGGAAATGTTGTAAATTCCGATTACTTCGACGGCGAAACATACGACGCGCGCCTCACGCTCGACTGGAACGACGCGGACAGATGGCGCACATGCGCAGTGAAGGCTCCCGATAAACGAGCGCGGCTCACATCGCGCACCGACGGAGGTGCCCGTCTTGAAACAGTGCTTCCCGCCGTGTCGGTTACCGAATCTCCAAAAGGACATTTCGTGTACGATTTCGGGCAGAACATGGTCGGAACGGTAAGACTGACAATGAAAGGCACGCGCGGAAAATCCATAAAAGTCCGCTACGCCGAAATCTGCCGCCGCGACGGCAGCGTGTATCTTGAAAACCTTCGCACCGCGGCAAATACCGATATATATACAATGGCGGGCGGAGATGAGATTTTTTCGCCCTCGCTCACCGCGCACGGCTTTCGGTATATTGAAATTACCGGCAACGGCTACGAGCTTGACAACAGCGATTTTATAACTCTCGCGGAAGGACTTGTAATTAATAACACAAACGGAATAACCGGCAGCTTTGAATGCTCGGACGCACTCGTAAACAAGCTGCAAAGCAATATTCTTTGGGGCGGACGCGGCAATTCGCTTCTTGTTTTCACTGACTGTCCTCAGCGCAACGAGCGCATGGGCTGGACCGGCGACATAGCGGCGTTTGCGGCAACCGGCGTATACAACACGGATATATGCGCGTTCGGCAAGAAATGGCTGCGTGACCTGCGCGACGCGCAGATCATGTACAATAAAAACGGCGCGGTACCCGACACAGCTCCGCTCGGCGGCGACAACCGCGCGGACGGCTGCGCGGGCTGGGGCGACGCATGCGTGATTGTGCCGTGGGAAATGTATAAGGCTTATGGCGACCTTCGATTTTTGGAGGAAAATTACAATATGATGAAGGGCTGGCTCGAGTATCAGAACCGCCCCGAACGCAGGAATTACGGAATGCGAAAAATTCACGGCAAGGAAGTCCCCGAAAAATCGGATTTAGCGCGCGAGCCGTACATTCAAATCCAGCAGCGGCGCGGCGACCATTTAGCCTGGGACTCATCAACTCCGTTTATTTTGTCCGCGACTGCCTATACGGCTCACTCGTGCGATATTATGTCTAATATAGCGAAAATTCTCGGTAAGGACGAGGATGAGAAGCTTTACAGGGAAAGATTTGAAAAAATAAAACAGGCGTTTAATGACGCATGGGTAAAACCCGATGGCTCCATCGCGTATTGGGGCGAAATGAGCCTTGACCGCTACACCCGCACATCGAGCGGCAATTTGGGCGCAAACCGTGACGGCTCATCGATCAACGAGACGTATTATTCGGAGGACGGTCATTATCACGCGAGTCAGACGGCATACGCGCTTGCAGTCGCGTTTGACTTGGTTCCGCCCGAAAAACGCGCAAGGACGTATGAATGTTTAAAACGCTCAATCACAACAAACGGAATGAGACTCTCGGTGGGCTTTTTGGGAACGACATATCTCGCGCCCGCGCTGACCAAAGCCGGATTTACGGACACGGCATACGCGCTGTTTCGTCAAGAGGGAAATCCCGGCTGGCTTTACAGCGTCAAAAACGGCGCGACGACAGTTTGGGAGCGCTGGGACAGCTATATCGCCGGAACGGACACATTCGGAAGCCCGCTTATGAACTCCTTCAACCACTACGCTTACGGGGCGGTCGGAGAATGGATGTATAAAACGGTGCTCGGTATCAACAGCCGCGATGGTTACGAAAATATTATATTCCGTCCGTCGGTGGGCGGCGGCATGACCTACGCGAGAGGCGAGCTTGAATCGCCGCGAGGACTTGTGAAATCCGCATGGCGGCTTTGGGGAGACGGCGCGGAATACACATTTACGGTTCCGGTCGGCTCAAAGGCGTATGCATACCTTCCGAAAAAAGCCGACGACGACGGCGGAGCGGAATTTACCGGCGAAACCGAGCACGGCGCATGCTATGCTCTGACGAGCGGTGAATATAAATTTATTGTGAAAGGCTAAAAAATATGTTTATTTTAAACGCGAACACAAATATAATTACCGGCATAAAAACAAGACCGGTCCTGAATACAATGCGTATATTAGCGCGCGATATCGAAAAAAAATTTAACAAAACAAACGAGATCGGCGGCATAATTACGCTCCTGAGCGATGATTCGATCGATGAGGAAAGCTATAGGCTCGAGGTGTCGGATGATATAAAAATCTACGCCGCCGACGATTTGGGCTTTGTGTACGGACTTCTTTACATAAGCGAAAAGTATCTCGGAATAAAGCCGTTTTGGTTTTGGATGGATCAGGTTATAGAAAAGACGGATAAGACAGAGATCGCGCCGTGTGTATATGAGCCGCAGAAATTCGCGGTGCGTTTCCGCGGCTGGTTCTTTAACGACGAGGTGCTGCTCCTGAAATGGAAAATCAACGGCGACGCGGACGAGCCGTGGCGCATGGCATTCGAGGCTCTGCTCCGCTGCGGGGGTAATATCACGATACCCGGAACGGATAAAACATCAGTAAAATACCGTAAAATGGCAAGCGACATGGGACTGTGGATAACGCATCATCACGCGGAACCGCTCGGCGCGGAGATGTTCGCGCGCGCTTATCCCGACACGCCGGCGAGCTTCACGGAGCATCCGGAGCTTTTCTATAAGCTGTGGGAGGACGCGGTGAAGGCGCAGAAGGATTACAAGGTTATATGGAACCTCTGTTTCCGCGGTCAGGGAGACAAACCGTTTTGGGGCGACGACACAAGCGGGAAATTCTCAACGCCCGAAGCGCGCGGCGCGCTTATCAGCGAGCTTATATCAAAGCAGCGCGCCATCGTCGAAAAATACATGGAAAAGCCTGTGTTCTGCACGAATCTCTACGGCGAAATCATGGAGCTTTACGACGAGGGATATATCACCCTTGCTCCCGACATTATAAAAACCTATGCGGACAACGGATTCGGCAAAATGGTAACGCGCCGTCGCGGTATCCACTCCAGGCGCGTTTCGTCGATGCCCGCAAAAGGCGGCGGCAGTCAGGGAATTTATTATCATGTTTCGTTTTACGATTTGCAGGCGGCAAATCATATAACAATGCTCCCCAACTCCGTTGATTTTGTGAATAATGAGCTTTCCGAAGTTCTCTCAAATGACGGGAACGATATGTGGATTGTGAACTGCTCGAATGTGCGCCCGCATGTGTATTACCTTGACGCGGTACGCAAAAAATGGCTCGGCGAGGATATTTCCGATAAATCGCACAGCGAAGAATTTGCGAACGAATATTTTTGCGGCTGCAGGGAAGCGGCGAACGTTCTCGAAATCCGCCCGAGATATATGATACCCTGCGGCGAAAATGAGGATGAGCATGTCGGAGAGCAGTTTTATACCGAAAATTCGCGCCTCATCGCGCGGCAAATAATAGTCGGAAGCGAAAAAAGCTGTCCGCAGCTTAACTGGTTCACGGGAGATGTATCTCTTTCGGAGCAAGTTAAAAAATTCAGCGATATATGCAAAGCCGGTATTGACGGCTTAAAGGAATATATGAAAATATGCGAAAGCGTCAGCGCGAACGCTGCCTTTGAAAGCATCGTTCTGATGCAGGCTCGGATCCATTACTACTGCGCTTTGGCGGCTTCAAAGCTTGACGAGATATTTACGGCTTTCATGGCGGAGGATTATGAAAGAGCGTTTATGACCGCAGGAAAATGCGCGGAGATGTTCGATACGGCTCAGATGTATATGCGCGGCAGCGAACACGGCGTTTGGGAGGGCTTTTATTACAATGACTGCTTCGCCGACATAAAGCATTCGGCGTATATGATGAGAAAATTGATGGGCTATATCCGCGAGTTCGGCGACAACGCGACCCATGACAAATGGTACCGCAGCGCGGTTTACGCGCCGGAGGACAGAAACGTATATCTGTTGATGGTACTTGACAACCACATGACAGATTGGGAATTATACGAGGCTATGAAAGGAAAAGAGCTATGATTTTCGGAGTTGACTACTATCCCGAGCATTGGGACAAATCGGAATGGAAAAAGCAAGCCGCGCTTATGAAGGAGGGCGGTTTTAACACCGTCCGCATGGGTGAGTTCGCATGGAAGCTGTTTGAAAAAAACGAGGGCGAGTTTGATTTTTCATTTCTTGACGAGGCGATAGAGATCCTTGCCGAATACGGAATAAAAGCGATACTCGGCACGCCCACGGCGGCGCCGCCGAAGTGGCTCGTGAACAAATACGATGTTTTGCAGCGCGACAAGTACGGACGCGAAAAGGGCTGGGGCGCAAGGCGTGAGTGCTGCGCGAACAGTCCCGATTATATCGCTAGAAGTGAAATCATCGTCAATGAAATGGCAAAGCATTACGCGGATAATCCAAACGTTATCGCATGGCAGATAGATAATGAGTTCGGCTGCCACGCGAGCACGCACTGCTACTGCGAGCATTGTAGAAAAGAATTTGCAGAGTGGCTTGAAGAAAAGTACAAAACAATAGAGAACCTCAACGAAAAATGGGGCGGAGCGTTTTGGAGTCTTGATTACGACTCGTTTGACGATATAATTCTGCCGGCGTACAACTCGTGCGAGCCGCCCTCGGGCGATCTGTGGTCGCACAATCCCGCGCTTGATCTTGAATACAGGCGGTTTTCGTCCGATTCGTGGATAAAATATCAAAAACGCCAAATTGACATTTTAAGGAAATACACCGATTTGCCGATAACGCATAATTTAATGGGTCACTTTTCGGATATCAGCGCGTACGACTTATCAAAAGACCTCGATTTTGTGTCATGGGACAACTACCCCGATAATCAATGGGGTACATCCGAGCACGAGTATGTTTCGATGGCGCATGAGAATATGCGCGGAGCAAAAAATAAGAATTTTATCGTGATGGAGGAGCAGTCCGGTCCTGCGGGCTGGGATATTATGGGTCAAACGCCGCGCCCGGGGCAGCTTAGATTATGGACATATCAGGCAATAGCACACGGTGCGGAGGGAATGGTTTATTTCCGCTTCCGCACGGCCCTTTTCGGCATGGAGCAATATTGGTTCGGCGTGCTCGACCACGACGGCGTGCCGCGCAGACGATTTTACGAATTGCAGGAAACAGGACGCGAGCTTCAGGCGTTAAACGACTATATCATAAACGCCGAGCCGCGTTATGACGCGCTTATCGTAAAGTCCTATGATAACGTATGGGCGCATGATATAAAGAGACACACGGACAAATTTTCATACCGCGATTTATTGTACGCGTATTATAAGGCTAATGTTGATTTATGTGTGGGAACCGCGGTTTCAAACGAAAATTACGATAAATACAAAGTGGTTTATATGCCGGCTTATAATATTATCGGGGACGGCGAGATCGATAAAATCAAGGATTATGTAAAAAACGGCGGAACGCTTGTTTTATCGTTCCGCTCGGGCACGCGCGACGAATATAACCGCGTAAGACCGCTCGCGGTACCCGGGTTATTCGCGGAATTGGCGGGAATAGAAGTTGAGGAGTTTGACGCGCCGCGCAGAGAAGTGAGCATAGACGGCAAAATAAACGGCACAGCCAAGCTTTGGTGCGATATTATAAAGCCGATCACGGCGGAGGTGATTTGTAGGTATTCGAGTGAATACTACTCCGGCAAAGCCGCGGTTACTGTAAACAGCTTCGGCAAAGGACGCGTTTACTATGTCGGCTGCGATCTTGACGATGCGGCGATGAAGGAGCTTGTGCGCTTTATTTCTCAATCGGCGGGGATAAACGCGAAAGACGCGCCCGAAGGCATAGAAATAGTGCGAAAGACCTCGCCGAACGGCGATTATACCGTTTTACTGAATTTCAATGAGACTGAAACGGAGGTCAATATAAAAGGTAAGTCCATTCTCGCGGGCGGCGAATTTGACGGAAAGCTCGCGCCGTTCGGAGTAGAGATAATTAAGGAAAGATCGAATAAAATCAAGAAATTATATTAATATGAGCAAGGAAGAAGTTTTAAAGGAATATTTCGGACACGGCGCGTTCAGAAGCGGTCAGGAAGAAATTATTGATAAAATTTTAAGCGGCTCCGACGTCGTCGGCGTTATGCCGACCGGAGCAGGAAAATCCGTATGCTATCAGGTTCCCGCAGTTATGCTCGGCGGTATAACGCTTGTCATTTCGCCTTTGATTTCGCTGATGAAGGACCAGGTGAGCGCTCTTAAGGAAGCGGGTGTTCCCGCTGCATATCTGAACAGCTCGCTCACGCTTCCGCAGCAAAACAGAGTGGTTATGAATATTCTGATGGGGAAATATAAAATAATTTATGTCGCGCCCGAGCGGCTGGAGCTTGAAAGCTTTCAAACGGCGGCGCGGAATATGAAAATATCCCTCATAACGGTTGACGAGGCGCACTGCGTTTCGCAGTGGGGACATGATTTTCGCCCGGGTTATCTGAAAATATCAAATTTCATCGGAAGTCTGCCACATCGTCCTCCCGTCGCGGCGTTTACCGCTACCGCGACCGACGATGTTCGCAGAGACATAATTCGTATACTCCGTCTTAACAATCCATATGTGACGGTAACGGGTTTTAACCGCGAAAATCTGTATTTTGAGGTACGCCGTCCGAAGGATAAATTTTCCGAGCTTTGCTCCATACTCGATTCCCACCCGAATCAATGCGGAATTATATATTGCTCGACCCGTAAAACCGTCGAGGAGGTATGCGAAAAGCTTCAAGCGCGCGGCATAAGCGCCACACGCTATCACGCCGGACTCGATGATGAGGAGCGCCGCTCAAATCAGGATGATTTCATCTATGACCGCGTCAAAATCATGGTCGCGACAAACGCGTTTGGTATGGGGATTGACAAATCAAACGTTTATCTTATCGTACACTATAATATGCCGAAGAATATAGAAAGCTACTATCAGGAAGCGGGCAGAGCGGGACGTGACGGAGGCGCGGCGGACTGCATACTGCTGTACAGCGGCAGGGACGTTAACACCGCACGCTACCTTATCGAGCATTCCGACGAAAACAGGGACATTGATGAAAATACGCGCCGCAAAATAATGGAGCGCGATTACGAACGCCTTAAAATGATGACGTTCTACAGCACGACGAAATACTGTCTGCGCGGATTTATATTAAAATATTTCGGCGAGACCGCACCGAGAAACTGCGGCAGCTGCTCCAACTGCGCGCCGAGATATGAAACCGCGGTATCGACCGCCGCCGCGTCGGGAGGAAAGAAAAAAGCGGCGGCATACGCTCTCACCGGAAAAGACGCGGAGCTTTTCGAGCGGCTGAAAGCCGTCCGGACGAGATTTGCAAAAATTGCCGGCGTCCCTCCGTATGTTATATTCCATGATTCAACTTTGAGGGATATGTGCTTTAAGCTTCCCGTCACGGACGAGGAATTTCTTTCAGTTTCGGGAGTAGGCAGAGGTAAGCTTGCCCGCTACGGAAAAGCGTTTATGGATGAGATAAAATCCTTTTTATGCGATAAATAAAAAACAAGAGCGTATGCTCTTGTTTTTTTTGATTATCTGCAGTTATAAAACGCCGTATACGACTTGTACGCCATATAAATGTCGCTCTTTGCCGTTATTTCAAACGGCGCGTGCATCGACAGCACCGGCACGCCGCAGTCGATTACGTCCATGTTTAAATTCGCCACATACTGCGCAATAGTTCCGCCGCCGCCCTGGTCTACCTTTCCGAGCTCGCCCGTCTGCCAAATAACGCCGCTGTCATCCATAATTTTTTCTATATTGTATAAAAATTCCGCGCACGCGTCAGACGAATCCGATTTGCCTCTCGCTCCGGTGTATTTCATCAAAATCATTCCGCAGCCGGCAAAAGCAGAGTTTTTCTTTTCCGAAACGCTCTCATAATTCGGATCTACCGCAGCGCCGACGTCCGAGGACATACACGCGGAATTGCGTATAACTTTGTTATAATCGGTAACGCCGCATGAGCCCTTGATTTTTTCTATTATTTCCGCAATGGTCATCTCCATAAACGCGCTGAGCATTCCCGTATTGCCCATAGAGCCGATTTCCTCTTTATCGACAAGCAGCGCCACAGCCGTTTTTTTCGGATTTTCTATGTCAAATACGGCTTTGAGCGTTGTGAACGCGCAGACGCGATCGTCCTGACCGTAAGCGCCTATAAAGCTTTCGTCAAGACCGACGTTTCTCGCCTTGAACGCGGGAACTATCTCGATTTCCGCACTTAGAAAATCGCGTTCGCGTACGCCGTAGCGCTCGTTTAAGAGCTTCAGCACGGAAAATTTTACCTTTTCGCCGACGTCGTCGGATTTTACCGGCATACCTCCGATAAGAATATTGAGATTTTCACCCTCTATTCCTTCGGTCATTTTCTTCGACATTTGATCCTTAGCCAAATGCGGCAGCAAATCTGTCACGCAGAATACAGGATCGTTTTCGTTTTCGCCGATATTGAGCGTTACCCTCTCGCCGTCCTTTGTAAAAATGACCCCGTGAATGGCGAGCGGTATTGTCGTCCATTGATATTTCTTTATTCCGCCGTAATAGTGCGTCTTGAGAAGCGCCATTCCTGTGCTTTCATAGAGCGGATTTTGTTTCAGATCGAGCCTCGGTGAGTCTATATGCGCGCCGACAATGTTTATTCCCTCGCTGATATCTCCGCTTCCTATAACCGCGAGAAGAATATTTTTGTTTCTGTTAAGTACATAAACCTTATCTCCGGCTTTCAGACTGTCTTTTGATTCAATCGGCACAAATCCGTTTTTCTCCGCCATTTTTACAGCCTCGCTTACGCACTCGCGCTCGGTTTTGCCCGCGTCCAAAAAAGAGCGGTATTCGTCGCACAGAGCAAACATTTCTTCCCGCTGCTTGTCATTGATTTCCTCGTATACGTTTTTTCTTTTATATGACAGCTCTTCAAATAATTCCTTATCCGTCATAATATCATTCCTTTCTGCTGATTTTCTACAGCAATTATAGCACATAACGGAAATAATTGCAAGTACGCCGATATTAAATTTATCGCGCTTTTTCCTCTATTATGCCGACATTACGCTTAAGGCGCTCGTTATCGGGCGCAAGAAGGAACGCGATACGGGCAAGCTCCAGCGCGCGGGAATATACTCCCAAATAATAATACGCGAGCGCGCCCAAATCATATATCGTGTGATCCCAGCAGAAGCCCTCGTTGATATAGCTTGAAGGCCGCTCCGTTATCGCAAGCGCCTCCTCCACCATATGCGCGACGCATATCCAGTTTCCGAGCGAGTACGCAAGACGCGCCGCTTCCACATACGGCTCCCGAAGATACGGAGCTTCCGCAATCGCGCGGTAGTACCAGCTCATAGCCTCGTCCGTCTGTCCCTTTGCCGCGTACGCGCGGGCGATATACCGCATAGACGCGCAACGCTCGTCGCGCCACGTTGCCGCGGGCATTGACAGATGCTTTTTCAGCGTTTCTATACATTTATCCCATTTTTCATAAAACATATACTCGCGCCCGAGATAATGCATATTTCTGTCATCCTCCGGCGATTCTTTGACCGACAGCTCCAAAAGCGGCAAATATTGAGAGCGTGATTTTGACGGATCGGGATAGTGATTGAGCTGAATGCGTTCCTCCACCGCGCAGCTGTACGGCTTTTCGCCGCTGTATTCGAGTACCTCATGGACAGGATGCACCCAGGTGAATCCGTGACGCGCATGGATCTTTTCATACATAAACGTAATGCTCGGGGTTCCGTCGCCGTTAAAGCTCCATGTGTATTTATATTTGAGCTGCGTGGTTTCGGGGTTCCACGCGTTTTCGAGAAGCTCCCTCCATCCGGCTTCAAGCACTTCATCAAGGTCTGTGCATACGCATATGTCAAAATCTTTTGGAATATAGCTCATCGAAATATTGCGCGCTTTATCGAAACGCCACGGATTTACCTCTATTTCATGTACAATCGCTCCTCGCTCCCGCAGCTTATCCGCCGTTTTATCCGATGATCCCGTGTCGGCGGCATACACCGCGTCCGCCTCGCTCATAGAGTCCATCCATCGGTCAACAAATTTTTCCTCATTTTTACAAATCGCATATACAGCGACCCTGTATTTATTCATATATATCCCTCCAGAAAATATGTAAAGGGGCTGTAAGCCGAAGCTTACAGCTCCTTGTGAAAACTTATAATTTACGCTATTTTTACAATAGTAAGCCGCGCCGCGATATTATCGCCGCCCGCCGCACTGTTTTCGGCAATTACGATCGGACTTCCCGAAGCCGCCGGATTTACAACCGACAAAGCGGTATTAGCAGCGGTTGTTGTTATTATTGACGTGTCTCTTATCGGAATATTTGCCCCTCCGTTTACCGCGGCGGTATACGGCTGTTCGGCGCCGGCTACCGAGAGAACGAGGGAGCTGTTCGTGCTGGGCGTAACATCAAATGAAATAAGATACGTTCCCGGTTCCGCGAGAGTGATCACTCCCGCATTATTGTTTGTTATTCCGCTGCCCGAGGACGCGCCCTGCGCTGTGAATATTACAGGACTTCCCTCAGCGATCGTAGTTGACGCGCCGGTTGGAGCAAGAGCGTAAAATTCCGCCGCCGCTGCCGCCGGAGCTGCCGGCCCCTGTGGTCCCTGCGGACCTTGAGGGCCTTGCGGACCCGCCGTTCCTGCCGGCCCGGTGGGGCCTGTCGGACCCGTTGCACCTGTTGCACCTGTGGCACCGGTAGCGCCTGTCGGACCGATTGGACCTGTTGCGCCGATGGCACCTGCGGGACCTGTAGGACCTTGCGGACCTGCCGCGCCTGTTGCGCCGGTAGCACCAGCGGGACCTGTGGGGCCTGTGGCACCGATCGTGCCGGCGGGTCCTTGCGGACCTGCCGCGCCGGTGGCGCCGGTTGCACCTGTCGGACCTGTGGGACCTGTCGAACCCGCCGCACCTGTAGCACCCGTCGGTCCTGTGGGACCTGTGGGACCTGTCGGACCCGCCACACCGGTGGGACCGATCGCGCCAGCGGGACCTTGTGGACCTGTGGCGCCTGTAGCACCCGTCGGACCTGTGGGACCAGTCGGACCCGCCGCGCCTGTAGCACCCGTTGCGCCGGTTGCACCTGTCGGACCGGTTGCGCCTACGGGGCCTACCGAACCCGCCGCACCCGTGGGACCTGTCGGACCCTGCGGACCCATTGGTCCCGCGAATCCCTGCGGTCCCTGCGGACCTATCGCTCCCGAAATGCCCATCGGACCCGTAGGACCTGTCGGACCCGTAGGACCGGGGAATCCCTGCGGTCCCTGCGGACCGGGTATAGACGGATTGCACGGCTGGTTACATGACTGCTGACAATTATTCGAGTTTTGCTGACAGCGGTTATATCGCTCGTTCAAATATCCGTTTCTGTTACAATCGTTATACATCGTTTATATTTTCTCCTTTCAATTCCAAACATCATTCGGTATCATATGCGTTTTTGGAAGCCTCTGCCATTAAACGCATATATTATAATATATGCCGGTTGATTTACGAGTGTTTTTAATATAATAAACTTTTTCACGCAAAAAAGAGCGTTTCAACGAAACGCTCTTTTGTTAATATTTGTATCAGTCCGCGCGGTGCTTTTCAAAGCATTCGCTGCAGTATACCGGTCTGTCGTGCCTCGGTTCAAACGGCACCTTCGCTACCGCTCCGCATTCCGCGCATACTATTTCATACATTACT
The DNA here is from genome assembly GCA_947631085.1 of uncultured Clostridia bacterium. GTDB lineage: Bacteria > Bacillota > Clostridia > UBA1381 > UBA1381 > CANQXJ01. Next base: position 161,051 of record CANRJY010000003.1, on the reverse strand, counting down.
CGGTTTTGTTTCATGCTTTCTTTTCGTGCTTTGCGGCACTGAGCGCATCTCTGCGGCTCATTATTGAAGCCTCTTTCCGCATAAAATTCCTGTTCGCCGGCGGTGAAGATGAATTCCTGCCCGCAGTCCTTGCACACTAATGTCTTGTCCTCGTACATTATTCGTCCCCTCTCGTTTCTTTATACGGCTACTTCTTTTCAAATCCGAGCGCTGACGCAAGTTTTTTCTTTATACGCTGTATAGCGTTATCAACCGCCTTAACGTCGCGTCGTTCTATTTCAGCAATCTCCTGATAGCTCATTCCGTCCAGGTAATAGAAAAGAACGCTCGACTCGAACTTACTTAAAGCCTGATTTATTTTATACTCAATACCGTTCACGTTTTCTTTGTCAATAACTATTTCCTCGGGATTGAGTACGTCGTCCGCAGCGGCAAAGCTCAAAATATTCGCGTCAGCTTCATTGTCGAATGCGGTATTATCAAGAGACACATAGGAATTAAGCGGCATGTGTTTTTTTCTGGACGCCGCCTTTACCGCGGTTATGATCTGCCGCGATATGCACATTCCGGCGAAAGCTTTAAAAATCATCGACCTTTCGCGGTTGAAATCCTTAACGGCTTTGTATAGCCCTATAAGACCTTCCTGTACAATGTCGTCTTTGTCCGCTCCCGCGAGGAAATACAGCTTTGATTTAGAATAAACCAAACCCCTGTACCGTGATATTATTGTTTCAAGCGCGTCATTATCGCCGTTTTGCGCCATCAAAACAAGTTCTTCATCAGATAAAGCTCTGAGAGCGTTTTTATCGTCCTTCAACTCTGTCACAAAAGAAAACTCCCTGTTCAGTTATTGAGTATTTATATTATTCTATCATGCGCCTTTGTCATTGTCAAGCATTTTTTGTATAATTTGGTATAATTTAATTCTATTTTATAATTTTTTTGTGTTATTTTACACAATTCGACACAACGCGCCAAATTAAGATATGCAAAAACCGGAGAGCCTCTCCGGTTTTTACCTGAAAATTTATTTTCATATCGGCTTACGCATTTTCCGCCGGCATATCCGCGCTTATATCAATATCTCCGTTCAAATCATCCGCTTCATTTTCGGATGACTTCTTAGCCTGCATATATCCCATAACCGCCTGCGCTGTTAAAATCAGAGTAAGAATAATGAATATCGTATTAATCACTCTGAAATTATCAAAAACAAATATTCCCGCTTCAACCGAAAATCTAACCGGCATCAAAATCAATATAAAACATATCACATACAGGAAATCTGTTTTTCTATGCTTCTCGTTAAAAAACATTACTATCGGATAAAACAAATATATCGCGCTGTACATGATCTGCGTTCCCGGCATCATTATCATTGACAGCGTTATAAGCAATATCTTTTTCCAACCTTCTTTAAGATATTTCGCAAACAAAAGTGACGCCGCGCAAACAGCTATATCCAAAATTCTCGCGAAAATTCCCGTATTTATATCAAATATTGTTTTTCCGTGAATACCGAAATAAACGCCTCCGGCCCTGTTGTGCAAACAGAATCTTGTTATGGATTCAATAAAACCGCCTACGCCGACGTTAAATCCGCCCTTCAGGAAGAAAAACGGAACGATCGCCAATATCAAAAAATATGCTGCAAATCTTAAAAATTCCTTGTATTGTTTTTTGTAAAGCAGCAAAATCGCGAAAAAGCACGGGAATACCTTAAACGCCGACGCGACGGCAAGCGAAACCAATCCGAGCTGCCGTACCGCATTCGATTGTGAATCGAGCGAGTATATAAACAGAAACAAAAACGCCGCGGTAATAATTATTGTATTTGCCCTGTCATAATTATACAGCATAATGCCCGATACGCTCAAAGCAATAATAAATCCTATGCGCGAAAATTCTTTACCTTTAAACGCTTTGTACAATATATAGAACAACAGTACGACAGAAACGGTCATATACAGCGCGCAGAATATCCCGCCGAACTGCGAATATCTCGAATACTGTTCGGGAGAGATTCCGTTTTTTGCTTTAAAAGATATGACTTTCGAAAATATATGAAATATAACATATACAAACGGGAGATAATGTCCGCCTTGCGTACTATACGGCTGCAATTTTCTGGAATAATATAAATTATTGTAAAAATCCATAAGCCAGTCGTTTCTGTCACTAAAGAACACGTTCCTCTGCAATCCGGTCGGATCATTACATAAAAGAACGCCCCATACGAAAAACAAAAGAATAATGACAAGTGTAAAAAATATACAATATGTTTTTTCAGCTTGATTTTTCATCCCTATTGATTTTTTATTTGTCCGCAGCATTTTATCTTATCCTTTCCAATAAGTCTTAATTATCCGATGATCCGTCAGGAATTTCCGGTTCCGGTTCCGAAACAGCTTCGAGCGCCGCCGCGGCCTTTTTTCTTCTTTTCGATTTGAACATCCGGTAAACTCCCTCCGCAGTAAGTAAAGTCGTTAATACGATATATATTGTATTTGTAACTCTGAAATTTTCTATCCAAAATATACCGATTTTTGCGGAAAACTGCACAGGAATCAAAACCAGTATAAAACTAATTAAGTAAATAATATCTCTTTTTGTATGTTTATCATTAAAAAACAATACTATAGGGTAATAAAGATATATTGTGCAGTATTTGAGCTGTGTTCCGGAGAACATAATCATCGACAAAGAAATAAGCAATATCTTCTTCCAATCTTTTTTTATATATTTGGCAAACACAAGCGCCGCCAAACAAATAATTTTACCCACAAACTGGGGAATAATATTGTCAGCGTTAATTATTGTTACTCCCGAGAATGAGAAGAAGTTTCCGCCGCCTATAGTGCCTTTATCGACCTTTTGAGTAAAACCTGTCATTGATTCAATGCATTTATAAACATTTTTGATGAACCCTTCCTTTAAAAAGAAGAACGGCACAATAGACATCAACAGTCCGTACAATATTACAAGCAACAGCTCTTTATATTTTTTCTTATATAAAAATAACACTCCAAAAAAACACGGAAATATCTTAAGTACGGCCGCCAAGGCAATCGATAATAGACCGATATGGCGTATTATCGCTGATTCCGAATCCTGCGAATATAAGAAAATAAACAAAAATGCAGCGGTAAGAATCAGCAAATTAGCCCTGTCAAAATTAAACAGCGTAACTCCCGACAAAAATAGTGCGGTTAATATTCCTATTCGTTGATACTCCTTTCCCCTCGTGCATTTATATAAAACATAAAAAAGTATACCGAACGAAATCGCAAGATAGACCATACCCGCTATTCCGCCCAACTGGGTATATCTTGCAAGATAGGATGCCATTCTTTTACCCGCGTCCGTATACATGATTAATTTTGCTACGGGACTTAATAATACATAAGCAAGAGGAAGATATCCTCCACCGTCCGTATACGGCTTTCCTTCCGCCGCAAAATTTACAGTATTATAAAAATCCATAAACCAGTCATTCTGATTTTCAAAAAAAACAAATCTCTGCAGTCCGTTAGGATTACCTTGCAGCATAAAAAACCATACAGCCGCAGCAATAAGCATGGATATTATAAAAAATCCTCGGTAATTCAAGCGCTTCAAATTTTCCGCTTTTATAAATATTTTATCCTTACTAAACATATTTTTCCTTCCTATTATGCATATATTTCACATTAATACATTTTACATTATATTTTTAGGGTTGTCAACATGTTTTTACAGAAAATACATTGTCCCCACACAATATTTCATAAAAAAAGCAAGACCGGCCGAATTTACACAATAACGGTTTGTCCTGCTTTTTCTTGAATATATATTCCTTATTTTGCGCTTTTCGAATACTCTTCAATTATCTTTTTGACCATTCTGCCTCCGAGCGCGCCCGCCTGCTTCGCGGTGAGCGTCCCGCCGTTCTCACCGAGAGACAGTCCCATATCGCGCGCGGTTTCCTGCTTTATGCGCTCCATTACCTCGTTTTTGCTTCTTTTCAACGATATTTCCTCCTTTCGCGTAAAGTCTGTTTAAACTTATCCTATGCGAACGAGAGAAAATTACACCTTGTAATTTTTTCTAATTCATGACAATTTCATCGGCTATGAGCTTGTCGCATCTGCGCTTTAACGCTCGGTTTTCGGGCGCTTCGAGGTTCGGATCGCTTTCGAGTATCAGCGCCGCCGCCTCCTGCGACCGCTTCAATATGTTCCTGTCCTCGAACAGATTGGCGATTTTCATTTCGGGAAGTCCGTGCTGGCGCGTACCGAAGAAATCGCCCGGTCCGCGAAGCTCCAGATCCTGCTCGCTTATATAAAAGCCGTCGTTTGACATACACATCGTTTCCATGCGCTTTTTCGTGATCTCGTTATTGCCGTGGGCAAACAATATGCAGTACGCCTGCTCCGTTCCGCGTCCCACTCTGCCGCGGAGCTGATGGAGCTGCGACAAGCCGAAGCGCTCCGCATTTTCTATTATCATAAGTCCCGCGTTCGGGACGTTCACTCCAACCTCGATAACGGTCGTGGAAACGAGAATTTGTATTTCGCCGTTTACAAAGCCCGTCATGATCTCGTCCTTGAGCTTCGGGCGCATTTTGCCGTGCATCAGACCCACTTTGAACATCGGGAAAACCTTCTGAATTTTTTCCGCAAGCTCGGCGGCGTTTTTCAAATCGGTGTTTTCCGCCTCCTCGATAAGCGGGCATACTACATACGCCTGCATTCCCGCGCCGATATTTTTTTGTAAAAACGAATATACGCGCTTTCGCATTTTCTCGCCGACAGCGTACGTTTTTACCGTTTTTCTGCCCGGCGGGAGCTCGTCGATTATCGAAATATCGAGATCGCCGTAGAGAATGAGCGCCAGTGTTCGCGGTATGGGCGTAGCCGACATGATAAGCATATGCGGGTTGTGTCCCTTCGCCGCCAGCTTCGCGCGCTGCTCAACGCCGAAACGGTGCTGCTCGTCGGCTACTACAAGCCCAAGATTGTAAAACTCGACCTGCTCCTGAATTATCGCGTGAGTTCCGACGACAACGTCAGCCGCGCCCGTTGAGATCATATCGTACGCGAGACGGCGTTCCTTCGCCTTCATGCCGCCCGTCAGGAGCACGACGTTTATATCCATGCCCTTGAAAAACTCAGTCAGAGTGTCAAGATGCTGCGACGCAAGTATTTCCGTGGGCGCCATCATAGCCGCCTGGCAGCCGTTTTTTACAGCCGCGTAAATAGCCGCCGCCGCAACCGCCGTTTTTCCCGAGCCCACGTCGCCCTGCACGAGACGGTTCATCATTTTGCCGCTGTTCATGTCGTTTAAAATCTCGTCAAGAGTGCGTTCCTGCGCGTTTGTGAGCGGAAACGGCAGCGTTTTTACGAAATCGTCAACGCAGCGCGTGTCCTCGAAAACTATTCCCTCGGCTTGGGTGTTCTCGTCCTTGCGGTTCAAAAGCGCGAGCTGCAAAATAAGCAATTCCTCGAACACGAACCGCTCGCGCGCGATGCTGTAGCTTTGGAAATCGTCGGGAAAATGTATATTTCTCATGGCGTAATTTATTTCAGCCAGCTTGTATTTTTCGCGTATATAATCGGGAATGTATTCCTCGAGCCGCTCCGCTTCCTTAAGCGCAAGCTCCATTGTGCGCTGGACTATCTTCTGCGTAAGCCCGCCCGTCAGCGGATAAATAGGTATGATTTTGCCTGTATAGTGCTCCGCGCCGGCTTTTTCGTATACGGGATTTATCATTTCCGTTTTGCCGAAGCGGTTTTTCGTGATTTTACCGAACAGAATATACTCGTCGTTTGTGTGGAACTGCCCCTTTACGAAGCGGTTATTGTACCAGATTACGCTCAAAGCTCCCGTATCGTCGCAGACGGTCATTGAATAAATCGTCATATTCTTCCGTATCCGCGTTTCGCGGACAGGCGAAAAAACGGTGGCGCTTACGCACACCGTTTCCCCTATTTCACAGTCCGCTATTTTCTTTGTTTGTGATCTGTCCTCGTGCGCGCGCGGGAAAAAGTAGAGCATATCCTCTATGGTTTTTATTCCCTTTTTCGCGAACAGCTCCGCTCTTGCCTCGCCCACGCCCTTTAAATATCTTATGCTTTTATTTTCCATATCACTCCGCGCTCACGATATAGTAATATAACGGCTGACCGCCGCGTTTGAGCGACACCTCTATTTCGTCGTCAGCGTACTTTCCTTCTATTTTTGCGGCTATCGTCTCCGCCTTGCGCTCGCGTACGTCCTTGCCGTAGTAAATGGTAATCATTTCGGTGTCCTCGTCAACGAGCTGGTTTACTATTTCCTCAAGAACGTCGTCAGCCTCCTTGCCTACAGCCGTTATATCGCCCTCGACCATGCCGAGTATATCGCCCTTTTTGATATTGACATCCTCGATCTCGGTATCGCGCACGGCGAACGTAACCTGTCCCGTTCCGACGCTTTTAATCGCCTTATTCATGCTTTTTTCGTTCGTTTCCGCGTCTTTTTCGGCGTTAAACGCTATCATCGCGCTCACGCACTGCGGAACGCTTCTCGACGGGATAACTACCATTTTCTTGTCCTCGACAAGCTCCGCCGCCTGATTTGCCGCCATGATTATGTTTTTGTTGTTCGGGAACACAAATACCGTCTTTGCCTTGATACGCTTTACAGCCTTTAAAATATCGTCTGTGGACGGGTTCATGGTCTGTCCGCCCTCGATCACGCGGTCAACTCCGAGATCTCTTAAAATTCCCGTCATACCCTTTCCCGCGCACACCGCGACAAAGCCGTATTCCTTTATTTCAGTCTCCTTCTTCGGTTGTTTCGGGGCTTTCGCCTTTTGCGCCTTTTTCGATTTTACCTGCGCCTTCGGCTCACTGTCGGGATTGTTGTCGGGTACGCTCTCCGCTTCCTTTATGATAGAGCGGTGCTGATGCTTCATGTTGTCGATTTTAAGGTTTATCATTTCGCCGAGCTTTACGGCTTCCTCAAGCACAAAGCCGGGATGGTTCGTGTGGATATGTACTTTGACGATCTCATCATCGTCGATCACGAGCATACAGTCGCCCTTCGGCGCTATTGCCTCGCGGAATGAGTCGACCTCCGTACCGCGTTCGTATTTTTCTATGAGAAATTCCGTGCAGTATTTGAATTTGATATCGTCGGTGCTGATGCTCTCCTGCGCCTTTTTCGGTTGCGCCTGATCCGTTTTGATCTCAGGCTCCTGAGCGCTTTCGATTATGCTTCCGCTCGTGAGATAGTATAGCGCCCCTTCGAGCACATACATCCAGCCCTGTCCGCCCGCGTCAACAACGCCCGCCTGTTTTAAAACAGGCAGCATTTCCGGAGTTTTTAAAAGCGCCTCGTTGCCGCAATCCACCGCCGCCGTTACTACAGAGGCGATATCGTCCGTTTTCTCCGCCGCCTTTGCCGCTCCGGCGCAAACCTCGCGCGATACGGTCAATATCGTACCCTCTGTCGGCTTCATTACCGCCTTATACGCCGCCACCGAGCCTACGGAAAGAGCCTCGGCAAATTCCTTCGCGCCGCATTCCGTTTTTCCCTTCAGACTTTTTGAAATGCCGCGAAAAAACTGCGACAAAATAACGCCCGAATTGCCGCGCGCACCTCTCAGCGTCGCGAACGACATCATATCCGCCGCCTTTGTGAGAGAATCCGTCGGCTTTTCGGAAAGCTCCTTAGCCATAGCCGCCACGGTGAGAGACATATTCGTACCCGTGTCGCCGTCGGGGACTGGGAATACGTTAAGGGCGTCCACCGCCTGTCTGTTATTATACAGATTATTCGCGCCCGAAATTATCATCCGCGCGAAATCCGTTCCGTTTAACCTGTTTATAGTAATCACCCCTATTCGTCTACCCTTACGCCTTCAACACGCACATTCACGCTGGTTACCTTCAGTCCCACCGCGTTTTCTATGGTATAGCGCACGCGGTTCACGATACTTTTGCATATCGAGTTGATATTGATTCCGTACTCGACAATGATATGCAGATAAACGGAGATCCCGTCCTCTTTAACGTCAACATTTATGCCTTTCGTCACGCTGTCGGTCTTTAAAAGATTTACGATACCGTCCTTTTTGTTTCTCGAAGCCATGCCGACCACGCCGTAGCACTTACCCGCCACAGCGCCCGCGATTTCCGCGACCACGTTATTCGACACAAAAACGTCCCCGAGAGAGCTGTCAGTTTTCAATACCATTTTCTTCATCCTTTCTCAATGATTTGTATTCTTTTATATTATTGTACTATATTTTTCCGTTTTAGTCCATCATTTTTTACAAATTCTCTTGAAAATTTTTTTATAAATCCTTATAATATTAATATAAATCTGCAAATTACGGGAGATCATACCATGAGCAAATATACAAAGCTGACAAATTTTTTGTCGCAGCTGCCTGATTTTGTGTTTGATTACATAGAGCTTGCATATAACGGCGAGAGCGTCAATACGCAAATCGGGTACAGCATAGATATAAAAATTTTTCTGAATTTTCTGAGACAGTTTAAATTTAAGGATATAACGTCGAACGAGCAGTTTACGCCCGCGCATATGGAGCAGGTGACGCTGCGCGATTTGACCGCGTTTCAGGCGTATCTGCGCGAGTATGAAACGGACGAGATAAATATAAACGGTCAGCATATAAAGCGCGTGCGCCGCAACTCGCCTTACGGAATAAACCGTAAAATGTCGGGAATACGTGGTCTTTTCGGGTATCTTTACAAAAACGATTTGATCACGCAAAATATAACCGATAAAGTGGATTTCAAGAAAATTCATCAGAAAATGAAGCGTCCGCTCTCGGCGCAGGAAACCGTGGAGCTTATAAACGTCATTTACGAGGGCGAAAACTATTTTAAAGGACGAGATCTCACCGAATACAAAAACCACAAGCAGCGCGATATAGCGCTGTTTACGGCGTATCTCGGCACGGGCTGCCGTGTGAGCGAGCTTGTAAACCTTGATATAAACGACGTGTCGTTCGATACCTCGTCGTTTATCGTGACGCGCAAGGGCGGCGACGAGCAGGAAATTTTTATGCCCGTTCAAGTTGAAAACGAGCTTTTTGCGTACATGGAAGAACGGCTCAAAAACGAGAACGCTAAGGACAAAAAAGCGCTCTTTTTAAGCCGCCTCGGTACGCGTATGACGGCGCAGAGCGTTGAAAAAACACTCAAAAAATACTGCGCCGCCGCGGGTATAACCGATCCCGACAAAACCCGTCCGCACGCGCTCAGGCGAACATTCGCCTGCAACATGATCGCGGACGGGGTTGACATAAAAATGGTCGCGGAGCTGATGGGACACAAAAACATTGAGGTCACTCACCGCTACTATACGCAATACGCCGTTCAGGAGCGCAAGCGCGTTATGCGTAAATTCGATATAATGGGAAAACAGGACGATTAAAAAAGCTTACGGCTTTTAAGCCGTAAGCTTTTTCATTTTAATCCGTAAATCTGTATACGACCACGTTGTTAAGCATTCCTTTGTTCGCCGTGGAAACATACACATAATCTCCGCTCTTAAGCTCGTTCGCAGCTAATCCGTCTGTATCATAATTTACCTTGCCGCCGCTTACCGTGACTAAATCAATGAATTTATCGTTGCTGACCGGTATTTTAATACTTGCTCCGTCAAGCTCCAATATCTCCGTTCCGTTAGCTTCGATCACGCCTGTGAGCTTACAGAAGAAGTAACCGACTCTTGCCGACGAATTGTTCGTGTGCTGACCTAACGGATTGAAGACAAGCGTTCTTGTTGCCAACGGATCCCTATTTGTCGGCTGTGAGTCTACAATTGTCGGGAAGCTCGTCGCGTCCTCGCCGTTTGCGAAATAATCAGCCATAACGCTCGCGTCGATATACTTTGCAATCAGCTTACCGTCGCCGGAATATAGAATCAAGTCGCCCTTGTCTATTATATCGGCAATATCGCCGATCGGCACGTCGGAGCTTACGATTTCACCCGTCTCCGGAGCTTCGGGATCCGATACCCACTTGTCGTACCCGTACGCCGCCGTCCACAGGCTGTACGCGTCAAAACTTCTGCCGTTGTTGGAAGATGTCCAAAAATTGTTTACCAGCCAGCCTATGTTTGTGTTTCTGTTTGTTCTGACGCTCTGCTCAATGCCGTCAATATGACCGACTATCGTGTACACGCCGTCAGCATTCGTCTCGATCGAATCTACAACCATCGCAGAAGGTCCCGCGCCCGCGCTGTCCATTTCGGTAAAAGATGCGGCGTCGGCTGAGCTCTGAGTGAAATTGATAACCAATGTCGCGTCAAATCCGTTTACCGTTTCCGCGACGGCAAATGATTTTACCGTGCCGTTCTCCGGAACTACATATTCCGACGCTTTGACCTGTTTAACGCTGTAATTTGCGGTATCTTCCATGTGTGCGGTATCATTCGGAACATTAAACTCGATAATTCCGTCCGTGACCATATATCCGCCGACGGCTCCCATACGCGCGGGCGTTCCCCGCAGGTTTATCGTATGCACCGTTACGGCGTTCTCATCATCTGTGAGGGACGAGTTTATCGCGTAATACAGCTTTGATATTTCTCCGCTTGAGTTTGTGCCGTATTTGACAAGTCTTACTTCGGTTCCGCTGCTGTCATAGATGCTGTTCATTACTTTTGTATATTCTACAGATTTTAGCGCGGCGCCGATGCCGCCCGTATATCCCGGCTCACTCTGACCCGGGAGCCATATATCCGCGCTCTCCGAAACGGGATAATCAACGGCTCCGTCGGCTGTCATCAGCTTTATCATGGTGTTTTCTCCGTCATCGGAATCGTAAACGGAAATGACCCATCCGTAGCTCTCGCCCTCGCCGAGCTTAGATAAGGGCTTCGGATTTTCGAGATTTTCGGGTTGGCGCGTTCCGTCCGTAAATCTGTATACGGTTACATCCTTCAAGCCGCCCTTATTTGCGCTTGATATATACATATAATCTCCCGTATTCGTTTCCTTATCGAACGGGAGCAGTTTGTCGGAGCGCATTCCATCGCTTACTATGCTGATTTCACCCGTATTTTTATCTATCTCAACGAGATTTATTACCTTATCATCCGGCACAAAAAATGTTTCCGAAATATCGTCAAGCTTGATCCATGTGCTTTCCGCAGTTCGTCCATTCTCAGATACGGCGCCGAACCAAAATCCCACGCGCGCTGATGAATTGTTATTGTGCTCTCCTATAGGATTCGGATCCATTTCCGTTCCGTTAACAACATAGTCATAAAGTGCGGACGCGTCTATATATTTCGCGATAACTCTGCCGCTCGGCATGTAGAGGAGCGTATCTCCCTTTGAGATAATCGTGTCCGGATTATCTCCGCCGTTATCCGCTGTTGTCCAAACCGTCTGCGCGTCAAAATTTCTGCCGTTGTTCATCTGCGACCAAAAGCTTGTTGTCATCTGTCCTATGCTTGTATTTTTATTTGTTTCTACGGAAGCCTTCGCATTATTTAAGTATCCGTTGATTTTATAAACGGGATTGCCCTGCCTGTCCAGTCCAAGCGCTTTCGTATTATCCGCTATCATCATGTCGGGGCCGGCTCCCGCGCTGTCCATTTCGGTAAACTGCGCGGGATCGTCGTTTATATTCATAAAGTTGATGACGAATGTCGGCTGTGCCGCGTTTATGAATCCGCCCACCAAATAATTCCTTACAGAGCCGGTTTCGGATATTACATAATTTGAAGAATCAACGCTTCCTACGCTGTAATTATACGGATCTGACATAGCTTCATAATTATTGGGAACGTTAAATTCGGTAATACCGTCGGAAATCAAATATCCCTGTACCGTTCCGCAAACCGGCGGCAATCCGCTGAGATTGTTTATGTCCACGCGAAGCGCGTCATTATCCTCGATCTCAGCCGCGTCCACCGCGTAATACAGCTTCGAAAGCTCGCCGTTATCGTTCGCCGCATACTTAACAAGTCTGATTTCATATCCGCTGCCGCGATAATCAAGCGAAACAAGATAGTCTGTCGGATTTATTACAGTCGCTTTGCCGCTTGCATCCGTTTCTGTTTCGTAGTTATTTATTTCCTTTATCGCGTCCGCCGCGGTTTCGATACTTACAGGCTCACCCTTTGAATTGCCTTCATAGTTTTGCAGACCTGTTCCCGCATTACCCGGCAGCCATACGGAAATATCATCGGCGATGACATAATCCTTCGCCCCGTTTGCCGTCATAAGCTTCACGACAGTTTTTCCCGCTTCGTTATCGTAAACGGATATGACCCATCCGTAGCTCTCGCCGTCCTTGAGAACGCTCGGCGTAGGCTCGGTCCTTGTTTCCTCCGCCTTAGCCGCGCTTTCCATCTCGGACAAATCATCCCACAGCATAAACTTCACGGACGAGTTCGGAGCAAAGTCGCTTCCCACAGACACGCGCTCCTTGCCCGTAACGTCATAAAGCCTGACCTTTACCATTCTTCCTTCGTCATCATACTGCGCGCCGATGAGGACGTTGCCGCCTTCCGGCTGAGCATTGTTCTCTATCGAAACAACGCCGTGATCATATTTCATTTCCGGCTCGGCGTCGGCGGCAAAAGCCGCTGCCGGCAGCGATATCAACAAAGCCGAAAGCGCCGCCGTTAAAAATTTTTTCTTCGTATTCATATAAAATCCTCCCAACACAAAATTTCCGCATTATATTTTCCGCTCTATATTATATAAACGGATAAAAGCATATATTTTGTCATATTTAATTATAATAATTTACGGCTTGCTTGTCAAGGTAAATAAAAAAACGCATTTCAAACGCGGAAAATGTCGTTCAAAATGCGTTTTTGGTTCATTGTTTATTTGTTCTTATCTGCTGTGTTGTTGATTAACCTTTACAAAATCAGCAGCCGCAGTTATTTTCGGGTACCGAAGGATCCTGCTGTCCGTTTTCAAGAAATTCACATCTCTCCGGCGGGAAAAACTCGTCAACCGGAAAATCTATGCGGTCAAACAAATCGCAGGGGTTGTCGTCGGTTGCCGATACCCCGTACAGACCCGTATTTTATCCGATATATTCATTTTTTTGTTTCTCGGTTCATAAACTGGTGCAAAGGATGTGAATATTAATGAAACGACCAAAAACCGCCTGCCGCGTAACCGTCAATTACAAAACCGCCGATGAGGATCAAAGGAGCGCCGTTGTAAGCCGAAAGCTTGCCGCCGTAATAAATTTGACCGAAAACTTAATGATATCCGGAGATGACAAGTCATGGAAATAGCCGCCGTTTATATGCGTCTGAGTCGTGAGGACCGCGGCAAAGGCTGCGCTCAAAGCGAAAGCATTCAAAATCAGCGCATGATTCTCGACGCCTACGCAGCCGAGCACGGATGGCGCATTTTCGATTACTATACCGACGAGGACTGGTCGGGCAGCAACCGCTCCCGTCCCGAATTTCTGCGAATGATATCGGACGCGCGCGCGGGAAGGTTCAATATAGTTCTCGTAAAGACGCAAAGCCGATTCGCGCGCGACAGTAAATATATAGAGGACTACATACATAATCTTTTCGCCGATAACGGAATAAGATTCGTTTCGGTCGTCGATAATATCGACACGGACAAAGCGGGATCAAAGCTCAACAGCCGCGTTCACGCAATATTCGACGAGGAACAGCTCGATTTGCTCTCCTCTAACATACGCCGCAGCTTCGCCGAAAAAGCGAAGCAGGGTCAATTTTTCGGTTCGATGCCCCCATACGGATACAAAAAGGATCCCCAAAACAAAAATCACCTGATTATCGACGAGGAAGCCGCCGAAGCGGTAAGACTGATATTTGAAATGACCGCCGCCGGATACACATATTTGGCTGCGGCTCGGCTCCTCAATGAGCGGGGATATCTTATCCCGTCGGAATATAAGCGCCAAAAGGGCTACAATGTTGAAGGCATGTATGACCGCCGCGGCGGAACGGGACTGTGGACGCGAGATATCGTGCGCTCATTCGTGACAAACGAGGTCTATCGCGGCACGATTATAAATCATAAAAGCACCGTCGTAAACTTCCGCACAAAGAAAAAGAAAAACCTCCCCGAAAGCCTATGGCTTAAATGTGAGCATATGCACGAGGCAATCATAAGCGAGGAGCTATGGAACAGAGTTGAGGAAATTCGCTCAAGACGACGGAGAGCGTGCGCTTCGGCAGGCGGAACGAAGCACCCCCTGTCGGGAACGGTATTCTGCGGCGTTTGCGGCTCGCAGATGCACAAATGCAAATCGGGCGGCATCGAATATTTCAGATGCTATCGCGCGTCCTCATCGGGAGCATGTAAAAACAGCAGGCGGATAAGGCTCGATTACCTTGAAAATCTTCTGATGAGCGAGCTGAACGCCATGTTCAGCCGATACGCGGATATAAGCTGTATAGAGAAAAACATATATCTGAGCGGCGGCGAGCAGACAATTCAATGCAACAGGAGACGGGCGGCGATCTGCTCCGAGCTTGACGGCACAAGAAAAAAGCTTAAAAAATTGCTCGATAAGTATCTGAACGGCGAAATCGACAGCGGCATTTACGGCGAAGCGCAGGCGGAATACCTTCGCGCCGAGGAAGAATACATAAAACGCCTTGACGCGATCAACGCGGAAATGGAAAATCTCATGCGCGCGCCTCAAAATCCCGAGGACATAATATCCCGCCGCACACACATTGACAAACTTACGATTCCTATCGTTCAGGAATTTATCGAAAGTGTCGTCGTGAGTTTACCCGACGGCTCCGGCATTCGAGATGTAGCCGTCAATTTCAGCGTATAAACTTTTTTTGCATATTTCCAAAAATATTGACATAATCGATTTTATTTGATATAATCTTCACTGATATATCGATAATGGGAAGGTTGTTCAAATGAAAATCGGATACAGAAATCTTAAAATATTTGCGGTTTTATATGCTGTATTGCCTATAGCTATATTTTTTTTCGGGTATCTTAACATAGTAAGCGCGGTCATACTCACGGCTATTTCCATAGCCGCGGTTTATTTCTTTATAAAGAACTCGTCTCACCGCGACGGAAATTTTATGTCCGTAACCCTGACAAAGCGGCAGCTCATTGTACTCGCTCTTATCGCTTTTATATGGTGCCTTATGTCGGGGCAGGGCTCGTTTGTACACCAGTCGGAGGACCATATGTGGCGCAACGCCATTTTCAGGGATCTGATCACGCACGAATGGCCGGTGACGTATGATGACGGCACATCGATGCTGTCGTACTATATAGCGCATTGGATGCTTCCGGCGGTAATGGGTAAACTTGTATTCACCCTGTCGGGCTCTGCCTTCGCGGGATATATTACCGGAAATATAGCTCTGCTGCTTTGGAGCAGCCTGGGCTGTTTTGTAGTGCTTGTTCTTGTCACAATGATTACAAATACCGGTAAAAAACAGCATATATTTTTCGCGGTCGCCCTGTTCATCTTCTTCAGCGGCCTTGATATTATAGGTATACTTTACAAAAAAAATCTCAATGCAATAAATAATTCAATGCATATTGAATGGTGGGCAAAATGGTTTCAGTTTAGCTCAAATACAACCCAGCTTTACTGGGTCTACAATCAGGTAATTGTCCCGTGGATACTCACTCTGTGTATCATGAATGAAAAAAGGCTTAAAAATATTGCCGTTTTGGGTATTCTCGCTTTCCCCTACGGTCCTTTTCCGTTTGTGGGTATATTCCTTATCTGCTTATTCAAGGCATTGTCGGCATTTATCAAGGCTGTAAAAACCCATAAAGTGTCCGATTTTTTCAAGGATATTTTGTCGGCTCAAAATATTGTTATGCTGATAGCCATTGTGCCGATATATATTTTCTACTATACGTCCAATGCCATTGTATCGAGCGATACGGGTGCAGGATTCAGAATGACGGATTCATTGACAAAGCCCATAGCAAAAGCCGACCTGAAAGGTCTTTTAAGCTTTTTGGAGAATTATATATTGTTCATGTTCCTGGAATTATATATATATATATTAATTATCCACAGACGGAAAAAGCTTGATTTTGTACTTAAATGCGTGATAATTTCACTTTTTATCATCCCTCTGTATCAGATGGGCAAATCCTCCGATTTTGCGATGCGTGCTTCAATTCCGGGGCTTTTGTACGTCTGCGTAACATTTATGCAGACAGTAATAAAAGAACTCCCCGAATGGGGTGAATACGGCAGTTTAAGCAGCTGTTTATCACACAAAAGGCTTTTATCCGCCGCGCTTATAATATTTATGATAGGTTCCGTCACACCCTGCACGGAGATCAAGCGCGAATTTTTAAAAACAATAAGCACGCCCTACAGCGAAATCATAGGATACAGCGCCGATAAGGAATCACTGCAGAACATGAGTAAAAATAATTTTATAGCTAAAGATTATCAACAATCTGTTTTTTACAAATATTTTTGCAAAAAATAATTATTATAAATATACGGAGGTTTTATCATGGGAAAAGTTATGCTTCTTGACTGTACGCTTCGCGACGGCGGCTATGTAAATGACTGGAATTTTGGACACGATAATCTTATAAACATATATGAGCGCCTTGTTGATGCGGGTATAGACGTTATAGAATTGGGTTTTCTTGACGAGCGCAGAAGCTTTGATATTAACCACAGCATTATGCCAAACACGGATTGTATGGAGAAAATATACGGTACTCCCGAAAGGAAAAATTCAATGCTTGTCGGAATGATAGACTATGGCACATGCAGTCTTGAAAATATCAGACCTTGCAAGGAATCCATTCTTGACGGCATAAGAGTTATTTTCAAAAAGCATCTTCGCAAAGAAGCCGTAGATTTCTGCAAGGAAATAAAAACGCTCGGATATAAGGTTTTTGTCCAGTTAGTATCTGTCACAAGCTACAGTGACGAAGAAATGAGAGATTTGATAAGACTGGTAAATATCGCAAAACCCTTCGCCGTATCTATGGTTGATACCTATGGCTTGATGCATCAGGATAATCTTAAACATTATTTTGATTTGCTCAATGCCGAACTGCTTCCGGAAATAACAATAGGCTATCATGCCCATAATAATTTCCAAATGGGTTATGCAAACTGTATCTCATTATTATCTAACAAAATAGACCGCACTCTTATGGTTGACGGAAGCATATACGGTATGGGAAAAAGCGCCGGCAACACGCCTATTGAACTTATTGCGATGTACATGAATCATTCTCTCGGCAAACATTATCATATAAGCCAGATTCTTGAGGCGGTCGATGTAAATATATCACAATTTTATCAACCGTCCACATGGGGTTACAATATGTTCTATTATCTTGCGGCATCTAACGACTGCCACCCCAATTATGTGGCATACCTCATGGAAAAGCGTACACTGTCGGTAAAATCCATAAATGAAATATTGAAAAAACTGGAAGGCGAAACAAAACTGCTTTTCGATAAACGCTGTATCGAAAAATTGTATTTTGAATATCAAGTAAATGATATTAATGACAGCTCTGTCAGAAAGCAGCTTAAAAATGAACTCGACGGTAAAAAGATATTGATTGTCGGCCCCGGAACAACAATGCAAACTCAAAAAGACAAAATCGAAAAACATATAAAGGATGAATCGCTTACCGTAATTTCAATAAACTATATTCCGAGCTACATCGAGCCTGACTATATCTTTCTCAGCAACTCAAAGAGATATGTTCAGCTTGCTGCAAAGCTTCATCACAAGCACTATAATATTATTGCCACGTCAAACGTAACCGGAACCTATAAGGATGCATTCAAATATGTTCTTAATTTCAGCACCCTTATAGATGAAACTGCTGAAATTATAGATAATTCTCTCATTATGCTGTTGAAAACCCTTATAAGCATAGACGTCAGCGATGTCACGCTCGCCGGCTTCGACGGTTACACGAGTAAATCGCCCAATTATTTCAACAGCAGTATGGAATATGATTTTATAAAAGACAAAGCAGAATATCTGAACGGTTATACAAAAAATTTTCTAAAGGAAATTTCCGATAAACTGACAGTAAGATTTTTAACGGACTCTGTTTATGCACAGGAGGAATAAAATGAGTAAATACGATTTGGTAATATTTGACGTTGACGGCACTGTTTTGGATACGTCTTCCGGCGTTCTGTCCGCTGTTCAATACACAATAGACAAGCTTGGCTATGACAAAATAGACGATAAAACTCTCGCGACATTTATAGGCCCGCCTATTCAGGATTCTTTTGCAAGGGTCTATGGGCTGAAAGGAGATATTCTGCAAACCATAGCCACAATTTTCCGCGACAGATATAAGGATGTCGATTTGTTAAAGGCCGAACCGTATCCTGGCATTTACGATGTTATAAGAACACTTTCCGAAAATAACATAACTTCGGCAATCGCGACATATAAACGGGAAGATTATGCCGTGACGCTTCTTAAGCACTTCAGATTTGATGAATACATAGATATAATGCACGGAGGCGACCACGAAAACAAGCTTAAGAAGAAGGACATTATAGAAATATGCATCGCTGAAAGCGGAATCACCGATAAAAGCAGGATCGTCATGGTTGGCGACACAGACCATGACGCTATAGGTGCTCAGCAGGTGGGCGTTGATTTTATTGCGGTAACATTTGGATTTGGTTTTAAAAACAAAGAAGATGTCGATAAAATAAAGGCTGTAGGATGCGCCGAAAAAGCTATAGAAATATTAGACTACATCATTTAAGGGGGTATTAAAAATGAAAGTAAAGGTTTCCGAATATATTTCTCAATTTCTTGTAGATAATGCAATAACGGATTGCTTCATGGTGACCGGCGGAGGAGCCATGCACCTGGATGACGCTATAGGTCATCAAAAGGGTTTGAACTGCATATTCAACCATCACGAGCAAGCATGCTCGATTGCTGCCGAAGCATATACACGCCTTACGGGAAAGCTTGCCGCCGTATGTGTCACAAGCGGCCCCGGCGGCACAAATGCCATTACCGGAGTAATGGGAGGATGGCTTGATTCCATACCTATGTTTATTCTTTCCGGTCAAGTAAAACGCGAAACCACCATATGGGCATGTCCCGAATTAAATCTGCGTCAGCTTGGCGACCAGGAATTTGATATTATAAATTCCGTAAAAAACATGACAAAATACGCCGTTATGGTAACCGAGCCAAATGAAATAGCCTATCATTTGGAAAAAGCTCTGTATCTTGCGCTGAACGGACGAGGAGGCCCTGTATGGCTTGATATTCCCCTTGATATTCAAGGCGCAAAGATTGACACTGACGATCTGAGACATTTCGATGCGCGATCCGAATGTTTTTGGAGCGTTCCGAAAGTTACAAGCGAGACCGCAAAAGTAATATTGGATAAAATAGCAAAAGCAAAATATCCGCTTATTTTAGCAGGTACCGGCATTCATTTGGGACATGCGGAAGATGAGCTTCTGAATTTGCTTGAAAAGCTGAAAATTCCTGTTGTGACGGCATGGAACGCCAACGATACGGTAGCTTATGACAATAAGTATTTTTCCGGAATGCCCGGTACTGTCGGCACGCGTCCCGGTAATTTTGCGGTTCAGAACTGCGACCTGCTTTTGTCGCTCGGATGTCGCCTCAATATCCGTATGATAGGATATAATCATTTTAACTTTGCAAAAAACGCATATAAGATAATCGTGGACATAGATCCGCGTGAGCTTTCAAAGCCGACCGTTATCCCCGATATGCCTGTAAACGCCGATGTAAAACAATTCATCAACGCTCTGCTGAATGAAAATTATATTCCGCAAAAGCATCACATAGAGTGGAATAATCATTGTAAACGTATACTCAAAAAATATCCCGCAACAAGAGAAGCCGCAGGAGAAAGCTCGCTTATAAATCCGTATATTTTCATGGATTACCTGTTTGATGCGCTCAAGCCTGACGACCACATCATATGCGGCAACGGCGGAGCATGCGTTATTACATTTCAGGCATCAAAAATAAAGCAAGGGCAGCGTATGTTTACAAACTCCGGCTGTGCCGCCATGGGATATGGTCTTCCGGCTGCTTTGGGAGCGGCTGTGTCAAATAACAGCAAAAGAACGATCTGTATTGACGGCGACGGAAGTATTATGATGAATATTCAGGAACTCGCAACAATAGCTCATAATAAGCTTGATATAAAGATTATCATTCTGAATAATAACGGATATCATTCAATAAGACAGACGCAGAAAAATTTATTCAAGCCTCCGTTTATCGGCATTGACCCTTCCAGCGGAGTTTCCTTCCCTGATTTTGGCAAGCTTGCCGATGCATTCGGTCTTAAATATTTTACTATTAACAGCGAGGATAACTGTAATGATACATTGGACAGTTTTCTTAATTGTGAGGGCCCTTGCATATGCGAGGCAATAGTTGATCCTAATCAAAACTTTGCGCCGAAATCGTCGTCAAAGATACTCCCCGACGGACGCATAGTTTCTCCGTCGCTTGAGGACATGGCGCCCTTCCTTGACAGGGACGAGCTTCTGGAAAATATGATTATAAAACCGACAGAACAATAAAAATAACGGGTTTAAACCCGTTATTTTTTATACTTTTCCTTGCACCACTCTACTGTTTTTTCTATTCCCTTCTCGAAGGAATACTCCGGTTCAAAACCCGTGTCCTCATTGAGGGAGCTTATGTCCGCGCACAGATACATGACCTGCTTTTCCGCATACGGCACATCTCCTATACCTATTTCGGCTTTCGGGTCTACACTGTCGCGTATAATTTCTATATATTCGCTCAGCCGCCGCGTTTTGCCGCTTCCGACGCAATACACAGCGCCGTCCCTGCCGCGCTCGGCAGCTAGACGGAACGCCCTTGCCGCGTCGTCGCAGTACAGATAATCCCAAAGCTGCCCGCCCTTTGTATAGCTTGGGCGCTTTCCGGCAAGAAGCTGCTTTATGCCCGATATTATCATAGTCTTTTCGCCGTCATATGGGCCGTACACGCTGAAAATCCTGAACCAAATATGCCTGATACCAAGCTCTGCGCAAACCAAACGCGACATCTGTCCCGCGCAAAGCTTCGCCATACCATATCCGTTTTCCGGATTTGCCGACGTTGACGGAGAGATTTTCTCATTATGCCGTCCGAATTCCGCCTGCGAACCCGCCCCGAGAAACACTTCACATCCCAGGTCTTTGGCCGCTTTTACCGCGTCCAGCGTAAAATTTATATTGCGCAGCTGCAATTCCATATCGTTTCTCTCGGCGCCGAAGGTTCCCGCCCAGCCGAAATGAAAAAACGCGTCGCATTTTTCGGGAATCAAATTTTTCAGATTTCCAAGCTCAGACAGGTCGCATTCTATTACTTTCACATTTTCCTGAGTCGGAATATTTTCCCGCCGCGCCGAATTTGCGCGCGTTACGGCGTAAACAGTATATCCCTCGGCGGTCAGCTCTCTTATGAGCGCCAGTCCGAGCATTCCCGTCACTCCGGTTATAACAGCGTTTTTCATGCCATAACCTCCGCTATTCGTCAAAATTCAGCCGCTTTTCTTCAATTACAAGCGGACGCTTCATCACTCTCGTGTTAATGTTTAAAATATATTCTCCCAGCAGTCCGATAAAGAAAAGCTGGATACCGCCCAAAACGAACACGCCTATCAGTATCGGCGCATTTCCGAGCGGGAAATTCTGCCAAAACAGTAATTTTGCGATCAAATACGCGAACGCGATCATCATGCTGATAATTGAAATAAAAAATCCGGAGATAGTCGCGATTCTTAAGCCTATTTTTGTATACGACGTGAAGCTGAGCATAGCCGCGTCATAGAGCTTATACCAGTTATTGCTTGTTTTTCCCGCTCTGCGCTCCTGCTGCTCATATTCAACATCCTTGCGCTTAAATCCCAGCTCCGCGACTATACCGCGCAGAAACGGTGCCGGATCGTCAAGCTTTCTCAATACATCAACAAACGACTTGTCATATAAACCCGTACCCGTAAAATGCTCTATCTGCTCAACATCTGACATTTTTTTGATTACTTTGTAATAGCAGGTGCGCATAAAGCGTATAACGGGATTTTCCTTGCTTGACGTTTTAATCGCGCTGACAATTTTATATCCCTTCTCCCACTCGTGAACAAGCTTGGGTATCAAATCGACAGGATCCTGGAAATCCGCGCACATACATATCGTGCAGTCTCCCGTCGTTTGGCATATGCCGTAATACGGCGAATTGAACTGCCCGAAGTTTTTCGCGTTGAATATGGCCTTAATATGCTTATCCTTCTCGCACAGAGCCGCGATTTTAAGTCTTGTCGAGTCCTTCGAATCATTATCTATGAAGATTATTTCATAGTCGTATTCGCTGAGATATTTTTCAAACTGCTCCGTGATTGCTTCGCTGAGCGGAATTACATTCTCCTCTTCATTGTAGCACGGAATAAGAACCGATATTTTCTTCATATGCCTGTCTCTCCCCTATTTCATTACCCATAATTTATTAAGTAAAAAATTAAGCGGTATTGTTATAATCAAATTAAGCAGCGGGGCTATAAATTCGGATATGTGCAGTATATCCACAAAGATATATAAAAGCACCGTTCCTATAATAAGATTTGTGCTGTATGCCGCGAATGTTTTAAACATCGTTTTGCCCACTTCGTCTGTCTTTTTAAACACAAATCTGCTGTTCCAAAAGTATGAGTTTAAAACACTGACAATAAATCCCACCGCGTTTCCCGCTATATACCAATCCGCGTTAATTAACACAAATATATAGTATACGATCAATGAAATCGCAGTGTTCGACACTCCTACCAGACAGAATTTTATGAACTGGAAAATTTTATTCCACAGCTCATCCGTCAGGGGCCGCCTTGCAAGCTTAAACGGTACGCTTATAACAGCTCTCAGAATTTTCTCGATGCCCGTCCATATCGCCGCCATACTCATGCGTTTATCGCCTCGATTATAATTTTGCCCATATAGTCTATAACCTCGTCCGTCATGCCCGGGTATACGCCGACCCAAAAGGTGTCGTTCATTATCCTGTCCGTATTATCGAGCCCGCCGACAACGCGGAAGCCCTCGCCGGATTTGCGCATCTCATCAAAGCACGGATGCTTTATAAGGTTGCCCGCAAACAGCATTCTCGTTTGTATTCCCTTATCCTCAACATAACGTACCACGGCGTTTCTGTCAATGCCGTCCTTGCATGTGATAAGGAAACCGAACCAGCTCGGATCCGAATTTTCACACGGCTCCGGAAGTATGACCTTATCCTTAACAGGCTGTAGGTTTTCAAGCAGCCTCTTAAAATTGTGCTTTCTCCTCTCAACAAACGACGGGAATTTTTCAAGCTGCGCGCAGCCTATCGCCGCCTGCAAATCTGTTGCCTTCAGATTATATCCGAAATGCGAATATACATATTTATGGTCGTATCCGAGCGGCAGCTCGCCGTACTGCCTGTCAAAACGGTGACCGCACATGTTGTCGCAGCCGGATTTGCAGATACAGTCGCGTCCCCAGTCGCGCATGGATTTAATTATCTTTGCAAGAAGCGGATCATTCGTATACACGGCTCCGCCCTCGCCCATTGTCATATGATGCGGCGGATAAAAGCTTGACGTGCCTATATCGCCAATAGTGCCGGTAAAACGCGTTTCGCCGTTGATCGTATACGTCGAGCCGAGCGCGTCGCAGTTATCCTCCACAAGCCAAAGTCCGTGCTTATCGCAAAACGCCTTGACAGCCGCGATATTAAACGGGTTGCCGAGCGTGTGAGCGACCATCACAGCCTTTGTCTTATCCGAAAACGCTTCTTCGAGCTTCGTGACGTCAATATTGTACTGCGGAATTGTAACGTCCACAAACACGGGAACCGCGCCGTACTGAAGTATCGGCGTAACGGTCGTCGGGAAACCCGCCGCCACAGTTATTATCTCGTCGCCGCGTTTTACGGCTCTGTCGCCCAAAAGAGGCGACGTAAGCGTCATAAACGCGGTAAGGTTGGCGCTTGAGCCGGAATTTACCAGCGCGCAGTATTTTACGCCGAGATACTTTGACAGCTTTTCCTCAAACTCATCCGTGTATCTTCCGGCGGTGAGCCAAAATTCGAGTGAACTGTCAACGAGATTCACCATTTCGTCTGAATCGTACACTCTTGACGCGTACGGTATTCTGTCGCCCTCTTTAAAGGGTTTTTTCTGATTATGAAAAGCGCCGCAGTATTCCTTTACAATTTCGAGGATGTGCGCCCGCGCTTCCTTCTCGCTCATATTTTCAAACATTTATTTCTGTCCTTTCATAAAGTCTTTTATCTGTTTTTCCATTATTCCGCCGATACTGCCTTTATCAAAGTAAACGCGCGTCCATTCGACGGTCTTTTCTATCGCGTCCTCTATATGCCATACCGGTTTCCATCCGAATACCTTTTTAAGCTTCGAACAGTCGAGCTTTAGAAAATTCGCCTCATGCGGCGCGTTTGCCTCCGCCACGTTTTTCCACGCGATATTTCCCCATTTGCCGCAAAACATTGTCACAAGGCTGCCCGTGTCAACACAGTCGCATTCATCCGGACCCACATTGTAATAACCGGCATAAGCGGCGTCCTCATACTGCTTGCCCGCAATCATGAGATACGCGAACAGCGGCTCCAAAACGTGCTGATACGGTCTTGTTGAATACGGATTACGAACTATTATATCCTCGCCCTTTTCCGCCGCCCTGATGCAGTCGGGTATTATTCTGTCCTTAGCAAAGTCGCCGCCGCCGATAACGTTTCCCGCGCGCGCCGTCGATACGGCTGTGGAATTGTCGGAAAAAAAGCTGTTTTTATAGCTGTGCGTAACAAGCTCCGAGCAGGATTTACTGTTTGAATACGGGTCGTAGCCGTCAAGCGGCTCGTCCTCTCTGTAGCCCCACTCCCACTCATTGTTTTTATATACCTTATCGGTCGTAACGTTCAAAAACGATTTAACGCAGCCTGACTGTCTCACGCATTCCAAAATATTTACGGTACCCATCACGTTCGTTTCATATGTATATCTCGGGTACATATAGCTTTCGCGCACCAGCGGCTGAGCCGCGAGATGCAGAACTATTTCCGGCTTTGCCTCGTCAAACGCGCTTTTCAATTTATCGAAATCGCGTATATCTCCTATAATCGAATTGATCTCGGATTTGATTCCCGACAACTCAAACAAGCTCGGATCGGTGGGCGGTTCCAAAGAATAGCCCGTCACCTCCGCGCCTGCAAGAGAGAGAATTTTACAAAGCCAGCTCCCTTTGAAGCCGGTGTGTCCGGTTACAAAGACACTCTTACCTTTATAAAAATCATACGTCATAATTATATTACCAAACCTTCCACGGCGCATGACCGCTTTCCCAAAGCTCCTCCAGCTCTTCCTTGTCGCGTTTCGTATCCATGCATTTCCAAAATCCCTTATGCCAATACGCCATAAGCTCGCCTTCATCGACAAGTCTTTCAAGAGGCTCTTTTTCAAATACTGTCTTGTCGCCTTCTATATAATCGAAGATTTCCGGCTGAAGAACCATATAACCTCCGTTTATAACACTGCTGTCAAGCTCGCTCTTTTCGCGGAAGGTTTCAACCTTGCCTTTTCTGCCTATGTCGAGCACGCCGAAGCGCTGACCGACATTTATCGCCGTCATAGTCGCTATCTTTCCGTGCGATTTATGATATTCGACAACCTTATTTAAATCAACATCGCATAATCCGTCGCCGTAGGTAAGCATAAACGGCTCGTCGCCGATATATTCTCTGATACGCTTTACGCGGCCGCCGGTCATGGTATGCAGTCCCGTATCCACAATAGTCACGCGCCATGACTCCGCCACATTATTGTGGACAATCATTTTATTTTCCTGGCTGAAATCAAAAGTAATATCGCTTCTGTGCAAATAATAGTCGGCAAAATATTCCTTGATAACATGCTGCTTATAACCCGCGCAGATTATAAAATCGTTATATCCGTAATGCGAATATTCCTTCATGATATGCCAAAGTATCGGCATACCTCCTATCTCGATCATCGGCTTTGGTTTTAGATGACTTTCCTCTGATATTCTCGTTCCCAAACCTCCGGCCAAAATCACTGTTTTCATAGCCCAACCCCCTGAACTTTAAAGTGAAATTTACATAAAAAATACATGATAAACCATATATCAGGAATACGGCTTGCGCTTGTCCGTCAGCCCCAATATATAGTCTGTCGATGTTCCGTAGTATTTTGCAAGCTTTATAAGCATAGACACGGGAATTTCTCTGAGTCCTTTTTCATACCGCGCGTATACCTGCCGGTTACAGATAAGGTAATCGGCAATAGCCTGCTGGGTTTTATCACTGTCTATACGCAAATCATATAATCTTCGAAAATACACAGCCCCAACCTCCCTGCATATGATACCATACGGTAAAGCGGCAAACACATTTATGGTACCGTTTAGTAATATCAATATGTACCGAAAAGCGACATTTTATGCGTTTTTTCCAAAAAGTTAACATAATGTAATTCTATATCTCTATGAAGCCGATGAGATTAAGCAATCTCTGCCGTTTTATGGGAGTTCTTCGATAAAAAACGATCTGTACGAGCCATATGATACTCGTACAGACCATAAAATCTTTCATAAATTCGTGTTTATTTTAATTTCTTTTCGCGCTTTTCGCAAAGCGGATTTACTGCCGAAGCGCTTTCCCAAACATACGCGGCTATATAGTCGGCTCCCTCGGTATTAAGCTTTAAGGCAATCGTCTGCGCCCCGCCGTCAAGCTCCGTTTCGCCTACCGCCGCGCCCAAAAGCGTACCGTCGGATTTATACGCGGCCGCGATCACCGCCGCCTTGCCCGATTTTCCCGTTATATCCACAGAAACCTGCTCGCCGTCAGCGATTATATCGGTTATTCTGCAATCCTGTATTTCGGGTGACGGTTCGGGCGATACAGACGGCTCTTTCTCCGTCTTGCTCTCGTATATCTTCATATTTCCGTAACGGGTATTGTCATACCAGTTAGCGCTTCCCGCAAGCGCGTCGACCGTCATTCCGCCGAAGCCGTTTACGCTGCCGCTGTAGTAGCGGGTATTTATAACGCTGAAATTGATTCCGTCATCGCTGTACGCCGTAGTCACCGCGTAAGCCTCTTTTCCGTCGTATACGGCTTGATTGTCAACTATAATTCTTACAGTCGTCTGACCGTTCGTATACTTGCAGTCCGTTCCGCCAGTTTCTTCAAGGAAGTTCGAGAGCTGTCCTTCAAGCTCTTTTTTTACGCTGCCGTCGTCGTTGTAATGTCTCTCTCCGTCGCCGGGAAAGAAACCGTCGTTATATTTCGAATATGAATATCCGAAAAACGGTTTTTTATTGTTATTGAGCAAAATCGAGTCATGGCAGCCGACCGTCGCGCTCGAATTTAACGTGAACTCGACCGCGAACCAGCTCTTATCCTTCGCGTAGCTCGGGGTATAAAGCGATACAGGCGTTTTTCCGCTCGGACCGTAAAATTGGAAATACTGATTTCCGCTCACCGTTATAAAGTTGCAGTTCATCTGATTTGACGCGTTAGCCTCGTCAGCCTTTCCGTTCCATGTGCTCGACCAGCCCGCAAGAATATCGCTCGTATCGGCTGAAATATCATAATCGGTAAAGCTTCCGCTTATTGTTGACGCGTCAAATACGACGTCGCACGAATCGGGCATGATTATTCCGTTAATATGATTAATGTCTACGTTATGCTCATTATATTCGGTTTCCGCTCCGCCGCCGGCGGTGAGCGATTTGTATAATTCCTCAGTTATGCCGACAGTGCTCGCCGCGAGCGCGCCTTCCATGCCCTGCTTGACCTCGTACGGATACCTGCCCTTTGAGACCGAGGTAAAGCTGTCGCTGAGTAAATCCATAGTTGTACAGAGAACTCTCACGCCGTTTTCGTCTGTCCATGATATCTCATAACTCATTTCGCCAAAGTCATCGCAGGCAAGGTCGTTCAGACGTTTCGTGCCGATACGGTGGAAGCCTTTATTTTCAAAATCCTTGAAATCTTTTGTTGTATACAGTATAAACGCTCCGTCGCTCGAATCGCAGTCCGCCGCCGCATCCTGCGACGGGTCTGTTCTGATTGCCAAAATGCCGTAGCTTCCGTCGCTCAGCCTGACCACCGACGGATGACGCAGCGCCTTTGCCCTGCCGTTCTCCGCCTCGGCAAAAACTACGCCCATGCCGTGATTTACATCCGTAAAGCTCTCGCCGCCGTTATCGCTGACCGCCACATGTATGCTTCCGCCCGAGGTTGTCGTTCCCGTAGTGTAAACCATCACCTGATATTTGTCTTTGATCGGTATGCGATGCTTAAGCTCATCGGGAACAGGAGTCGGCTTTGCTTCCTTCACATCCGCTGTTCCTATTCTAAGAACTGTAAACGAGCTTGCCGGAACAGTATAGTCGTAATCAGCCGTAAAATCGGTTATTACGCTCGTTTCGGGCGATACGGCATACGGATGCGCTATTGTATTCCATAAATCCGCGTCCGCCTCGATCTGCTCAACCGACGCGGTGCCGTTTATATCAAAGCTTTCGTCAAGCTCAATGGGAATTGTTTTTGCCTCGTCATTCGAATTTGCGATTTTCACGATTATATCGCCGGTTTCCGTATCGTACGACGCGTTTGAATAAACGCCCGTTTCGGTACCGTATTCTTTCAGCGTGGATTTCAGCGTGTAATCGCCGAGATTATTCGCGTGCATTTTCTGCACATAATACGTCGGCGAGCCGTAGCTGTTCGCGTCGTCGAACCAAATCATATCCGGCGACCACTGCGTGTAGCCTATTCTCGCGAACAGCGGCGCGTATGACGCCATATACACCACGTCCGCGTTGCGCTCGACCATCGTCAGATACGCCGCCTCGGAAAGCGCCGCCTCCCATGTGTTTGCGGCGGGATCATTAGACAGGTTTTGCCGTCTCGACGCGTACTCACCCGCGAACACCTTCACATCACGCGGATAGCTGTCATAGAAATTTATGTTGGAATAGAACCAATCCGGCGTTCTGTAATAATGCTCGTCAACCACATACGCAAAATTGCTGTTTTCGGCAGATTTCTCTCTGAGCCAGCTCCACGCGGTATAGTAGCTGTCGTCCTGAACTCCCGGGCCGCTCGTCGCTACAAGCTTAATATCGGGATATTTTTCATGGATAGCCTGTTCAAACATTTCATAGCGCATGAACCACTTATTTCCGCTCGTCTGCCACTGCTCGTTGCCGATGCCGATGATGTGCAGATCAAACGGCTCGGGATGTCCCATCTCCGCGCGGATTTTTCCGTAGGCAGTCGAAACATCTCCGTTTGCGAACTCGATCAAATCGAGCGCGTCCCGGATGTACTGCCCAAACGCTTCGCTTGTTACCGACACGGTCTCCCCCGACTGATACTGGCACGCCATTCCGGCGTTCACAACCGGCACAGGCTCGCATTCAAGGTACTCGCAAAGCTTGAAATACTCGTAAAAGCCCAATCCGTAGGTCTGATTATAATGCTTATATCCCCTGTCAAGTCCGTCGTTTGTATGCGACGCCCATCTGTTCCAGTTTTGCTTGCGCTCGGAAACGTCGCCCAGCGTGTCCTTCCAGTTATAGCGGTTAGCGAGGTTATATCCCTCGATTATGCAGCCGCCCGGGAAACGCAGAAATCCCGGATTTATGTCCTTCAGCTTTTCAGCGAGATCCTTTCTGAAAATCCCCTCGACCGCGTCGGCGGGAATACAGGAAACCATATCAAGCGACACCTCTCCCGCGCCGTCAAGCTCGACAACGAAATCAGCACAGCGGGCTGTTTTTTCGGCTGTCATTTCGATGGTATATTTTGCCCATTCGCCTGTAACGCTGTCAGTAATTTTCGCTCCGGCAACCTTTGTACCGTCATTGTACACTCTCACGCTTATTCCGCCGGTATAGCTGTCGGATTTAGCATAGAGCGACACGTTATATTTCTTGCCTTTCTCCATCAAAACACCGTCGTAAGCGCTGTTTTTCAGTCCCTTTTGCGTATCGGACGCGGTAAATACGGCGTAATTTTTATTATTTTCGTTAAGTCCGCCCTCCGACGATACTTTTACCTCCGCGCCGCTTCCCGACTCCGGATAAACGCTCCAAGAATACAATCCGTCGTAAGCGGTATTCGCGCCGCTCGTGTACCTTCTCGCTTCAAACGAGCGGTTTTCAATCATTTCCGCATACAGACCGCCGTCCGCCGCGTAGTTTATATCCTCAAAGAACAGACCGATCATATTCTGCTGAATATCAACACCCTTTTCGGCGGTGATTTTATACGTCTTTCCGAATGTTTCTTCCTCGCCGTAGTTATCGTTCGGATCATTTATCTCGGGAAGCGCGGCTATTTCATCCTCGGTGAACGCTTTACTGTACACCGCGACATTGTCGTAATAGCATTTCGCGTACACATCCGGAGCCCACGCGCTGAAGCTTAGTCTTGCCGACGCGGCGTTGATCTCGCTCATCCTATAGCCCGAAAGCGATCCCGCTTTCACGCCGTCTACATAGATCACGCCCGTACCGTCGCTTAAGACAAAATCAACATGCGTCCAGCTGTTCTGAACGCCCTTGCCGGAAAGCGTGGTTTTCTTCTCCGTTGTCGTCATGGCGGACAAAAGGATGTCCTTTGCCATTTTAAATCCGAAATAATTCTTTCCCGTACCGTTCGACGAGCCGTCGCCGACATAGAAATTGAAATAATTTCCCGTCGTGAGATTTTTCATATCCATAGAAACGGTATATGCCTCAAGCGTCTTGCCGTCCGCGTCGGTCGGCAGCGGAAATTCCATATATGTGCCGTTCAGTCCGTCTGTATAGAGAACCTTGCTCCCAAGCTCCTCATCGGCGGTATACTTTGCCGTTCCGAGAAGCTTTGCATCGTGACCGTTTCCGCTTCTGTCCGCCGCTGTTGTGCGCTGCGCGCCGTCCGCAGTTTCATTAAAGGTGTACAGCGCGTAAAGATTTTCGCTGCTTTGCGCCGACACGGCAATATTGACAAAAGTCCCCGCCGCAAGCGCCGCAGCCGCGATCAACGAAATAAATTTTTTCATGCATTTCTCCCCCCTTGATAGATTTTTATTTAAAATATATTAAAGCTCGATATTTTTTGCTCCGCAAAGCGGAATCATACTTTCAAAATCCTTCCAAAGCATGATCGTGATATGCTTATCCGTATCCGGCATTTCCATGCTTACAGCCTCGCCGGTATACGGTATGCAGCGGCACTGTGCAAGCCCGTTTTCGTTATACGCCGCAATAATCAGCAATCCGTTTCCGCAATTTACCGGAGCTGCCGTTACGCGGTATACTCCGTCCGCCTTTGACACGTCAGCGTCTATGCGCGCTTCGTCCTGCTCTGTCGGCTGATCCGTCGGTATAACAGGCTCGTCTGTCCGCTCCGGTTCGGGTGATTTCGTCTGTTCCGGCTCCGGCGATTGTGTCTGTTCCGGTTCCGGCGATTGTGTCTGCTCCGGTTCGGGCGTCGCCGTCTGCTCCGGATTCGGGGTCGGACTTGGCGCTTCCGTGGGAATAGGCGCGGCTGTCTCACTCGGCGTTTGCGTCGTTTCCGGCGTTTCCGACGGCTGCGGCGTCAATTCCGGCGCAAATGTTTCCGACGGCTGCGCGGTCGGCTGCTGTGTCGGCTGAAGTACTGGATCGGAAGTAACCGCCGGCGCCGCGCTCGCTGCCGGTGTAGGCGCTAATGTCGGCGTTACGGTCGGCTTTGTTGTCGGCGCCGCCGTTTTAGACGGTTTTGAAGTCGGCGCCGCCGTAGGCTTTGCGGCAGGTGTTGACGCGGGCTCCGCAGTCGGTGTTGGTACCGGTTTTACGGTCGGTTCTGCGCTTGGCGCAGCCGTAGTTTCCGGTTTCGCCGTAGGTGTCGCGGCAGGCGACGATGCATCTCCTATCCGCACCAAATCCATGCCGTTTATATAGCCGCCGTAGGATTTCGAGCCTTTTGCTATCGTCACATCAAGAGTTCCGGCTGTAACATTTGTCTCTGTTTCGTACCGCGCCGCAGTTGTTGACGCGAGATTGCCCGACGATACGCCGTTTATCGTATAATTGGTGCCGAAGCCGGTATTCCAGCTTCCGTAATGAATGATAACCTTATATTTTCCGTTCGGCACGTTCGCCCTGAATGTTCCGTTTACGTCAAGCTGATCGCTGTGTATATTTTCATATCCCGACGGGATTTCTCCCGGGGCGCGCTCCATAGAGGATATATTAGTCGTTTCGGTAAATCCGCCGCGGTTTTCGGTGCTGTATTTAGCGTCCGCTTTTATCTGAATATATCCGGCTTGAACATCCTTGTCACCGAAATCAAAACCGTAACTCTGCTCCGGCGGTGAGGTGAGAATTTCAAGTCCGTCTATATAGCCGCCATATGCCTTCGAGCCTTTTTTGATTTCAATATCAAGAACGCCGTCAGTGACATTCGCTTCGGTTATGAATTTCTCCGCCGTCTGCGAATACAGGTTGCCCGAGTTTACGCCTTCAACTGTATAATTCGTGCCAAATGTGTCGTTCCAGCAGCCGTAATGAACTACGACATAATATTTTCCGTTCGGCACTTCGGTTTTAAAAGTAGTTTCGCACTGCACGTTGTCTCCGTAAAGCGCTTCAAGTCCCGACGGAACGCTGTACGCGCCGCGTTCCATATCGGAAGCCGTACCGACAAAACCATACGAGCTGCTGCCCGAAGTATATTTTGTCGCCGCGTTTACCTTTACAAATCCGCTCTGAGCCGTGCCGTTGCCGAAATCAAACTTTGTCGCCAAAGCGAGAACGGTTACGGTAAAGCTGCGCTTAACAGTATAATCTCCCTTTTTCACCGCCGCCGTAAGCGTAACCTGTTCGTTTCCCGCGCTCGGGCGGTTTACTGCCGAAATCTGATTATTTTTTATAACAATCGTATTCGAACCGCTGCTCCATGTGATCTGAGAGCCGTGCAGCGAGCCCGTCTGCGGAAGAGTTAAATCCGACGCTTCCTTTATCGTCGTCGGGGAAAGCTTGATAGCGTCCGCATCCGCCTTCGAATATGCGTAATCCTCGCCCAAATCTGTAGTTGACGGAGATACGGTTACCGTTCCCTTAGGAAACGCGTTTACAGTTAAATCGTTTATATAATACTCGATATTGTTATATCCCTGTCCGAGATAGTCGCCTTTTGCGTCCGACGCGTTGTTCGGATCAAGTCCGCGCTGAAGCTCCCACTCGTCCGGCATGCCGTCGTTGTCCGAGTCGGTTATTTCCTTCTGCGTTATCGCGGGAGGATAGTATGAATTATAGTCGCAGTATTGTATTCCGTATGTGCTGATTGCATTTATTACAGCATCGTCTGTAACCGTCGAAAAATCGCGTCCGCCGGTAAGCGAGCCTGTGCCGGTGCGCGCTTCGTAGAGTACCTGCGCGTCTATTTTCGTTCGCGTGTTGTCGGAATTGTAATTATATCCGCTTTTCGAGTTGTCAGCCGGATTTATCGATGTGCCGGCATAGGATATAACGTGCTCGAAAGCGCTGTCTGCCGATTCGGCGATATTAACGTAAGACTGATTGCTGCCGTTTGACGCGCTTACCGCAAACGGCGAGTCTACGCGGTAGTATGACTCGTCAAACCCCGTTTCGCCGTAATCCACACCGCCCGCCCAGTTGTTGGCGTTAAGAGCGTCGTTATAAGGCGTTCCGTTCGGATTCATAACCTTGTTGCCTGTCAGATAAAATCTGTACTTTTCCGGTGCGGTTCCGCTGTTGATATTGATGAAGTTGTAGCTTTTGCGCGTGGACGGTCCGGCTTTGAGGTAATTGTTTACATAATTCAGATGACCAAGAGTACCGTAAGCGGTCTGATAGCCCCAGTCATATATTACGTTATTCACAAAATCCATTGTGTTGGTGCCGCTGGTTTTGCCGCGGAAATTACGCGAAAGGCTGTGCGCAAGTATGTTATGATGCCATGTGTTGTTATTGTCTCCAAACATAACTCCGAAGCCGTGCGCGCCTTTGGAATGGTAAGATACACAGTTGGAAGGCCCGATAATTGTGTATTGCACCGTCTGACTGCTCGATGCATACAAACCAAACTGTTCATCATTCGCCCAGCCAATGGAGCAGTGGTCGATTATTGAATTTGAGCCTTTCGAGCCGCCCCACGCATCATAGTCCGAGTTGATTCCTTTCTCGCCTGGGCGCGAGGCAAGGAATCTCACAATGGTATTATCTCCGCCGAAGGCGAATTTGCCGCCTTTGAGCGTGATTCCCTTGCCGCCCGGAGCGGTCTGTCCCGCGACGGTAATATTCCCTTGGCAGGAAATATCGGATTTCAAATTTATCGTGCCGCCCACGTCGAACACAACTATTCTTCCCGAATGAGACACCGCGTCGCGAAGCGAGCCCGCGCCCGAATCGTTCAGGTTTGTGACATGCACAACCGTACCGCCGCGTCCGCCGGTCGCGAATTTGCCGCCGCCCTCAGCGCCCGGGAATGCCGGAAGCGGGTCGGCAGCCGAAACCGTAGTAACTGTTGATGAGATCACTGCGGCAGTCATAGCAGCCGCCAGCATCAAAGAAACCGTTTTTTTCATATTTTTACTCTCCCTCATATTTTATTAAATATATTGTATCATAAAATTTCCCATATGTAAACAAAAAATATGGTGTATACAGATATGGTTCGGTTGCCCCCACACATTCCTTCTGCGGCAGACAGAAGTCATATGACGGTATGAGAAGCTGCACCTTTCTCTCAAGCTTTATGATTGAGAAAATACCGATCGACACAAACACTCTCTTACTCTCGCCGCCGACAATCAGACTGTCGTCAAAGACGCGGCATACGGATTCGGGTACCGACGCGATATCAAAATCGTCATCGCAGCCGCAGTTTCTCTTATCGCGCACGTCAACCAGTTTAGCGCCGAGCGCGATGGGGTCAACAACCTCTACGACCGCGTTGGGCATATTCGTCTTGCGCCAAAGCTGCGGATCAAACGCGTCCTCTTTGTAGCGCGACTTAAAGATTTTAGCGTTGCCCTCGGAGCCGAAGAGGACAACCTTTTTATTAAACGTAGCGAGTCCCTCAACCTCCGTGGGTCTGCCCGCGCCTGTGAATACGGCGATCGTCACGCGGAAGAAATATTTCAGGTCAATGGAATAGAAGCCCCGATTAAACGGAACCGGCTCTACGGCTGAGAATACCCAAATGATTTCCGCCTTTGTACACTTTACGCTTATAGCCTTATCGACCACATCCTGACCGCAGGCCGTCAGATAAACTCTGATGTTCTCCAGACAATCCTTATCATAACACTGTTCATGATATAAAAAAGCAGAGGAGATTATTTCTCCTCCGCATAATTTATATATTATCGGTTTGCTCTTACAGCGCGATATACTCCGCCACAAACAAAACATTTATCTCGCCGCTAAGCGTCTTTGCAAATTCAAGCGCGTTTTTAAAATCGGCAAAATGAGTCCCCTCGTCGATAATGTGGTATACAAAATAATCCTCTCGGATCAGTCCGCTCGAAGTGAGATAGCTCACTTGGCTCATAAATCCGCCGTCACCGTTAAATCCCGACGCCGGCAGCTTGCTTTTGTCACTGTAGGTTCTTAACCCGCATTTGCGGTAAATCGCTTTACCGTTTATCCACGTTCCGATTTTTACCGGCGTCTCCGAAAATACCGCGTTCACCGGCTCATTCTCGCCGCCGACCCCTATAAACAATTCCTTGCTGTCCTCGCACAGTCCGAGCTCGCCCGACGAAAGCGCAGGCAGCTCCGATTTTTGTCCGCGTCTTACTTGTATTTTACTTGCCATTTATCATTTCCTCCTTTTCCTTGCTCGTAATATACCCCGCATTGACAAACGTTTCCAAATCCGCATCAGAATAAATTCCCATGCGGTAATACATTTTTATAAGTGTCTTACTCATTTCACACACCCGCCTTTATTTTCGCTATCTCCAGCATAAGCATAGCGTTTATCTGCTCCTGCGTCGGAGCGTTTTTCATCTCGTTGTACGCTTCCTCGCCCATCTCTATCGCTTTCTCGACCGCGCCCGCTCTGACTTCTTCGTTGGTGAATATCTCGCCGTCAAGCCATTCGTAACCGGTATTATCAACCGCCGTCACTTCCGCGTCGGGATAGCGTTTTAGAAACTCATCCTTTTCCGCGTCGCTTGCGGCAGTGTATACCGACGGCGTTTCGCTCCACGGGTATGTGACGGTTATTTCATATCTGACAAGCTGGAGCGTCTCTCCTAAAATTC
Organism: uncultured Clostridia bacterium; assembly: GCA_947631085.1. Classification (GTDB taxonomy): domain Bacteria; phylum Bacillota; class Clostridia; order UBA1381; family UBA1381; genus CANQXJ01. Next base: position 124,726 of record CANRJY010000003.1, on the reverse strand, counting down.
TGTATTTCATATGCATTCTCCTTACATTATCTGAGCATTATTTGCGATTTGATTGCTTTTACCGGTTGATGATGCGCTGTATAAGACATCTCCTTTTATTACGTTACCAACTACGGTACAATATCCTACGCTATTAACTAATTGTATCGAATAGCCGGCGCTGTTCGTGCCGCTGCACCGATTCCCGACAATTATATTTCTACTATACGCCTCAATACAACAACCGCTGTCTGACACGCAGTAATTACCGGTAATAGTATTATCATCGAATACAGAAATGCAATCCTGCTCTGATGATACATAATTTCCCGTTATGGACGAGTCTCTTACATCGGATATAGCTCTGCTGTCACAACCCTGTATAACATTGTCGGAAATTACTATCTTGCCGTTATTGGAACATTGTATGCCGTTACCTGTGAAGTCATGGATATAATTGTTTGTTATTATAGATCCCGTTTCAGATTTATTGGTAACTATCCCGAAGCCGTATCCGCAAATCTCGCAGCCTGTTATTGTTGGAGAATACCCTTGAATGTCTATGGCGATCGGATAGTCTGATATGGAATACGATGATTTATTGCCATTGACTTTTAAATTTTGTATGATCGCGTTGCTTTTTGTTATCTCTATCGGAACAATAGTGGTCGATGTTGTCCGAATAATTACCGTACTCCATCCCATGCCTTCAAGAGTCACATTATCCTTGTTGATGTTAATGGAGCCGTTTATTTTATACGTTCCCTCCAGAAGCAGAACTTTGCCGCCGCCCGAGGGTAGTGCGGAAATCGCGGTGTTGATCGTAGATTGAGCGCCCGAACTGCTGCATGTATAATCAGCCGCGGCTTTCGACTTAGTGCTGCTGTCCGACGCTGCTACCACTATAGTGGCATTAGCGCCGCGCTCGCCTTTGTCGCCTTTGGCTCCGGTCGAACCTGTTGAACCGGTCGCGCCGGTCGGACCTGCGGGTCCTTGCGGACCGGTCGGGCCTGCGGGTCCGGTTGGTCCTTGAGCTCCTGTGCTGCCGCGCGGGATTTTAAATACCAGTGCCGCTTCCGTTTCCGTGCCGTTATTAGTCACCGAAGCCGATTCACTCGACGCGACAGACTCCACTGTGACGCTCACTATCTTACCCGCCATGCCGTCTTTGCCGTTTGTTCCGTTTGCACCGTTTTTACCATCCACGCCTTTTAAATTCACCTTCGCTTTTCCGCTTCCGGTGCCGACGTATAAATCGGCTGTGGATTTATCGGCGCTGTAAGCCACGGCAAGCTCGCCTTCGGAAAGCTCCGCATTGGCTATATTCGACACTTGTCCGCGTTTCAGTAATATTTTATCCGCCATATTAACACCTCCTTAATATACTCCGCCGTCTATAACGGCTCCTTCGGGAGATACGATAATCAGCGGTGAAAAATTGCCGAAATCCACTGTGTTATCGGCAGTGCCGGCGAAGGTACCGCCATCGAGAGGCGCGTCCGTCTGCTCCATGCCGAATATGCCGCCGTCGTAGACCGTTACTCCCAACGCTCTCCACAGCTCCGCAAAGCACACCGCCGCATTTTTTGCTATGGCGCTCACATAATCCTTTAGGGATTTTTCCGCATAGTAGCTGTCGTCGTCCGTTCGCTCATCCCATTTCCTTATTCTCTCTCCTGTTATGGAATCGAGCAGCGCTTTATTATCGTGACTGTGAGATTTGCTCTCGAGCGCGCTTACACGCGACTGCAGCTTGGTATTTTCGGAGGCTGCACCCCCTATCGAAGCCCTAAGCTCGTTATCGGCGTTTTCACGTTCCGAAGCTTCCGCGTCGATCCTGCCGCCGAGCGCGTTATCGGCATTTTTACGTTCCGATGTCTCCGTATCGATCCTGCCGCCGAGCGCGTTATCGGCGCTTTTGCGTTCCGATGTCTCTGTGTCGATCCTGCCGCCGAGCGTGTTATCGGCGCTTTTGCGTTCCGATGTCTCCGTATCTATCCTGCCGCCGAGCGCGTTATCGGCGCTTTTGCGCTCCGACGCTTCTGTGTCGATGCGATTTTGCAGGTCTTTTTTGGCTGCTTCAAAATCTTTAACGTGCTGATTAAATTCATCCTGAACAGCTCTAAAATTATCCCGCACAATCGTCCACCAATTTCTCAGCAGTGTTTTCGCGTCAAAATTGAAATTAAGATTCATTCATAGCATCCTTTCCTTTATATTTAGTATCTTGGTGAGAAAATTTTTCTATGAATTTATCTTTTTCTATATTATACCACACATATGTTCGTTTGTCAAGTATTTTTTATCTTTTTCAGATATTTTTATTAAATAAAATATCCGGAGTGATATCCGGATATTTATTATGTATCTAATTTTTTTATTTCTTCAGCCATTTTTGCGAGTTTTTTTCCGGCGGCGATAAGCTCGCCGTGCTCTCTGACATGCTCCGCTCTCACGGAGCCTCCCGACCTGCCCGCCGAAAATTCGCTCAGAATATGACGGCTCGCCGGAAAATTGCTTTCCTTTTTTATAAGAAAACAATAGCTTTCGCCGATTTTGTATAACATACTATGTAAAAACGCGTCCTCCTCTATTCGCATAAACGCTCCGCACAGGTCGTCAAAGCTGTTAAAGAAGAATACATCCGCTTCGGCGCTCCTGCGTTTTACGGAAGCTTTAACAACTTTCGCCCGACGCAGCTGCTCCTTTGTTATATTGCCGTCGGAGCTTTTCAGCTTGCTGATTATTACGCTTATTCCCTCGCTAAACGGAGTCGCTTCAACGACCACCTGACCGTTGTATGGGTTGAAGCCCGTTTCAAGCCTCACCGTTTCCATTAAATGAAACAAAAACGAGTGTAGTTCCTTTGACGCGGGTGTGAGCTGCTTTATGTCTATGTTCAAGCGTGTCAGATCCGCCGCTGAGAGAGTTACTTTTATTTTATTTTCCGCCAGCTTTTCGATACGCATAGCACACCTCCATCTTGACCGCGCCCGACGGTAAAACGGGCGCAATTATTTATTATATTTTTATTATACTATAAAAATTCCGTTTTGGGAATACGATTTTCAATATTTCTTTTAATAATTTCTGACTTATTTTCCAAAAATTAAATTTCCGCCATGTATATTTCAGAAAAATAAGGCAAGAATACTAAATACTACAGCAAGGAAAGGATTTGATGTAATGAACAACGAACAAAAAAAGGAAACGCGAAAGCTCCCGGGCTTTTACATAGCGCTCTGCTGCTGTGTATTAGTAATCGGAATAGCCGGATATTTTACAGAGCGTTCGAAGGACAGCGCCGACAACGCCATGATAAACACAGCCGACGTTACAAACGTTGACACAAGCGAGGTATTTTCGGGAAACGATGACGTAAACGATGCGGAAACGGAAACTAAGTCCGAAAATATAGTACCCGAGTCGGAAATTGTGACAAGCGATAATTCGGGCAGCGCCGCGGCTCATGTGGCGGAGATAATTCCCGAGCCCGACAGTGCGGCTGAGGACACAGCCGAAGTATTTGAACCGGAAACCGACGGCATAATACCCGAATACGCCCTGGATAATCCCGATGTTGAAGAAGTCGCGGTTATTGTTTCGGCGGAGGACTATCCGCTTAATATGCCGGTAAACGGCGCTGTTTTGGAGAATTTTTCCAACGAGCTTATATACAACAGTGCTCTCGCGGACTGGCGCACGCATAACGGTATCGATATCGGAGCGGAAATCGGCGGAAGCGTCCGCGCCGCGGCTGACGGTACCGTTGAAAAAATCAATACGGGCGCGTTCGGCGACGAGATCGTACTCGCTCATTCCGACGGCTTAAAGACCAAATATATCGGGCTGTCCGGTACGGAGTCCCTTTCCGAGGGCGACACTGTCAAATCGGGCGATGTTATAGGTATCATAGGAGAAAGCATGGGTGAAACTGTGACCGATTCGCATCTTCACTTTGAGGTATACTCGGACGGCGCGCCGGTTGACCCGATGGAATATGTCGCGCACTGACTTTGATGCAAAAAACGGATGGAGACGTTAAATGTCTCTATCCGTTTTTCATTTACTCTGTTCTTACGACCCTCTCAATAGGCGCTATCTTGCCCTTTTCCCACAGCATCGCCTTAACTGTTCCGACACTGCCTGCATAATCAAATGATTTTGTATATTCCTCTCCGTCGCCGACGGTTACATTTTTATCCACAAACACGCCCGTAAGCTTGCCCGATTCATCGAACACAGCCGCGTAAACGTCCATGTTCTTTCTTATTCCGAGATCGTTTTTGGCATTTATATTTATTTTGCCGTCGGATGTGCTGTAATTGAGATCTATTTTGCCGTCCTGTTTCGGAACCGTGTTTTCTACGGTTATAAACTCGCCTCTGTCGCAAAAATCCTTGAGCGATTGAATATTTGCGTCGATCCACGCCCTGCGCTTTGTCACAAAGGTCTGTAAATTTAACGGCACGAGCGGCCATTGATAGCCCCAGCGCAGCTGCGTCATTTTCGCGTCGTTGAGCACTGCGTTACCCATTTCTTCGCCCTTATGCGACGACTCGTATTCCGCGAAGGTCTTTTTTATGTTGTTGTTATTTATATTGTCCTCGTAATACGCAATTACATAGCTCACAAATTCTCTGTGCTTGCACATCATCATGAAGAAAGTTTCCATTTTGTCGCCGTTTTCGTGCGTTTCGTGATTTGCATCCTCATATTTCTTGTTCGGGATTACCCATTCATCGGTTATCGAGCCGCAGCGGTCGTTATCCCATACGGGGCTCATATAAATTTTGCCGTCTATGCTGTCCTTATCCTTGTAGAAAAACGTGCTTCCCAAGCCGTTGTCGCTGTTTGACGAAAGCTCCTGTTCAAGGAAATAGCGCGTTACGCTGTCCATATCCATAACCTCGGTAAAGTGCTTGCCGGCATAGCCCGGGTGTCCGGCGTAATCGTCGTCCTTTAAGTAGCCGTCGCCGTATATGGCGTTAAACAGGTCTGTCATAAGCTCGATTATGTAGTCGTAATTTGAACCGGCATTCACGTTATCGTCAAGATTCTCCGGCGATTTTATTGTAATTGCATTTGTCTGAGCCTTGAATTGCAGCGGCTCCGATGAATTGTCGATTTCCAGAAGATATCCGCCGGTAATGTCGATTTGATCCAATACGTCGTCAACGTTCGTCGTTCCCGCCGTTTCCATCGCGAGGTCGATCTCATCCTCGAGATTGCTTATGTTCACACGCTCCTCATGGATCTCTATTTTTTCGGAAAGAGTGTACATTCCCCTGTACTCTCCGTTGAGATAAAGCGTTACAAATTCCGCGCTCGGAGTGAACGCCACACCCATGTCGCGTCCCATGTCCAAAAAGAACTTTGCGGTCGTCTGAAGCTGATCGGCTTTCAGCAGCGTGTATGCCTTCGCCGCGCCCATGCCCATTATATCCTGCTTCTTCTCAAGCTTTACCTGATACGGTCTTGCGGAGCCCTCCGACCACATCCAGCTTGAGTTTCCGCGTCCGCGAAATTCTATTGTGCCGGGGTCTTTTTCTTTATTCTCTATGCTTACATATTCGGTCTGCCAGCCGTTTTTCTTCGCCAGCTCCTCGGGAACTTCAATTTTCATATCGCCGTAACACTTGGCGCTGTGATCTTTTGACGCGTGCATGTCCGCGATCGTGCCGTAGTCCTCGTTGATCTCAATATATATTACCGGAAGATCCGATTTATACGCGCTCGCGGTATAGTTAACGCCGTTTACGCTGATTTGCGCGGTCTTGCCCTCCGACAAATCGAGCGTAGCCTTATCGGCGCCCGCGCTGTATGTTATTTTGGAAAGATCTGATGAAAACGGCATGAAAAAATAGCAGTTCTCACCGGAAACATACGCTTGTATGTCACGGTAAAGTCCTATATTGTCTGTTTTCGGCGCTGTAATGACAGCGGTATCCTCCGCCGCGGCAGGCAGTGCCGCGAAAATAATCAGCGACAGAATCGCGCCTAAAAGCAGTGATAATTTACCCTTCATTTCATAATCCCTCTTTTCATGAATATTCATAAAATTATTTTATCATAAACAGCCGACATTTTTCAATATGTGACCGCAAATTCATCGGATAATTGTATAAAATTTACATTCTTTACAGTCTGCGCATAAGCATTTCGCTGTTTTCTGCGCGGAACTCCTCAAATCTATCCTCCTCGATAGCCTCGCGTATGCGCGCCGCGAGCTCGTTGTAGAAATACAGATTATGCATTACCGCAAGCCTCATCCCGAGCATCTCCCCCGCCTTCAGCAGATGCCGTATATACGCGCGCGAATATTGACGGCAGGTCGGGCAGCCGCAGTCCTCGTCGAGCGGACGCGGATCGCGCTCGTATTTTTGGTTCATCATATTCATAGTGCCGTGACGCGTGAAAATAAAGCCGTGACGAGCGTTTCTCGTCGGCATTACGCAGTCGAAAAAGTCTATCCCGCGCGCTACTCCCTCTATTATATTCGACGGAGTTCCCACGCCCATAAGGTAGCGCGGCTTGTCCTCGGGCGCGTACGGAACGACCTCGTCGAGAATATGGTACATCTCCTCGTGAGTTTCGCCCACCGCGAGCCCGCCTATCGCGTATCCGGGCAAATCGAGCGCGGCGATTTTTTTCATATGCTCTATACGCAGATCCTCAAACACCGCGCCCTGATTTATCCCAAAAAGGAGTTGGCTTTTATTTATCGTATCGTCAAGCGAATTGAGCCGCGCCATTTCCGCCTTGCATCGCTCAAGCCAGCGATACGTCCTGTCGCACGAGCTTTTAACGTAATCGTACGGCGACGGAATTTTTACGCACTCGTCAAACGCCATCGCGATCGTCGAGCCGAAATTCGACTGTATCCGCATACTCTCCTCGGGTCCCATAAAAACTCGTCTGCCGTCGATATGCGAATTGAAGCTCACGCCCTCCTCGGTGATTTTCCTGAGCTTCGCGAGCGAAAACACCTGAAATCCTCCGCTGTCGGTGAGGATAGGTCTGTCCCAGTTCATAAATTTATGAAGCCCTCCAAGCTCCTTTATGAGCTCGTCGCCGGGGCGCAGATGCAGATGATATGTGTTGGAAAGCTCTATCTGACAGCCCAGAGCCTTTAAATCCTCAGCCGACACCGCGCCCTTTATAGCCGCCGCCGTACCGACGTTCATGAATACCGGCGTTTGCACCGTGCCGTGAACTGTCGTAAATTCCCCGCGCCTCGCGCGTCCGTTTGTGTGAAGTATTTTAAACATAAATTCTCCTTTATTTTATGAACATGACGCCCTTATACTTGCGGGACGCATGACATACTTTTTCATTACTTTATCGTAATTCATAGTATACCACACATCTTTTTATCAGTCAACACAATAAAAACGGCTTGTTACAGCCGTTTTTATTAAGGAATTATGAGTTTTACAGCCTTACTCTTGCGTTGCCTCCATGGCTTTTCTGCTTAAATCCCGTACGTTCATGTCTTCAAACAAGTCCTTCTGCCATTTTGTATAATCGAATGGTTCTTTGATAATTAGGCTGATAAAACGCTCTGCGTCTACTTTGCCTAAGTTTTCAAGCAAAACTCTCATGCCCTCATTTCTTACAACCGTATCAGTTCTAATCATTACACTCCCTCCATTTCACTGATAAATTCAATCGGATTTCTTACCTTGATGCTGTCAATTTTTTTCTTCAAAATTCCAATATCCGTAGTAAGGAAATAATCGCATCCGCTTTCAATCGCGCAAGCTATATGAATAGCATCTTTCGCCTTTATTCCAAGCTCTGACAGCCGTTCTGCTCTCTTTAAGATGTTTTCATTTTCAACAGCATTTATTTCAGCAATATCTTTCCATTTAATAATGGCATCTTTTCTTATTTCAAACGGATTCTGCAAGTTCTCATATTCAAGCATGTATGACCATACCAATGTATGAGTTCCGTCCAAAATCATATGCTGCACTTCAAGCTTTGCCTGTGATTCCAAGCTTATCCTCAGCTGCGTTTGGTCGTCAAACGGTCTGTTGAAACAGCAATTATCAAGATATAATCGCATTACATTCGACCTCCTCTTTATTCTATTTTTATTCTACCAAAAATCATTCGGAATATCAAGGGTTATTTACAATTTTTCTATCAGTCAAGCGTCCATAAGGCTCCGTTTTCGTTAAACTCCCATCTATTCGCCTCGCATAAATCCTCAAACTGCATATCAGAAATATTGTATAAGAAGTCATAACCGTATCTCTCCCAATATTTGTTAAAGCCGTCAAAGAATTTGCGCAATACATGCTGGAACTTCTCTATAACGTCGGCATATTTCTTTTTATCTTTAGGCAAAATCTGAGAAGACCAATCTTCCAAGTCGATGTTCCGAGCCAAACTGTAATCGTATATCCTGTTAAACGGAAGCACTATGTATGATGCGTCATATTCGTCGGAATATGTCATAAGAAGCTTCCATTCATCATCTGTCATACCGCTGTATACTGGCTCATATATGCCTTTACACAGCTCTCCGGAAGCGGCTCTGCGCCTTATCTCGTTTATATCCTTAATGCTCAGGCTTCCATAAGTGTTAAAGCCGTCTCCTTGACAATAGCAAAGACTATACTGATATTTCAGATCGCTGTTCGGAAACATATGCTCGTAAAAATCGTCCAATGTGTATTGGAAATCATCGTTTTGTATGTTTGTTTGAAGAAAATCGTCTTTAGCTTTTTTCTTTGCAGCGTCATTCAGCTCGTCGTATCGGTAAACGTGGAATGTCAATGTTACTTCTCTCATAATATTTGCGCCTCCTTTTCATCAATCGTTATTTTGCGTACATGCACTTCTACATAGTCTTCATCGTTATATTTGCCATCCTTGAACAACACATCGTCGTATCTGATGCCTTCTACTTCTGTTTCTGCTCCTTCTATACCGTAATACTCCAGATCTCGTTGCTTGTGATAAAAATCATCAAGAGCGCTTTTTGCTTTATCCCATGTGGAACATGCAGCAAAGAGTTCAATCGAGGAACCGCTCAAAGACTGGATGCCGTATACTAAAAATACATATTGCATATCACTCAGCTCCTTTCATCAATCTCAGTCCTGCAACCAGTATATATAGGCGTTTATGCCGTTCTTCTTAAACTCTCCGTCCAAATAGTCTCCAAAAGCACGACCGGCATCATCTTCATGCCAAGTACCAAGCGCCTTCTCTGATACTTCTTTCGCCTTTTCAACATCTTCATCATCGCACCATACAAGAATGTCAATCCATGAATTTGTCTCGCTGCACAGATTGAAAACTACTCCACTGGCTATATCTGTAATCATAGTCATATCCTCCTTTCAAAAGTCAATCGCGGAGAGAAGAACCTCACTCCTTCTCTCCGCGCCTATGTGCCTTATTCCTGAACCTTCTTTGCAACATACTCATAGAACTTAACGTAATCGGCAATGGTAAGCTCTCCATTGTGAACTTCCGCACCTGAGCCGCACAGAAAATCGTTCATCATGCCGCGCTCCCACGGGTAAAAATCTTCCGGATGCTGCTCTTTCTTGCTGTAAATACCGTACAATGCGTATGTGACCGAGCTGCACTGCGATAATGTAATGTTATGCTCAGATAAGCACCTGCTTACAATATCGCTTTCCTTTGCGGCATTACGCATAATTTCATCCGCTTCATATTCTACCGTTTCGTCCCATGTAGTATTCTCGTCTATCTCGCAACTGCTGTTTCTCTCGTACCGCATAATCATAGCTTCAATTCTGTCACACAGGGCATACCTAATGTTGCTTCTTCGTTCACGAAATCCACTCCTTTGGCAATTCAGAGCCGCAGTTGAATAAATAATCAACACAGCTCAGGTTTTTTTCAAAAATTCCATATTGCTGTTTATATATAGGCGGCTCATATTCAGAATAGGTTAGCTTTACACCGTAATTTATATATTTGTCTGGTTTGTGGTATGCCTTTGCACCTGTTCCACTTAAATACTCGGTGGCTCCAAGGGATTTACAAATTGATAAAATTCTATCATCCTTATTCCCTGAGCAACCGAGTTTCGATGCCATGACAAGTTCAGTATTTATATTAAATATATCTCGAAAAAAATTTATAATTAGCATATTTAATACTAATAACGACTTTCCGCATGACAAAATCATTTGTTCTATAATAGAAAAATATTCCCTAAAATATGGTGTTTTTTTATAGTGCTGTTCGATTGTTTTTAACATCTTCCTCGCCCAAGATGTATCTTGTGAAATGTATATATCTGAAAATATCTTTCCGGATTCTTCTTGACTATCACTTGCAGCCTTTGATTGCCGGCAATTACGTTGTTGTGTTCATCAATTAAAAAAAGCCCGAAGTCGCCGTACAATTCTAACGATTCTTCAAGCTCCTCTAATTTCTTCTTCGTGATTTTACGGGGATGGCCGAACCCCGTCTTTAGCTCTTTGGCTTTTAATGTAACTGTTTCAATTCTTTTCTCTTCCATAATCTACCCTCCATTACTAAAGCAAAAATGGTGGAAAGTCATTTTGCGTATTTTTTTACCATATCATTATAACTCATGCTGTTTTTATGTGTCAATCAACAATTATTAAAATCGTAAGTTTTCATTATTTCCAAAGATGATTCTTACACTTTTGTTCATTGACTTTTTGTTTTTTTTCTTTTAGAATTATATACGGAGGGGCTGCAAATGGAATACAATGTTACAGAAAATTATAGACGTAAACTATTTAAAGGAGACGAACACTTTACCTTCTACGGAGTACCTTTAGATAAAACATTTTCAGATTTTGCTATGTGGTTCATTTCTGATATACTTGACAGCGGAAATAGGGGTCCTATGATGGAGTATGTAATAGGAAACGCTTTAGGCATAGACTTTGCAGAAGCGCGCACAGATAATCAGTCATGGGATTTAATGTATAGGAATTGTTATATCGAGGTTAAAACATCGGCTTATGTACAAGCTTGGAACCAAACTCAGCCGGCAAATATTAGTTTTTCTATAAGAAAAACTAACGAAAAATCAACTTGGGATTTAATAGATAAAAGTGACGACAATGAAAGAAAACGACATTCTGCTCTTTATATTTTTTGTTTATACAAATATAGAGATAAGCCTACTGCGAACCCTATGATTCTCGACCACTGGGATTTCTATATAGTTCCTACAAAACTTCTTGATGAAAAACTTGGAGACCAAAAAACTATAAATCTAAAAAAATTAAACTCTCTTAACCCAATAAAATGCGAATATGACGGGCTTCGGGAATCTGTAGACTTGATTATTGACGACATCAAAAAAGCGAATAGGGGATAATTTAATCCCCTATTCGCTTAATGTTCTGTTGGGAAATATTTACATTGGATAAAATCGGCAGCGGTTTTAAACCCATTATTGTAAAGAACATCCATTATTTCTGAAATAATTTCTTTTCTATTTGTACTATCTTCCGAATCCGGTATTGGTTTAACAGGATTTGCTTTACGTCCTTTTCTGTATTCCAAACTTGCCTGATACTCCTTTTCGGTACACAAACCATGTCGTTGTTTGTAATCATATCGAGGAGCCCAGCTACCCTCATCAAACAACGAAATCTGTCGTGGTTTTAGAGCATTTTGCTCATCAATATTCATTTGCCAATCTGTTTTTCCTGCTCTCTTTCCTATAAGGGTATGCACATCAAAAACCCAATCAGGAACACCCTCATCTCCTAAGTTACACTGTGTGATGTCAATATGTTCTATTGCATCTTCGTCCATAACGGCATCAGGTATCATAAAGTTACAAGCTACATAGCCGTTCTTGCAATACAGAGCCTTAAGCGCACTGCACTCATCCATGTATGCTCTGTCATTTCTTATGTACGCGAAGCAGTCAGTTTTTCGTTCATCTTTTATCATCGCTGCTCCTCTCAAGACAATTTCATCTTGTCACAATCTCGATGTTGTAGCCGACTCCCTCGTAATCTTGATATGGTACAGCATCCTCAACCCAATAGGCTGCATCCTCAGCCTCGCCTTTGTCGATACCTTCTTCTATGAGATAATCTTCTACCTCTGCGGCTACATTTCTTTTGTCTGCAAATTCGGCTGACCCTCCATTGTCAAGCGTGACTATAAAATAAATCATGTGCGTTTCCTCCTTTACTGCATTTCGAGGTGTGCGGCTTCTGTGAACTTTTCATTAAACAAGTCAGAATATTATCATATCGACGAGTGCCAGCTTCGCATATGCAGGTCCTTTGGCTTTGTATTTCATTCTGGAATATTCGACGGCATCATTAAATGACTCAACCGACACCGTTCGCTTAATATCAGCTTCTGCGAGGCTTTTCGCTTCCTTCAAAGATGCTATGTACATATCCTGATACCTCCGTAATGTTATTCGTTATCGTTTCCGCGCTCAATGTGTGGTTCCATGTCGCTCTCATATTTCGAGCAGAGTTCCATATAGATGTCTTTTATTTCGTGTTTGTCAAAATCACATAGATTGAGCTTATGCTTATTATTCCAAGAGCGAAAAGTGCAATTATAACAGCATCTTATTACATCCATTTACTCAGCCTCCAAGTCGAAATCTATCTTCTCAATCTTCGCGATGCTGCCGTTAAGCGGCATATATACGTTTGCGCTTCCCATAACGCGGACGTTGGAGTTCAGGCAAGATGTATCGACTATGCTCCACGCTCTTTTTTTGCATAAGCATCGACCGACTTTTCTATTAAATCAGCAATTTCCGATTGCGTGAAGCCCATTTCGATTCGCTTACCTTTCAGCTTGTTCGCCCTCATCTTATCCCTCCTTGTAAAATTTACTATACTTGCATTATAACTTACCGTTCAGTAATTATCAAGTGATTTTTATAAATTTTTTATAAAAATCGTAATTTATATTTACATTACGGTAATTTTTTTTATATAATATACTTGAGGTGATACTTATGGCGGAGTTTGGAGAAATTCTAAAACAAACAATAGATAAGCGTGGAGTAACGCAGCGTTGGGTAGCAGAGAACGCAAAAACGACAGAAGCTACTATATCAAGGTATACGTCTCAGATTCACAAGCCCCCTATTATTGATATTTTGAAGGATATATCAAGATGCTTGAACGTGTCTGTTGATTACCTTATCGGTCTTACGAATATAGAAACTGCAAATCCTTCATATCCTGTCGATGTAAAGCTTCTCCTTCTTGCATACAACAGAGCGTCATTATCCGACAGGAACGTAATATGGGCGCTGCTCAGTAAATATCTGAACGAATCAGAGCGAGCAGAACTGACAGAGCAAATCGGGGGACAGGAATTTTGAGTAAAAAAGACCATGATGTGCAATCTGTGCTTAATAGCAAAAAATGCGCTATATACATCAGGGTATCTACGCATTACCAGATAGACAAGGACAGCCTTCCGCTCCAGCGTGAGGACCTTATAAACTATGCCAAGTATGTTATTGACACAGACAAGTACGAAGTGTTCGAGGATGCCGGCTACTCAGGAAAGAACATATATCGACCTGCTTACCAGCAGATGATGTCGAGGATGCGGACGGGGGAGTTCTCACATCTCCTTGTCTGGAAAATCGACAGAATAAGCAGAAATCTTCTTGATTTTGCTTCGATGTATGCAGAGTTAAAGAAGCTTGGAGTAACCTTTGTGAGCAAAAATGAGCAGTTTGATACGTCTTCCGCTATGGGGGAAGCCATGCTCAAAATTATTCTGGTGTTTGCGGAGCTTGAACGTAACATGACTTCCGAACGTGTTACGGCTGTTATGCTGTCACGAGCTTCCGGAGGACAATGGAACGGCGGCAGGGTGCCGTATGGGTATGACTACGACAAGGAGAGCAAAACTTTCAGCATAAATGAATCAGAGGCTTCAAATATACTTAAAATGTATGATGCCTATTTGAATGGTAGCTCGTTCCTTGATATAACTAAGGAATTTAACGCTAATGGGATAAAAACAAAGTCTGGGAGCAACTGGACACCTACTACAGTATGTAAAATTCTGACAAGCCGTTTCTACTTGGGCGAATACCAGTACAATCTCCATAAAGATGGAATGGGCGGCGCACCGGCTTATCTTAAGCCTGAGAAGGAATGGATAACAATTACAGACCATCATCCTGCAATAATCAACGAGGAACAGTGGGAGCGTTGCGCTGCAATCAGGTCGAGCAAGCATAGAAACGGCTTAACGCAAGAAACATATCAGCGAAAAAACACTCATATATTTGCCGGTATTATAAAATGCGGAAAGTGCGGAGGAAACTATCAGGCTACAATAGACAAGCCTCGTGCAGGAGGGTATAGACCGTCTATATATCTATGCGCCAACAGGAGACGGTTATTAGAATGTGACAACAAGTGCGTTTCTGACATCACTATCGGTCCGTTCGTGCTAAATTACATTGCAAACATGCTGAAAGCAAGCAACAACATAGGACGTTCAACTCCATTAGATGTGTTTCAAAAGAAGCTTTTGCGAGGGAGTGTGTTTGAAGGAGTAAAGGCTATAGATGAAGCTGGGCTTGTGGACATGTATGACATGATGGTGTACCGGCGTTTCAGCGAGAATCTGTTCAAGCCTCCAAAGAGGGAGTCTGACGATGACAAAATCGCAGCTACAGAGAAGGAGCTTCTAATCACCGAAAAGCGAAAGTATGAACGTGCAATTAACAGGCTTAAATCCATATATCTGTACGGAGAGGACGCAATATCAGAAACGGAATATATTACAGAAAGCAAAAACATGCTGGACAACATAGATAGAATTGACAAGAGGCTGTTGGAAATCGACAAAACAATCGGAGAGACCTTCTCTATAAGCGATGAGGAATTTCTTGAAAAGGCGAGCTACTTTATCATATCTCAGGAGCTTACCAAAAAACGTCATGTAAATTTCGACAGAATAGTCAAGCATATTGATACAAATATTCTCAAAAAATTTATCAATTCGGTAATACAAAAAATTGTCGTTTTTGACGGCAAAATAACCGAAATCCACTTCAAGAACGGCATAACCCACAAATTTTTGTACTAACAATAATCAAAATAAAAACCTCGTAAACCGCATGGCTACGAGGTTTTTTCGTCTTTTTTGTTGTCATCTGAAATCCTGCGTCCAATAAGCATCGCATCTCCAAACGAGAAAAATCTGTATTTTTCCTCTACCGCCGTTTTGTATGCACTCAGCACATTTTCCCGTCCCGCGAGCGCCGACACGAGCATTATAAGCGTCGATTCGGGAAGATGGAAATTTGTTATCAGCGCGTCGATAACGTGAAATTCCTTGCCCGGGTAAATGAAAATATCCGTCCACCCCGTCGTTTCCGTAAGCGGCAAGCCGTTCATTCCGGCTGTTTCGAGCACCCTCGTCGCAGTCGTGCCGACCGAAACAACGCGCTTACCCGACGCTTTCGTTTTGTTTACCAAATCCGCCGTTTCTGACGGCAGAATGTAAAATTCCGAGTGCATTTTGTGGTCGGCGATATCCTCCGTTTTTACCGGTCTGAATGTTCCCAAGCCCACATGAAGCGTGACATAACCTATATTTACGCCCTTATTTTTTATTTTTTCCAAAAGCTCGGGCGTGAAATGAAGTCCCGCCGTCGGAGCCGCCGCGGAGCCGGGATTTTTCGCGTATACCGTCTGATAACGGTTTTTGTCTCCGAGCTTTTTGTGTATATACGGCGGCAGCGGCATTTCGCCGAGACGGTCAAGGATCTCCTCGAAAACGCCGTCATAGTAAAATTTCACAAGTCTGTTTCCGTCGTTTACTATATCGAGTATCTCAGCCTTCAGCTCGCCGTTTCCGAACACGAACCGCGCCCCCTTTTTAGCGCGTCTGCCGGGCTTCAGGATCACCTCCCAAGTGTCGAGCGTGTGCTTATGGAGAAGCAGAAACTCTATCGCGCCGCCCGTGTCCTCCTTCGCGCCGTAAAGCCTCGCGGGGAGCACCTTTGTGTCGTTTAAAATCAGCGCGTCGCCCTCGTCAAGCTCGTCGATTATATCATAGAAATGCTTATGCTCTACCGCGCCCGTGTCCCTGTCGAGCACCATAAGCCGCGACGCGCTCCTGTCGGCTATCGGCTCCTGCGCGATAAGCTCCTCGGGTAAGTCGTAGTAAAAATCAGATGTTTTCAAACAGTTTCGTCCTCTCATATTTAATCTTTATTATTTTATCATAAAAATAAGACGGCTGCAACCGTCTTATTGTAATTTGTTTAATTTTTATTGCTGAGGCACAGTTATGTTTTCAAGAGTCATCATTATACCCTCCGCGATGCCCTGCGCGGTCTTGTACTGATAATCGGACGACGCCATATTACGCAGCTCCTCATCGTTTGTGATAAAACCGACCTCGGCAAGCGCCGCGGGCATTTTGCTCAGTCTTGTTACTGCATGCTGCGCGGTTTTAACCTCTCGATTGGTCGAGTTCATATTCGCAATCATGCGCTCGAGAATGTTCTCGGCAAGATTCGAGCTTGTCGCGCCGTAAGCGTTTCCGTTGTTTGTTTCCGCGTAGTATACCTCGGTGCCGTTTGCTGTCGGTACATTGTCAACTGAATTTATATGTATGCTCACAAATACCGCCGCGTTGGCGTTATTCGCCATTTCAGGTCTTTCCTGGAGCGTTTTGAATGTGTCGTCGCTTCTCGTGAGCATTACGCTGCATCCGTTATTCTCAAGAATTTCCTTTGTTTTAAGTGTTATCGAAAGAGCGAGATCCTTTTCAAGAATCGTTTCGCCGTTCAGCGAGCCTATTGCTCCGCTGTCCTGACCGCCGTGACCCGCATCAAGAACGACGAGCTTTGATCCCGCCGGAGCGGAAGGATCTGTCACCGCCGCCGCTACCTGAGTTTCCACGTTCACAACCGGATTTACCTTTGACACAATATCTATGATAAGCTCGTTATCCGAAACGGCATTTACGTTATATGACGCGGCATCCGCGTCTATGACCACTCTTGCTCTTTCGGGAGTAACTCCCACTCTCACCGTAGAAACTCCGGACTTGTTAACCGCGATGTTCTCCGCAACATTCATGACTCCGAATGACGGTAAATCCACCACTATTCTTCCTGGATCTCTCAAATCAAACGCAGAATAGCCGCTTACATTCCCGCTTGCCGTTATCTTAATCTGAACATGATTATCATCCGTCACTATCGGCTCCACTGCCGTTATATACGATTTGACCGCCGCGGAGCTGTTTGCCGCAGAGCTGTTATGCTCGGAATTTATGAATATTGTTTTTAAATCGCCGTCAAATTCCACATTCATACCTATGCTTTCGCTTATAAATCTTACCGGAACCATTGTTTTCTCGCTTTCGCCCGCCTTGGCGATAAGCTTCGGCACAACATTGTCCGGTATAGCCGTTCTGACACCGTTTACATAAGCTATATTATTGTTTATCGTCATCAGGATATCAGTATCGTCGCTTGAAATCTCAACCGTTTGATTTGAGTCGTTATAGTACACCGACGCGCCCAATTCCTCAAACACCTCGCGCACCGGAACGAGCGCTCTGTCGTTAAATTCAATCGGCTTCATCGGAGTGTAGATTTCGTGATTGTTCACAACAAGATTGTAAACATCTCCGTCATAAAGATGCAGAGCGCCGTCATATTCAAGCATCATCTGCTCCGCCGACGCAGATACAGCGGCTGACAGAATAAATATTAATACCGCCAAAAGCGAAATTTTTAATTTACTCATTTACTCTTTTCCTCCTTCTGCAAAAATAAAATGCTTATATTATCCGCTGTACGGTATTTCAAAATGATCGTACGCGGGTTTTGTCGCTATTCTGCCGCGCGGCGTCCGCGAGATAAAGCCTATCTGCAAAAGATACGGCTCATACACGTCCTCTATCGTGTTGGGATCCTCCCCTACAGCCGCCGCTATCGTGTCAAGACCGACCGGTCCGCCGCCGAAGCTTTCTATCATTATCTTGATCATGCGGCTGTCTATCGCGTCCAGACCAAGCTCGTCAATATCCATTCTGCCCAAAGCCTCGCGCGCGACGTCGCAGTTGATTTCGCCGTTGTGCTTTACCTGTGCGAAATCTCTCACGCGCTTTAACAGCCTGTTCGCTATTCTCGGCGTTCCTCTCGAGCGCGACGCTATTTCAGCCGCGCCCTCCTCGTCAATGCCTACTCCGAGAAGTCCCGCGCTTCGCTTTACTATACGGCAAAGCTCCTCCGGAGTGTACAGCTCCAATCGGCTTATAACTCCAAATCTGTCGCGGAGCGGCGCGCTTAAAAGCCCCGTCCTCGTCGTAGCTCCGATAAGAGTAAACTTCGGAAGCTCGATGCGTATCGATTTCGCCGCAGGACCTTTTCCTATTATAATATCGAGCGCGTAATCCTCCATAGCGGGATAGAGAATTTCCTCGACGGTTTTCGACATTCTGTGGATCTCGTCGATAAACAGTATATCGTTCTCGGAAAGATTGGTGACGATCGCCGCCAAATCTCCCGCCTTTTCGATCGCGGGTCCCGACGTTATGCGGATATTCACGCCCATCTCGTTCGCGATTATCCCCGCGAGCGTCGTTTTGCCGAGCCCGGGAGGGCCGTAGAGCAAAACATGGTCGAGGGCCTCGCGCCGTTCAAGAGCAGCCTTTATGTATATTTCGAGATTGCTTTTTACCTTCTCCTGTCCGACATACTCCGATAAGCTGCGCGGACGAAGTCCCACTTCGATATCCGCGTCCTCCGCAACGAAGTCGCCCGTGACAATTCTTTCTTCCTCGTCAAACAAAATATATCCTCCAAATTACGATTACATCAGGTTTATCAGCGCTTTTTTGATTATCTCCTCGGTTTCGAGCGAACCGTCTATACCGCGCACCGCGTCTCTCGCCTCGTTCGCGCTGTAGCCGAGCACAACGAGAGCGCTTACCGCGTCGCTCTTGCTGTCCGACTGCGCCGCCTCCGCCTCTGCCGCGTCAGCTTCGTCTATATGCAGATCCGCGTCCTTCAGCTTATCTTTAAGCTCCAGTATAACGCGCTGCGCCAGCTTCGGGCCAACGCCCGCCGCCTTCGTTATGATTTTCGTATCGTTTGTAAGTACCGCGACAGCCAACTTTGACGGAGTCGCAACCGACAAAATGGCGAGCGCCGCCTTAGGCCCTACTCCCGAAATCGAGAGCAGCCGCAGAAACATTTCGCGCTCCTCCTTCGCGGCGAAGCCGTACAGATCCATAACATCCTCGCGTACGTGCAGATACGTATACGCCAGCACGTCAGCTCCCCTGTCTCCGAACATCTGCATACTCGTCTGCGAGGTATTAATTTTATAGCCCACTCCGCCCGCGTCTATCACAACAAAATCAATATCCTTGTGCGCGAGCTTTCCTTTAATATAATAATACATATTTGCAAAATCCGCCTTACATTTTTCCGTCTGACCATATAATACAATATTATGACAACTATGTCAAGTGTTAATTTATTAAAAAATTGTTAAATAGTTCGTTTTAAATTAATTTATTTGTAATTTTTATATAAAATTATCGTCAATATTCTACAAATATTGATTGTTATATAGCAGATATTTTGTTATATTTCACCAAAATTGCTATATTTCAGCAAAATTTCATAATTATTACGAAAATATTAAGTCTTGTTGATTTTCAGTATATTATTCATTTTATCCGAATGCGCGTGGCAAATCGCTATCGCGAGAGCGTCGGCGGCGTCGTCGGGCTTCGGTATTTTAGTGAGTCCAAGCATCATCTTTACCATCTGCTGAATTTGGCTCTTGTCCGCCCTGCCGTACCCCGTCACGGACTGCTTCACCTGCAGCGGAGTATACTCGTAAACCGGCACTCCGCTGCTTGTCGCCGCGACAAGAAGCGCGCCGCGCGCCTGCGCCACGGTTATCGCCGTTTTTTGATTGGAGTTAAAAAACAGCTCCTCTATCGCTACCGCGTCGGGCTTGTATTTTTCTATGTACGCGACCATTTCATGGAAAATCTTGTTAAGCCGCTCCGTCGTGGGCATTCCGGCGGGCGTTGTTATCGCGCCGTAGTCTATAGTTCTGAATTTGTTTCCGATATGCTCCACCACACCCACGCCGACAATCGCGTAGCCAGGGTCTATTCCTATAATAATCATATTGCTCTCCTCAACCTATACCGAACATCGCGCGGCAGAGCCGTTTTCCCGATTCGGTCCTGAAAATTTTATCATACGCCGATTTTACCGCGAACACCGTCTCGCCGTTTTCATAAAGATTAACGAGGAAATCCGCTTCGACAAGTATCCTATAATCCGCTCCGTCGATATCCGTATATGTATGATGATGCGCGACAAGGAAGCACACGCGGGCTATAACGTCATGTTCAAAGCCGAGCTCTTCGAGCATTTCCTTGGCGATGGGAGGGCCGAGCTCCTCCTGATAATGCCCCGCGGAGCTCCCGTAAACCTCCTCGGCCTTCTTTATCCCGATATCATGCACAAGCGCCGCCGCTTCGAGCGTAAAAAGCTCCTTTTCCGAAATCCCCTCTCCGATCCCGATAAGCCGTGCGAACGCGTAAACCTTAATAAAATGCTGCACCCGCGCAGGGTCGCCGGTGTAATATTCGGTCATTTTGAATGCGAGTTGTTCCAACATAGACATAACGCATACCTCCTTTGTTTGTGTGGTAAATTATGATTTAGCGCACCCAATAGCCTTCCCCTTTCAGGGGAAGGGGGACCGCGAAGCGGTGGATGAGGTGAAATGCGCTGACCTGAAATATGTGCAAATCTTCAATGCGCCGCAAACAACCTCATCAGTCAGCTGCGCTGACAGCTTCCCCTACTAGGGGAAGCCTTTCGCAGATAAATCATAATTTACCGCAAAATATACCCATGATTTCTCATGGGTATATTATATCATATCTCCTCAAATTCTGCAATTACAATTTTATTTCAAATCTACCGTAACCGCTTTATCCTCTTCGAGCACATAGCCGTTTACCGTGGTGATTTCGAGGGTGGTGAAATTCTTTTTTATCGCTTCCGCGCTCTCGCTCTCGCCCATCGGTATTCTGTTGCCGTTTTCGTCGTGCGCGTCGTAGGAGTATATGTCGGTGTAGGAATTGGTGTCGTAGTGTACCTCGGTGTTGAGAATACAGCCGAATTTGCCGCCCGGCTCGGCGTTTTCGCCCGCGTCGTTTAACAGCTCGAAGTACGGTCCGTACTTCACATAGCCGTCGATGTAATAGTCAATTTCAACACAGCCGTCGTATATGCGCACGTCGGTTATTACGGTCTTTCCGTGCTCGCTCTCGACTGTGAACGGGTACGTTATGTCGGCGAGCTTTACTGTCGTCAGCGTCACCCTGTTGTCACTCTCCGGTTCCTCGTAATGCGTCGGCACAATCGTCAGCTTTTTCGTGTCCGCGTCCGCCTTTAAGAACTCGAACGAGTTGAGCGATGAGCCGTCAGCCCCCATACTCGCGCCCGCGTTCAGCATATCGAGACACGTTCCGTTTTCGTCGAACAGAGCGAAATCGTCAACTTTGCGAAGCAGGTAATCGGTGCTGTCCTCGTCGAGATCTCCGCCCGCCTCGGTGCGGACTATGATTTGATTGCCGAAGGGCGAGAATACCGCCTTATCAAGTATTATTCCGCTGTCGAGCGTAACGCCTATAGCGCGCGATGTTGTTTCAACCTCCGCCGCCGATTTATCAACGTCCGCGCATACATACCACGCGTTTGCCTTTTGCTCATCCGTAATTTCACCGAGTTTGTCACTCCAAATCAGATCGAACAGCGAATTTTCCAGCGGATCATCTACAAACGAACCGTTTATTTCGCCGAACAACTCTACTTTGAAATTATCCGGTATCGTCTCGGTCGAGATATTGTATTTTCTCATAGCCTTATAGGTGTACTCGTCGGCGAAATAGCTGTCGCCGTTGTTATTGTTGCTGTCATATCCCGCGACGGAGCCGTTTATTCCGCACTCGACCCACAAAAGCTTATCCCAGACCTCGTTCGAATATTGGTCATCGCCCTCGTAGAACGGGGTATCGGATGTTATCGTGTAGAATACATGGACGAAGTTGTCGTCAGCCGCCACGTTGTCGAGCGTAAGCGTGATGCCGTCCTTCTTGACGCTCGCGCCGATCTCCTCGTTGAATCTCGCAAGCTCTTCAAGGCTCGTCATCTTCATGGACTGCTCGTTCCGGAAGTACTCCATAATGCTCGATATGGCTTCCTGTCCCGCGGGCGACGCGGCAAACGCCGTCGTTATGCCGATAACTCCCACGCATGCCGCAATCGCGGCGATGTATTTGCTTCTTTTTATATTTTTTCTTTTCATTTCCTTTTCCTCCATAGCGTGTAAAATTCTGTCCTTCATGCCGTCCGGAGCGGTGATTTTTGAAAAGGCGCCGTTTATCTCGTCAGCGCGTGACTTGTTCTCGTTAAGCATAGAAAAAACCTCCCTCTGTCAGAATGTCCTTTAGCTTTCTGCGTCCGCGCGACAAGCGCGAGAGCACCGTGTTTACGCTCATATCGAGCATCTGCGCGATTTCGGCGGCTTTGTAGCCCTGGTAGTAGTGCATGTATATGATCACCCTGTACTTGGGCGGCAGTGATAAAACATCCTCCATTATCGAGACCTCCTCGGGCGCGCTCATATACGAAAGCACTTCGTCGTCGGGCGTTACGTTTTTAGCCCATGATGATCTGCGCATATTTTTGCAGATATTGACCGCCGTTTTCATAAGCCACGCTTTTTCGTGAGCGTCGTTTTCAAAGGCGGGGCGGTATTCCATCAGCCGTATAAACGCGTCCGTGACCGCTTCCTCCGCGTCCTCGCGTTTTTTGAGATACACGAGCGACACGCGGTAGAGATCGTTTGCGTATTTATCGTAGACCGTGGAATAATATTCTCTGTCCGCGTCTGTCAAGCCAAACAACTCCTTTTTTGGAATTTCGTATTTGCAAATACATCTATAATACAATTTTGGGGCGGGGATTATTGCGTGCGGGGTAAAAAAAATTACGGGCGGTCTTTGACCGCCCTTTGTATTAATCCGGATAAAAATTAAATTCCGTGTCTATCTTTCCTCCTACTCCGTCCTTTACAACATCGGCATATCCTCTGTTAAAATTTTCTGCCTTGTCAAATGTCATTTCTGTGGCAAATTCACCTTTTTTATTTATATACGACCATTCTTCTTTCACTCCTATGTCTCTCTCTGTTTTTATAACAGCAGCATATCCGTCATGAAATAAATGAGAACCTTTAAACTGCTTGTCAAAGAGTCTGTTCCCGCTTTTATCAATATATATTTCATTATCTTCGTCTGAACGAGTCGCTAAGGATACAACAGTGACACCATCAATAAAATCATACGCGCCCTGATATTGACAGGGTATGACCTCATTTCCGTTTTTATCTACGAATCCGTATTTTCCATTAAAGCCTTTTTCTTTCCTTACTCGTCCCAGACCGTCGCTGAATTCAAATGCATCAACATATTTAGCTTCAACAACAATCTTTCCGTCTTCGTCTTTATATCCCCACAGACCATTTTCTTCAAACGGATAAATGTATTTTTCTTCATCCGGCTCAGCTGTCGGGGTACTCAAATAAACGGACGAGGTTTGCGCGTCCCAGTCTACGTTAATTCCGAGCTGTTCGGATACCTCGCGGAGAGGTATGTAGGTGTTGTCGTTAATTGCGACTATCGGATTTTTGAAGTTTTTTTGCACGTTATTCAGAAAAATTTTAAATCCTGCTTCATAAGCAGTCCAATTCTGCGCCGCGTATGCGGTACAGGTAACGGCGGCGGCTGCGGTTACCGCGATAAATAACTCGCGTTTCTTTTTCATGAAAATCGTCCTTTCATTTTATCCCGCAGCCGTACGCCGACTGCTTTTTTCTTGTTTACTTTTTGTTTTTATACGGGTATATACCCGTCGAAGGGATATTAGTCTAAGGTACCAACCTTCTCATCGGACTGCTTTTTGGGGAGATCATTATGATTGAAATAATCTGTCCGGACCCCCGGCAAAACACATCTTTCCGCGCGCGCCTGTTTTTTCTCTTTAACCCGAGAGGGGTAACCTAATTTCGTGCTGCTCTCTGATCCGCAGCTCCGAGCATCGGGGACGTTTGCATGATATTGCGGCCGCAATAATATCTTGATGTTATACTCCTTGCATTTGCTGTTTATATTATACCACATTTTTGCTCGTTTGTCAAGTATTTTTATCTTTTTAGGATATTTTTGCTTGTGTGATACTAATATTCGTCCTCTTTTACCAAAAAGCCTTTTTCGGTTAGGGCTTGTTCTATTTTGTCGAGCGTGCGCTCGGTGTCGGCGGAAACAGTGTGGTAGTGATAGTCGGATGTTACCTTTTTCAGCGGACTGGAGCGTCCGTTTTTCAGGCTTTCTATATACTCCGCCGCGCCGCGGTGCGAGTTAATGTCCATTTTCGCCGTGATTTTTCCGAAAATTCTGTGCCACACGAACACGTCCTCGACCGTGCCGCCGAGGTCTACAATAGTGTTCAGCTCATCAGGTATCTCGTCGTCCGTGTGATACATCTTGAACACGCGCTCGGCGCGGCTCGCGGTGTTTAAAACATAGCCTCGGTTGGTTGAAATTATGTCGTTTCCCGCCGCCTTCAAAAGCGCCACGTCCTGCACTATCACCTGCCGCGATACCGACAGTTTTTTCGCGAGCGCGCTTCCCGAAAGCGGCTCGGACGAGTTTTTTATTAAATTAAGAAGTTCTTCCCGTCTTGTAACGCCGTTCATTCAATCAGCCCTTTCCAAAATTAAACCGCGTGAAGATTTTTCAGCGATAAATCCAATATAGGCGCGGAATGCGTAAGCGCGCCGCTCGAAATGAAATCTACTCCTATGTCGGCGAGCCGCGCCGCGTTCTCGCGCGTCACGTTGCCGCTGCACTCTGTCTGCGCTCTGCCGTCAACGATTTTTACCGCCTCGCGCATTTCGTCAACGCTCATGTTGTCAAGCATTATTATATCCGCTCCCGCATCGAGCGCATCGCGGAGCATATCGAGGTTTTCAACTTCTATCTCTATCTTTCTTACAAACGGAGCGTACGCTTTAGCAGCCGCTACCGCTTCCTTTACGCCGCCAGCCGCGCCGATGTGGTTGTCCTTTAACAGTATTCCGTCGCTCAGGTTATAGCGGTGGTTGCAGCCGCCGCCGACCTTTACCGCGTATTTCTCGAATACGCGCATATTCGGCGTGGTTTTGCGTGTGTCGAGCAGCTTTGTTTTGCTGCCCTTGAGCATATCGACGATCGAACGCGTGTATGTCGCTATTCCGCTCATGCGCTGTAAATAATTCAGCGCCGTTCTCTCGCCTGAGAGGAGCACGCGTATATCGCCCGTTACGACTGCCGCCAAGTCGCCTTTTTTTACCTCGTCGCCGTCCTTGACGTAGAGCGTCGTTTTCGTGTCGGGATCGAGCAATTCAAACACGCGCTTGAATACTTCCAAACCCGCGATTATTCCGTCCTGCTTGCATATCAGCTGTACCTCGCCGAGCTTGTAGTCCGGCATTACCGAATTTGTTGTTATGTCCTCGCTTGTTATGTCCTCTCTTAACGCCTGCATTATAAGCTCATCGGCATTTAATTTCATTGTTATCCTGTCCATGTATTTTTTCCATCCTCTCTATCTCGTCAAATACGGCTTTTTTGTATTCCGTTTTGCAGTTGTCGTATTGGGTTGGGTCTATTTCGGGTAAAACACCGTGATTTTGCGATGTTTCGCCGCGTGTCATGGCTGCTGCGGCGCGCTTGGCGAAAACTAAGCTTTCGAGAAGCGAATTACTCGCTAAGCGGTTGCGTCCGTGAACGCCGTTGCAGCTTGTTTCGCCCGCGGCATAGAGGTTATCCATCGACGTTTTGCTGTCGCTGTCTACCCATATGCCGCCCATGAAATAGTGCTGCGCGGGTACTACGGGGATGCAGTCCTTCGTCACGTCGTAGCCCTCTTTCAGGCACTGTTTGTAGATATTGGGAAAATGGCTTTTTATCGTTTCGGGCGGTATCGGCTTCATTGAGAGCCACACATACGGTATGCCGTCCTTTTCCATTTGCTTGTATATCGCGTTGGAAACTATGTCGCGCGGCTGAAGCTCATCGGTGAAGCGATTCATGTTTTTGTCGAGAAGCACCGCGCCCTCGCCGCGCACCGACTCGGATATGAGAAATCTGCGTCCGCGCTTTGTCGAGTAGAGCGTGGTCGGATGAATTTGGATATAGTCCAGATTTTCGACCTTTATTCCGTGCTTTAGCGAGATCGCGAGCGCATCGCCGGTCAGGTGGCGGTAGTTGGTGGAGTGCTTGTATAGTCCGCCGATGCCGCCTGTGGCGAAAACGGTGTTGTCCGCTTCGATTGTCGTGTATTCACCGTCCTCGTTTCTGCCGATTATGCCGTAACAGCGGTTGTCCTTCGCGATTATGTCAACCATTGTGAAATGCTCGATTATCGTCACGTTTTCGAGCTTGCGGGCGTGACTTAGCAGGTGGCGCGTGATCTCCTTGCCGGTTATGTCCTCGTGGTAGAGTATCCGCTCGGTCGAGTGCGCGCCCTCCTTGGTGTAGTCGAAGTTGCCGTCCTCGTTTTTCTCGAACTCGACGCCGTAGGAGATCAGATCCTCTATGACGTCCCGTGACGAGCGTATCATAATTTCGACGGATTCGCGGTTATTTTCGTAATGTCCGGCGCGCATGGTGTCCTCGAAGTAGCTGTCGTAGTCGCTTTCGTCCTTGAGCACGCAAATGCCGCCCTGCGCGAGGAACGAATCGCTGTCGTCCGCGTCGGATTTCGTGACCATTATTATTTTTTTATCTTTAGGCAGGTTCAGCGCGCAGTAAAGCCCCGCGACGCCTGTTCCCGCGATAACAATATCAGTTTTCATTTTTGTCCTTTCAGATTTGAATTGTTTTTCGGCTTCGGTTATTTTGCCAGCTCCAGCATTCTGTCAAGCGGCTTTAGGGCGCATTCGCGGACCTCGTCGTCCACATGTACCTCGCCCGCGCCGGTCGAGAGCGCCTCGATGATTTTGTCGAGAGAGTTGCGCTTCATGTTCGGGCAGAACCACTTGACTCCCGGGAAATAAAATTTTTTATCGGGGTTTTGCTGCTTTAATTTGTACTCCACTCCGCGCTCGGTGCAGACGATAAACTCGGTGCGGTCGGTTTCTGTCGCGTAGTCTATTATGCCCGATGTGCTTCCGATATAGTCGGCGAGGGCGAGTATTTCCTCCCTGCACTCGGGGTGCGCCAAAACCTGCGCGGCGGGGTATTTTTCCTTTAATTTGAGTATGTCCGCAGCCGCGAACGAGATGTGGACGTGGCAGAAGCCGTCGTTGAATATGAAGTTTTTCTCCGGCACCTGCTTTGCAACATAGCGTCCGAGATTTTCATCGGGGATGAAGAATATGTTTTTGTTCGGCAGCGCTTTTACGATTTTCACCGCGTTAGACGACGTTACGCATACGTCGCTGTGACACTTTAATTCCGCGGTGGAATTGATGTAGCAGACCACCGCCAAATCGTCGTATTTTTCGCGCATCTCCTCGATTTTTTCAATATCAGCCATATGCGCCATCGGGCAGTCCGCGAGCAGATCCGGCATAAGCACCGTCTTTTCGGGATTTAAAATCTTCGCGCTCTCGCCCATGAATGACACGCCGCAGAAAACTATCGTGTCCGCGCCGCAGCTCTTAGCCGTTTTCGCGAGCGCGTACGAATCTCCGATATAGTCGGCGACGTCCTGAACCTCGTCAACCGTATAATAATGCGCCAGAATTATAGCGTTTTTTTCCTTTTTCAGCTGTTCTATTTTTTCCTTTTTTTCGTTTATTTCGTTCATTTTTTGTTCCTTTCGGGTCATGATGTATTTTCCTACGGTTACAGTATAACACATTTCTTTACACCTGTCAAGACAGTTGTAAAGATTTTATACATGTATTACATTATTTCCCGCTGCTCTGTACAGGCGGTTTTTCACCGCTAAGCCGTAGCCGTCGGTCTCGCGAAATTCCGCAAAAATCATATCCGCTCCGAGCGCGTCAAACTCGCGCAGCGCCGCAAAGAGATTTTTCGCGTATTCCTTATTGTCTTTTCCGGCGGACAAAATCACTGCGTCGTCATAGGCGCTTTCATACATTGTCAGAACCCCTATCGTTTTGTTCCTGTTTTCGCTTATAAGGCGGTTTATTTCTGCCCGCACCGCGCTGCGTTCTCCTTCTACAACTATAACATCCGCGTCGGGCGAATAGTGCGTATATTTCATACCCGGGCATTTTGGCTTTTCGTCATCGGATACAGCCTTTAACACATGCTCGTCCACGCGCGCGGACGGGATCACGGCGCGCAAATCTTCAAGCGTTATTCCACCGGGGCGCAGTATTACCGGCGTTTCGCCGGACGCGTCCACGATCGTCGATTCAACGCCTACTCCGCAGTCTCCGCCGTCTATTATCGCGTCCGCTCTGCCGGTCATATCATCCTTTACATGCTTCGCTCTCGTCGGACTCGGTTTGCCGGACAAATTAGCGCTCGGCGCCGCAACAGGTACGCCCGCCGCCTTTATCAGCGCCGCCGCCGTTTCGTTTTCGGGAAAACGTATGCCCACGGTATCCAATCCGGCTGTGACCTCGTCGGGAATGTACTGCTTTTTTTTGAGTATTATCGTAAAGGGACCGGGCATAAACGCGTTTATCAGCTTTTCCGCCGCCGGAGTTATTTCCTCCGCTATTTCGCTTATTTGTTTTTTATCCGCAATATGCACTATCAAAGGATTGTCGGACGGTCTGCCCTTTGCGGCGAATATTTTTTTAACCGCGTTTCCGTTAAGCGCCGACGCGCCGAGCCCGTATACGGTTTCCGTCGGAAACGCCACTATGCCGCCCTCGGCTATGATTTTTCCCGCCTCGCGTATATCCTCCGGCGAGGAGGTCAGGATTTTCGTTTGCTTTTCTATGATAATCGCTCCCCATTCTTGTTTATATAAAAACAACGGCGGGATGACTGCATCCCGCTCTGTTTGAATCTCAATATGAATATCCGCCCCTGCGGCTGTATCCGCCCGAGCGTTTCGACTCGGCGCTGCGCTTGAGCGCCTGCATATTTTCGTCGCTGTCATGCTTGAATTTGGAAAGTTTGTCCTCGAATGACATCTCCGCCTCGGCACTGCTGTGCCAGTCTATGTTGTCCGGACGGACAGACCTGCGCGGCTCCCGAAGCGTATCATTTTTCTGCTTTTGCGTTTCCTTTACGGCCTGCTTCGCGGATAAGCTTATCTTACCGTTTTCATCAATGCCTATAACCTTGACGCGAAGCGTATCGCCTTTTTTCACATGCTCGTTTATATTCTTCACATAGCCGGAGGAAATCTCCGAAATATGCACAAGTCCCGATTTCTTGCCGCCCAAATCCACAAACGCTCCGAACGGCATAACGCTTATTACCTTTCCTTCAAGTATGCTCCCCACTGAAATCATCTTATCGCAATAGTCCTCTCTGTTTATTGTTCCTGTGATACGTCAATAAAAATCTTTGCGTTACTTTTTACGAGACCGAGCTTCTCACTTGCCATTTTTTCTATGTACTCGTCTGTATTTACCTTTGTTTTAAGCTCCTCAACCTCTTGCTGTCTCAGTTTTTCGTAGTCTATCCTCTCCGTGAGGTTTTGTATTTGCTTTCGGTTTGCCGATATCTGCGGCTGCTGGATCAATCCTCTGAACAGCAGCAACGCCGTTATCAGAACGAACAGCCATATCTTTATCGGATTTTGATGCGCCACTATAAACTCTATCGCTTTTTGGCGATACATTTTTATTTTTCCTTCCATCATATTTTCGTCCTTTTTCCCGTACCTTATTTCTTATCATATTTATAAGTTTTAAAACAGGTACTATAAGAATTTTATACAAAAATTTAAGCGGTGTCAAGAGAATTTTGAAAATTAAACGGATTATTTTCAAAATTTTTGTAATCAGAAGCGTAAAAAGCTTCATAACGACCCCGCTTAAGGTACAAAAATATAATGCCGAGCCTATAATCATACCGGCAAATTCATAAAATCTCAGTTCGCCGTCATTAAAAAGCCAAAGACAAGCCGCGAGCGCTGTGCACGCGCTCATCCAAAAAATAACGTCGCTCACGGCAGCGGCGGCCGTGCCGAAACGTATGACGCGCCTTAAGCTTCTCAGAAAATCGAAAAACACCGATATCGCAGCGCCGCAAAGAGTCATAGCAAGCAGCGCCGCCGCTTCGCCGTTTAAAGTCATTTTCTTACTTAAACAAGCCCGCGAAGAAACCGCCGCCGCTCTTTTGGGTGTACTGGAGCATGGTTATCTCGCCGTTTACGTTAAGTTCGCCGCTGTCTGTGTTGAGCTTGCTGATGGAAAGTCCTCTTCCCTTTATAACCATGCCGCCCATGCTCGTTTTAAGCTCCACGGCAGTTTCCGAAAAGCTTGATACGTCGCTTACGCCCGTGAGCGTCATTCTTTGGCGGTTTTCCATTGTTACCATGTGCTGCTGCGCCGCTTTTTTCTGTTCTATCTGCATAGCTGTTACCTCCGTCATATATTAATTACTTAAATATATGACGTGGCGGCGGCTGTTATGACAAAGGCTTATAAAGCGAGGACGCGTCGTTTTTCAGCACATGCTCGGCAATCGCCGCGACCTGCACCTTTAGCACGCGCTCTCCCATTTTGATTTCTATAATATCGTTTTCCTTGACATCATAAGAAGCCTTTACTATTTTTCCGTTTACGGTGATCCGTCCCTGGTCGCACGCCTCGTTTGCAACCGAGCGGCGCTTTATGAGCCGTGAAACCTTTAAATATTTATCAATACGCATTTTTTCTTCCCGCGAAAAAAACCGCAGCTTAACGCGGCGGTTTTTATATAGTAATTACTTGTTGATAAGATCCTTTAATGCTTTGCCTGCTCTGAAAGCAGCGTTCTTTGAAGCCGCGATTTTGATTGATTCGCCCGTACGCGGATTCTTTCCTGTTCTTGCGCCTCTGCTTCTTACCTCAAAAGTACCGAAGCCTGCAAGCTGAACCTTTTCTGCGTTGCACAGAGCCTCTGTTAAAGATGCTGTTACGGCGTTAACTGCCTTTTCCGCATCCTTCTTTGATAATTCAGCCTTCTGAGCTACAGCTGCAATCAATTCTGTCTTGTTCATTTCATTTCCTCCTAAAAAATATAATAACATTTCTTAACGCTTTCTCAATTCGTTCTTTAGAGCCCTGCCGACAATCCCTTGTGGGGCTTGTCCCGAAGCTCGCCGGACCTCTTCTCAAAAGCATTTACAGAAACAATCTGTTCCATGTGTCATTTTACATTAAAAATTCATGTATGTCAAGTGCTTTGTACCATTTTTAGCCATTTTATTCTAAAAAAGTCTGTTTTTTGTTATTTTTGTTTAGCCCTTTCCCATAATTCATCTAATTTTTGTATGTTTTGCTCGTCTAACTTTAATCCTTCTTTCTCAGCTTCGGCTTCGACTTTTCCGAATCTCTCTATGAATTTATCGCACGCTTTCGCGAGAGCGATTTCCGGAGTAATGTTTAAAAATCTGCCTAAGTTTACAGCCGAAAACAGCAGATCCCCGAACTCCTCCTCGATTTTCTCCGTGCTTCCCGAAGCCGCCGCTTGTTTAAGCTCCTCCGTCTCCTCGCGGAGCTTGTCATATACCGGCGCTATATCGTCCCAGTCAAAGCCTGCTCCCGCCGCTTTTTTCTGCACCTTTTCCGCGCGCATAAGAGCCGGAAGATAACGCGGCACATCCTTCAGGGCGTCGGTATAGGTCTTGAGTCCCTTTTCCTTTTTCTTGTTCTTTTCCCAGTTCGACAGAGCTTCCTCGGCATCTCCCGCCTTGTCAGGCCCGAAAACGTGAGTATGGCGCGCGATAAGCTTTGTGCATATCTCATTTACCACTCTGTCAAAATCAAACGCCCCGCGCTCCTTCGCGAGCTGCGCGTGGAACACCACCTGCAAAAGCACGTCGCCCAGCTCGTTTGCGAATGCGTCGTCGTTGCCGGAGTCGAGCGCGTCAATCGCCTCGTAGCATTCCTCTATCATGCTCTTTTTTATGCTCTGATGCGTCTGGACTCTGTCCCACGGACAGCCGTTTTCGCCGCGCAGCGTTACGAGAATGTCGATCAAATCCTGGATAGTATAATTATTTTTCATTTGTTCCCTTCCCCTTATGTTGAATTTATTCGTATTATACCATCTTCCGATTAATTTTACAAGTATTTACCGCATAAATTTCCTAAACTCTTTAACGGACACGGCGTTTGTGATAAACAGCGCCGCAGTATACGCCGCCGCGCAGACAGCGCCAAGCGCCGCCAAACGCATAAAGCTGCTCTCGAGCGCAGCGTATACAGGACCTCTGAGCCATATCGCCGTGAGCGTCATAAGAGCCGCCGCAAACACCGGCTTTATAATTATTGCCTTTATATCATATTTTAAACATAAATGTTTTTTTATTCCAATAAGCGCGCATATCATAATAAATAAATTGCTTATACCGGCGCTTATTGCCGAGCCGTATATATTTATTTCGGGCATGCCGACAAGTATGTAATCGGCGGCGATTTTAATAAGCGAGCCGAAAAGCATATAGAAAAATGTAAACATTATCTTATCCGCCGACTGCAGCACAGCTGTTAAAATCTGCGAAACGCACATCATAAGCACACACGGAGCGACAAGCCTCAGCATATCCGCCGACGCGGTATTGTGAAACAGCACGTTCAGCGTCTCATCGCCGAACAGGACAAGCATTACCGAGCACGGCAGCGATATAAGCACGGTCAATCTCAAAGCGAGATCGGTCGCGCGCCGCGCCTTGTTTCGGTTCCCGACCGATAAAGCCCCCGCTATGACGGGCAGGATGCTGACTCCCAAGGTCGCGAGTATTCCGACCGGCAGATGAAATACCGTCAGCGCGTAGCCCGTGTACGCCCCGTAAAGGAAACGCGCCTCGTCGGCGCTCAGTCCCGAATCGAGAAGGCGCGTGCGGACCATAGTTGTGTCTGCCGCGTTGAGCACATCCGAAACCACCGCCGCAAGCATGAGCGGTATTGCTACGGAAAGAATATCGCGCGCTATCGCACCTCCCTCGCCCCGATTCGGCTTTGCGCGTCCGCGGCGCATAATAAACGCAATAAAAAGGACAGCCGTCGCTATGATCTCTCCGGCGGTAACTCCGGCAATCGCTCCGCCCGCGGTAAGAGCCGTACCCATGCCCGAAAAATATAAGGCGAGCGCGTATCCTATTACCAGCTTGAATACAGACTCCGTCACCTGCGACACAGCCGACGGAATCATATCCGACACGCCCTGAAAATAGCCCTTGTAAACCACTCCTAGAGCTACGAAAAGTATCGACGGCGCTATAGCGCGCAGCGCGAAAACGGCTTTTTCCTCTTTCATCGCAAGCGCAAAAAAACGCGCGCCGAAAAATAAAACCGCGCTTGCCAGCGCGCCGAGAATGAGCAATATTACCGTGGAAACTCTGACTATACCGCTTATCCGCTCCCTTTCGCCCTTCGCGCCCGCCTCCGCCACAAGCTTCGATATCGCGAACGGAAATCCCGACACGGCAAACGATAGAAACATTATGTAAACCTGAAAAGCGGTATTGTATACCGCCATACCTTCCTCGTTCAATATATAAGTGAGCGGGATTTTAAAAACCGCGCCGAGTATTTTCGATACGGCGTTCGCAGCCATAAGCACCGCTGCGCCGAATACCAATCCCTGTTTTCTCAATTATCTTCCTCCACTCCGTCAAATTTATCTTGTTATTAATAGATATTTGTGATATAATACATTTATAACTTAAACGGAGGATAACTATGGAAATACAAAAAATGACGCGCGCTCGGGGAGAAATCATTGTTCCGGGCGATAAATCAATATCACACCGCGCGGTAATGCTCGGCGCGCTCGCAAACGGCACGACCGAAATACACGGCTTTTTGCGCGGGGCGGACTGTCTTTCGACAATCGACTGCTTCCGCGAAATGGGAATAGAAATCGAGGTAAACGGCGGCGACGTGACGGTTCACGGCAAGGGGCTCAACGGTCTTAAAAAGCCCGAAAAAACGCTGTATACGGGAAACAGCGGGACTACGACGCGTCTTTTATGCGGTATACTCGCCGGTCAGCCGTTCGACTGCGAAATCACCGGAGACGCGTCGATATGCAGGCGTCCCATGGGGCGCGTAGCAAAGCCGCTCGCGTTAATGGGAGCGCAGATCGAGGGTGAGTACTGTCCGTTAAAAATTCACGGCACAGCGCTTCACGGCATGGACTATCAAATGACCGTCGCGTCCGCGCAGGTCAAAACGGCGCTGATTTTGGCGGGGCTGTACGCGGACGGCGAAACGGTTATACACGAAACCGAAAAATCGCGCGATCACACCGAGCGTATGCTCTCGGCTATGGGCGCGGATATCGAGGTTGACGGACTTAAAATAACCGTTCGTCCCGGAAAAGAGCTTAAGCCGCAGACAGTTGACGTGCCGGGCGATATATCCTCGGCGGCGTTTTTCATGGTTCTCGGAGCTATCATGCCAAATTCGGAAATCAAAATAAAAAATGTCGGCGTAAACCCGACAAGAACGGGTATTATCGACGTGTTCCGCGATATGGGCGCGAATATGGAAATCGTAAACGAGCGGACGGTATCGGGTGAGCCTGTGGCGGATATAATTGTTTCAACGTCAAATTTGAAGGGCTGTGAAATAGGAGGAGATATTATCCCCCGCCTCATCGACGAGCTTCCTGTAATAGCCGCGGCGGCGGTTTTCGCCGAAGGCAGAACCGTAATAAGCGGCGCGCAGGAATTAAAGGTGAAGGAGTCAAACAGAATAGCCGCCGTTGTGACGGAATTTAAGAAATGCGGCATAGACATAACGGAAACGGACGACGGAATGATAATAAACGGCGGCAAGCCCGTCCACGGCGCGGACTTCGCAACGCGCAGCGACCACCGCATGGCGATGAGCTTAGCGGTACTCGCACAGCGCGCCGAGGGCATATCAACGCTCGACGACGGTGAATGCGTAGACGTGTCGTATCCCGCGTTTTTCGGTGATTTTTATGGATTGGGAAAATAAAATCACTATAATTCCATATACTGAATATTACGCTAAGAGAGGATGTGAGCCGCAGATGGAATTTCCTTACAGCATATCGGATTTAAAAAGCATTTGTGACGATAAACATATAATTTTCACCCGTCATTCACGAAAGCGCTGTGCCGAACGCGGTATAACGCTTGACGATATCGAAAAAGCTATTATGACAGGCAAAATAATAGAAACGTACGCTGACGATAAACCGTTTCCAAGCTGTCTTATCTGCGGAATCGATAAGGAACGGCTGTATATCCATGTTGTCTTAAGCAGTGACAAACAATTCATATATATCATAACGTCATATCATCCCGATAATAATAAATGGACAGAAAGCTATACCATAAGAAAGTGAGGTATCTGACATGAAGTGCTTTAAATGCGGACATGAAACCTTTGAAACAACAACAACGGACGTAACGGATCTGGATAACTGTTTAGTAGTTATAAGACACGTCCCCTGTAATGAATGTGAGTTTTGCGGCGAGGTTTATTATGATGGAGAAACCGTTCGTCAGCTTGAAAAAATAACAGATATGGCAAAAAATATCTCTAATGAAATTTCCGTAATTGATTACGAAAAACACGAAAACGTCGCATAAAAATCGGACAGGAAATTTCCTGTCCGAAAGGCTGAAGGTTTGGCGTTCCCGAGGTGATTCGAACACCCGACCTACCGCTTAGGAGGCGGTCGCTCTATCCTGCTGAGCTACGGAAACATCACTGAATTGTATTGTACCATAACTTTTAGAAAATTTCAATATAAAATTTAAAAATACAATGAAAAAGGAGAAAAACATATGATTATCGGAATTATCGGCGCTATGGAGCTTGAGGTGCGCGTTCTTAAAAATATGATGGACTCGGCTTCGGTCGAAAAAATAAGCTCGGTCGAGTTTTACCGCGGGACGATTCACGGCGTTGATACAGTCGTCGCGGCGGCGGGGGTCGGCAAGGTCAACGCGGCTGTGTGCGCCGAGGCTATGATACTGCGCTATGCTCCCGACGCGGTTATAAATATCGGCGTCGCGGGCGGACTGCGGCATGATTTCAATATATGCGATATTGCCGTCGCGGACGCGGTCGTCGAGCACGACATGGACACATCGGCTCTCGGCGAGCCGCTCGGGTTTATTTCGGGGCTTGACACGGTGCTTATTCCGTGCGATAAGAGCTTAAGCGATAAGCTCTTTGAAACGGCGCGGCACGTCGGAGTAAACGTAAAACGCGGCGTTATCGCGTCGGGAGACCAATTTATCGCGTCGCGGGAGAACAAGGATAAAATCGTTAAAAGCTTTGGCGCGATAGCGGCTGAAATGGAGGGCGCGAGTATAGGTCATGTCTGCGCCATGAATAACGTGCCGTTCGGAGTATTAAGAGCGATCTCCGACGGAGCCAATGACGACAGCGTTACCGACTTCCCCGCTTTCGCGAAAAAGGCGGCGGAAAATTCGGTTAAAATTATATTGGAAATGCTCGAAAAATTATCACGGGAGGAAATAAAATGAAGAAAATAGCGAGCTTCAGCGTGGATCATACGAAGCTGACCGAGGGCGTGTATATTTCGCGCGTTGACGGTGATGTAATAACATACGATCTGCGCTTTCACAAGCCAAACACCGGCAGACTTCTTGACAACCAGGAAATTCACACGACAGAGCATATGATGGCTACGTTTCTGCGTAATTCGGAAATTGCGCAGAGCGTAGTATATTTCGGTCCTATGGGCTGTCAGACGGGTTTTTATCTTCTCGTGCGCGATGATGTAACGCCGGAGAGGGTGCTTTCTGAAATCAAACGCTGTTTAAAGCTCACGATCGAATACGACGGCGAGGTTTTCGGGGCGAGCGAGAAGGAATGCGGCAATTACCGCAATCTTGAGCTTCACGCGGCGCAGCGCGTTTGCGAAAGCTATCTTGATAAAATCAAACCGCTTGACAGAATTATAACCTACGAGGAAGTGGGAACGGAAGGAAAGGGCGCATGAATTTACTCACCGGCAGTAATATAAAAAAGATGTTTCTCGACGAAACGCTGTTCGAAAATGTGTCGTTCAGCGTGGAAAGCTCGGATAAAATAGGCTTTATCGGCGCGAACGGCGCGGGCAAATCGACGCTGTTCAAGATAATCACGGGCAATATGGACTACGACAGCGGCGAAATTTTTCAAAGCAAAGCCTCGAAAATCGGCTATCTCGACCAGTACGCCGTCAGCGACACGAGTAAAACGGTCACAGAGGAAACATTGACGGTATTTGACGAAATTATTGAAATAGAACACAGGCTCGACGAAATCCGCTTCGATATCGAAAACGGAGCGGACGGTCTTGACGCGCTCGTTTCCGAGCAGACGCGCTTGCAGGAGCGGTTCATGGAGCTCGACGGCGCGTATTACAAGACGAGAGCGGCGAGCGCGCTGAAGGGACTGGGTTTTTCCGAGGAGGAGCTTACTCTCCCCGTGAGCAGTCTGTCCGGCGGGCAGAAAACGCGCGTCGCTCTCGCGAAAATACTGCTCTCCGACACAAATCTGCTGCTTCTCGACGAGCCGACAAATCATCTTGATATAACGTCCGTCGAGTGGCTCGAGGATTTTTTGAAGGGGTACAAGGGCGCGTTTATCGTGATTTCGCATGACAGATATTTTCTCGACAAGGTAACAAACAAAACGTTCGCACTCGAGGGGACGCGGTTCAAGTCGTATAACGGCGGCTACAGCGCGTATGCGGAGCAGCGCGAGGTCGAGCGCAAAACCGAGGAACGCGGCTACGAGAACACCATGCGCGAAATAAAGCGGCTCGAGGGCGTTGTCGAGCAGCAGCGCAGGTGGAACCAGGAGCGCAATTACAGGATAATCGACAATAAGATGAAGTCTATCGAGCGGCTCGAAAAATCGCTCGTTCAGCCGACGCAGAGGCAGGAGGAGATCCGTTTCACGTTCAAGGCTCTGCCCGGCGGCGGTATGGATGTGCTTATATGCGACAATCTAAGCATGGCGTTTGACGGAACGACGCTTTTCAAAAACGCGGATATGCTGATACGAAAGGGCGAAAAGGTGTTCCTTTTAGGTCCCAACGGCTGCGGAAAGACGACGCTTCTTAAAATTATCATGGGCGAATACAAGCCGACGCGCGGTGAATGCAGAATAGGCGCGAATATCGAAGTCGGCTATTATGACCAGTTACAGGAAAATCTGAATATGAACAACACCGTTATCGACGAGGTTTGGGACGCGTATCCGTATCTCACGCAGACCGAGGTGCGAAACGCTCTCGCGGTGTTTCTCTTCCGCGGCGAGGACGTGTTTAAGGATATTTCCTCCCTATCCGGCGGAGAGCGGGCGCGCGTGGAGCTTACGAAAATGATGCTTAAAAGCGTAAATTTCCTGATAATGGACGAGCCTACGAACCATCTCGATATTGCGTCGCGCGAGGCGCTCGAAAACGCGCTCTCCGACTACGACGGAACAATGCTGATGGTTTCGCACGACCGATATTTTATAAACAAGCTGGCGGACAGGATATTGTATCTCACGCCCGACGGAATTGTTTCGCATAAGGGCGGCTATGATGATTTTATCGCGGAAACTAAGGCGGTCGAAAAAGCGGTAAAGCCCGCCGACAACGCGGCGGATTACAAGGAAAAGAAGCGTCTTGAAGCGGCGAAGCGCAAAACCCTAAACGATTTCCGCAAAACCGAGGACGCGATCGCGGAGCTGGAAGCGCAAATAAGTGAAAAGGAAGCGGAGCTTGAGAAGCCCGAGGTCGCGACGGATTATGTAAAAGCGGCGGAGCTTACCGAGGAAATCGGCGCTCTCAACGCAAGGCTCGAAGCGCTTTTCGCGGACTGGGAGCGACTGCAAACCGAAATAGAAGAAAACGGATACGAGTAAAAAGATAAAATCAAAGAAAACGGATACGAGGTGTGATAAATGAAGGCTGTAATTCAGAGGGTCAGCACGGCAGCTGTCGTTGTCGAAGGCGCGGAAATAGGCAAAATCAATACGGGATTTCTCGTGCTGCTCGGCATGGGCGAGGGCGACACGGATGAGGATATAAAATATATCGCGGATAAAATAATAAATCTCCGCGTTTTCAGCGACGAAAACGGCAAAATGAATTTAAGTCTCGCGGACGTCGGCGGCGAGATGCTCGTTATATCGCAGTTCACGCTGTACGGTGACTGCACGCACGGACGCAGACCGTATTTCGGCGGCGCTATGCACCCGTCGGAGGCGGAGCCTATGTATGAGCGGTTTACAGAATATGTACGCTCGCGGGGCGTACGCGTCGAAACGGGCGAGTTTGGCGCGGATATGAAGGTATCGCTTACGAACGACGGGCCTGTTACGATTATATTGGAAAGCAACAAGACCGCCTGATAATCGGGCGGTCTTAATTATTTTGCCTTTTGCTCCGACTCTTTTCGTCTTGCCGCATCATATAATATTTCAAAAACCTTATCATAAGCGCGCTGTCTCTCTTCCGTATCAGAGCGGATCGGGAATATGTGCCGGATATGTCCCGTCCCGTTCTCTCCGAAGCTTTTTTCTTTTATGATACGGTCGTCCGTCTGTTCGGCTGCCGAATAACCCGATATAACGCGCATATACACCGCCTCCAATTATAAATTATGTGTCCTGCGCTTTGTCCGATTACTCTTGCAGCCATTAAAATTCTTGACAATCCGCCGAGAAGAACAAAATGTTTTACAGCATATACGCTCACTTTTTCTAATACAAATTACAGAAAAAGGGGGTTATTTTTATGAAATCTTTTTCCGATTACCGTTCCCGCGTCGCGGTTTATCTTCGCAAAAGCCGCATGGACAGCGACGCCGAAAGCGTTGACGAAACGCTCGCGCGACACGCGGAAACGCTCGCGGAGCTGGCGGAAAGGCTCGGGCTTAATATTGTTAAAATTTATAAGGAGGTCGTTTCCGGCGACGGACTTTTTACGCGTCCCGAAATGATACGTTTGCTTAACGACATCGAAAACGGCTGCTACAGCGCGGTTTGCTGTATGGATATAGACCGCCTCGGGCGTTCCTCGCAAAAGGACGGCGGTATTATACTCGAAACGCTTCAGGAACATGACGTGTTTATTATCACCCCGTCCAAAACGTATAATCTCAACGACGAGCTTGATGAGCAATCCGTGGAAATGCAGAGCTTTATCGCCCGTCAGGAATTAAAATCCATCAAGCGCCGCCTTCGCCGCGGACTAAATAAAACGCTGGAAAACGGCGGACACATAGCGGAGCCTCCGTTCGGGTACAGGCGCGCATATCTCGGCAAGAAACCGACGCTTGAAATCTGTGAAGATGAAGCGGATATCATTCGTTCCGTATTTGATATGTATGTTAATCAGGGGTTAGGCTCGCAGACTATAGCAGAGCATCTGAACGCCGCGGGACTCAGACCGCGCAAAAACGACCATTTCAGCCGGACAACAATACAATTCTACCTTAAAAATCCCATATACACGGGAAAAATCGTATGGAATCGCAAACACCGCGTAAAAAAGAAAACATACACGGATAAAAACAGATATATTCCAAATCCGGAATGCGACTGGATAACGTCGGAGGGCTTACATCCCGCGATAATAACGCAGGAGCTTTTCGACGAAGCGCAGCGCATATGCGAATCACGCAGCCACCCGCCGACATGTCAAGATGAAATAAAAAATCCGTTCGCGGGGCTTATCCGCTGCCAAAACTGCGGCAGGATAATGCAGCGGCAGTGCGGCAAGCATGGAGGCAGCCGTTTATTATGCGTAAATAAGGGATGCAACCGAAGCATAAAAACGGAACACATCGAAAATGTCGTTTTTGACGCGCTCCGCGATATTCTCTCCAATGCAAAGTACGACGTTTTCGCGAAGTCCGAAAGTGTAAACGCGGAGCGCGCCGAGGTTATCCGCCGGCTCATATCGGGTATGCAAAAGGAATTAAAGCAGCTTAACTCGCAAAAAAACAGCCTGCACGATTTTCTTGAAAAAGGAGTGTACGACATACCCACTTTCCTCGAACGCTCCCAAAGTATCGAGAAGAGAACAGCGTCATGCGAAGCCGAGATCGCAAAAGCACAGTCCGCTCTTGTCTCTCTGACAATACCTCGGGCAAACGACGCCGCGCCCACGACCGAATATCTTCTGAATTGTTATAGCATATTAAGTCCGGCGGAAAAAAACATTATTTTAAAGACTCTGATCAAATCAATGTCATACCTGCGTACACCGCAGCACATCGGCAGCTCCTTTGACCTGTCGATAAACTGGCGGTACGAAATATAGTATATATCATGCATAATGTTATTCCCTGCAGCTGTCATATACCTTATCCGTATGTATGCATACCGCCTCGCGGAAATTGTTGTCGCATCCGCACGGCTGTGTAACCTGTTCGCTTTGATTTATAAAGCGTTCACTCATTTTGATTCATTCCTTTCTATATTTTTCAGGGTAAATCCCATGGTATAGAATATGAATCGATTGTCTGAAGTGTGCCGGATAAGACAGCAATTTGCGTATGTTTTCA
This sequence comes from uncultured Clostridia bacterium, assembly GCA_947631085.1. Lineage (GTDB taxonomy): Bacteria > Bacillota > Clostridia > UBA1381 > UBA1381 > CANQXJ01. Next base: position 83,001 of record CANRJY010000003.1, on the reverse strand, counting down.
CGTTTAGGCAAGAAAAAGCTCTCCGGAGACATGTCCGGAGAGCTTCTATTTTCGGTTTACTTTAATTTGTACGCGATGTCGTTCCAGAGAAGCTCCTTCTCGAACGATTCAACGGTAGTGTCCGCGCCGATATGAACGAATTCTATATCCATCATCGCAGCCCAGTCCTTCATCATTTCCGCCGTCACGTCGTACGAGAGTACGCTGTGATGCGCGCCGCCCGCCAAGATCCAGCAGGTCGCGCTCGTTTCGAGCGACGGGAGCGGCTTCCACATAACTCCCGCAACAGGTAATTTCGGCATAGGCTTTAACGGATTGCAAGCCTTGATATCGTTTACGATAAGTCTCATTCTGCCGCCCATGTCAACGAGTGACGCTACGATCGCGTCACCATTCTTAGAACCGAACACAAGTCTCGCGGGATCGTTTCTGTCGCCGATACTTAAGGGATGAACCTGGATTTTCGGCTTGTCCGCCGCGACGAGCGGGCATACCTCGAGCATATGCGCGCCCAAGATGTGCTCGTTGCCCTTTTCAAGATGGTATGTATAGTCCTCCATAAACGCCGTGCCGCCGTCCATGCCCTCAGCCATAGCCTTCATTATAGCATCCATCGCCGCGACCTTCCAGTCGCCCTCCGCGCCGAAGCCGTAGCCGTCAGCCATCATGTTCTGCGCCGCAAGTCCCGGGAGCTGATCAAGACCGTGGAGCGTGTCAAAATGCGTTACAAACGCGCTGTAGCCGTACTTTTCGCAAATCCTGCGGATCGCGATCTCCTCCTTCGCCTGATAGCGTACGGCGTCAATATTGTCCGTGTCCATAGTATAACGCTCGTTGTACTCCGCCATTTTCGCGTCAACCTCGGCTTCTGTAACCTCATTGAGCACATCAACGAGATCGCCGACAGCTCTGTACTCGATATCCCAGCCGAATTTGATCTCAGCTTCAACCTTATCGCCCTCTGTAACCGCGACCTGACGCATATTGTCGCTGAAACGAACCATTTTAAGCTCCTGACTTAAAGCGTATCCGCACGCGCTTCTCATCCAATTTGAGAGCTTTTTCTGCGGCTCGTCGTCCTGCCAGTAGCCTACGATAATTTTTCTCGGCATACGCAGTCTTGAGCCGATAAAGCCGTGCTCGCGGTCGCCGTGCGCCGACTGATTGAGGTTCATAAAGTCCATGTCGATCTCGTCCCACGGGATCTCGCGGTTAAACTGCGTATGGAAATGGCAGTACGGCTTTTTGAAGTTTTTAAGACCGTTGATCCACATCTTCGACGGGCTGAACGTATGCATCCAAGCGATAACGCCCGCGCACTTGTCGTCATGCGACGCATCCTTGAACACAGCCGTGACCTCGTCCGGCGTTTTAACCGTCGGCTTTAACACGATTTTACACGGCAGCTTACCCGAAGCGTTCAGTCCCTCAACCATAGCCGCGCTGTCAAGAGCGACCTGATCGAGCGTTTCCTGTCCGTAAAGGTGCTGACTGCCCGTAACAAACCAAAACTCAAATTCCTTTATTGATTTCATAATATCTCTCCTTTAACAAAATATTCTATATATAGTAATTATATAAAATCTTCCTGTATTTTGCAATAGTTTTTTTTAATTAATACCGAAAATCTGCCAGAATGACATATGTTTGCCGCGAGCCTGTGACGTGACAATAAAAATTAACAAAATCGTTATTGCATTGTAACTCAATCTATGGTACAATTAATAATGGCTCGGTATGAGCTGAGTTGAGATTAGATTTAAGGAGTTTTGATGAGATGAGAAATTTAATTAAAAAGGTTGTTGACGGTGAAAATCTGACGCGTGAAGAAGCCGCGCGCGCGATGGACATAATGCTTAGCGGCGAGGCTACCGAGGCTCAGATGGCGAGCTTCCTGACGGCGCTCAGAATCAAAGGCGAGACGGTTGACGAGATCATCGGCTGCACCACGGCTATGAAAGCCAAAGGCGGCAGCGTTCATCCCGCCGGAGATTATATCGACTTCGTAGGCACCGGCGGCGACGGCACAAACACGTTTAATATTTCCACAACATCCATGCTCGTATGCGCGGCGGCGGGCGTTACCGTGGCAAAGCACGGAAACCGAGCGGCTTCGTCAAAGAGCGGAGCGGCTGATTTGCTTGAAGCGCTCGGCGCGGAGATTTTCTTAGAGCCCGCGCAGGTAGAGCAGTGCATAAAGGACGTCGGAGTAGGCTTTATGATGGCGCAGACGTTCCACAAGGCTATGAAAAACGTTGCGGGCGTACGCAAGGATCTGGGCATACGCACGATTTTCAATATGCTCGGTCCGCTTTCCAATCCTTCAAGCGCAAAATCGCAGGTTATCGGCGTTTTCAGCTCCGAAATTCTGCCCGTTTTCGCGAAGGTCATGAAGGAGCTTGGCGTTAAAAATGCTCTCGTCGTTCACGGTCTTGACGGCATGGACGAGATCACAACAACGACAAAAACACTTGTAAACGAGATAAAGGACGGCGAAATTATTTCATATGAAATAGATCCCGCCGATTACGGTATCCCCTACTCGAAGCCCGAGGATTTAAAGGGCGGCGACGGCGCGGAGAACGCGGCGATCACGCGCGCGATTTTCAGCGGCGAAAAGGGAGCGAAGCGCGACATAGTTGTTCTAAACAGCGCGGCGGGGCTCTACATAGGCGGCAAGGCGACTTCTATCGCGGACGGCGTAAAGCTCGCCGAGGAAATAATCGACAGCGGCAAGGCTATGGCGAAGCTCGAGGAATTTGTCGCGGAAACGAAAAAGCTCAAGGGAGAAAACTAAATGATTTTAGATACAATAGCCGCGTCAACGCGTGTGCGCGTGGCGGCGGCAAAGGAGAAGCTGTCCCCCTCGGAGCTTCTGAAGCGGCTTGACAAAATCGAATTAAAGCCCGGAAAATTCGCGGACGCTCTGATTGCGAAAGACGGCGTTTCGATTATCGCGGAGATTAAAAAAGCGTCGCCCTCGAAGGGGCTTATCCGCGCGGATTTCGACCACATGGAGATCGCGGCGCAGTACATGACGGCTGACGTTCAGGCGCTTTCTATCCTGACCGAGCCCGAGTTTTTCAAGGGCAGCCTGCAATTCGTGAGGGACATAAAAGCCAAATACGACATACCCGTTCTCCGCAAGGAATTTATCGTTGACGAGTACCAAATTTACGAGGCGAAGCTCGCCGGAGCGGACGCGGTTCTGCTCATAATGGCGATGCTTACCGACGAAGAATTTAAGCGTTTTCACGCTGTCGCGGACGAATTAAAGCTCGATGTTCTTGTTGAAACGCATAATGAAACAGAGGTCGATCGCGCGCTCGAATACGGTCGTATAATCGGCTTAAACAACCGTAATCTGCAAACCTTCGAGGAGGATATAACCACCTGCGAAAGACTTTTGCCGCTTATAGAGGGACACAAAATCAAGGTCGCGGAAAGCGCGGTAAGAACGCATGATGATTATGAGTATCTGAAGCGGCTGCGCTTTGACGCGGCGCTTATCGGCGAGGCGTTCATGCGCGAGATGGACATAAAAAAGGCGGTTGACGGATTGCGTTATGGCAGATGTAAAAATTAAAATATGCGGCATACGCCGTATGGAAGACGTTGAAATAATAAATAAATACAAGCCCGATTATATCGGTTTTATATTTGCGAAAAGCAAACGGCAGGTAACGCCCGAGCAGGCGGCGGAGCTTATCGCGCCTCTTAACGGGGACACCAAAACCGTCGGCGTGTTCGTAAACGCTCCAATCGAGGAGGTGCGAAAAATCGCGGGGACACTAAACCTCAACGCGGTACAGCTCCACGGCGACGAGGACGCGGAGTATATTTCTTCCCTTCGCGGCATAGGTTGCGAGATCTGGAAGGCGATAAGAATACGCGACGGCGGCGATATCAACGATATTTCGGGGACACAAAAGCTGCTTCTCGACAAATTCAAGGAAACGGAATACGGCGGCAGCGGAGAGACGTTCGACTGGTCGTCCGTCGGCAAAATCAACACGGACAAGCCGATAATTCTGGCGGGCGGTCTTACTTCGGAAAATGTTCTGCGCGGAATTGAAATATTCAAACCCTACGCGGTTGATGTTTCATCGGCTGTCGAAACAGACGGCTTTAAGGACGAGAAAAAAATAAGAGAATTTATAAATACGGTGAGGAATAATGGCAATTAACAGAATTGACGAGCGTCTCGGAGCGCTCAAAAAACAAGGCAAAAAAGCGCTTATCACGTTTCTGACGGTCGGCGATCCCGACATTGAAACGAGCGAAAAAGCGATATTCACAATGCAGGAGGAGGGCGTCGATTTAATAGAGCTCGGCGTTCCGTTTTCGGATCCGTCCGCGGACGGAAAGACGATACAGGCGGCTGACGAGCGTGCGCTTGCGGGCGGCACGGATATTTTCAAAATATTCGAGCTTGTTAAAAGAATACGCGATAAGGTCGAGGTACCGCTGGTTTTCCTGCTTTATTACAATATAATGGTGCAGTACGGCGTTGAGGAATTTATCGCGCACTGCAAGGAGGTCGGTATCGACGGACTTATTATTCCCGATCTCCCCTACGAGGAAAGCGGTGAAATAGCGGAGTATACCGAAAAATACAATGTATACCAAATTAATCTTGTCTCCCCGACGTCGAGAGACAGAGTGCGCGCGATCGCGGAAAACTCGAAGGGATTTTTATACTGCGTGTCGTCGCTCGGCGTAACGGGCGAAAAATCGTCGTTTAAAACGGATTTTGACGAGTTTTTCTCAATAGTAAACAAATACGCGAAAATACCGGCGTGCGTAGGCTTCGGCATATCAAACGGAGAGCAGGTTCGCAAGCTAAGCTCGTACTGCGACGGCGCGATCGTGGGAAGCGCTGTCGTAAGCGCTATCGCTTCCGGCAATACGCTTGACGAAAGAATGAATAATCTAAGGGCAAAGATAAGGGATTTAAGGAGCGGTTTGGAATGAAAAGGCTTGTAGGTCTGCTTGCCGCAGCATCTCTTTTTGCGGGAATTTCCGCTTCGGCGCAGGATAACACATACGCATATAATACATACGTTTCGTCTGTGTTTATTCCGCAAATCGGTCTTTGCGACAAGCAAAAATCATATTTAAATCATGAAAACGAGGACATAAACGAATATTTTTCCGGCCTTATATCGGCGTTCACGCTCGACATGGACGGCGACGGCAGCGACGAGCTTGTAACCGTCGAGGATGATTCGGTAAATGTATACGGCGTCATCGACGGCATGGTAATCAGCCGCGGCGGCATATCGCAGAAGCTTATCACAGACATGGGCGAATCTTACGCGAATGTGTTTGTGTATAATTCCTATGTCGGTATAGAAACATACGCCGATACAGGCGCGTCAAGAAAATATTCGATGATGCTTTTCGGACTCAATCCCGAGGCGACGAGCCTTACGACGATCGCAAAAATTGAAAAGACTATCAGCGACAACGGTTTCTCGGAATTTGCCACCGGCGTAATCGGAAAAAGCGCAATTTCATATTCGCATGTACAGGACGGCGATTTCGAAAGCGTTGTGAACAATAACGGCTACACGGATATCAACGCGGCGGCAACGGATATTCTTTCCCAGCTCGGGTTTAACTCATCCGACTTGACTGTTTACATAGGCAGGCTTTCTTTTGCGGACGGAGGTCTGGGAAACGGCAGCTATCGGATAAACGCCGTCATTCAGGGCGTGCCGCTGCAAACATATATAAAAGCCACAAATATACGCATCGGCGGAACACCGGTCGTGATTTTCGAGGACTACAGCAGACTCGCGGAGCTTGCCGCGGAGCCGTATAAGATAACCGTCACGATCAACGGAAATGAAGTTGTTTTTCCGGACGTCAATCCTATAATGATAAGCGACAGAACGCTTGTTCCGATGCGCAAAATCTTTGAGGAGCTCGGCTGCAGCGTGGAGTGGTTTGAAAATGAGCAAAAGGTCATCGCTTCGCGCGGCGGCGATCAAATCTCGCTGACGATAGGAAGCAATATAATGACCGTCAACGGAGCGTCAAATGAAATTGACGTCCCCGCACAGGTGATCAACGACAGAACGCTCGTTCCCGCGCGCGCGGTCAGCGAAGCGCTCAAATGCACCGTGGATTGGGACGAAGCGAGCAAAACCGTAACAATCACATCAAATTAATATAGTAAAATCAGCAAAACGGCGTGAAATTCCGCGCCGTTTTAATATACTGAAAGGAGCGGATTTTATGGAACAAGTAACACTCGGAAGAACAGGCATAACCGTATGCAAAAACGGCTTCGGCGCTCTGCCCGTTCAGCGCGTCAAGGATTTTGACGATGCGAAAGCAATACTGCGCCGCGCGTATGACGGCGGCATAAATTTCTTCGATACCGCGCGCTTTTACACCGACAGCGAGGAAAAGATAGGCTATTCTCTCGCGGACGTAAGGCACGATATTTACATATCCACAAAAACTGCTGCGGTAAAGCCGGAGGATTTTTGGAGCCAGCTTGAAACAAGCCTCAAGAACATGAAAACGGATTATATCGACATTTACCAGTTCCACAATCCCTCGTTCTGCCCGAAGCCCGGCGACGGAAGCGGCGTTTACGAGGCTATGCTCGAAGCGAAAAAGCAGGGCAAGATCCGATTTATCGGCATAACGAACCACCGCCTTGCCGTCGCGGAGGAAGCGATCAAATCTGGACTTTACGATACCGTCCAGTTCCCGTTCAGCTATCTCGCGGCTGACAAGGATATAGAAATTGTGAATAAATGCAAAGCAAACAACATCGGTTTTATCGCGATGAAGGGGCTTTCCGGCGGGCTTATCACCAACTCCGCCGCCGCGTACGCGTTTATCGCTCAGTACGACAACGTCCTCCCTATCTGGGGTATTCAGCGCATGAGCGAGCTGGAGGAATTTTTAAGCTATAACGACAATCCGCCGAAAATGACGGCAGAAATCGCGGAATTTATCGAAAACGAAAAGAAAGCGCTCTCGGGCGAGTTCTGCCGCGGCTGCGGCTACTGTATGCCGTGTCCCGTCGGTATCGAAATAAACAACTGCGCCAGAATGTCGCTCCTTATCCGCCGCTCGCCGTCTGCTTTACAGCTCACGCCCGAGGTACAGGCGAAAATGAAGAATATCGAAAATTGTCTGCACTGCAATCAATGCAAGTCAAAATGCCCGTACGGATTGGATACTCCGAGACTGCTGGAGGATAATTACAAGGACTACCGCGAAATCTTGGCGGGCAAAGAATATTAAACAAAGGGGACATCAAAATGGAACTGCAAAACGGACGTCCCGCCGATTGCGCGGGACGGCTCGACAAGGAAATACGCGTCTACGACCTGCTCGACTCTCTCGGCATAGAATATCAAAGAGTAGACCACGAGGCGGCATTCACAATGGAGGTATGCCGCGAGATCGACATCGCCTTAAACGCAACGATATGCAAAAACCTGTTTCTGTGCAACAGGCAGAAAACAAGCTTTTATCTGCTGATGATGCCCGGAGACAAGCCGTTTAAAACAAAGGATCTGTCACAGCAGATAGGCTCGGCGCGGCTGTCGTTCGCGGACGAGACGCATATGGAGGAATACCTCGACATAACTCCAGGAGCGGTAAGCGTGATGGGGCTTATGAACGACAAGGAAAACGCCGTGCGGCTGCTCGTGGACGAGGACGTTACAAAGGGCGAATACATAGGCTGCCACCCGTGCGTAAACACCGCGAGTCTGCGGCTTAAAACAAAGGATTTGTTCGAAAAAATACTCCCCGCCATGCATCACGATATGACCGTTGTAAGGCTGTAAAAATTTTGGAAAAGAGATGAATTTTCTTGAAAAGCTTTTTGAAAAAATACGATAAGGGAACGCTGAAAAAAGCGATGAACATGGCTGTTCCGGCTATGATAGAGTCGTTTTTCGTCGCGCTTGCCGGACTTATCGACTCTCTCATGGTAAGCTCGCTCGGAGCGAACGCGGTAGCGGCGGTCGGTCTTACGACACAGCCCAAGTTTGTCGGGCTTGCCGTGTTTATCGCGATGAACGTTTCGATTTCCGCGCTTGTCGCGAGACGTTTCGGCGAAAACAGGCGGCGCGACGCAAACTCGATACTCTGTACCGCGATGCTTCTCGTTATCGCGCTGTCCGTGATAATCAGCATCGTTTGCGTGATATTCGCGTCGCCCATTATGCGTCTTTGCGGCTCGTCGCCCGAAACGCATGACGGGGCTGTGATCTATTACCAAATCATCATGGGCGGCATGATTTTCAACTGCGTTCAGATGGCGATAAACTCGGCTCTGCGCGGCGCGGGCAACACCACGATCACCATGCGCACCAACATCACGTCGAGCGCGGTCAACATATTTTTCAATTATCTTTTGATAGGCGGAAACTTAGGCTTCCCCGCTCTCGGTATCGCGGGCGCGGCTATAGCGACAGTGCTCGGTACGGTCGTAGCGAGCGTGATGAGCGTAATTTCAATTATGCGCCCCGACTTTTTTGTAAGTATTCCGTACATAATCAGAGAGCGAATACTTCCGAGCCTTGACGGGCTGAAAAACATAATCAAAATCGGCTACAGCGTGTTTATCGAGCAGATTTTGCTTCGCGTCGGCTTTATGATGACCGCTCTCATGGCGGCTCATCAGGGTACGGCGGCTATGGCGGCGCACCAGGTCGGCATGAACATCATGAGCCTGTCGTTCGCGTTCGGCGACGGATTACAGGTTGCGGCGGTCGCGCTTATCGGACGGAGTCTCGGCGAGAGGAAGCCCGAAAAGGCGAAGGAATACGGCTCCGCGTGTCAGATGATAGGCGGAATAATCTCGCTTGTGCTCGCCGTTCTGTATTTCTTCGGCGCGAAATTCCTGATGGGGCTGTTCTTCGACGAGCCCGAGATCGTCAGCATCGGCGTTCAGATCATGTACATAATTATCGTTGTTGTGCTGTTCCAGATACGGCAGGTCATCTACATGGGCAGTCTGCGCGGCGCGGGCGACACGTTCTACACCGCGGTCGTGTCCACGATAAGCGTCACGATTATCCGTACGGGCGTTTCGTATCTGTGCTGTTACACGCTCGGCTGGGGCATCAACGGCATATGGATGGGCGTTGTCGGCGACCAGGTAGCGCGGTACATACTCACCGCTATCCGATTTAAGGCGGGCAAATGGATGAATATAAAAATATGAAAAATGCGGAGCATCGCTCCGCATTTTTTAATTATCTATCATTACACATCCGTCGATCCATGAGACATTATACCCCAGCGATTCACCGATATATCGCGCGGGTATGTATGTACGGTCCTCAACGAGCCGAGCGGATGTATCCATTTTGATAACATTTCCGTTTACGTTTATGTCGGACGAACCTATTTTCATAATAACCGTCTTTTCACCTTTTATCATGGTTATTACTTCCTCGCCGTTTACATTGTCATATCCGACCTCGCAGCCCAGCGCCTCGCCTATCGCACGCACCGGAGCCTGTGTTCTGTCGTTTTCGTCAATGAAGGGGCGGCTGTCGGTAAAATGAATTTTTATCCTATTTATGTAAACCGGAATTTCTTCGCCCGCCTCAGGCGGTTCAAGCGTCGGAGCTGCCGTCTCGACGGGAGCCGCTGTCGGTTCCGAGGAAGGATCCGGCGTTTGTTCCGGAATCGGCGGCGCAGTCGATTCAGGCGTTTCAAGCGGCGTGTTTTCGTCGCTCCTCAGCACGGAGTTGCCCTTTTCGTCAAAGTCGTATACCTTGCCGTTGCATATGGTATTTTCCGCTCTGTTAAAGGTCTTGTAATTTCTCACCGCATATGTTGAACAGTCAAAGATGCGTCCGCCGTTTAGGTTGAACTCGCCATGATTTTCCACACCCATGCGGCAGCCCGAGATTTCCCCGTCATTCATATTTATCACGCCGAGCGGAGAATTATAAATCACGGACGAGTCGGGATCCGTTCCGGAATATTTAAATCCGTTGATATTCACCGTTCCCATATTATTCAAAAGATTATCCATAGACACGGACTTTTCCAAAACAGCCGAGCCTCCGTTAAGGGTCAGCGTGCCGGAATTTGAAATATATGTAACTCCGACTCCGTCATTCACAGTGCATATACCCTTATTTCGAACAGATACGCCGCCTGTTATTTCACAATCCCTGCCGCCGAAGACCATTTCGCAGTCACTCGGGATATAGAATGTCGCCGCGGGCTCTTTCTTTTCGTTCGGACTGTAGGATGATTTATGCTCCGGATCCGAAACTCCTTTAGAAACATCTATAGAGCCCTTACCGGTTATACAGACCTTTGTTCTGCTCATTTTCATCCCGCAAATTCCGTTGATATCAACCTCGCCGTCAATTACTATTTCATATGTTCCCGAATGTTTTTCAATCTCATCAAACGCCGAATCGATCATCAAAAACGCGTCGTCCGGAGTTCGTCCTCTGCCGTTATATTTTCCGTTTTCGCTCACATATAAAACCTTGTCAAAATTTACTCCTTCAAAGTCCTCATCCTCAGCATTTGCGGACAAGGAAAACATCAGCGCCAGCGCTGATATGATTAACAATAATTTCTTCACAGCATATCTCCTCTTTCTGTAAATCATTAATAATATGAACATGCAGTCGGTCGGTTATTGCCGCCGGCTGAGTGTTTTTTATATACGTTCGGCTATAAGCTTTGCCATCTCCTTTGTTCCGACCTTCTTCATACCGTCGGACATTATATCTCCCGTTCTGTATCCCTCGTCGAGTACCTTCGAAACAGCCGCTTCGACAGCGTCGGGCTCGTCCTTCATATCGAGCGAATACCTGAGAAGCATCGCAGCCGAAAGGATAGTCGCGATAGGATTGGCTATATCCTGCCCCGCTATATCGGGCGCGCTTCCGCCGGACGGCTCGTACAATCCTAATTTTGTTTCGTTAAGGCTCGCCGAGGGCAGCATACCGATAGAGCCCGTTATCATAGATGCCTCGTCGGATAAAATGTCGCCGAACATATTCTCCGTAACCATTACGTCAAACTGTGCGGGATCTTTTACAAGCTGCATAGCCGAATTGTCAACAAGCATATGCTCAAGCTCGACCTCGGGATAATCAGCCGCGACCTCGTTTACTATCTTCCTCCAAAGACGCGACGAGTCGAGCACGTTCGCCTTATCGACGCTTGTGACCTTCTTTCTGCGCTTCATAGCGACCTCGAAAGCCTGCACCGCTATTCTGCGGATTTCGTTCTCGTTGTATGTAAGCGTATCGACCGCCGTCATAACGCCGTCGATTTCCTCGGTTTTTCGCGCTCCGAAATAAAGTCCGCCCGTAAGCTCGCGCATAATGAGCATATCGAAGCCTTTAGCGCTTATTTCCTCCTTCAGAGGACACGCTCCGCTGAGCTGCGGATAGAGTAAGCACGGTCTTAAATTAGCGAAAAGACCGAGCTCCTTGCGTATTTTAAGAAGTCCCGCCTCGGGACGCAGATTTGCCGGAAGCTTGTACCACGGCGACGTTGTGGTGTTGCCGCCGATCGAACCCATCAGCACCGCGTCGGACTTTTTGCAAATATCGAGCGTTTCGTCAGGCAGCGGCACGCCGAATTTATCAATAGCGCAGCCGCCCATGTACACCTCGGTAAAATTAAACTTATGCCCATACTTAGCCGAAACCGCGTCAAGAACGCTAACCGCCGCCGCGACCACCTCAGGACCTATCCCGTCGCCCGGAATAAGAGCGATATTATATTCTCCCATAATTATTTTCCTTTCTTTTATGCCGCTTTCGTGTAATCCACCACGGCAACATCGTTTATAACCTGTTTAAGCGTCAACACAATTTGTTCGAGCCGTTCAAAAACCTCGTCAGAGTAATACGCCTCACCGCATGAGCAGATATATGCCGGCACGTTTTTTATAACTATCACGCAGTTTTCGAGATTTGCAACATACGTTTTGTTTTTCATAATCATTTCTTTTCCGCATTCAGCACACTTCACAGCGTATTCCTCCTTGTTTTGAAATCATTTTCCCATTTAAAAAGATTAGGCTCGTAAGCGGTAATAATGTAAATGTAATTGTCCTCCATACTGCACACTACATGAATAGGTTTGCCCGCTTTGACAAACCCCAGAATAAGACAGCTCGGTATCGGGTAATCCTTTGGATATTCCTCAATTATCTCCCCTCGCATGATACCTCGTATAACTTCACTTCTCAATATACCGCGTCCAAGCATCCGGTCAGCCGCGTGCTCGCGCCATATAATGCGCTTTTGTTCGCACGCTGTCCTCAGTTCTTTTATAGTATATGGCAGCGTTGACACTTCTACACCTATCCCTTTATCCGTTATTCTTCTTTATATACTCCACCAGCCCGCCGGCGTTGATAATTCCCTGCATGAACGGCGGGAACGCCGCCGCTTGGTATGCGGCGTTCTTTGTCTTGTTCGTGATAACGCCGGTGTCGAAATCTACCTCTACCTCGTCGCCCGCGTCAATGCCCGCCGACGCTTCGGCGCATTCGAGTATCGGGAGACCGATATTTATTGAGTTTCTGAAAAATATTCTCGCAAAATCCTTCGCGATCACGCACGAAATACCGCTCGCCTTGATCGCTATCGGAGCGTGCTCGCGCGACGAGCCGCAGCCGAAATTCGCGCCGCCTATCATTATGTCGCCTTTGGAGTGATTATTTACAAAATTCTTGTCGATATCCTCCATACAGTGCGACGCAAGCTCCGCGGGGTCGGTCGTGTTTAAATATCTCGCGGGGATTATTACGTCGGTGTCTATATTATCGCCGTATTTTATGGCTTTTCCGTTTGCTTTCATAGTCTCATTCCTTTCATTATTTTACATGATATGGCTGGAGAAAATTTTCGCAGATTGCCGTCAGATACGCAGAGTGCTGTACGCGCTGTACCGCCTCTGCGGATTTGGCGGTGAGATGCGGAAATTTAATCAGCCATAACCTCCTCGGGGGAAGAAATTTTGCCGGTAATTGCCGAAGCCGCCGCTACCTCGGGGCTTGCAAGGTATACCTCGCTCTCGACGTGTCCCATACGTCCTACGAAGTTTCTGTTCGTGGTCGAAACGCATCTCTCGCCCTCGGCTAAGATACCCATGTGACCGCCCAAGCACGGTCCGCAGGTCGGAGCGGAAATTACGCAGCCAGCCTCAACGAGCGCCGCGAGCGTTCCGTCCTTTAACGCTTCGAGATAAACCGCCTGCGTAGCCGGGAACACTATAGCGCGTATGCCCTTCTTTACCTTTTTGCCCTTTAAAATTTCAGCCGCGCGTCTTAAATCGGAAATTCTTCCGTTGGTACATGAGCCTATCACGACCTGATCGATCGCGACGTCGCCCCAGTTTTCGGGAGTGCGCGCGTTTTCGGGTAAGTGCGGGAACGCTACCGTGTGCGGTACCTTCGACAAATCTATGTCTATAACCTTAACATATTCCGCGTCCGCGTCGGCTGTAAATACCTTGTATTCTCTGTCCGAATGAGATTTCATATACTCAACCGTGAGGTCGTCAACCTCGAAAATGCCGTTCTTCGCTCCGGCTTCGATCGCCATGTTCGCGATAGTGAAACGGTCGTCCATTGTGAGCGAGTGCATACCCTCTCCCGTAAATTCCATTGACTTATAAAGCGCTCCATCCACGCCTATCATGCCGATTATATGCAAAATCAAATCCTTGCCGCTCACATACTTGTTGAGCTTGCCCGTAAGATTAAACTTTATCGCCTCGGGGACTTTGAACCACGCCTTGCCCGTAGCCATGCCCGCCGCCATATCAGTCGAGCCTACGCCCGTCGAGAACGCGCCGAGAGCGCCGTATGTACAGGTATGCGAGTCCGCGCCTATCACAACGTCACCCGCTACAACAAGTCCCTTTTCGGGAAGGAGCGCGTGCTCTATTCCGACCTCGCCTACCTCAAAGTAGTTCACGATGTCGTTTTTGTTAGCGAATTTGCGTACTTTGAGCGCCTGCTGCGCCGATTTAATATCCTTGTTAGGCGTGAAATGGTCGGGTACGAGCGCGATTTTCGCCTTGTCAAACACGCCGCCGCCAATCTTATCAAGCTCGTTGATAGCGACGGGCGACGTTATATCGTTGCCCAAAACCAAATTCAAATCCGCCATAATCAAATCTCCCGCCTTGACGGACTCCTGTCCCGCCGCCGCGGCAAGAATTTTCTGCGTCATTGTCATTGACATTTATATCACCTCTGAATTATATTTACAAATTATTTTATCATATTTTTGTCGATCTTGCAACATATTTTTCGGGATTTTTTATTCAGTCCGCGTCAATATCCGTAGCTTCGAGCAGAAAGCTCACCGGACGAAATCCGTCGTTGCAGGAAATCATGGCGGATTTTTTATTTTTCATCCATCCGCCGTAAATATCCTCGCCGCCGTAAGCGAGAGTCATGACAAACGGCGACACGCTATCCCACGCGCTGTCACAGAAGTTTTCGGGCTTTTGCCAGCCGTTCGCGATAAATACCTGTCCCACTTGCATATCGCACGCGTTCTCAAGCGGGTTTTCGTATTTCTCCATCAAATCGGTATGGCGCGTGATTTTCATAACCGTTATTTTTACCTTTTTCATGTTTTCCTCCATTTCCGTCTACGCTTTAAGTATCTGCTTGCTTCTGACCGCGAACATTACAGTGGTGGTGCAAGCCGCTATAACGTCGCTCACGGGTTCAGCCAAAAGTAATCCCCAAACGCCCATTCCTCCGATTTTGGGAAGTATCAGCGCAAGCGGGAAAAGCAGGATTATTTTTCTCAGACACGCCAAAAACATTGATATTTTCGCCTCTCCGAGCGCCAAAAACGTCTGCTGACACGCGCTCTGCGCTCCCATTATCGCCATGCCCGCGAGGAATACGCGTACGCCGTTACGCCCGATATTTATAAGCTCCGCGTCGCTTGTGAAAAGCCGTAAAAAAACGTCGGGAAACGCTTCAATTACGCCGATCACCGCTACCGAAAATATCACGCTCGCCGCGAACAGCACGCGAAACGCCTTTTTCACTCTGTCTGTATTTTTCGCGCCGAAGTTGTAGCTGATAATCGGCTGCGCGCCCTGCGAAAAGCCCTGCATCGGCATCCATATAAGCTGCGTCAGGCTGAACAGCACCGACATAAGCGCGACGTGCAGATCGCTTCCGTACTTTAACATTCCGTTATTAAAGGTAAGCTGTATAAGACACTCCGTTGCGTTCATCACAAACGGCGAAATTCCGAGAGACAGTACCGACAGCACCACCGCGCGGTTCAGCTTCAGATTTTTGAGCCGTATTTTAAGTATCGTTTTCCTGCCCGTCAAAAATTTCACGACCCATACACACGACGCCGCCTGAGCTATTATCGTCGCGAGCGCCGCGCCCTTTACACCCATATGGAGCGCGTAAATGAAAATCGGGTCGAGAATAATATTTATCACCGCGCCGATACAGACCGTCGCCATACTGATTTTCGTAAAGCCCTGATTGGTGATGAACATATTAAGTCCCAATACAAGCTGTACAAACACCGTTCCGAGAAGATATATTCCGACGTAATCCGACGCATACGGCAGAGTGCTCTCGCTCGCGCCGAACATCAGGAGTATTTTATCCTTTGTAAGCAGAAAAAACGCCGACAGAACTATTGAAAATATTATCAGAAGCATAGCGCAGTTTCCGAGAATTTTTTCGGCTTTTTCGTTGTCGCCCTCTCCCATCGCGATAGCGGCTCTCGGCGCGCCGCCCGCTCCCGCGAGCATGGCGAACGCGGATATCAGCATTACGATTGGGAACGTCACGCCCATTCCCGCGAGCGCGAGCGAGCCCGTTTCGGGGATATGCCCGACGTAAATTCTGTCAACGACGCTGTAGAGCAAATTCACGAGCTGCGCCAGCACCGTCGGCACGGCGAGGCGAAAGAGAAGTCCCGTTACGGGCGCTTTTCCGAGTATATTTTCGTCAGCCAATTTGTATCACTTCCGTAAAATTCAATTATATTTCTAATCATGCGCCTTATATATGATTTATCATATTTGCCAAATATCCGGCTCCGAAGCCATTGTCTATATTTACCACGCTCACTCCGCTCGCGCAGGAATTAAGCATTGACAAAAGCGCCGAAAGGCCTCCGAAGGACGCTCCGTAGCCCACGCTCGTGGGAACAGCTATAACGGGGCAGTCGGCAAGTCCTCCGATCACGCTCGCGAGCGCGCCCTCCATTCCGGCAACCGCGATTATTACCTTCGCGTTCATGATTTCCTCCGCGTGTGAAAGTAAGCGGTGAATGCCCGCCACACCCACGTCATACAGCCGTATCACCCGACTCCCGAGCGCCTGAGCCGTCAAAGCCGCCTCCTCCGCAACCGGCATATCGCTTGTGCCGCCGCTTGCCACAACTACCGCCGAGCTTGTGTCAGGTTCCGGCATTTTGCCGGCAATTCCTATTTTACCTGTTTCGTAATATGTTAACGGCAACGTCTTTTTTACATAGTCGGCCGCCTGCGGCGTCATTCTCGTAATCAAAACCGTTTCCTGTCCTCCGGCAAGCAGACGTTCCGCTATTTTTGCGATTTGTTCGGGCGTTTTTCCCGCTCCGTAAATCACTTCCGCTTCGCCCTGACGTATACCGCGATGGTGATCTATTTTCGCAAATCCCAAATCCTCGAAGGGCTGAAGCTTTAATTTGAGCACGGCGCTGTCCACATCCAAACGTCCTTCGGCGACATCCTCAAGTAATTTTCTTAAATATTTCTGTTCCATAACCAAAACTCCGTATTTTAACAAAACGGCTCTGCCGCGGCAGAGCCGTTTATTAATTTATATTTTTATTCCGCTACGGTTCCGCCCTCGATTACAAGCTCTTCCTCGTAATCAAGTCCGTATGTGTCGGCGAGAGTCGCCTCATAATCGGCGTGGAAGAATTTCTCCGAGCCGAGAGCCGCGATTTCGTCGTTAAGCCAGCCCAGCACGCTCTCGTTACCCTTCGATACAGCCGGAGCGATCGTATCCTTGCTGCCGAGCGTCGGGATCCCAACGGTGTAGCCCGTTGTCGAAAGCGAGTATGCTATAACCTCGGTATTGTCGTTAGCCCATGCAGCCGCGCTGCCGTTTTCAAGTGCGCTCTTCGCGTTTGCGTATGTGTCGTATTTCTGAAGCTTTATGTCGGGATAATTCTGCGTGAGATATGTCTCGGCGGTCGTGCCTGAAATTACTATCATCTCGTCGTCCGCGTTCCACTCGTCAAGCGATGTGATCGGCTTGCTTTCGGGCGAGACAACGCCGAGCGATACGTTCATGTACGGAAGCGCGAAATCAACCTCCTCCGCTCTTTCGGGCGTTACGGTGAAGTTCGCGAGAACCACGTCGACCTTGCCGGTCTTAAGATACTCGATTCTGTTAGCCGCCTCGGTCGATACGAAGTTTACTTTAACTCCCAAATCCTCGCCTATGCGCTTTGCGAAATAAACGTCGTAGCCCTGATACTCGCTGTTTTCGTCAACATAGCCGAACGGGTGCTTGTCGGAGAACACGCCGATATTAATCTCGCCGCTCTCCTTGATCTCGTCGATCGTGCGGTAAACCGCGCCCGTTGAGGCGGTGTCCGACGTGTCCGCGCCGTCCGTCGCCGGAGCGTTTCCTCCGCCGCATGACGCGAGCGACAAAGCCGCCGTCAGTGCAAGCGTTACTGCTGTGATAAACTTAAATTTCTTCATTTTCCTTACTCCTTTCAAAACTGAAAATATTTAAAAATTGTTTTGCCCTTTCCGTTTTCGGATTTTCAAAGAACGTGTCCGGATCCGCGTCCTCGATGATTTTGCCGTTTTCGAGAAACAGCACCCTGTCCGCTATGGCTTTCGCGAACTGCATCTCGTGCGTAACTATAATCATCGTCATGCCGCGCTTCGCAAGCCCGAGCATAACGTCGAGCACTTCGCGTACCATTTCGGGATCGAGAGCCGCCGTCACCTCGTCGAACAGCATCATTTCGGGGTGCATACACAGAGCGCGCACTATCGCTACGCGCTGCTTCTGTCCTCCGGAGAGCTGCCTCGGATAGCTTTTCGCCTTATCCTCGAGCCCCACGCGCTTCAAAAGCTCCATCGCTTCTTTTGTAACCTCGTCCTTTTTGCGCTTCTGCGCCTTTGTCGGCGCTAACAGAATGTTGTCAAGGACGTTTAAATGAGGGAACAAATCATAGCTCTGGAATACCATTCCTATCCGCTGTCTGAGCGACGACAGATTTTTGCTGCCGTATACGATCTCGTCGCCGTTGATCGTGATTTTTCCGCCTTGGATAGGCTCGAGCGCGTTTATGCAGCGCAGCATCGTGCTCTTTCCGCAGCCCGACGGGCCTACCACGACGATCACCTCGCCCTTATGGACGGTAAAGCTTATATCGTCGAGGACGGTGTTATCGTCGAAGCGCTTTGTCAGATGCTCGATTTTCAATAATTCCTCAGCCATTCGTTCACCCCCATTTCTTTTCAAGCCGTTTTGCCAGCATACTTATCGGCCAGCAGATTATAAAATACATCAGAAGAACCGTCAGATAAACTCCGAACGCCGCGTTCGGGCTTGACATTCTGTTCGCCTCTATTATCTGCTGCGCGACCTTTAAAACCTCTACGACGCCTATCATGAGGATAAGGCTCGTCGTTTTTATCATTCGCGTAATAAGGTTTATGGAAAGCGGTATCAGCCGCCTTACCGTCTGCGGTATTATCACATATAAATACGTCTGCGAGGGCGTTAATGTCAGCGCCGCCGCGCTTTCGTACTGGTGCTTCGGTATGCTTATGAGCGCTCCGCGAACCAAATCGCCCATCTCTGCCGTGCCCCACGCGGTAAATACTATCACCGACGCGAGCTCGCCCGATATGTTTACCCCAAGCGCGCTCGTTGTGCCGAAGAACACGATAAACAACAGCACAAGCTGCGGCATTATGCGTATAAATTCGAGATATACGCGCGTTACCGCCTTTATGATAGGGTTTTTTGAAGTCATTATTATGCCCAGCAAAATTCCGAGCGGTATGCTTATCGCGACGGAAATAAGGCTTATCTTGACCGCGACCCAAAGTCCGCCCAAAAGACGTATCATGTTTTTCCCCTTAAAGAGTACGTCAAGACCCAAATCCGGCATGGCGCAGCCTCCTTTCGAGGACGCTTCCGAGAATTGAAACCGGAAGCAGGATTATTAAATAAAATACAACCAGCATTAAAAGACTTTCCGTGGTCTTGTAGTAAAGCCCGATCAAGTCCTTCGCGGTGAACATCAAGTCCATCAGGCTCACCGCGCTGAATACACTTGTTTCCTTTAGCAAAAATATCACGTTCGCCACAAACGCGGGAACGCTTATCGAAACCGCCTGCGGCATTATAACGTGCCTTAGCGCCTGCGATTTTTCCAAGCCCAAGCTCAGCGCGCTCTCCATTTGTATCGGTTCTATCGCCTCCAAGCCGCTCCGAAACGCCTCAGCCATATAGCTGCCGCCCAAAAACGCGAGTCCCGCCACTCCGCATGCTTCGGGATTTGTGGGGATTCCGATTTTCGGCAGCGCGTAGTATATGAAGAAAAGCTGAATAAGAAGCGGCGTGTTGCGGCTTATTTCTATGTACACAGAAACTATCCGCCTGAGAACCGGCACTTTGAAATACAGCGCGATCGCGCAGAGAAACCCTATAACTATCGCTATAGCTATTCCCAGCCATCCGATTTTGACCGTAAGCAGCGCGGCATCCTTATACAGCGGCAGATATTCCCAAATAAAATCCCAATTCATAAGTTTTCCGGTCACCCTCTTGAAACAATTATATACAATATTATACGCCGACTTTCGCCGATACGCGAATTTCTTTCTGCAAGTTAATATTATACACAAATTCATAAACAATGTCAATAAGTTCACAAAAAGTTAACAGTTCAAAATAAAGGATAGCCGCGGATAAGCAAAAATCCATAATTTTACGATCAATGTATTGCGTCGAAGCGGAAAATATATTATAATTGACTGTAAGGGGGAGTAAAAATGATTGAATATCTAAATGAAATCGACGCCGTCATCGCGAACGGCAAATACAAGGACACATGGGAGTCTCTGACGCGGTACCGCGTTCCCGAATGGTATAAGCAGGCAAAATTCGGTATATTTATTCATTGGGGAGTGTACTCCGTTCCCGCGTTCGGAAGCGAGTGGTACTCGAGGAATATGTACATACAGGGAAGCCGCGAATACGAGCATCATATAAAGACCTACGGTATGCATAAGAATTTCGGCTACAAGGATTTTATCCCCATGTTTAAGGCGGAAAATTTCAGCGCGTCGGAATGGGCGGAGCTTTTCAAAGCCGCCGGCGCGCAGTATGTCGTGCCTGTGGCGGAACACCATGACGGATTTCAAATGTATGAGAGCGCGCTTTCGGACTGGAACGCGAAGAAAATGGGACCCTGCCGCGATGTGCTCGGCGAGCTGTCAAGGGAATGCGCCGACAGGGGTTTGATAAACGGCGCGTCAAGTCATCGGGTCGAGCACTGGTTTTTTATGGGACACGGCAAGGAATTTGACTCCGATATAAAAGAGCCTCTCAAGCGCGGCGATTTTTACTGGCCGTCAATGAGTGAGGCAAACCATCATGATTTGTTTTCCGAGCCTGCGCCTACGGAAGAATTTTTAAACGACTGGCTTTGCCGCTGCTGCGAAATAGTGGATAAGTACCGTCCGAAAATAATTTATTTTGACTGGTGGATCCAACACAGCTCGGTAAAACCGTATCTGAAAAAATTCGCGGCGTATTATTACAACCGCGCCGAGGAGTGGGGCGAGGAGGTCGTCATAACCTACAAGCATGACGCGTTCATGTTCGGCGCCGCCGTACCCGATGTCGAGCGCGGACAATTTGCCGACGCTAAGCCCTATGTTTGGCAGACCGATACGGCGGTCGCAAAAAATTCATGGTGCTACACGGAGGGAAATATTTATAAAACCGCGCCGCAGATAGTGCGTGATTTGGTCGATATAGTAAGCAAAAACGGCAGGATGCTCCTTAATATCGGTCCAAAAGCAGACGGAACGATCCCGGACGAGGACAGAAATATCCTTTTGGAGATAGGAAACTGGCTGAAGGTAAATGGTGAAGCAATTTGCGGGGCTTCCTTGTGGCGCAAATCCGCGGAGGGGCCAACAAAAATAGAGGAAGGACAGTTTGCCGACTCCGAGGCAAAAGCGTACACATCGGAGGATATACGCTTTACAGTAAACAACGGCTGCCTTTACGCGATATGCCTGAATATGAAGGGTAAAAACAGCGTTTGCATAAAGTCTCTCTCGGAATCGGACGCGTCAAGAAAGCCGAATTTTCACGGTATAATAAAATCCGTTGAGGTTCTCGGCTGCCGCTGCGCTCCGGTTTGGTCGCGCGACGAAAACGGGCTTACAATAGAAACGGATACGGTATCCGGCGATATGCCTGTAGTATTCAAAATCGTAACCGACTAAAGCCGTTTTTAGACATCATAATAAAAGCCGCGTATCATACGCGGCTTTTATGTATTATAAACATAAATTCCAAATATCAAAAGCCTTCGGCGCCCTGCTTGACGGCTTCGGCTATGCGGTAGTCGTCGAGCAGCTTCACGCAACCGGCAACATCCGTCTTTTTGTTGAACAGCTCGCCGAACGCGGCAACAACATCATCCGCGCTGTAGCCTATTATCCTGGACGCGGCTGTGGATACGCGTCCGTTTGCCTCTATCGAATCAGCCTCGTCCGTTACCATCCGCGACTGTATATTTGTGGTTTGTCCCTTAAAGCAGTTCACAGTGGAAATCCCGTCAAATGCGACGTTGTAATTTTTCTTATCGGCGCAGAACGCCAAAAACTCCAGCGCCGTATCGAGGTGCTCGCTGTTTTTATTAACCATCATCATATTGAGATTTCCGCCCTCGTAGGTGCCGTTTTCAGCCGTATTCATAAATACCGGCATCAAGGCAAAATCGTCTATTGAGTATTTGTTCCCCTTTTCCAAATCGGTATAGAACCAGGTATCCCAAATAAACGTCATAACAGCTTCGCCGGAAGCCATGTCGGGGCTTATGTTGTCCCATCCTTTTTCCGTCCAGTCCGAGCCGAACCAACCGTTATCCGCGGCGTCGGCTACCCACTGAACCATATCCGTAACCTCGGGAATGTCGGCGTAGCTAATTTCATTTCTGTTGATTTTATCAAGCAGCTCCGGATTATCCGCAAAAATCGGGTCAAGCGCGAATTGAATCATCCATGAGCTGTCGCTCGCGGGCCAGCAAATCGGCGTATAGCCCGTCGCGGCGAGCGCCTGGCACAAAACGTCAAATTCCGCCTGCGTTGACGCCGGTTTCAGTCCCAGACTGTCCAAGAGCGTTTTATTGTAGTAGCATCCGGAGACGGAATTTTCCCAGTACGGCAAGCCCAAAAGGTTGCCGTCCTTATCCTCGCAGTAAGCTCGAGCGTCGTCAGTTAAATCATCCGTCCACGCCTCGTCGTTAAGATAGAGAAAATTGTTCGGAACGTCGAAACGGTTCAAATCCGCGTTATGAAAGTGCATAAATATATCGGGGACCTCGCCGTTCGCGAATTTTTCCGAGGCGGTGGTTTCGTATTCCACGTCATCATATGAGATTATCTCCAGCTTGTTTCCCGTGGCTGCCTCGTACTGTTCAAAAATACTTGTCATATAGCTTTTCTGCAAGTCGCTCCGCTTGCCCATAAGCGTAAGAGTGACTTTATCGCCGCCGGATTTGCCGCCGGTGCATGATGACAGCGCAAGCATCGCTATAAGCGTCATAAACAGCAAAAAATACTTTTTTTTCATATGAGTTCATCCCCTTCTTTTATTCGCTCTTTTCCGATCGACTTTCCTTTCCGCTTATAAGCCTGCTCGCAAGCTTTCTGACGGCGTCCATATCAATAGGCTTCGCAAGATGACCGTTCATTCCGGCGTCCATAGCATTACGGACGTCCTCCGCGAATGTGTTTGCCGTCATCGCCGCTATGGGAACGGACTCGGCGTCAGGACGACCGCAGGAGCGTATCTGTCTTGTCGCCTCGTAGCCGTTCATAACCGGCATCTGCACGTCCATAAATATCATGTCATAATATCCCTGCTCCGATTTTTCAAACATTTTAACGGCTTCTTCGCCGTTTACAGCCAATTCGCATATAACGCCCTCCATGCCGAGCATCTCGGTAAGGATCTCCGCGTTGAGCTCGTTATCCTCCGCTATAAGGAATCGCCGTCCGCGCATGACGTTCTCATCGGGTTCTGGTCTGTTGTGATCGTTTTCATTCGAGGGCTGCTGCATATCGTCCTGCTCCGCAAGCGCGAATGAAAGCTCGACCGTAAATGTGCTTCCCTGTCCGGGCTTACTCTTAACGCGTATTATTCCGCCCATCAGGTCTACAAGATTTTTCGTGATAGCCATTCCGAGACCCGTTCCCTGTATTTTATTGGTTACGGAGTTTATTTCCCTGCTGAACGGGGCGAACACGTTCTTTTGAAATTCCTCGCTCATACCTATTCCGTTATCACGCACCACGAACTGCAGATTTACATACTGCTGCGCTGTCTGAGGCAGCTCTCGCACGATAAATTCGATTTTCCCGCCCTCGGGCGTATATTTTACGGCATTTGACAGTAAATTTATCAAAATCTGATTAAGCCGCAGCTTATCGCCGATTATATATTCACGCGGAGCCTGTCCGCCGTCTATTTTTAACTTCTGATTTTTTGCCTTCGCCTGGGGCATAAGTATAATACTCAATTCCTCCAAAAGCTCCGGCAGATTAAACCGATCTACATTCAAAGATGTTTTTCCGCTTTCGATCTTGCTCATGTCAAGCACGTCGTTTATGAGGCTGAGAAGATGATGGCTTGACGCTGTTATCTTGCGCGTGTACTCGCGTACCTTTTCGGCGTTGTCCGCGTCCTTTTCCAAAAGCACCGAAAAGCCCACTATCGCGTTCATAGGCGTTCGTATGTCGTGCGACATATTCGACAGGAAGTTGCTCTTTGCCTCGTTCGCGCTTTGCGCGGCGGTAAGCGCCTCCTGAAGCTTTTGATTCATCTGCTGTTCAAGAGTGCGATCCGACATTACGACAATATATTTTTTAACATCCTGTATGCTCATATGGTATATCGTCATCCTGTACCAGCGCCGCTCTCCGGTATTCTGATGCATATATTCGCATTCCCAGTATTTGTTTCCGTTAAGCGGAATCTCCTCAAGCACGTTCTTCGGGATAACGACGTTAAAATTGATCGCGCACTTCTCTATAACTCTGATATTTTCGCGCACCTCCGCCGCCGGAATACCCAGCAGCCTCTCTATGTTCGGGCTTATATAATCCACGCTTTGATTTTCCGAATCGAGCATTATAAATATATCGTCAACGTTATTCGAAAGAACATCGAACATGCGCTCCCGATAATTCAGCTCCGTTCTTGTTATGCGAGACTGTCTGCGGTTTCGCATGACAATCAGAGCGAACACCGCCGCCCCCAAAAGCAGGAAAATTACAATAAATACGTTCATTGTGATTTTCTGCACCGATAAAAATCCGGCGCTTACCACGCTCTGCGGGACTGCGCTCAGAAGTATATAGTCCTGATATCCGACGGGCTGATACAAAATACAATGGCTGACGCCGCCTATTTTGCATTGAACAAGACCGGTAGTCTCGTTTTCCCAGTCAGTCCGCATCTTTGCAAGCTTTTGTTCATCCAAATCGGACGCGGCATTCAGGTACATAAAATAATTGCCGAACACATTCCCTCCCGTTTGAGTTGACAGGAGTATGCTTCCGTCATTGTGTATAACAAAACATTTGCCTTCTCCCGCGAACGCGTCAACATTCAGGGAGCTCGCCATATCCGCATTCGTATAACTTACCGCGACCGCGTCGTACCCGAAGCCGTTATATTCGCCGTGCTCAACCGGCACCGCAAAAACGGTTATATCCTTAGACTCCGACACAGCGTCGCCCGCCATGACCGGCTCGCCATGTTCCCTGAGATCATTCCACGCGCCGCCCAAATCCATTTTGTCGCGCTGACCGTCAATCGTCATTCCCGTCTCGTCAGCCGACAGGAAATAGAATTCCGAAAATCCCCAGTATTCATGCTCCTTTTCGATAAAGCCCGAAACGGTTTCCGGCGAGGCTGAATTAAGCCTTATATAATCGTTCCATCCGTCAAGAAGTCCCCAGTTTCGCTCGACGAACGCGCCGAAAGAACGGTTGACCTGTCCGTAGATTTCTTCAAGATGGTCTGTGCTGTCCTCATATATGCGCTCGGATATAAAGTCAAAGTATATTATCCCTATCAAAACGGCGGCTATGCCGACCATGCACATTAAAAACGGCAATAATGCCTTTCCGACCCACTTTTTCATATATGCTGTCCGTGCTCCTTAATAACAACAGTTATATTCTTTTGCGTATAATACATCTATTTTATTTTATCATACAGCGGAGAAAATGTCAATCATCCTTAAATAACTACGCATAAAAATAACGCCTTTTTACGGCGTCATTTTTATTTTCGATTATTACGCGATTGACACGACCTTGTAATCTCTGTCCTCGACTGCCTTTTTGAGAACATCATCCGGCGTCTCGGCGCTGAGCATTACGACCGCTGTTCCCTTCTCATGACTTACCTGCGCGGAGCTTACCATCGGTAACGCCTCGAGCGCATTCTTGACGGACGCTTCACAATGTCCGCACATCATGCCTTCAATAGTAAGAGTTTTTGTCATTAAAATCGTCTCCTTTTTTGTTTTGAATTTTATCTTTTTATCCCCCGAAGGGTTATGAACATTGAACAGATTGAGCCTTAACGCATTCGATACCACGCAGAAGCTCGAAAGGCTCATCGCCAGTGCGCCGAACATAGGATTCAGCTCCCATCCCAAAATAGGGATAAACAGTCCCGCCGCGAGCGGTATTCCGGCGATATTGTATATAAACGCCCAAAAAAGATTTTCTCTTATATTCTTAAGCGTCTTACGGCTTAGCCTTATCGCCGCCGGAACGTCGGTAAGCCTGTTTTTCATCAGAACCGCGTCAGCCGCGTCTATGGCGATATCGGTTCCCGCGCCGACGGCTATACCCGCGTCCGCTCTCGTAAGCGCCGGAGCGTCGTTAATTCCGTCTCCCACCATAGCGACCTTTTCACCGTTCTCCTTTAAGCGGCGTATCACGCTTTCCTTGCCGTCGGGCAGCACTTCGGCTATCACCTCGTCAACGCCTACGCGTTTTCCTATCGCCATAGCCGTTCGTTCATTGTCGCCCGTCAGCATAATAACCCGTATTCCCATATTCCGCAGCTCGCTTACCGCCTGCGGACTTTCCTCTTTTATTACGTCCGCGACCGCGATCACTCCGGCGAGCTTGCCGTCATACGCGAAAAATAACGGCGTTTTTCCTTCCTCTGAAAGCTTTTTTGCCTCTTTTTCCATATTTTCGGGTATCTTTACGGTTTCCGAAATAAATTTCATGCTTCCGCCTATAAGAGCTCGGTTGTCCACAGACGCCCACACGCCGTTTCCGGCAAGAGCGCGGAAATCGGATACTTCCTTCGCTTTTACTCCGGTTTCCTCCGCTTTTTTCAGAATTGCCTTTGCCAGCGGATGCTCACTCCTGTTTTCAGCCGACGCCGCGTATGACAAAAGCTCGCGTTCCCCGAATCCGTCTGAGGTGATAATATCTGTGACCTCCGGCTCGCCAACCGTTACCGTCCCCGTCTTATCGAGCACGACGGTGCTGACCTTTCCCGTTTCCTCAAGCGATACGGCTGTTTTAAACAATATTCCGTTTCTCGCGCCTACGCCGTTTCCAACCATCACCGCGACCGGCGTGGCAAGTCCCAGCGCGCACGGGCAGCTTATAACAAGTACGGAAATGCCTCTCGCAAGCGCATAACCGAAGCTTCTTCCGGCTATGATCCACACGATTATCGTTATAAGCGCTATAAGCATAACAGTCGGAACGAATATCCCCGAAACAATATCAGCCGTTTTAGCGATTGGCGCTTTGGTCGCCGCCGCGTCGCTTACCATTTTTATTATCTGCGAAAGCGTCGTGTCCTCTCCCACATGAGTTGCCTCGCATTTTATAAATCCCGACTGATTTATTGTACCCGCCGATACAGTGTCGCCCTTTTCCTTGTCGACCGGAATGCTTTCGCCGGTAAGCGCCGATTCGTTTACCGCGCTGTTGCCGTCAACAATCACTCCGTCCACCGGAATACTCTCGGCAGGGCGGACAACGAATATATCGCCTTTTTTTACCTCGCCGACCGGCAGACGAACCTCCTCGGAGCCGCGTATGACCACAGCCGTCTGAGGAGCTAGACGCATCAGACTTTTCAGCGCGTCCGTGGTTTTTCCCTTCGAGCGCGCCTCGAGCGTTTTTCCCACTGTTATCAGCGTGAGTATTGTTCCGGCGGACTCGAAATAAAACTCATCCATGTACTTCATCATCTCGTCCGCCGTCTGCGCCCCCGTCATGGCAAACAGGGCGTATAGGCTGTACACGAACGCCGCGCCCGCGCCGAGCGCCACAAGCGTATCCATATTAGGTGCGCGGTGAATAAGCCCCTTGAAGCCGCTCACAAAGAATTTGCCGTTTATTATCATAATGGCTATGGTAAGCAGCATTTGCACAAGTCCCACAGCGATATGATTTCCGTCAAAAAACGGCGGCAGCGGCAAATCGAACATCATGTGTCCCATCGAAAAATACATGAGCGCCGCAAGCAGCACCGCCGATATAATAAGACGGCGTTTCAGGACCGGAGTTTCCTTATCCTCCAGCATATCCTCCTCGTTTTTTGCCGCCTTGCCCTTTACGCTTGCGCCGTAACCTGCGGCCTTTACAGCCGAAATTATATCTGCGTCCGCCGCCGTTCCCTCTACGCCCATTGAATTTGTAAGCAGACTGACCGAGCATGAGCTCACTCCGCCAACCTTGAGCACAGCTTTTTCGACGCGCGCCGCACACGCGGCACAGCTCATGCCCGTAACATTATACTGCCGCATAAACATACCTCCCAATATTTACTTCATCAGCTTTTGCAGGGTATTCACCAAATCGTCTATAACCTCGTCCCTGCCGCCGCGTATGTCCTCCGCCACGCACGTCCTTATGTGATTGGCAAGAAGCTCCTTGCTGAATGAATTGAGCGCCGAATTTACCGCCGATACCTGTATCAGAATATCGGTGCAGTACGCGCTGTTCTCCACCATTCCCTTTATGCCTCTTATCTGACCTTCAATACGGTTCAGCCGGTGTATAAGCCGCGTATATTCCGTTTCAGAACGCTCCTTTGTCTTATGAGTGCATTCACATTTACTTTTTTCCAACGCGATCATCTCCCATATACTTATTATATACCCCTATGGGGTATATGTCAATAGGTTAATTAAAGAAAATTTAACCAAAAAGCCGGCGCTGGCGGCGCGCCGACTCTGTTTGTGCCGAAAATTCACTTTTCGGCTTTTATGTATGGTGTTTATATTTTGGGGCAACTCCCCGAAAATTATGTATTATTTTTCTTTTACATGCTCCCTCATCTTTTCAAGATGCTCCTGATAGCGCAGTGATTTCATTTTCGGGAACGCCTTTATTATACGTCTTTGCAATACGTTCCTGTTCTCGGCAAGCTCCTCATACCTTGCGCGCAGCTGTTTTGCTTTGTCGCTTTTTTCAAACTCCTCGCGGCGTTTTTCAAGATCGGTAACCCTTTCATGCAGTCCTTCGCCTATTTCGTCGGATACATGATGTATCGCCTGAGCAACCTCCTCCAAGCGCTTCATTCGCTCGATTAGCTTGTTCATCGCAAGTATCGTCACAACTATGTCCGCGGCGAACACAGCCAAAAAGAAAATTAGCAGTATGAGCCCAAGCACATCGGGAATTATATGTATAAAATCCATCACAACCGGATGCAGAAGCTTCATTACGCCCACACACGCGAATCCCCAAAGTATTGAAAATTCAAGACATATATAGCCGCCGATATTAAACGGCTTATCGGAGTAATCCCACCAGCTGGTATGATATATTTTTTTCAGCACAAAGCCCGTAATAAGCTCTAAAAGCGACGTCAGTACCATCGAAACGAAAAACATTATCACAGTGTTGTCCACGCGTGACAGGACAGATATAACCGCAGCCGCGCCCACCCCGTAGATAGGGCATACGGGACCGTTTAAAAATCCTCTGTTGGCAAAATCGCCGACTGTGACAGTGTGGAATATGACCTCCGCACACCATCCCAAAAACGCGTAAATCAAAAACATCCATGCAAGCTCATAAATTGTGTACATCGTAAAAATCCCCCTTAAAGTGTATCTTTGTTTATATATTCGGCTCTGAGCTTTGAATACATAATTTTCTGACTGTGATAAAGTCCGTAATAACCGGAAAGCATATAGCTTACTCCCGCGGCGACGGCAAAAAACAGTATGCCCTGCGCGCCGAAAAGCTCGACGCTGAGCATTATTGACGCTATCGGACAGTTTACCACGCCGCAGAACAGCGCCACTATCCCGATTGCCGCGCCGAATGTCGGGTCAACCCCGAACAGCGGAGACAAAACACAGCCAAATGTCGCGCCGATGAACAGCGTCGGCACTATCTCTCCGCCCTTATACCCCGCGCCGATCGTCACGGCTGTAAAAATAATCTTGAACGCCCATGACAGCGGCTGCGCGTGTCCTTCCGTAACTGCGGCTTCGATCACGCTCATACCCGCGCCGTTATAGTCTGTAGTCCCCAAAATCTTCGTCAGAGCCACGATTACAACGCCGCCTATAAAAATTCTCAGGAAATCATTTTTGAACGCTTTTTTGAGCCCTTTTGCCGCCGTGTGCATCGATATACAGAAAACCATACTGAGAATCGCGCAAAGTACCGCTATACCGACGGTTTTTAAAATCAGTACGGATGAATATTCGGGAATTTCGGCAATCACAAAACGCGTGGGCTCCACTCCGCACAGCACCGACAGCGCGTATGCCACAATCGCAGCAACAAGGCACGGAATAAGACCCGAATAATAAATGACTCCGACGCTTATGACCTCAAGCGAGAAAAATACCGCCGCGAGCGGCGTTCCGAACAGCGCCGAAAACATGCCGCTCATGCCGCACATTACAATTATATGCATGTCCTTTTCGTCCAGGGAGATAAGCTCGCCTATCATACTGCCCACACTGCCGCCGAGCTGCAGCGCAGCGCCCTCTCGTCCGGCGCTTCCTCCGAAAAGATGAGTTATAAACGTGCTGACAAAAATAAGCGGAGCGAGCAGGAACGGAACTCGTCCCTCATCGCTGCGCACGGACGAAATAACCGCATCCGTCCCTTTATTTTCAAGCATGTTGCATATTTTATACAGAAAAACAATAAACAAGCCGGCAAAGGGCAGAAAATAAATAAACGACGGACGGTATTCGCGCATGCTCGTCGCCACTTCGATACTTACATGAAATATCGTGCCGACAAGTCCGCTCACCGCGCCGGTAAGCGCCGCTATTACCGACCATTTCAAAAAAACGAATATGTAATTTAAAGCATGCTTAATCTTTTTTACAATCATATCCTTCACGGTCATCGCATCTCCTTACTGACAGTATACCACATTATACGCTCGGTTTCAACCGCTAATCATACCAAAATTTACTTTCGCGGTGGAAAATTTTTTCTGTATATAATTTTAAGCCGTGTACAAAATAGTAGTGTAGTCGATTTAATTCGACACATAATTTATATAGATAAAGACTTTGACAAAAAGGAGGAAGTAAAAATGAGCAGAAGTAAGATTTCAGTACCTGAAGCAAAGCAGGCTATGGACAAGTTCAAGATGGAGGCTGCAAGCGAAGTAGGCGTTAACTTAAAGAACGGTTACAACGGCGATCTCACATCAAGACAGGCAGGTTCAATCGGCGGTCAGATGGTCAAGAAAATGATTGAGGATTACGAGAACAAAATAAAGTAATCAAATCGGCTTAATTTTACCGTATAAATAAAGAGACTCTATCATAACAAACTCGCAAGCGTTTGTTTATGATAAAGTCTCTTTCACTACATAAAAATTTCGGGAGCGTGCGCTCCCGAAATTTTCCATCCCCTTTAATTCTACATAGCAATCCCAAAAAAAGTTACAGTATCCTTTTACCGCCCATTGTGCGCGACGCATAGTAAGACGAGTCAATCGATGTATACTGAATTGTCTTACCCGTCGACGGAGCGTGAATCATCATTCCGTCACCAACATATAATCCCACATGGGAAGGTGAACCTCCCGTGCCGAAGTATACCAAATCACCCGGCTGGAACTGGTCTCTCGTTACATATACACCGTCATTATCCCACTGCGTATATGTTGTGCGGGTTATATTGTATCCACATTCTCTGAATACATACTGTACAAAACCGGAGCAGTCAAATCCGCTCGGAGTAGTACCGCCCCAAAGATACGGTACTCCAAGATACTTAGCTGCGGTATCAAGGATTTTCTGCGCATTCGGATTGCTTGCCACATAATTTGACGGATTCTGAAGCTGGTTGAAATTAACTTCATAATTCATGCTGCGCGTCGGCGCGCCGTTATAAGTGAAATCAACCGGCATGCTGAAAACTTCCGAAGAATCCGGCATGATTGCGCCTACGGTTACGGTGTAGCTGTGACCTGCCGCCAAAACTCCCGATGTTACATTAAACGCATTCTCGTTTATATCCTTTAAAACTACTGAATCAGCATATTCATTCTTTATTATCAGATGGTATCCCGCAGCGCCCTCAACCGCCGTCCAGTTTATGTCAAAATCATTCTGATTGACAACCGTACCCGCGGAAAGCGATATTTCCGGCAACGCTACCGAACTGCCGCCGTTTCCGAATGTGCTGTACGACCGTGATATGCTCGCAACCGCCTGCTCTCTTGTTGTAGAACCGAGCGGATTAAACGATGTTTCCGTTTCGCCGCTCATCAGCGAGTAATTAAGCATCGTTATAACCGAGTCTCTCGCCCAGTCACTCACCTGATCTGCGTCTGTGAAGCAGCTGATAGCCGACGGATCGGAACCGTCTGAAAGCTCAAAGTTAATTGCGCCTGCCGTAAGCGTGCTGATTATCATTCTTGCCATCTCCTGACGGGTTACAAGCCTGTCAGGGCTAAATGTTGTCGCATCGGTTCCCGAAACTATACCGTAACAATACGCCTGCGCTACCGCCAAGCTGTTTGTGTCTGTAAACGGCGAGCCCTCGGGAACTATCAATTCCTCGTTTGTAAGTTTCTTGTACAGATTAACAGCGAGCTCACAAAACTCTTCTCTCGTAATCTCTTTCTTCATATTGTTTGAAACAACTGCATATGATACGAGTCCGGCTTCGTTTGCCGACTGATAATCCGATAACGCCCAACCGCTCAAATCTGCCGCGAATGCAGATGTTGAAAGCAGTGTACTTAAAGATAATGCGGACAAGATAATTCTTTTTGCGATTTTATTCAAGATTTACTCTCTCCTTTTCGTTTTGAGACTTTTCTGTCACACTTTTTTCTTCTTTTTTACTATTATAATTGACTCCCTAAACGCGTCCTAATTTCGACGCTAACGGTATTGTAACATTATCTCATTGGAATGTCAAGCCCTTTTTTGAAATTTCTTAAAAATTTCGTTAAAACTTCTTAAGATTTTAGTAATTTAACTGAAATATAACTGTAATCTGCATGAAATAATAGTGTAATTTTAGGCTAAATATTAAGTAATATTTCCATAATTTGGAATTTATTTTCGCTTGATCCGAACAACATATAGGTATTTTGATGTAATATATTGCAACATATTGTAAATAACTGTAGTTATATTACATTTATGTTACAAATGATTTAAAGCCGTTAATAAATTTATTTCCTCGTGTTACATTTTGAAAAATTACTTTTATGTCATCGGTGTTACATTTATTATAATATTCCGTCACGAACATCAAAGAGAGCGGATATTTGCGTATCCGCCCTCCGAAATCTCGTTTATGCCGCTTCGTTTGAGCTGTTTTCCTTCGCTAATTTCTCAAAATCCCCCTTTACAGCCCTGAAACAATTCATCATCATATCCGAAAACTGACCGCATTCGCCGTTTAAAATCATATTATACGCTTCGTCATATGTGTACGCCGCTTTGTATACGCGCACGCTGACGAGAGCGTCATATATATCCGCGATCGACACGATCTGCGCCTCAAGCGGTATTTCTTCGCCCTTCAAGCCGTCCGGATAGCCGCGTCCGTCATATTTTTCGTGGTGATGACGGCAAATGTTGTAGCAATAGCGGTAAAATTCCTCGTTGTCTATAAACGAAATATGCTTTAAAATATCGCTTCCCTTTGTCGTATGGGTTTTCATTATGTCAAATTCCTCGTTTGTGAGCCTGCCCGGTTTTAACAAAATGCTGTCCGGAATAGCGATTTTTCCGATATCGTGCATCGCCGCCGCCTTTGTGATCATATCTATCTGCTCACGGGTGTACGCGCGCTCCGGATACATTTGGGAAATCTTTTCAAGCAGTATTTTCGTAAATCCCTTTATTCGCTGAATATGACCACCCGATTCGGAATCTCTGAATTCCACCACGGATGAAAGCGTGTCTATGAGCTGATCGTTAAATTCGCGCAGCTTTTTATCCTTTTCGAGAATTTGCGTTGTCTGCTCGGCAACCATTTTCTCAAGATTATTCTGATGGTCGTACAAATCTATTATGTTTCTGACGCGCCTGTATACTATTTTAACGTCAAAGGGCTTTTGTATAATATCGGCGACGCCGAGCGAATAGCCCGTGCGCTCGATTTCCGTTGAGTTTTGTCCCGTTACAAATATAACAGGGATATCCTTTGTGTATCCGCGCTCGTTCAGCTCCTTAAACGCCTCTATTCCGTTCATTTCGGGCATAACAATATCAAGCAAAATAACGGCAAGACGCTCTCTCTCCTTTTCTGCCGCGTCCAATGCCTCAATGCCGTTAGCCGCTTCTATAATTCTGTATTTCTGCGAAAAAAGCTCTGATAATATGTATCGGTTTACCTCCATATCGTCAGCGACAAGTATAGTATCCCTTATCAAAATATGCACCCCTTCATTGTTTGTTATTTAATAAACAATCTTATATATATTATAATACAATATTTTATCAATAAAAGCAAGTGCATTGATATATTTTTTTGATGTTTTTTTACAAACTTTTTCAAATCTGTTGATACAGCTGAATTTTTTATAAAAAACTGTTGAATTTTTATAAAATATGAGTTATACTAAAATTAACCTATTATATGATAGTAAGAAGGGATTTCTGATGAAAAAAGTTCTTAAGCTTTTACAAATTACGGTTGCAGTGACGCTGTGCTTGTTTGCGGCTGCCGGCTGCGGCGGCGGGAAGAAAGACGAGGCGGAAGCGCTTCCCGATAAGACCTATGCGTTTATTCCAAAGGATTTACAGAACTCCTATATGCTTAAAATGTATACGGGCTTTCAGACGGCGTGCGCCGAAACCGGCTCAAAGGCTATATATTGCCCTCCATCATCCGCAACCGCAGATATGCAGGCGGAAGTTATAAATCAGCTGGTTGAACAGGGCGTTTCCGGAATTGCCGTCGCGGCAAACAACGAATACGATCTGCGAAATTCGTTAAGAGCCGCCATGGACGCCGGCATATCGGTAGTATCTCTTGATTCCGCCGTGATAGACGACGCCCGTCAGCTCCATATCCAGCAGGCTGACCCGACAT
This sequence comes from uncultured Clostridia bacterium, assembly GCA_947631085.1. GTDB lineage: Bacteria > Bacillota > Clostridia > UBA1381 > UBA1381 > CANQXJ01. Next base: position 48,162 of record CANRJY010000003.1, on the reverse strand, counting down.
TAATCGGAAAAACTCTTATTCAAAGCGCATACAACTTAACCGGCGGAAACGGCGGATTTGCGATTCTGAGCACCACAGAGGACGCGACAAATCAAAACGACTGGATAGAATACATGGAGAAGGAGCTTGAAAGCGACCCCGTAAAATACGCCGGAATGCCGCTTATAAAAATTGTATACGGAAACGATGACGCCACAAAATCCGCGTCGGAAACCGCGGCGCTTCTCGATATACCCGAGGTAAAGGTCATTATCGCGCCTACCGCCGTCGGACTTGCGGCGGCATGTCAGACCGTATCGGACAGCGGCTCGGACGTCAAGCTTACCGGCTTGGGATTGCCCTCCGAAATTGCCCCGTATATAAGAAGCGGTGTCTGCCCGTCGGCATATCTATGGAACCCGGGCGACGTCGGCTATATGGCGGGCTTTGCAATATCGGCTCTAAACGCGGGCAGCGCCACCGGAGCGCTCGGCGAAACGATGGATTTCGGAACGCTCGGAACGAGAACGGTAACGCAAGCGGCTGAAGGCGGCACGGAGGCTGTGCTCGGCTCGCTTATCGAATTTAACAAAGACAATATAGACGAGTGGGAAAACAGTTTTTAACTTCCCCCCAAATCGACATTGATTTTATAATACGGATAAAAGACAGGAGATTTTATATCGCCTGTCTTTTTGTATGCGCACGTTATTTTACATTCATAATCACCGCCGCTTTCTCATAATTATAACTAAATTGATATAGGGAGTGGTGGTACTTGAAGGACTACATCGAAAAAAGAGCGATCGAGCTTGCCGAGTATATAATTGATAACAACGCTACAGTACGCAAAACCGCTAAAGAGTTCAATATTTCAAAATCCACAGTACATAAGGACGTCCACGAAAGGCTAAAAAAAATAAATCCCGCGCTGTACCGCGAGGCTCAGAAGGTGCTGGAATTTAACAAATCGGAGCGTCATATACGCGGCGGTATGGCAACGAAGGAGAAATATATGGAAAAAAGAATGACCAACAGATAAAATACACGGGCAAAACGCCCGTGTATTATAACCGCATATTATATTGTAAGAATACCGCTTTCCGATTCAATCAGAAGCAGGATATTTTCCTCTCTGCCATTGTCGGCGTTTACATATACTATAAAGTTTTTATCGCCGAAGGTTCCTTTAAACTCATAGCACAGCACCTCTTTGAGACTGTCTTTCGGAATAACCGCAAGGCGCGCGGCTGTGACCGCCAAATTTTTTGACACATGCTCCCGAGCCTGTTCCGCCGTTATTGAAGGGGCTGCAATTTCGCGCGTCCGATGGTTCATAAGATATCCCTTTGACTCCATTCCCACTATGTTGCCCGTATCAAGCGCGACGCGCACCTTTATCAAATCGCTGTAGCAGACCACGCCGTCTTGAGTATACGCAAAATTAATTGTCGCTATGCCGTTTGTTTTTTCATAATAGCTGTCTGTCATATTGTCGTATCCGCGCGCTTCCAAAAACGCCCGTGCGCGTTCTATCGCGTCGTCGACCGCTATTTTTTCCTCAGTTACCGCCGCGCTGTCGAGAAAATAAAGTATAAACCCGCCGCGTTTCGTTACGCTTACAGCCATACGGCTGTCGTCTGAGGATTTTACAAAGGTATACGCGTCAACGGCGGTATTTGAGGTTTCATTTGAAAATTCAAGTCCCTCTCCCCCTTCGCCCAAAAATTCTTCAGCTTTTTCAAGCGCCTGATCGCGCGACAGCTCCGGAGCGTCCTTAAGCATTACCGATTCCTGATTTTCAATATGCTCAGAAAACGGTCCGTCATAAATCAGCGAAGGGTATTCGTCGAACGACTTTTCCACATTTTCCAAATCGGCAAGAATATCGCCTCCCGCAGCCTGCGCGATATTACCTCTCCCGCCGTTGTCCGTACCCGTAAATTTTATTTCGCCGCTGTATATATCCGACTGTATATCGGTAAGCGAATTTTTAAGCTTTGACGCGTAATCGTTAAGCGACACAAGATTTTTATATTCTTCATCGGAAATTCCCGTGCCGTTTATCATGTTCTGCGAGAGCACATATGTGTAATCTCCCACCTGCGAAAGAAATTTTGCCGTATTTTCGAGCTGTATTTCGGAAGTCGGCAGCTGTCCCAGGCACGACTTCGCCTCGGCTGCCTGCTGAAATATATCATTCGATATGGTGGCAAGCTGCGCCGGAGAATTTGCAAGCTGCGCTTTCGTAAGCTGCGTGTCGATGCTGTCGATATAGTCGACCATCTCGTGAAAAGCTCTGTTATACTGGTTCTCGACCGTTACTTCAAGCGCGTCGGCGCGCTTGTTCGCCATAAATCCCCATATAAACGCGGCAAGCAGCGCCGCAGCAAGGACACTGTAGGTCAGTATGTGTATTTTGTTTTCTGATTTTGTTTGTTCCATAATTCGATTCTCCATTCTTCAAGCCTAACTGCAAAATCTGTGTTTTCCTATTTGTACTATCAGCGGTCTTGACCATATCCATTCGTTTGTCGCGGTTTCGGGATTGAAATAATAGATCGCGCCGCCCGACGGATCCCATCCGTTCATCGCGTCCTCGCACGCCTTATATACCGTCGAATTTTCTTCGATCGGCACGTCTATCTGTCCGTCCGAAACAGCCGTAAAAGCGCCCGGCTGATAAATCACGCCCGAAATCGTATTCGGAAACGACGAATGCTTTACCCGATTCAATATCACCGCCGCAACCGCTACCTGACCCTCATACGGTTCTCCTCTCGCCTCTCCGTTGACCGCCCTTGCCAAAAGCTGCGTGTCGCTCTCCTCCGTCTGCGAGCTCGCCGGTATGAGCGGACAATACAGTGCCGCCGCGCAAAACACAATCAGCGTCACAGCAGCCGATAACAGTTTCTTCATATTACAGTTACCTCCGTTCTTTTTTCATAGTATTCCCTCGAAATCAAGAAAAATATGTATGAACACGGCAAAAAACGTCAAGAATTAAAATACATTATGAAGGAGGTACATATAATGAAAAAATTCAATAAAGAACGTTTTATAAGCAGCCTGATTTGCTCATTCGCGGCGGCGATAGTTATATCCGTCGCAGCGGAAGCATACTCGGACGGCGTACAGGCGGATTTGAGAAATCATCTTATTCGAATGCATATAATAGCCAACAGCGACAGCGAAAACGATCAGGCGGTAAAGTTCGCCGTACGCGACAGGCTTCTTGAGGACATAGGCAAAAAACTTCGCGTCGAAAGCGGCGCCGAGTGTAAAGCGGATATTATAGAAAATCTCGGTGATATAGAAAAAACCGCAAATTCCGTACTCCGCGAACACGGCTTCGGCTACGGTGCGAAAGCCGTATACGGAAAATTTGCGTTTCCGAAAAAGGAATATAAAAACATGACTCTTCCCGCCGGAGAATACTATGGCATACGCGTAATTCTCGGCGACGGCGCAGGGCAAAACTGGTGGTGCGTTATGTATCCGCCGCTCTGCGTAAGCGACGGCGGCGAAGCAGCGCTGAGCTCGGAGAGCGAAAAAAGGCTGCGAGAGGAGCTGAGCGACGAAGCCTACGACATAGTAACGTCCAATTCAAGCGGTGTAGTTGTAAAATTCAAAATAGTTGAGCTTGTGCAGGAATTAAAAGAGAAAATCAACAAATCATAAAAAACCGGTGTACGCTGAAAAGCACCGAAAAAAGCGGACAATAGGCAAAAATACCTCCTACGGTATTAAAGAAAACCGTAGGAGGTATTTTATTGTCTACATACTGAACACCGCGCCGCAAATTCCGGCAAATACGATGAAAAATATAGGATGAAGCTTTTTTATCGGCTTTATGTTCATCGCGATTATCATAATTACAAACAATATTGCCGCTTTAACGCTGACCGCGTCCAGACTCAGCGCCGACGCGTTCGGCATAAGCGCAGCTATTATCAAAGTCACCGCCACAGCCGCAATCATGCCTGTCACCGCAGGGCGAATTGAATAAAACGCGTTCGCGACATGCGGATTTGACTTGAACTTTTGATAGACGTTAGACAGCATCAATATTATTATGATTGACGGCGCCGCGAGCGAAAGCGTCGCGATAACGCCGCCCAAAATTCCCGCTGCAAGTCCGCCTGCTCCAAATCCCGCCGAAAATCCGGCGTATGTCGCCATATTAATGCCGATAGCGCCCGGGGTAGACTCGGAAACCGCTATCATATCGCTGAGCATATCAAGCGTAAACCATGTATAACGCGACGCGATCTCACGCAGGAACGGTACGGTCGCCAATCCTCCGCCTATCGCGAAAAGTCCCGTTTTGAAAAACTCATACGCAAGCAGCGCAAATGTTTTCAAAATCATTTCCGTTCACCTCCGCGTCTGAGGATAAGCCCAATCGCTCCGGCGGCAACGACTATCAAGATAGGCGACGCCGAAAATATCAGCGACAGCAAAAACGATACGACCGCAATTATAACGCAGATTGTATCAATCATGGATTTCCTGCCCATTGTTATTACGGAATTAATAATAAGCACTGCCACCGCAACGCGTATTCCGCCCAAAATATGCTGCACTATCGTGTATTCGAGAAAGTGATTTATAAATGCCGCTATGATCGTAATAATCACAATCGAAGGGAAAAGCACGCCGAGCGTCGCGAATATTCCGCCCATTATTCCGGCGCGCTTCGCTCCCACGAACGTTGCCGTATTCACCGCAATTATTCCCGGGGTACACTGCGCTATTGCATAGTAATCCAAAAGCTCTTCTTCCGTCGCCCATTTGTGGTTATCCACAATTTCCTTTTGCAAAAGCGACAGCATGGCATATCCGCCGCCGAAGGTGAATGCTCCGATTTTAGCGAATGTTATAAACAGCTCCCATAGCTTTTTCAAATGTTTGTCACTCCTCGTTTGTCTTTACTGAACGCCCAAAGCCGCGAGCTCCGTTATTTCGCACGGCTCGTCGTCGAGCAGCTGCAGCTTTATCGAGTTTGTGTACTTCGGCACGGGGAATATAAACGTCTGCGCGTCGGTGCTGCCGTCGCTCGACGAATTGATTACTACCTCCCAGCCGTCGCGGTTCGTTATATCCTTAACGTCGCCCTCGGGAATATCCTGACGCGTCGATACCTTGAACGGGTGCTTTTTGTTGTCCGCGAATTTCACGATTACCGCGCTTATGGGCCACTTATCGGTGTGCATCATGATTATTCCCTTGCCGTTCGACTTCCATGACGTGTTATAATCGAAATCGCACGCCAGCTTGCCGTCGCCCTCGCTTGCGTATACCTCCAAAGCGCTCGACTGCGTTCCCGCCATCTTTTCGCCGTTTTTGTATACCTTGCCGCTCTTTGGCTGCATCGCCGCAGCGGATTTTATGGTATTGAGAACCGCATCCTCAACGTCGGAATTGACTGTTATATCCTTTGTGCTTATCGTAACAACTCCGTTATTGTGCCATGAGATATGCTTACCCATCGCCTCCGCTATCATTCTTATCGGAACAAATGTCATGCCATCCACTATTTCGGGCGCGGCGTCCATCGGTTTTGAAGCTCCGTTTACGGTATACTCCATGCTTCCGATAGTCATTACGATCTCCGCTTCGGGGCTTTGAACCGTTACCTGCTGCGTGTCCGCGTTCCATGTGACAAACGCGCCGAACGCTTCGGATATAAACCGCATGGGAACCATTGTTCTGTCATACTTCGACAGATACGGCGCGAGCGAGTTGTCACTGTCTATATAGTACGGCGCGCCGTTAATGAGCGCCTTCGGCTGATTTTCAGCAAGCTTTACAGTATCGCCCTCGTAAAGATCGGAAATATTCCACTGCTTTTTCGCAAGGTCGGGGTTTGTCGTCTTGTTTCCGTTCTTGTCCACGGTGTAGATCTGCGGAACTGGGATCGTTTTCGTGTCGTAGCCCAAGCAGTAGTCAACGTGCGTCGGCTGGTTGTAGCCCACGTTCTGAACGGCTACCGCGTCGCGGTACTGATTATCCGACATGAGCGTCGGTAATTTGTAGCTTGTCGGGATCGTCGTCGTGTAAATCCTAAGCTCCGAATTGTCGAGCGTCGGATAAATTACCTCCTCACGCCAGTCGCCGAGAATATCCGCCGTAAGAGATGGATTTGATTTCGCCGAGTTGTTCGAGTGGCACTCGGTCGCCGAGAAAATGTCCTCCACCTTATATGTGTACGGATTATATTTCGAAATATTTATTCCGTCGAGAACCTCGCGTCCGAGGTCGCCGTCCCACCAAGCGAAGAAGTTCGCGGGGATACTGTAATGATCCGTTATAACGCTTCCGTCCGACGCGATAAGCAGTCCTATTGACGACCAGCTCTCCGCGCCGGGATGCGTCGGGTCTATATCGTCGCTGCCGCCGCGTCCTACGTCGAGACTTGTTTTCGGCGACGACCACAGAATTTCACCCGTACGCGCGTCCTTCATCTGATGACCGTACTTGCCGCTCTCGTGTACCGAGAAAATTTCAAGTCCCGGGCGCGACGGAACGAGGTCGCCCATATGCTGCGCGTCGCCGTGAGCCAAATCTACATTACTGTACATAGGCTTGCCGTTATCGTCGTATGTCGTGGAGCCGTATATGATCTCGTCCTTGCCGTCGTAGTCAACGTCGCCGACGCAGAGCGAGTGATTTCCCTTGCCGCGGTAAGGCAGGGACTCCTCCTTCGTCATAAAGTCCGTATCGAAGATCCAGTCGTTTACTATTTTGTTGTCTACCATCGTGTAAGCCGCGAGAACGGTCTTGTCATAATAGCCTCTTGCGAACATCATCGACGGAGTTTCGCCGTTTTCGTAGAATACGCACGCGTTATAGCGCTCGGAGCGGTTGCCCCAGTCGTCTCCCCATGAGTTTACGTTCCATGAAACGCCGTCGCGCTCGCCTGTTGTCTGCGGGTAGTAATCCGTAGTGTCGATAACCGCGCCCGTTTCGCCGTCAAATACGGTCAAATAAAGCGGTCCGTCGAGGTTTTTGCCTATGTCGTTGCGCCAATCCTTGTTCGGGTCACCGATAACCGTGCCGTCGCCCGCTACCGTGCCGTCGGCTGTGCGCATCGCGACCTCGGCTTTTCCGTCGTTATTGAAGTCCGCGCATAAGAACTGCGTGTCGTGCGCGCCGCTGCGGACGTTGATGCCTAAATCTATTCTCCAGAGCTTCGTTCCGTCCAGCTTATACGCGTCGAAAAGCGTGTTGCCCGTCGCTCCCGAATGAGAGCTGTCGCGCGAGTTGGACGAATCCCATTTGAGGATTATTTCAAGCTCGCCGTCGCCGTCGAGATCGGCTGTTGACGCGTCGTTCGCAATATAGAAATATTCCTCCTCGGTTTCGGGATTAATTCTGACCTTACCGCCCTCGGGTACGTCGAGCTTAATTCCGATATAATCCTTGTCAAGCAGCTTAACTTCCTCGCACTTTTCGCCCTCTGTTCCGTTTACTACAGGCGAAACCGAATAAGCGTCGCCCGCCTTCGCGTCGTAGTCGATATAATTTGTCTTATTCATCGGCTCGGCATTGAGCTTTGTTCCGTTTTTATACAGATTATATCTCGTGTCCGCGCTCTCCGTTCCGAGCCATCTCCACGAGATAAAGCCGTACGTCTCGGCGGATACCGCGATAAGACCTCTGTCGAGATTTTCCATTCTGCGCTGCATATTCGGACGAGCGTCGATAAGTCTTTGAGTTTCGCTGCCGTTTGACACGTTCGTATAAACCGTGAGCGGATCGGGATCGGGCGGAACGTCGCCGATTTGCGAATATTCTCCGTCAGCGGTGTCGTTTAACAGCTCCTTGCCGTCAGCCGTCACAACGATATTGTCAACATACGCGTAAACGCCGGGGTCGGTCTGATACGGCGTATAGCCGATACGCGTTATCGGCGCTTTCGTCTCGGAATAAGCGTATTCCTTGCCGTCGGCTTCGATATATTTTTCGCCGTCCTTGTAAATCGTCATTGTGCTGTTTTTCCATTCGAGCTTGAAATTGTGCCATTCATTCTTTATCGACACATACTCGCCGCCCTGGGTAAACTTTTTCTCGTCGTTTATAAGTCCCTCAGTAATAGACGTAGAGCCGCTGTCGGGGAAGAAATAAATTCCCGTCATACTGCCCTTACCGAACATATCGGTAGTTCCCGTATAGAACGCATAGCGGAAGCCCTGCGACATTCCGTACCAGTCAAACGAAACGCTCCAATCGCCCTTCATTTCGTACTTGCCGCCCTTCTCCTCGTAGAGATAGTCCGACGGAAGCTCAATATACGGATTAACGCCCTTTAGTGCGTCGTCCCCTCTGTTTGTCGAGAAGCCGTCAAAATAGAATACATTACCCTTATCCGCGCCTGTCGGGTCCGCCGTGACCGTAAGGCTGCCCTTTCCTCCGTAAAGGCTAAGAGGCGAGCTTTCAGCCATAGCCGGAATTGCTCCGAGCGCGCCCGAAAGCATTGTCGCCGCGGATATAACGCTTATAACTTTTTTCAGTTCCATAGCTTTTTCTCCTTTTGTTATATTAAGCTTATTTTACCATAATTTAAGTATACCATGACATGCGCCTTTGAGTCAATACAAAAATCAGTTTACTTTACGCAAAAACACAGCCGGAGATATAAATAATCCCCGACCGTGTTCAAAGGCCTCTCAAAATATATGTAGCTCCCCGCTACATTATAAGCTATATCTTTAAATCCCGCCCAATCCGAAGCTTATCGAAAGCGCGTCGTTCACTCTCGACATAAGCGCCTCGTCAAGACGGCCTGTTTTTTCGCGCAAACGTCTTTTGTCTATTGTTCTGATTTGCTCAAGCAATATCACGGAATCCTTATTAAGTCCGTATTCGCGGGCGCTCAGCTCTATGTGCGTCGGCATTTTCGCCTTGTTGATACGGCTCGTAATCGCCGCCGCTATGACGGTGGGGCTGTATTTGTTTCCCACGTCGTTCTGGATTATCAGAACCGGACGCACTCCGCCCTGCTCGCTTCCCACTACGGGACTTAAATCGGCGTAATAAATATCTCCTCTTTTCACTATCACTTTTTTACTCACACTCCGTCAGTTTTTCCTCACATTGCGAAAGACATTCGTTATCCGCTTCCAAACACATTTGTGCCAGCTCAAGATTTATATCCGCCATTTCCTTATATCCCTTTTCAAGCGCCTTTATAAGGCTCTCGTCGGGTTTATTGTTTTGTGACAAAGCAATCAGGTCCCCTTTCTCCGCCGCGCGTTTTTATCCGCGCGGTACAGACTTTCCGTTTCAGCCTTTAAGATAATCCGAAATTTTCACCGTCCTTCCGCCGCGTTTGTAAACTCTCGGTACGCGCCTGCCCACCATGCAGGCGGCTTCATAGTTGATTGTCCCAAGCCAAGCCGCGATATCGTCAATCGTGACTCCATCCCGACCGAACACGGTTACTTCGTCACCCTTATGAATATTATGGACATTTGTAACGTCAATCATACATTGGTCCATACAAATTCTTCCGATAACGGGAGCTTTTTCACCGTTCACAACCATCCGCGCTTTTCCCGCGAGGGCGCGCGCGTATCCGTCGGCATAACCGACCGGTATTGTCGCGATTTTCGTCGCGCCGCCGGTTATGTATGTCTTGCCGTAGCTCACTCCCCTGCCCGCCTCGACTTCCTTAACGAGCCTTACCGACGCCTTTAAACTCATCGCCGGAATTAGCTCAAGCCGCTGTTTATCGACCTCGTTTGAGGGATACAGACCGTAAAGTATTATCCCGGGGCGCACCATATCGAGGTGCATTTCGGGGTACATCATTATTCCCGCGCTGTTGCATATATGCTTTATCGGTATATGCACACCGCGCTCCTCCAATTCGTTTACAACGCCCATAAAGCGTTTAAACTGCATTCTTGTATACGTTCCGTCAGTCTCGTCCGAGGTGGACAGGTGCGAGAATATGCCCTCGATTTCGATATTGGAAAGCTTTGATATTTTTACTATCTCGTCAATTATTTCCGAGTTATCTCCGTCTGTTACAACATAGCCTATTCTCGTCATGCCCGTGTCGAGCTTAATATGAATTTTTGCCGTTTTTCCCTGTTCAGCCGCTTTTTTGCTCAGTTTTTCCGCAAAAGCGTATTCGCATACGGCGGGAGTTATATCAAGACGCAGTAAATCCTCGATCTCGTCCGCGTCGGTTATACCGAGAATTAAAATCGGCGCGCTTATACCGTTTCTTCTCAGCTCCTCACCCTCGCTTACCATAGCGACAGCCAAGCGGTCGGCTCCGTTTTCGAGCAAGGTTTTCGTCACCTCAAGAACTCCGTGACCATACCCGTCAGCCTTCACCGCGGTCATGATCTGCGCGTGAGGATTTGTTATGCGTCTTATTTCTCTCATATTTCGGGCGATCGCGTCCAAATCAATTTCCGCCCATGTCCGTTTTTCCATCTTGTTTTCTTTTCCTCTCTGATTATATCACAAAAGCGATTATTTTTCTACCTGTAAAATACGGCAAATCGCTTTCGGAATAAATTCGATTATTTTTGCCGCCGCAACGGAGTCCGCGCCGTATTTCTCCATAGCAAGATCGGCCGCGAGCCCGTGGATATATACCGCCATAGCCGCCGCCGTCGCTTCGTCCGAAACGCGCGCCGCAAGAGAAACGGTAAGTCCCGCGAGCACGTCGCCGCTTCCGCCCTTCGCCAATCCTGAATTGCCTGTAATATTAATATATTGCCGCGAGTCGGGAGCTGTTACAATCGTATGATGTCCCTTTAATATCAGCGTCGAGCCGTATTCCTCGGCGAACTCCCTTGACACTACAAGCCTGTTTTCCTCTATATAGTCTTTATCCAAACCCGTAAGCCGCGCCATTTCTACCGCGTGAGGAGTAAAAATCAGATTGCACGCGCTTTTTGAAAGAATTTCCATATTCTGCGAAAGCACGTTTATCGCGTCCGCGTCCACTACCACTGTCGAAGCGGAATTTAAAAGCACCGCCTCTACTATTTCAGCCGCGTCCTTGCTCCGCCCGAGCCCCGGACCTATTAAAACCGCGTCGCTTTCCTTCACCTTTTTTATTATATCATTCTCCGCGAGGAACGACAAATGCCCGTTGCTGTCAGCCAAAGGAAGCGTCATTACCTCGGTCGTTTTAGCTTCCAAAACCGGGTTTATACACTTCGGACAGCCGAGCGTCACAAGCCCGCTCCCCGCCGCAAGAGCCGCTTCCGCCGCCATATACGCCGCGCCCGACATACCCTCCGAGCCCGCGATAATAAACACCTTCCCGTAGTCGCCTTTTTGTGAATTATTGCGTCTGCGCGGGAAATTCTCAAGCATGAATTTATCATCCGTGACATTGATACCGAGATTTTGCGACTCTATCACATGATTTGGAATTGAAATATCCGCGACCGTCACCTTTCCCGTGTAATCCGCGCCCGGGAACATCAGCATACCTATCTTGTACGCCGCGAAAGTGACCGTTCTGTCAGCCTTCACGCATACGCCGCATATTTCGCCGCTGTCGGCGTTTATGCCGCTGGGTATATCAACAGACAGCGTATAGCGCGAATACGCGTTTACGGCTTCTATAACGTCGCAGGAAACGCCTCTCACAGTGCCGTGTATGCCCGTGCCGTAAACAGCGTCGATAACCGCGTCGTGCGAGCGGATAATATATTTGAGGCTGTCAGCGTCCGTGACAACCTCAATATCAATTCCCATTTTATTTATTATATCAAAATTAACAGCCGCGTCGCCCGAAAACTCACTGCCGCAGACAAGCATAACGAGCACCTCCACGCCCCTGTTATGCAGATGCCGCGCAATAGCGAAGCCGTCGCCGCCGTTATTGCCCTTGCCGCAGAAAATGACCGCGCTTTTCAAATCGGGCAAGTCCTTATACAGCTCGTTCACACACGCGAGAGCCGCGTTTTCCATCAAAATTATGCTCGGCACGCCCCCGACAGCTGTCGCCGCCGCGTCAACCGCGCGCATTTCCTGCGCGAAACACGCTTTCATTGAGAACCGCCTCCCGTCAGCTTATAAAAATATTTCTCGGATTAAACTTTCTTATCTCGTCGAGCATACGCGAGGTAGGCTGGAACAGCACGCGCACCTTCTGCGATTTTTCGTCGTCGAAATAATCCACAAAATACACGCCGCCCCTCGTCCTGTCGCCGGTCAAATCGTAAACCTTCCTGTCCGGCTCTTCGCGCTTTAACGCGTCGTTGTGCATATTGTCGTCAACGCGGGCGCAAATATCAACATTTGTAAAATTAAAGCTCACAACGTGCTTTCTGCCCTTTTTGGACATAATTTTGTCGATATCCATATCACTGTTGGTGAGGATATACTCGTATTCGATACTGCGCGTGTTAATTAAAAGATACGCCGCGTACCAGCAGAGCGCGACTATTACAAATCCGATACTGAACCCGAACTGCATAATTTTTTGTCCCGCCAAAGCATACGCAAGCGCGAACATCCCGACGATCAGCGCAAGCGATAATACGGTCGCCCCCGCGATTATCAGCGCGATAATAATTATATCCTTTGCTTCCTTTTTATGTTTTACGATATACTCCATAAAAACATCCATGATTATATCCTCCGTTAAAATGTCTCGCCCTTTAATTTCTCGCACAGCGCCGCGAGCGCGCGGCTGCGGTGGCTTACGCTGTTTTTTTCGTCGTCGCTCGCCTCGGCAAACGTCTTTTTCAGCTCGTCGCTGTAGAATACGGGATCGTAGCCGAAGCCGTTTTCGCCGAGCGCCTCGGTGAGAATTGTGCCGTGTACCTCGCCGCTCACGGTAATTTCGCGTCCGTCCGGGAAAATGAACGCCGCCGACGTGACGAATTTCGCCCTGCGGTTTTTAACTCCGTCAAGCTCGGACAAAAGCTTATTTACCTTGTCCGCGTCCGACGCGCCCTCTCCCGCGTAACGCGCGCTGTAAATGCCGGGCTTTCCGCCGAGCGCCTCGACGCACAGCCCCGAATCGTCCGCAAGCACCGGATTATCGCACATCATCGCGACCGCGCGCGCCTTAATAAGCGCGTTTTTCTCAAACGTGTCGCCCGTTTCCTCAATGTCAACATCAATTCCGGCGGTAGCCTGAGACATCACCTCAAAGCCGAGCTGACCGAGAATTTTCTGTATTTCCCGAATTTTGCCGGGATTTTTTGTTGCGGCTATGATTTTCATGGTACTTTCTTCCTTTTTTGTGTTTTGAATGCGCAATATTAATCGTGCAGCTTTCTGTTGTCTATTACTCGCTTAGCTTTGCCTTCGCTTCTCACTATCGACTTCGGTCTTAACAGATGTACCTTCGCTTTGATTCCGAGCATCGACTGGAGCTGCATTTCGAGCTTGCGCTTTTCCGCGTCAACATCGCCTGTGAATTTGGGGCTCAGCTCTACGTTGATATCGAATGTATCCGTATTGTTAACTCTGTCAACCACGATCTGATAATTAGGCGAAACCTCGATACTGTTTTTAAGAAGCACCTCTTCTATCTGCGACGGGAATACGTTTACGCCGCGTATGATAAGCATATCGTCGGTTCTTCCCGCCGGTTTTCTCATGCGTACATGTGTTCTTCCGCACTCGCACGGGGAATAGTCGAGCGTACACAAATCTCGCGTTCTGTAGCGAAGAAGCGGCTGTCCTTCCTTTGTTATGGTGCTCAAGACAAGCTCACCGAACGAACCCTTCGGCAGTACCTCGCCCGTGTCGGGATCGATTATTTCGGGGATTATCATGTCCTCGCATATATGCATACCCTGCTGCATCGAGCACTCGTACGAAACGCCGGGGCCCATGATTTCGGTCAGTCCGTATACGTCGTGCGCCTTTATGCCGAGCGCCTCCTCTATCTGATGACGCATTTCTTCCGTCCACGGCTCGGCGCCGAATATACCCGCCTTTAATTTAAGCTGGTTTTTAACGCCCATCTCCTTGACAGTTTCGCCTATATACATCGCATACGACGGTGTGCAGCAAAGATGCGTGCTGCCGAGGTCGCAAAGGAAACGTATCTGTCTTTCCGTGTTGCCGGATGAGGTCGGAATAACCATAGCTCCGACCTTTTCCGCGCCCTGATGTGCGCCCAAGCCGCCGGTAAACAATCCGTAGCCGTACGATACCTGCACGATTGAATGGTCGTCTCCGCCCGCCGCGACAAGCTGGCGCGCGAAGCCGTTTGCCCAGTCATCGAGGTCGTGGCGCGTATAGCCCGACACTATCTGCTTTCCCGTAGTACCCGACGAGGCTTGTATTCTTACGATCTGCTTCTTCGGCACAGCCAAAAGCTGAAACGGGTAATAATCGCGCAAATCCTGTTTTGTCGTAAACGGCAGTTTAGATAAGTCGTCGAGAGATTTAATGTCCTCCGGCTTTACGCCCGCATCGTCCATGCGTTCGCGGTACATCGCGACGTTCTCATAAACACGCTTTACCTGCCACTGTAATTGCTTTAGCTGATGCTCCTCGATCGCCGAGCGTTCCATACACTCGATTTCGGGTTGGAAGTATCTTTCCATGATTTTTCCTCCTTGTATTTTAAATTTTTTAGTTTATAAATTATATCCCAGTTCAAACGCCTTTAAATTAAGCTCGATAAACTTCTCGGGCACGGTTTCCTTTATCGTTTCTATCCATACCGATTTATCAACGCTCATACTTTTAGCTAAAAGTCCTATAAGCACAACATTTACAGCCTTGATAGTACCCGCCTGCTCCGCGAGGCTCAAAGCGTCGACCGCCTGTAAATTTATTTTTTCCGAGAGCTTCTTTTCTATATCCGACGGGTATTCCATCGCGCCCGTGATGACCGGCATCGGGTTCATCTTTTGCGTGTTCGCTATCATTTTGCCGCCCTTTTTGAGATACGGCATCGCGCGGTACGCTTCGAGTATCTCGAACGCGAGAACAATATCCGCTTCTCCCCTGTCGATTATCGGCGAATACACCTTATCACCGTATTTTACATATGTGACGACGCTTCCGCCGCGCTGGCTCATGCCGTGAACCTCGCTGACCTTCACGTCATACCCTTCCTTAATGGCGACTCTGCCGAGGATACGGCTCGCAAGAAGTGTACCCTGTCCGCCTACGCCTACTATCATTATGTTCATCATTTGTCCCCCTTTTCAATCGCGCCAAATGGGCACACGTTCGTGCACAATCCGCATCCGTTACACTGCGTCACGTCAATTTTCACCGTATCGCCCGCAAGTGAAATCGCGGGGCAGCCGAGCTTCATGCACAGCTTGCATTTTTTACACTTATCCGTTATCTCACAGTGTCCCGAATATTTCTTCCGCATCGGCGGCAGCAGCGCGCACGGTCTTTGCGCTATGATTACCGACGGCGCTTCGCGCTCTGTTTCCTCTTTTACGATTTTTTCAAAATTCTTAACGTCAAACGGGTCCGCCACGACCACGTTTTCTATTCCTATCGCCTTGCACAGCGTGATAAGATTGACCTGCTTCGTAGGCTCCTTGCGTATCGTGTAGCCGGTGGTCGGGTTGTCCTGATGACCGGTCATGCCCGTTATCGAGTTATCAAGAATAATCACGGTATTATTGCCCTTGTTGTAAACAATATCGACAAGTCCGGTAATGCCCGAATGCATGAACGTCGAATCGCCTATCACCGACACGAGCTTTTTGTTAAACTCCGCGCCGCGCGCCTTCGCCATACCGTGAGCGGCGCTTACCGACGCACCCATGCATATCGTTGTGTCAACGCTCTGCAGCGGCGGAGTAGCTCCGAGAGTATAGCAGCCTATGTCGCCCGAAACGATCAATCCGAGCTTTTTAAGCACATAGAACACGCCCCTGTGCGGACAGCCCGCGCACATTACAGGCGGGCGAATAGGTATCTGTTCGCCTATTTCCTCATACGGCGCGGCGTCCTCGCCTAAAACCGCTTTCTTTATCATGGTCGGCGTGTACTCGCCCTGGAGTGTGAACACGTCCTTGCCTATCACGTCAACACCGATCGATTTGCAGTGCTCCTCTATGATCGGGTCAAGCTCTTCTACAACGTAAACCTTGTCGTATTTTTCCGCAAATTCCTTTATTTTCTTCTCCGGCAGCGGATAGATTACGCCGAGCTTTAAATAATCGACTTTATCCCCGAGCGCCTCCTTCGCGTACATATACGCTATACCCGCGCTTATCACGCCGATTTTCGCGCCGTTTTCCTCGACGCTGTTAAGCTCCGTCGTTTCGGACATTTCCTTTAAGGCTTTTATTCTGTCCTCGACAACGACGTGCCTCTTTATCGCGTTTCCAGGCATCATCACATATTTCGCCGGATTTTTGTCGTAATCCTTTAATATGTAATCCTCTTTTTCACGCTCCTCGACAAGGCTCTGCGAGTGCGAAACTCTTGTCGAAAGACGGATAAAGACAGGGGTGTCAAATTTTTCCGAGAATGCATACGCCTCTTTCGTAAAGTCGCGGCACTCCGCGCTGTCCGACGGCTCCAACATCAATATCTTAGCCGCCTTTGCGTAGTGGCGCGAATCCTGCTCGTTCTGCGACGAGTGCATTCCTTGGTCGTCCGCGACGCACATTACCATGCCGCCGTTTACGCCTGTGTAGCTCGCTGTAAACACAGGGTCTGCCATTACGTTAAGTCCGACGTGTTTCATACACGTCATGCTGCGCGCTCCCGCTATCGACGCGCCGAGCGCCGTCTCGCAGGCTACCTTCTCGTTCGGCGCCCACTCGACGAATATGTTGTCGTATTTTACAATATTTTCCGTAATCTCGGTACTCGGCGTACCGGGATATGATGAAACCACGGTAACTCCCGCCTCGTACGCGCCTCGCGCGACCGCCTCGTTACCAAGCATGAGCTTTTTCATTAAATTCCCCTCGTTTCATTTTGTAAATTGAATATATCAATATAATTTTATCAAAATTTGTTCCGTAGGTCAAGCTTTTTATACAAAAAAACTCTCACAGACAAATAATATCTGTGAGAGTTTTATAAATCTGATTATTCCGCGTCCTCAGCCGGAGCTTCCTCTGCGGGAGCCTCCTCAGCAGGGGCAGCTTCTTCCTCTGCGGGAGCTTCCTCAACGGGAGCAGCTTCCGCCGGAGCTTCTTCCTCTGCGGGTTCAACCTCGAACTGCTCGTCTACCTCAACATCGGGATCTGTCGAGTATACGAGAGCCGTACCTTCAACCGGAGCTTCCTCTTCCTCGGGCTCCGCCGGAGCTTCAGCCGGCTCCTCCTTCGGGATAAGAGCTCTGATCGACAGGCTTATCTTCCTGTCGTCCCAGTTAATATCCGTAATCTTCGCGTCAACTTCCTCGCCTATCGTGAGAACGTCGTCCGGCTTGCCTATTCTTCTGTCTGCGATCTGCGAGATATGGATAAGACCGTCCACGTTCGGGATAAGCTCTGCGAACGCGCCGAACGGCATCATTCTTACTATCTTACACTTAACCACGTCGCCGACGTTGAACTTCGACTGAGCGATTACCCACGGGTTGTCCTCGATCTTCTTGAAGCCCAGCGAGATCTTCTTTGTTTCGGGATTGATGTCCTTGATATAAACGTCAAGAACGTCGCCCTCTTTAACAACCTCCGAAGGATGCTTGATCTTGTTCCACGACAGCTCGCTTATATGAACAAGTCCGTCAACTCCGCCGATGTCTACGAAAGCGCCGAATGAAGTCAGAGACTTAACAGTACCCTGATAACGCTTACCAACCTCAGCGTCAGCCCAGAACTTTTCTTCTCTTTCTTTTCTTGCCGCCTCAAGGATTACTCTTACCGAACCGATTACGCGCCTTCTTCTTTCGTCCAGCTCAATAAGCTTGTACTGTACGGTATTTCCTACGAGGCTCTGAAGGTCCTGTACAAATCTTTCTGACGCCTGACGTGCCGGTATAAATATCTGCGTCCCCCCCTCGAGAATAATCACGCCGCCTTTTACGGCCCTCGCGATTTTACCCTCTAAAACTTCTCCGGATTCATAAGCCGCTTTGATTTTGTTCCAGCTTTCCATAGCTACCAATTTTTTTCTTGATAAAACTACTTTTCCCTCAGCATCGTTCACGCCAACGACGTAAACCTTGATTGTATCGCCTTCTTTTACAACATCAGACGGCTTAAGTGACGGGTCATCCGTAAGCTGGTCGGCAGCGAGCTGTCCGTTATACTTGAAGCCTCCTAAATCTACAATGACCTCGTTGTTACGAACCTCTACTACCGTTCCGTCAATGATGTCCCCATTGTTGATGGTTTTGCTGCCATACTGCTCAAACAGTTCAGCAAAATTTTCCTCATTCTTTAAATTTTCACTCATAGCCTTTACTACCTCCTCGATAATACCTGCGGGCGTTGAGGCTCCCGCGGTAATACCTAATTTATTATATGTTTTTTTCGGCAGCTCCGCCGCCGTTTCAACGTGGTAGGTTTCGGGACAGTTGTTTTTCGATATCTCGTAAAGCTTTCTCGTATTGGAGCTTTCCCGACCTCCGATTACGATCATCGCGTCCGATTTTCTCGAAAGATCATCCGCCTCCTTCTGCCTATCCTTCGTCGCACTACATATTGTATCAAAAAATAGGGTACTTTTGCAAGTTTTTTTTATATTTTGTACAATTTTACTAAAAAAAACTCTGTTTATTGTTGTTTGTGCTACAATACAGAGCCGTTTTTGGGCTAATTCTTCATTAATTTCGTAATTTTCGTCGTAAATTATCTCCGCGCTGTTCTCACACCAGCCGTTAACTCCGATTACCTCGGGGTGATTTTTGTCGCCCACGATTACTATTTTGTACCCGTCCCTATAATGCTCGGAAACGATTTTATGAATTTTCGCGACAAACGGGCAGGTCAAATCAATATACGGTCTTTCCCCTATTTCGTCATACACGCTTTTGCCGACGCCGTGAGCGCGTATAACGATAGTACAGTCCTCGGGAATATCCGACACCCTCTCATACGAGCGCACACCCTTTGACGCCAGATCCTCAATAACCTGCCTGTTATGAATAAGCGCGCCGAGCGTGGCGATTTTTTCGCCGTTATTTATTTTTTCATAAACCCCGTCCACCGCGCGTTTTACGCCGTAGCAAAACCCCGCGGTCTTAGCAACCGTTATCTCCATATTGTTCCTCCGTTGGTGAATTATGATTTAGCGCAATATATTCAAATCAACGGTTGTAGGGGCGGATATTATCCGCCCGTTCCCAATATATCGCGAATGCGGGCGGATGATATCCGCCCCTACACCCACAATACCAATACGCCGTTAAATCACAATTTCCCTCAATCCACCTTATATGACCACATCGTATCGAATATATTATCCGCAATTTTCTGTAACTGCTCCGCGTTTAGCTTTTTGCCGTAATATTCGCTTAAATCTATCGGTTTTCCTATAGTTATCGTAATTTTTCGCATCCATTTATACTCGCCGCTTATAAACATCGGTATTACCGGCACGCGGCAGCGCTGCGCAATCATGGCGACTCCGGGCTTCGCTTTGCCCTTTGTGCCGTCCGTGACGCGGCGTCCCTCGGGGAACATCAGCATTACGCGTCCCTCGCCCAAAATTTTAAACGCGCTCTTTATCGCGCCTATCTCGCCGCCGTGACGGTTTACCGGAAACGCGCCGAGACTTTTTATTAGCTTGCCGAAAATCGGATTTTTAAAAAGCTCCTCCTTCGCCATGAACGTGAGCGGTCTAGGAGAAGCCGCTCCCGCCATCACAGGATCCCAGTACGAGCGATGATTCACGGCGAGCAGACACGCGCCCTCCTTCGGCATATTTTCGCGTCCGACGTATTTCACGCGGAATATAAAATGCAGCGCGAACCGCACCAAATACAGCGCAAATTTATAAAACATCACATTTTCTCCTTTATCATCGCCGTCAGCTTCTCAACGACCTCGTCAAATGTTAAGCCCGTCGTATCGACCACAGCCGCGCCCTCCGCTATTTTAAGCGGTGACGCATCTCTTTCGGAGTCGTTTTTATCGCGGTACTCTATATCGCGCTTGATCTCCTCAAAATCAGCATCCATGCCCTTTTCGGTCATTTCCTTATATCGCCTTTTCGCGCGCTCCTCAACCGACGCGGTCAGAAAAATCTTCACGTCCGCGTCAGGCAGCACGACCGTGCATATATCTCGCCCGTCCATAATAACATTATCATGCTTCGCCATTTCCCGCTGCATAGCGACGAGCTTTTCGCGCACCTCAGGTATGACCGCGATATTCGACGCGCCGACCGATACCTCAGGCGTGCGTATCGTTTCGGAAACGTCCGCGCCGTCAAGAAAAACGCGCTGTCCGTCATCCGTGTATTTTATCGCTATATCGAGCCTGTCAAGACTTGATATAAGCCTTTCTCTCTCGTTTACAATATCAATTCCGTTATTCATCGCAAAAAGCGCCGCCGCGCGGTACATCGCGCCGGTGTCGATATACACGAAGCCGAGCTTTCCCGCGACGGCTTTTGAAACCGAGCTTTTGCCCGCTCCCGCCGGACCGTCTATACCTGCCGATATATATTTCATTTTTATTTCCTCCTAAATAACCCCTCCGACGCCTACGGCGCCACCTCCCCTAGTAAGGGAGGCTTACCTAATGCAGCGTTCCACGAAAGGCTCCACTACTAGGGGAGCTGTCAGCGAAGCTGACTGAGGGGTTTATTTACCCGCCAAATCGGGTCTTAATACCTTCGCTCCGCGCAGGTATACATGGTTAATTTCCTCTTTTGTCTTGTCAGTATTTATGTATATCATTATTCTGATACACTTTTCAAGACTTCCGTCGATCGCCGGAGCGGCCATATCGAGAAGCGGCACGAATGTCAGACCGAAATCTCTTGCCGCAACAGCCGGAAACACGGCGGTTAAATCCTGCGTTACCGTGAATATTATCGAAATCGCGTCCGCACGCTTCAAATCGTTCTTTTCCTCAATTTCCGCTATAAGCTCCAGCGTCGCGTCAAGAATTGCTTCTCTCGTGTTCGCCTCAGCCGTCGTAGCTCCCCTTATTGCTCTTACTGCCATGTTTATTACCTCCTTCGTCATACTGCGCGATGTCCCATACCTATCGCCGCATCGTTTAAATTAAGCAACCCTATCGCGAAAAATACGCATACGCTTATATGCGAGCCGTAGCGCGCTATGCCTATCTTTCCGCCCAAATTCAGCCCTACGCATTTATTCACTATCTGCTGAAGCGCCTCGTGCGCCGCTCCCGCAACCGCGCCTTCCTCGGCGTGGCTCTCGCCGATAACGCCCTCGCGTCTCGCCGCGACCACGGCGCGCTCCAGTATTTTCGGCACGGCGCTTGAAAAATCGCTTCCGAAGTCTATCGCCGCCGATTTTATTCCCTTTTCGAGCAGCACGGTTTTCATTTCCGTTTCCTCCGCTCTCGTGTCGCTCAGCGCCATTTTAACCGCCGCCTTGCATACCTCTCTGCTTCCCAGTTCCATACTTCCTCCCCTTCCGTACTACATTTGCGCCGCGTTCATGCCCGCCAGATATCCCGTGGAGAACGCCGCCTGTAAATTAAATCCGCCCGTGTATCCGTCAACGTCTATCACCTCGCCCGCGAAATACAGTCCCGCGAGCTTTTTCGACTCCATTGTGGACGGATTTATCTCGCTCGTTTTAACGCCGCCCGAAGTGACTATCGCCTCCTCGATCGGTCTGAACCGCTTCGCCGTGAGCGGAACGTGCTTTAACGCTGCGACGAGCCGCTTTCGCTCTTCCCGTGTTATTTCGCTCACCGCCTTGTTGGGCTCAATTTCCGCGATTTTTATGATTATCGGAATGAGCGCCTTCGGCAATAAATCGTCCATAGCGTTTATCAAACGCTTTTTATTGTATTTCTGAAAATCCCGCACCACCCTCGCGTCCAGCTTTTCGTCGGAAAGAGCCGGCTTTAAGTCGATCTCCATGCGGTATTTCTCATTTTCGATATTCCTAAGATGCGCCGACATCGACAGCACGACGGGTCCCGATATTCCGAAATGCGTAAAAAGCATCTCGCCGAAATCGCTGTAAATTTTCCTGTTTTTGCCGTCATACGCCGTTATTTCTATGTTTTTGAGCGACAGCCCCATAACGTCCGCCGTCCATTTTTCCTCGGTCACTATCGGCACGAGCGACGGCTTCGGAGTAATTATAGTATGTCCCGCCTGCTCTGCCAGCCTGTACCCGTCGCCGTCAGAACCCGTTCTGGGATACGATTTGCCTCCGGTACATACGATTACCCTCTCGCCGTAAAAATCGCCCACAGACGTTTTTACGCCCTTCAGAGAGTCGTTCTCGATTATAAGTCTTTCTGCTCTCGCCTTTACGAGCTTCACATTCTTTTTGAGCGCGTATTTTTTGAGCGCCCTGACCACGTCCGCCGCCCTGTCGCTTACGGGAAATACCCTGCCGCCGCGCTCGACCTTCGTTTTTACGCCGAAGCTCTCAATAAGCGAGATTATATCGTGATTTGTGAACGTGTAGAGCGCGGAATAGAGAAACTGCGGATTTGTCGGGTACTGCGCTATCGCGTCCTCGGTATCCGCCGAGTTTGTTATGTTGCAGCGTCCCTTGCCGGTTATGAGCAGCTTTTTGCCTATTATATCATTTCGCTCGATAAGAATTACCTTATCCGCCGTTTCAGCCGCCGTTCCCGCCGCGATAAGTCCCGCCGCGCCCGCGCCTATTACTATTACCGTCATCCCAATTTGCTCCATAACTGACTGTTTCTGTAAAATCCGCTCACGCTCGGCGCGATTCCGCTTTTTATCGACGCACCCGCGAGCACGCTGCCCTTGCGGTAGAAAATCGGCACAAACGGCATTTCCGTGAGCATAATATCTCCGAGCTGTTGGAACAAAGCACGCTGCTCGTCCTCGTTCTGCGTCATTCCGAGCTGTCCTATGAGTGTATCCACGGCGGTGTTGCCGTAACTGAAATAATTTCCCGCCGACGAAACGAGCGGACTTAAATCCATATTGGAACCCAACTCGACTTCGCCTATGAAAACATCATAATTCTTTGAATTTATAAGCGCCGTATACTGCTCGTACGGCTCGGCGTCTACCGTTGCGAGTATGCCGTGCTTTTGGAGATCGGACGCGATTTTTTCCGCTATAGCCGTTTTTTCCTCGCTGTCTTTGTTTGTAAGTATCTTAAATCTGAGCGTCTCCTGTATTCCGTTTCTTTCGCGCACATAAACGCCGTTTTCGTCGGCGCCCCAACCGTCGTTGCCGAGATGCGGCATACCCTCGGAAATATTGCCGGTAAAATCCGTATTTGTATCAGAATACAGATATGACGACGGATTTATCGGAATATTTACGGCTTTGCCGTGAGAGTACAAAATCGAGCTTACAATCTCCTCTTTATTAACAAACTCCGCCAGTCCCATACGCGTTTCATTTCCGGCGAATATTCCGTTCGCGATGTTAAAGCCCAAAAATGTCAGCTTATTCGTTATAAAGTCGTACATGTTAATATTGCCCTTAGGCATGTATTTCGTAAGATCAACCATCTCGCTCGTCATAACGTCAAGCTCGCTCGCCTCAAACATGGAACGGTACTTGTCCGCGTTCGGCACTTGCTCGATATACACATTGTCAAGCAGAGCTCGTCCGTCGCGATAGCCCTCAAAAGCGCTCATGCCGAAGCGGGTTTTTGTAATAGGTCCCGTAAATCTGAACGGGCCCGTGCCTATAGGATTGTACGAGCTGTCCATTTTCATATTGGTCTGATATTTTACTATCGGGAACGTAAGCAGCGCCACAAAATTCGGCACGGAATAATTTAAGTCAATCCGAACCGAATAATCGTTCACAACGCCGTGAGTCGAAACAAGCGACAGGGCGTTTGTATATGTCGTGTCACCCTGGCGTATTCTCCTTATTGTGTACGCAACGTCATACGCGTCAAAAGTGCTTCCGTCATGCCATGTAACGCCTTCCTTGAGATTTATAAGGATTTGCCGTCCGTCCGGAGATACGCTGTAATCCTTCGCCAAAACCGGCACTATTCTCATATTTTCATCGAGCGCAAAAAGAGGCTCGTAGACAAGCTGCATACAATCTCTTACGGTCTGAGAATTTGTCAAAAGCGGATTAAATGTGTCAAAATCATATATTCCTATATTTATGCTGTTGTTTATTACCGTTGTATTCTTGACAGGCTCCTCGGTCACAGTTGGGTTGACCAGCTCCGATATTTTGTCCTTCATTTCGTCAACGGCACTGCAGCCCGAAAAGCTCACAAGCATAACCGCCGCAAGCGCGGCAATTAATATTCTTTTCATTCATTCCTCCGTAAAATATACAAAACCAGGTTAAATCAATTCCATAAACGCGCCCATATTGCCGCGTTTTCCGTTTGTTTTTCTGTGGGAAAACAAAAAATCACTGTTACAGTAGGTGCAAATTCCCGAATCGTCAATGTTTTCCGCCGGAATACCGGCTTCCGACAGCTGTTTTTTGATCGCGCGCTGCATATTCACATGATATTTTGCGCCGTATCTTACAGCCGTATCCGCGCCGAACTCTTTTATAAAAATTTCCGCGACCTCGTCGCTCACTTCAAAATGACACTCCTGAATCGACGGACCGATTGCTGCGAGAATATCCTCGGGACGGCTATTGTAATCATTTTTCATTTTCTCCGCGGTTTTCATCGCTATACGTTTGACTGTCCCGCGCCAGCCCGAGTGGGCAAGCGCTATAACGTGAAGGCGCTTATCGAGAAAAAAAACCGGCACACAATCCGCGTAAAGCGTGACGATAGGTATATTCCGTTTATCGGTAATAAGCGCGTCCACGCTCGTGAACGCGTTGTCGCGCGTTATGCCGTTGCCCCTGTCCGCTTCTGTCACCGTATGGATAACATCCTCGTGAACCTGCTTTGAGAGCACGATGTTTTTATAATCCATATCAAGCGTCTCCGCCATTATGCGGAAATTTTCAAGCACGTTTTCTTTCGTGTCGGGACAATGAAAGCGAAAATTCATCGTTCCGTAATCCCCTTTGCTCACTCCGCCCTCGCGCGTGGAAAATCCGTGACGCACAAGACCCGTATCCTCGAATGAGCTTATTGTGTAATAAGACACTCCATTTTTTCTATTTAATCTGAACATAGTTCATATACCTGCAATATAATTATTTTTTATTAAAGTATTCATATACCGCGCGGGCTGATTTTTTATCCATTCCGTCAACGGCTTCAAGCTCGTCAACGCCCGCCTCTTTTATTTTATCAACAGAACCGAAGTAAGTCAATAGCGCTTTGCGTCTTTTTTCACCAATTCCGGAAATTTTATCCAATTCGGATTCGATTTTCCCGCGCAGCTTGCGGTGATACGAGATAGCGGTGTCGTGAACCTCGTCCTGAATATGCGTTACCAGCTTAAATGCCGAGCTTGACGGGCTTATTTCTATCTCGCCGCCGCGCCCAACGAGTCCGCGTGTGCGGTGGCGGTCGTTTTTGACCATGCCGAACACGGGAATATCAATCTCCATCATGTCCATAAGCTCCGAAACAGTGTTAAGATGCCCCTGTCCGCCGTCCAGTAAAACCAAATCGGGATAAGGCAGGAACTTAGCCTCGGCTCGGTTCATTTCGCCCGACGCGATTTTTTCCTCCTCCTCGAGCCCGTGACGGAAACGGCGGTATATCACCTCGCGCATAGCCGCGTAGTCGTCCGCGCCCTCGAACGATTTTATTTTAAATATCCTGTATTTCTTCTTCGCGGGCTTTCCGTTTTCGAACACAGCCATGCCGCCGACGTTGTCCGAGCCTTGAATATTTGAAATATCGTATGCCTCGATGCGCTTGGGCTGCTTGGATAGTCCGAGTGTTTTCTGCAGATTTTCCAAAACGGCGCTTTTTTCCCGCTCCTTAAGCTGTGTAACTCTGTAATTATCGAGCGCGACTTCCGCGTTTTTCTTTACCATCTGCATAAGATGCGCCTTTTCGCCGCGCTTCGGAGACGAAATCGTCACCTTCCTGCCGCGCATTCCCCTCAGCCAGCCGGAAATCAGCTCCGCGTCCTCTATTTCGTATTCTGTCAATATTTCCTCGGGTATAAACTCGCTGCCGCGATAAAACTGCTTTACGAAATCCGTCATTATCTCAGTCGGTTCCGAGCCTCGGACGTTATCGAGCTTATAGCTTTCATGCCCCGTCACCTTGCCGACGCGAATGAAAAATACCTCGCAGAACGCTATATTCTCTCCTATCGCGAGCGCAAGCGCGTCCTTATCGGTCTGTTTATCCGTATTTATGATTTTTTGGTCGGCTTCCACAGCGGATATCGCTTTTATCTTATCGCGTATCGCCGCGGCCTTTTCAAATTCCAGTCTGCCCGACGCCGCCGTCATTTGCTCCTTAAGCTCTGACAGCAGTTCTTTATGGTTGCCGTCGAGAAATCGGCAGATATCAAAAAAAATCTGCCTGTACTCGTCCTTTGTCACATTTCCGGTACAGGGCGCAAAGCAGTTGTGTATATGATAATTAAGACACGGTCTGCCCTTTCCTATATCGTTCGGAAATTTTCTCCGGCATGTCGGGGGTTTAAACAGCTTTTGCACTATCTCAAGCGTGTTTTTTACCGTTGAGCTGCTCATATAGGGGCCGTAATATTTCGCGCCGTCCTTTTTCAGCCTGCGCGTCTGCATAATGCGCGGATACGGCTCGTTTACCGTCACCTTGATATACGGATAATGTTTATCATCCTTAAGCAGAATATTGTATTTCGGACGGTGCTTTTTTATAAGATTGCATTCCAATACAAGCGCTTCGGTTTCCGAATCTGTGACTATATACTCAAAGTACGCTATATTAGCAACCATCGCGGTCACCTTCGGAGTATGATTCGCGCTCTTATGGAAATACTGCCGGACGCGGTTTTTGAGAATTTTAGCCTTGCCGACATAAATTATGGTTCCGTCCGAATCGTGCATAATATACACGCCGGGCTGCTCGGGAAGATTTTTCAGTTCCGCCTCCAAATTAAACATACTGCACAGCCCTTTCCGTAATGAAAATAACTCTACAACGCACAGATGTAGAGTTATTTATTAATTAAATTATTCAAAATTATTCCGAGAAGTTTGATTCAATTAATTCAACCAAAGTATCAACGGCCTCCTGCTCGTCGCTTCCGTCAGCAACAATGAGGATTTTTGTTCCCTGCACTATGCCAAGCGACAAAACACCCAAAAGGCTTTTTGCGTTAACGCGCCTCTCGTCCTTTTCAACCCAAATACTTGATTTATACTCGTTAGCTCTTTGGATGAAGAATGTGGCGGGTCTTGCATGCAAACCAACCGAATTCTTAACTGTAACTTCTTTTGAAACCATGAATAAGTGCCCCCTCGTATTTAATATGTATTCCCTTGTCTTATTAATTTTTAATTTCTATACCTATAGAATACTAAAAATTTTGGCATACGTCAACATATTTTTTTCGATTGGATTAATTTTTAGTAAACATAGCCTTATCAACGATAAAAAATCACATCATTTTCAGCTATTTCTACAACGCTTCAAACCGCTTTTTCCATATATCGCATTATTCGCCGGCCGGTTCCTCTTCGGTCTGAGTATCTACACTTTGAATAGTTTCATGCTTCGGAGCATTATAGAGTTTTTCGCGCACTTGTTTGTCGATCATTTCGGCAAAATCAGGATTTTCCTTCATATATTTGCGTACATTATCGCGTCCCTGGCCTATCTTTTCGCCGTTATAGCTGAACCACGCGCCGGATTTCTTTATAATGTCGAGCGATACCGCAACGTCGAGAATATTGCCCTCCTTTGAGATTCCCTGACCGTAGAGAATATCGAACTCCGCTTCCTTAAACGGAGGCGCGACCTTGTTCTTGACCACCTTTGCGCGCGTTTTGTTACCGATTATTTCCGTGCCGTTTTTAATAGCCTCCTGCCGTCTTACATCAATACGCACCGACGCGAAGAATTTAAGAGCGCGTCCCCCCGGGGTGGTTTCGGGATTTCCGTAAATAACACCCACCTTCTCACGCAGCTGGTTTATAAAAATTACCACAGTGCCGGATTTTGATATAATCGCCGTAAGCTTTCTCAAAGCCTGCGACATAAGTCTCGCCAAAAGTCCGACGTGCGCGTCGCCCATTTCACCTTCTATTTCCGCCTTCGGAACAAGCGCGGCAACCGAGTCTATTACGATAACGTCAAGCGCGCCGCTGCGGACGAGCGCCTCCGTAATATCGAGCGCCTGCTCGCCCGTATCGGGCTGGGCAACGATCAGATTGTCTATGTCAACGCCGAGATTTTGCGCGTAAACGGGGTCGAGCGCGTGCTCCGCGTCGATAAACGCCGCTTCGCCGCCCATTTTCTGCGCCTCAGCCACAACGTGGAGCGCAACGGTGGTTTTACCCGACGATTCGGGGCCGTAAATTTCAATAATTCTGCCGCGCGGCATACCGCCCACGCCCAAAGCCAAATCAAGCGTCATGGAACCCGTCGGGATAGCGTCCACGCTTGCCGTGGTGGTATCTCCGAGCTTCATTATACTGCCCTTGCCGTATTCCTTTTCTATAACTTGAAAAACAGCGTCCAACGCCTTTTTCTTTTCCTCATCAACCTTTTTCTCAACCGCCGGCTTCGGCGCTTTCTCGGTCTTTGCCATATTTCTTTCCTCCGTAAATTTTATTCGAATATTTGTTCGTTATATTTATTATACATACAATACCCGATATTGTCAAGTATTTTTTTATTTTTCTCTTAAATTTTTAATTCGGGTAAACCTCGATAAGCTCTGTGCCTGCGACGGCGGATTCGACCAAATCCTCAATATTTAACACGCTCTCGGTGCGCTCGATGTTCGCGCGCTTCGGGTTTGTTGTCGGGTGCTTCGGCGTAAATACCGTGCAGCAGTCCTCATACGGCAAAATCGACGTTTCAAACGTGCCTATCGCGCGCGCTCTGTCCATGATTTCGAGCTTGTCCATACCGATAAGCGGCTGCAAAATCGGCATGTCCACTACCGAGTTTGTCACGTCGAGAGCCGCCAAAGTCTGACTTGCAACCTGTCCCGCGCTCTCGCCCGTGACGAGCGCAAGCGATTTGTTTTTGCGCGCTATCCTCTCGGCTATTCGCATCATGAAGCGGCGCATTATCAGCGTCATATGCTCCTCGGGGCAGTTGTCGCGTATCTGGAGCTGTATTTCCGTAAACGGCACGATGTATAGGTTTATTTTCGACGTGTACTGCGCCAAAATCGACGCAAGCTCTATTACCTTTTCCTTCGCGCGCTCGCTCGTATAGGGAAATGAGAAGAAGTTTACCGCGTCTATCGTTACGCCGCGCTTTGAAATCATATGTCCCGCGACGGGGCTGTCAATTCCGCCCGACAGAAGCAGCGTCGCCTTCGAGCCCGTGCCTATCGGCATTCCGCCCTGACCCGCGATTTTATTCTCCGCACGGTAAACATACGCCGCAAAATCGCGCACCTCCACCTTTACCGTCACGTCGGGGTTGTGAACGTCCACGATTATTTCGGGATACTCATCGTCGAGAAAGCCGCCGACCTCCATGCATATCTCGGGCGAATTGAACGGAAACGCTTTATCCGAGCGCTTCGCTTCAACCTTGAAACGTTTGCCCTCAGTCAAATCGTTCTTCAGGTATTCGACCGCCGTCGCTTTTATCGCTTCTATGTCCTTTTCGCACTCGGCGGCGCGCGTGATCGAAACTATGCCGAAAATTTTCGCCATGCGCTCTATCACAATGTCGATTTTATCCTGTTCGGTCTCGACGTAAACCGTAGCCTGAGCGATACGCGCGTTAATATCGGCAACGTTTTTTACCGCGTTTTTGATATTGTTGAGCAGCACGTTCTCAAATTTCGGGCGGTTGCCGCCCTTTAATATTATCTCGCCGTATTTGGCTAAAATTATTTCCTTCATAATTTTAATATCTCTCCCGTTACATATACCTTCTTATGTTTGAAACCTCAGTCGCAAAAATTTTAGCCGCCTCGTCGATTTCGTCAGCCGTCGTGTTTTCGCTGAAGCTCATTCTTACCGCGCCGTTTATCGCCCTTTTGTCAAGTCCCATAGCGGTCAGAACATGGCTCGGCTGCGGCTTGTGGCTCGAACACGCCGAGCCTGTCGATACGTACACTCCGCGCGCTTCGAGCGAGTGGAGCAGTATTTCAGCCTTTATTCCCAAAAAAGACACGTTTAAAACGCTTCCCGAGTTATTTTTGTTTCCGTTTATGAGTATATCGGGTACGGTTTCGGTAAGGCGCGATATCATTCTTTCGCGCATTTCCCTCATTCGCGGACTGTCGATTTTACATTCCGCAGCAGCCGCGCCGAACGCGAGTATGCCGCCGACGTTTTCCGTTCCCGGGCGCACCTCGTTTTGCTGCTCGCCGCCGTACAGGAGCGGTTTTATTTTAGGATCTGCCAAATACATCGCGCCGACGCCCTTGAAACCGCCTATTTTGTGCGCGCTTATCGTCACGATATCCGCTCCCCACTTTTTCGCGGGAACGCTTATTTTGCCGAACGACTGGACGCAGTCGCAGTGCAGCAGCACCCACGGAGATTTCCGCTTCATCAGCGACTTTATTTTATCGACCGGCTGAACCGCGCCGGTTTCGTTGTTTACGTGCATGACGCTAACAAGAGTGGTATCAGGTCTCAGCGCTTCCTCAAGCTCGTCAAGGCTGATTATTCCATCCTTGTCGGGCGTGAGCCACGTTACGTCAAAATCCTCCGTTTCGAGCTTTCGAAAAGCCTCGATTACGGACGGATGCTCAATTTTAGTCGTTATTATATGACTTCCGAGCCGCATTTTCCCGTAAGCCGCGCCAAAAACGGCCGTATTATTCGCCTCCGTACCGCCGGAGGTGAAATAAACCGACTTCTTATCAACGCCGAGCATTTTCGCTATCGTTTCGCGGCTGTTATTTATAAGCTTTTCCGCTTCAAGCCCGAGCCCGTGAAGCGACGACGGATTACCGAAGCACTCCGCCGCTTTTATCATCGCGTCAACCGCCGCCTTGCACGGCTTGGTCGTCGCGGCATTGTCAAGATATATCATATTTTTCTCACCTTAATTACAAGCCCTATCCCCTTTTCCGCCGTAATTGTGCATTCGTTCTCCGTCATTACGTTGCTTACGCCGCGGCTTTCGCCGAAATACAGCGTTTCTCGGTTTAGCGGGTATTCAAGTCCTTCCGTAACGATCCCCCGAACATCGCCGCCTATCGGCACTATCGAGAGCGTGTCGCCTTTTTTGCCGGAGATTTTCAGGCTTTTTTTCAAAATATAAATTTCGTTGTTGTCGTCTATCATCCGCGCGTTTTCGCACTGCGTCATAAGCAGTATGTCCGTTATCGTGTGGTCGGCTCTGTCGCCTGTCATCGCGAGCAGGAGTATGTCGTCAAAGCCGTGCTCCAACGCGTATTTTACCGCTATTTCACCGTCGGTGAAATCCTTTCTTGTCGGGTACTTTATTTTCTCCTTGTCCTCCGGCAGGTCGGCTATCGAGTCGAAATCGCCGATCAGAATATTCGGTTCTATTCCCATTTTAACAGCGTGGTCATAGCCCGCGTCGGCGCATATGATGTAGTCGTCAGGCTTTATTTTCGACTTTATATACGCGTGATCGCCGATATATCCGCCGCCTATAATTACCGCCCTCATACGCTCATCAGCCTCTTTACAGAACCCGCTATATCGTCGTTGAAAACGGCTGTGCCGGCTACGATCACATTCGCGCCCGCGTCGAGAGCGCTCCTTATATTGTCCTCTCTAACGCCGCCGTCAATTTGGATTTTGAAGTCAGGTCCTGTTTTTTCACGCAGGTACTTTATTTTTTCGTCCATAGCCTTGATGTACTTCTGTCCGCCAAGCCCCGGGTAAACCGTCATGACGAGCACCATGTCAATCTTATCGAGGTACGGCTCTACCGCGCTTACGGGAGTATCGGGCGAGATTGAAATGCCGACGAGTTTTCCGCGTTTTTTTATCATTTTTATGCAGTTTTCCGCGTCCTTTACCGCCTCGATATGGAACGTCACTCCATCCGCGCCCGCGTCTATGAAGCGGTCTATGTATTCCTCGGGGTTGTCTATCATCAGGTGAACGTCAAAAAACAGCTTCGTGTATTTGCGAAGCGTTTCGACCACCGGCACGGCGAAGCTCATGTTCGGCACGAAATGACCGTCCATAACGTCTATGTGGAGCCACTGCGCGCCCGCGCTTTCAGCCTCTCTCACCTGCTCGGCAAGTATTCCGAAGTCCGCCGCCAATATCGACGGGGACAGTATCATTTGTCTATTTTTTTCCTTTTTTTCTGTCATGCTCTATTTTCTTTCCCATTCCTTTATAAGTTTTAAGCTGTTATACAGCTCTTTATAGCTTTCATATCTCGACGGGGCGAGCTTACCGCTTTCAAGCAGCTCCTTTACCGCGCAGTCGGGCTCGTTTATGTGCGAGCAGCCGCGGAAACGGCATTTATCTCCGTATTCCGCCATTTCGGGGAAATACTTCCACAGCTCGTCCGCGCGTATTCCCTCGACCTCGAGCGAGCTGAAGCCGGGCGTATCGAGCGCCGCGCCGCCGCATTTTAAGCTCATAAGCTCGACATGGCGCGTGGTGTGCCTGCCTCGCTGTATTTTTTCGGAAACGCTGCCCGTTTCCATGTCGGCGTCGGTGATAAGATTTAAAATGCTCGATTTCCCCACTCCGCTAAGTCCCGAAAACGCCGCTGTTTTTCCTTGAATATACGGCAAAAGCGACTCAATTCCGCTTTCTTCGAGCGCGCTTACCTCGACGGTTTTATATCCCGCGAGCGTGTAAATTTCAATCAAATCTCCGCGCTTTTTCAAATCCGATTTATTTATGCAGACTATCGGTTCAATTCCGTTTATTTCAGCGTTTACGAGCATCTTGTCGATAAGAAACAGGCTCGGTTCGGGGCTTGCCGCCGCGGCTACCAGCACAAGCGCGTCAATATTCGCGACGGGCGGTCTTATCATTGAGTTTCTGCGCGGCAGGATTTTCACTATACTCCCCTTCGCGCCGTCCGTTTCAATATCAACGTCGTCGCCTATCATCGGCGTTATGCCTTCCTTTCGGAAAAGCCCGCGCGCTTTACACTCATATACGCTGTTATCGGAGGCTTTAACATAGTAAAAGCCTCCGATACCCTTTATTATTTTTCCGGTCATAAACATCCTTTCAAGTTAAAATTCTACCGTTCTGTCACTGACCTTAGCTCCGTCTATATAAGCTTCGACATTACTGCTGCCGCTGCCGCTGATTTCAGCCGATACCGAGCCTTCGTCCTTAGAGTGCATTCCGCTGTGGACAAGCACTCCGTCTTTATATATGTCCACCTGAACAGTGTCATTGGCCGATTCCGGTATTCTCACGGTAAATGTTTTCGTGGATGATTCCGGCTCGGGTTCATCGTTATTTTCCGGTTCGGTGTTAGTATTTGTATTCGTTTCCGGTTCGGGCTCGGGCTCGTCGTTATTTTCCGGTTCGGTGTTAGTATTTGTATTCGTTTCCGTCTCAGACTCGGACTCGTCGTCATTTTCCGGTTCCGATTGTGCGGGCGGATTATAATCCGGTTCCGGTTCCGGTCCCGCGGAAATTACTATGCTTACATACGAGCCTCTTGCGGTCATGCTTCCAAAGCTTGGGCTTTGGAATATTATACTGCCTTCTGGCGAATCCGACGCTTTCCTCGTCTGTGTTCCCAAATACAAACCGTTTTCGGCAAGCGACTGTTCCGCCTGTTCACGGCTCAAGCCCATAAGACTCGGCACCGCAACCTGATCGTTTTGCTGCGGCTGTGCCGTTGCAATATCAGCCTTACCCTTGCTTACATGAAGCGTTACGATATCATCTCGATTTAATTTTGTTCCGGCTATAGGAGTCTGCCTTATAACTTTGCCCGCCTCGACTGTATCGGAATTTTCTTCAAATATCGCATAGGCGAGACCCTGTTCCAATATCATGGTTATCGCTTCTTCAGCCGTTTTTCCCTTAACGTCAAGTACCGCTATATTACCTCCCGACGAGCCTATCGAAACAACAAGCTTAATAGTCGAATCCTTTCTCACTATTTCGCCCGCCTGCGGTTCATGCGATATTACGCAATTCTCCGGTATAACGTCCGAAAGCGAATATTCAAGCTCATCGGATATTTTCAGTCCTCTTGCCTGAGCCTCTACGGCAGCCTGCTCCACAGTTATATTTACAAGGTTCGGCACCTCCGCTTCCTGCCTTGCGTTCATAAACAGGAACACTCCCAAGCCCAAAAGTCCTATTACGAGCACCGTGGATATAGCGAGGATCGTCGCGGTTCTGTCGGCTTTTCTTTGCTTTTCCGTCTTTTTCTTAATTACCTTTTTGCGCGTTGTGCGTCCCGTTCCCTCTCTTATTACCGGCTCGTCCGGATTTCTTTCGGTTATTACCGTTCTTTCTGGAGTCTGCTCCTGTTCGGGCTCAGGCTCGGGTTCCGGAGCTTCCTGGCTTACAAGGGGTTCGTCCGCGAGTATACAATGCAAATCGTCAAGCAATTCCTGAACATTCTGATATCTGTCATGCTGGCTCTTCGCCATAGCCTTCATGGTGACATACGCGAGATCCGTGGAAATATTCATGTTAACGATTTTCACGTTTACCGGATCCTTTTCAAGATGCATAAGCGCTATGCTTACGGCGTTGTCGCTGTCAAACGGAACTCTTCCCGTTAACATTTCATAAAGCACGATACCGAGCGAATATATATCGCTGCGCTCGTCGGTGTAGCCGCCTCTCGCCTGCTCCGGCGAGATATAGTGAACGCTTCCGAGAGCCGTACCGCCCACTACGTTCGTTTCTCCCGCGACCGCTCTCGCGATACCAAAGTCCGTTACCTTCAACGTCTTGTCCTTCGTCATCATAATATTCTGCGGCTTTATGTCGCGGTGTATGATATGCTGCGCGTGCGCCTCCTGTATGCCCTGTCCTATCTGAATCGCGAAATCGCACGCCTCCTGCCACGGGAGAGCGCCCTTTTCCTTAATATATTGCTTTAGCGTTATTCCGTCAACGTATTCCATAACCATGTAGTTAAGCCCGTTTTCCTCGCCTACGTCGTATACGGATACAATATTGTTATGTACGAGACTTGCCGCAGCCTGCGCCTCATGTATGAAGTTTTCGACAATTTTTTCCTCGCCCTCAAGAGCGTCGCGCAGAACTTTAATCGCCACAAATCGGTTAAGGAGCGTATCCTTCGCCTTATACACCGTCGCCATTCCGCCGGTGCCTATTTTATCAATAATTTCGTATCTTCCTCCAAGCATTTCGCCGGTTAAATTTTCACTATTCATTATCTTTTGCTCCTTCCAATACAGCAATAGTTATATTATCTCCGCCGCCTCTTTCGTTGGCGAGATCGACGAGCCTCTGCGCCGCTTCCTGCAGATTGCCGCCGCCGTTCAGGGATTGCAGGATTTCCTCATCCTCGACAAAGTTTGTCAAGCCGTCGGAACACAGCACAATTTTTTCTCCGCCGTAATCCCTGATATAAATGTCCACCTTAACGGTTTCTTCCGCGCCCATAGCGCGCGTTATGA
Source organism: uncultured Clostridia bacterium (assembly GCA_947631085.1). Taxonomy (GTDB): domain Bacteria; phylum Bacillota; class Clostridia; order UBA1381; family UBA1381; genus CANQXJ01. Next base: position 12,544 of record CANRJY010000003.1, on the reverse strand, counting down.
AATTCTTTTTCGGGTGGCGCTTTGCCATTTCCGGAGTAATTTCGCCTCTGGCAACAAGCTCCTGCACATATGAATGATCCTTTGTGAGCTGCACAATGCCCTTTTCACCGCACATATACGCTCTTGAATCACCAACATGCGCCGTCACCGTTTTGCCGTGGCAAATCATCACAAGCGTTGTTGTCGTTCCCATTCCCATCACTTTATAGTGATTTTTTGCGTATTCGAATATAATGCTGTTTGCCGAGATAAACGCCTGTCTCACGACCTCGCCCGCTTCGACATAGTCAAGCTCACGGCTAAGGTTCTTTTTGAGATAGTCCCGAATAATATCCACGACCATCATACTGGCAACCTCGCCCGCTTCGTGACCTCCCATTCCGTCCGCGACTATCGCGTAAGGGAACGGAGCATCATCGCAGACGTAATAGTTATCCTCGTTGATTTTCCTGACCTTGCCAACGTCTGTAACAGCGCCGTATTGCATATAAATCACCCCTTATAACACCTTTTTTCTCAACTGTCCGCACGAAGCCGATATATCGGAGCCCAGCTCCCGCCTGATTGTCGCGTTGACGCCCAAGCTTTCAAGGCATTCCCTAAACAAGCGGATATCTCTGTCGCTGCCCTTTTCAAATCCTCTTTCCTCAACCTTATTTACCGGAATCAGATTTACATGCGCGTGAAGTCCCCTGATAAGCTCCGCAAGCTCCCGTGCGTTCTCTATACTGTCGTTTATTCCGTGAATGAGCGAATATTCAAAGCTTACGCGCCTGCCCGTTTTGCCGGCATACGCGGCGCACGCTTTTATCAATTCGCCGATTTTATATGAATGGTTTACCGGCATTATGGTATCGCGTATTTCATCGTTCGGCGCGTGCAGCGATATTGTCAGCGTAATCGGAAGATTTTCCTCCGCCAAATCGTATATCCTCGGCACGAGTCCGCACGTCGAAAGCGTGATATGCCTGTAACCTATATTCAACCCTTTTTCGTGATTTACGTTATGTAAAAATTTAATAACGTTGTCGTAATTGTCGAGCGGCTCTCCTATTCCCATTATGACGATATTGCTTATCCGCTCGCCTATATCCTTTTGGGCGAAAATAATCTGATTGAGTATCTCGCCCGCCGTGAGATTTCTGTAAAGTCCTCCTATTGTCGAGGCGCAGAAGCGGCAGCCCATGCGGCAGCCCACCTGGCTCGACACACATATCGAAAGCCCGTGATGATACCGCATCACGACCGTTTCAATACAGTTCCCGTCGGGAAGCTCGAACAGGTATTTCATCGTTCCGTCCTTTTCGGAAACATATTTTTCGCGTATTTTCAGCGTCGAAACATAACTTATTTCCTCCAGCTTCGCGCACGTTGCCTTTGAGATGTTCGTCATCTCGTCATAGCTTTCCACGCCTCTGTGAAGCCATGAAAATATCTGTTCCGCTCTGAATTTCGGCTCGCCGTGTTCCTTCAGAAACGCGGCAAGCTCGTCGTATTCGAAATCTTTTAAATCTATCATATTTTCCTTAATTTACATATATAAAACCCGTCCGTGCCGTCTGTATTCGGATAGAACGTTTTTTCATAAAGCTTTTCAAAATCAGCGTTTTCACTCAGAAAAGCATCTATAACTTCCTCGTTTTCCTCTTTTTCAATCGTGCAGGTGGAATATACAATTTCACCGCCCCGTTTTAAGTACCGCGCTCCGTTTTCGAGAATTTTCCTCTGAAGCTCCGGCAAATCGCTTTCGGGCTGTTTGTTCCACTTTATATCGGGCTTTCTGCGTATTACTCCGAGCCCCGAGCAGGGCGCGTCACAGAGAACCTTGTCGGCTTTTCCTTCAAGCGCGGGATCAAACACAGTCCCGTCGCCGATTGAAGCCTTTATTATATCTATTCCGAGCCGCGCCGCGTTATCCTCGATAAGCCTGATTTTATGCTCGTGAATATCAAACGCGAGAATTTCGCCGCTGTTTTCCATAAGCTCCGCCATATGCGTAGTCTTGCCGCCGGGAGCGGCGCACATATCTATGACCGTTTCGCCCGCTCTCGGAGCGAGTACCTCGGCGGAGCGCATAGCCGCTTTATCCTGCGGAGTGTAAAATCCTTCGCGGTAGAGCGCGTCGGACGCTATATCAAATCCGCCGCATATAACCACACCGTCGGAGGTCTCGGCTTCAACTCCGTTTTCGCGGAGCTTTTCCGAAAGTCCTTCCGCCGTGATTTTCATTGAGTTCGGACGAAGCGTTATTTTCGCGTCCTCGCCGAAGGCTTTTAGCAGATCCTCGGTAAATTCAAACCCGAAATCCGAAACCCACCTTTCGCAAAGCCAAATCGGAAACGAGTATTTGACCGAAAGATACTCAACGCCCTTTTCGGGATATTCCACACCGCCGCGTATGAAGCTCCTGAGCACTCCGTTCACAAATCCCGCCGACGCGCCGTGTCCGTAGCGTTTCGCGAGCTTCACGCTCTCATTCACCGCCGCGCTTTCGGGGATCTTGTCCGTGAACATCAGCTGATACAGCCCCATGCGCAGAATAAGCAGAATGTACTTCGAAATTTTTTTAAGCTTTACCCTCGAATACCGCCCGATAACGTAATCGAGCGTCAGCTTTTTATCTATTATACCGTAAACGAGCTCCGTAATCAAGCCCTTATCTTTAGCGGATAAACTTTTATTTTCCGCGAGCGCGTCCTTTAGCGCTATATTTGGGTACGCGCCGTCATATTCGACGGCGTAAAGGATTTTTAAAGCAGTTTCGCGCGCGCTCATCGTCTGTTCCTTCTGTTGACGATAAGCAAAAGTCTCAGGAACTGAAGCGCCGTTGAAACCACTGCCGCGACATACGTCATGGCGGCGGCGGTCAGCACCTTTTTCGCTCCCGCGAGCTCGTCTCCCATAAGCATTTGACGCTCGTCGAGCGTTTTCAGCGCTCTGCGACTCGCGTTTATCTCGGTCGGCAGAGTTACCACCTGAAACAGAAGCACAAAGCCGAACAAGAGCGCGCCCGCCATAGCGAGCGGTCCTATACCTAAAATCAAGCCTATCAGAAACAGCGGCATTGAAAGCGTGTTTCCCAAATTTACCGCCGGAACGATACTGTTTCGTATCTTTATCGGCACATATCCGACCTTATGCTGTACCGCGTGACCGCACTCGTGCGCGGCAACGCCTATCGCGGCGACGGAATCGGAATTATATGTCGAGTCCGAAAGCCGTATCACCGCCTCGTTCGGGCTGTAGTGGTCGGTCAGACTGCCCGAAACGTGCTCTATTCGTATATTTTGAAGCCCGTTCGCGTCAAGTATCTGCCTTGCCGCCTGAGCGGCGGTCAGCCCGCGCATATTTCTCACGTCTTTGTATTTGTTGAACGTCATCTGCACGCCGAACGACGCGAACGCCGCCAGCGCCATGCCTATTATTACCAACACCAAAGTCGGATCAAAATAATAACTAAACATATTTTCTCCTTTACCCGCCGAGAACAGCGCCTATCTCTATCTCATGACCGCGCGCGTAGTCCTCGACGCTCATTTTTCTGCTTCCCGGGAACTGCGCCGTTTCGATATATACCGCGCCGTCTCCCGCCGCGACCTTCAAGCCCTTTCCCTTGTCAAGCGACAAAATTTTACCCGGCTCACCTTTTTCACCTTTTTCACCTTTTTCGGCTTTTTTCGCGGTTACAATTTTAAGTATTTCACCCTTATAGGTTGTATATGCAAGCGGCCACGAATTCATGCCGCAAACGAGCTTCGTAATTTCGGCGGACGATTTTTTCCAGTCGATAAGACCGTCCTCGCGGCTTATCATGCGCGCGTGGGTGCTTTTTTCATGATTTTGCTTTTCGGGGACGATATCGTCGATCGAGTTTATCGTCTTAACGAGCAGTCTGCCGCCTATTTCGGCAAGTCTTTCAAAAAGCTCCTCGGCGGTTTCGTACTCGCCTATCTCCGTTTCCTCCTTTAAAAGCATATCGCCCGTGTCAACGCCCTTATCCATGAGCATTGTCGTAACGCCCGTTGTTTTTTCGCCGTTTATAACAGCCCACTGAATGGGAGCCGCGCCTCTGTATTTCGGCAGAAGCGACGCGTGAACGTTTATACAGCCGTATTTCGGATAGTCGAGTATATATTCCGGCAATATTTTTCCGTACGCGGTGACGACTATCATATCTGGTTTTAGCTCGTCCAAAATCGGCATAAGCTCGCCGTTTCTGAGCTTCTCAGGCTGATACACCGTCACACCCGCCGCCTCGGCGGCTATTTTTACCTCCGTCGGCTGCAGCTTATGACCTCTGCCCTTCGGCTTATCCGGCTGCGACACCGCGCCCACAACGTCAAATCCCGCGTCAAGCATGGCGTTAAGCGAAGCCGCCGCGAAATCGGGCGTTCCCATAAATAATATTCTCATTAAATCACCTTAGTCCTGATCCACAAATCTTATAACGCGCTCCAAGAACAGCTTGCCGTCAAGGTGCTCTATTTCGTGGCACATGGCGCGCGCGAGCAATTCCTCGCCGGTGATTTTAAACCACCGTCCGTCTCTGTCCTGTGCTTTGACCGTCACCTTTTTAGGACGCTCGACCTCACCCCAAACATTTGGGACGCTCAGACACCCCTCCGAGGCTATCTGACTGCCGCTTTGTTCGAGTATTTCCGGATTTATAAGTTCTATCAATCCGTCGCCTATATCAATTACGGCGGCGCGCTTCAAAATGCCCACCTGCGGCGCGGCAAGTCCTACGCCGTTGTTGAGCTTTAAAGTTTCGTACATATCGTCGAGAAGGATATGGAGCTTGTTGTCAAAGTTTTTGACCTCCTTGCATCTCTTCGACAGAATTTCGTCGCCTCTTGTTCTGATTTCGCGTATTGCCATGATTTGTTTCCTCCTAATAAATCGAATTAGGCGATTTGTCTATTACTATCGCTACCGATTGCAGGCTCTTTTCGCTTCTGCACGCGGCTTCGGCGCGCATAAGGTTTTCGTTTAAGCCGTCGTCGTCATCGCATTTTATTATTATCTGCCACCTATATTTGTTCTTTATCTTTGAAATCATCGACGGGATCGGTCCCAAAACCTGTATGTTCTGTCCCGTTGCCGATAAGTCTCCCATTTGCGACAAAAAGTAATTCGCCGCGTTCTTTACCGCTTCCTCATTATCGCTTTGGAAATTCACGCTTATCATATCGCAGAACGGCGGATAGCGCATAAGCCTTCGCTCGTTCAGCTCATATCGGTAAAATTCCTCGTACGCGTGAGCAGTTACAAGGCTCACCGCCTCGTTTTCGGGGCTGTACGTCTGGATCACCGCCCTGCCCGTCTTGCCGCCGCGTCCGGCTCTGCCCGAGACCTGCTCGAGCATATCGAACGTTTTCTCGCCGCTTCTGAAATCGTGCAGATGGAGCATCGTGTCAGCCGACACAACTCCGACAAGCGTTACGTTTTCAAAGTCCAGTCCCTTCGACACCATCTGCGTGCCAATCAAAATATCTATCTTTTCCTTTTCGAATTTCTCTAAAATTTTTTCGTGCGACTGCTTCTTTCCCGTCGTGTCCACGTCCATGCGGATCGTTGACACGTTCGGGAAGATCCGCTTTATTTCGTCGTCCACTCTCTGCGTGCCGCCGCCGAAAAAGCGTATATACGGGCTGCCGCATACGGGACACGTCGTATACACCGGCGCGGTGTGACCGCAGTAGTGGCATCTCAGCCTGTTGTCGTATTTGTGATACGTAAGCGATATGCTGCAATTCGGACATTCCGCGACATAGCCGCAGCTTCGGCACGACACGAACGTCGAATAGCCGCGCCTGTTAAGGAACAGTATGGTCTGCTCGCCGTTTGCGAGGTTTTTTTCTATCTCACATCTTAGAAGCTTTGAAAACATGCTTCTGTTTCCGCGCGCAAGCTCCGAGCGCATATCGACTATCGCTATTTCGGGCATCTTGTTGAGGTTGTAGCGGTTACGCATTTTGAGCATTTTATACTCGCCCCGCTCCGCCGCGTAGTACGTCTCGATCGACGGAGTTGCCGAAGCGAGAACCAACGCCGCGCCGCAGCGTTCCGCCCGAAAACGCGCGACCTCCTTTGCCTGATAGCGCGGAGTCATTTCGGATTTATACGTTTCCGAATGCTCCTCGTCAACTATGATTATTCCTATATCTCTAAGCGGAGCGAAAACAGCGCTTCTCGCGCCGATAACTATATCCGCACCGCCGGTCTTTATCCTTTTCCATTGTTCGTACCGCTCGCCCTGCGACAGTCTGCTGTGGAACACCGCCACCCTGTCTCCGAAACGCGATAAAAACCGCGACACCATCTGCGGCGTGAGCGATATTTCCGGCACGAGTACAATCGCGCCCTTGCCAAGCTCCGCCGCGCGGCTTATCGCCTGCATGAAAACCTCGGTTTTGCCGCTTCCCGTAACACCGTGAAGCACGAATCCCTCGTATTTTCCGCTTTCGACAGCCGCCGAAATTTCCGCTATCGCCGCCGCCTGCTCCTCTGTCGGGGTAAGGCTTTTGCCGCGCTTTATAAACTTCGGGAGCGGATCATCGCGGCTTATAACCTTATCGAAGCATTCCGCCAATCCCTTTTTACAAAGAGCGGTAACGGCGCTGTGCGAACCTTCGAAAAATCTTATCAGATCCGCCATAGCGATAAACTCGCCGCCGCAGAGGATATCGAGCATTCTCGCCTGCACGGGCGCGCGTTTCGCGAGCTTTTCCGCTTCTCTTTCGGCGTCCTCGACCGATACGGAAAGTCTCACCGCGCGTATAGTTTTATCTTTCACATTTCTGTGCCTACGGTATTCGCGTTTCAGCGAGCCGTTTTTTACCATAGCCCTCACAACGGCGCGGACGTCGTTTTCAAACATAGCGTAAAGCGCGCCGCTCTCGATGCCGCCGCCGTTATCGGTCAATACGCCGATTATCCGCCTGCGCGTTTCGGAGCGTTCCTCTCTCGCCTCGCCCAACACGAGCCATTCCTCGCTTTTTATCGCCGTTCCCGCGGGAACTACGGCGTGGATCAAATCAATGTAGCTTGTCAGATACCGCTCGTGCATCCATTCTATCGTTTCAAGCATTTTCTCGTCGAACGCCGTTATGTCGTCGGCGATCATAAGCACGGACTTTAAATTCTCCGCTTCGCTTTCCTCCGACAAGCCCACGCAAAAGCCCTCGACCGGTCTGTTCGCGCCGGAAAACGGGACTATAACTCTGCTTCCGACGGTAATTTGTTCCTCCATCTCCGGCGGAACGAGATAATCGAACGCTCTGTCAACCTGCTTTGAGCGGTAATCGACAATAGTTTTCGCAATCAATTACGCTTCCTCTGTTTCTTCGTCGCCGCTGTCGGACGACTCTTCCGCGTCAATTACCGGAGCCTCAGTATCCTCGGAAATGATTTCTTCATCGGCTTTTTTCGCGCTCGAGTTTGCAATTCTCTCCGAGCGGACGAATCCTACCTTGCCCTCGGCAATCTCGCGCGCCGCGATCGACACGGGCTTCTCAACGGGAGCCACATAATCCTCGCCATGCTCCTGACTGCCTATCATCCGCGCTCTTTTCGCGGCCATCGCGACTAGCGTGTAACGGCTGTCAACGCACTTTGACAGCTCCGTAATTCCTGGTTCTATCATCATAACCTTCGTCCTCCTTAATATATTTCCCTCAATAAGTTTTCTATGTGGTTTCTTTCATCCGTCGTTTTGCGGAATATTTCCGCAACCTCCGCGACGCATGCGTCAAGATCGTCGTTTACAAGTATATGCGCGTATTTGTCTGCCTGACGCAGCTCCCATTTCGCCGTTTCGATACGTTCCTCTATCTGTTCCTCCGTTTCGCGTCCGCGTTCGACAAGGCGTTTTCTGAGCTCCTTTATCGACGGCGGCGTTACGAATATCAGAACAGCCTCAGGGAATTTCGATTTCACCTTCATAGCGCCCTGCGCCTCTATCTCAAGAATGACGTTCCTGCCCGCCTCGAGCTCCTTTTCCACCGCGCGGCGCGGCGTGCCGTAGTAGTTGCCGTTATACACCGCGTATTCGAGCATTTCGTCCTCGGCGATAAGGCTTTCAAATTCCTCGACCGAAATATAATTGTACGTCTTTCCCGCGACCTCGTTTTTACGCATATCGCGCGTTGTGCTCGATACAGACAAAAATACGTTTTCCGTCTCGAGCAGTCTTTCACAGATCGTACCCTTGCCCGTTCCCGCGGGTCCCGACACAATAAACAGTATTCCTCTCGTCATTCGTCCTTCGCCTCCCCGCCGCCGAGCCGTCCCGATATCGTTTCGGGCTGCATCGCGGATAATATTATATGTCCCGAATCGGTTATTATTACGGATTTTGTTTTCCTGCCGTAGGTCGCGTTTACAAGAGCGCCCGCGTCCTCCGCCTCGCGTATCATACGCTTTATCGGCGCGGATTCGGGGCTTATCACCGCGATCACCCTCTCAGCCGAAACCATGTTTCCGAATCCTATGTTAATCAGTTTCATAATTCCTCACTCAATGTTTTGTATCTGTTCTCTCAGCTTTTCTATCTCGCCCTTTAATGTAACCACGATTTTCGCGATCTCTATGTCGCTCGCCTTCGAGCCTATCGTGTTTACCTCGCGGTTTATCTCCTGAATGAGGAAATCGAGCTTTCGTCCCGCGGGCTCGCCGGAATTTATTATCTCGTAAAATTCCTCGGCGTGGCTCGCGAGTCTTACCGTTTCCTCGTTTACCGCGACCTTGTCGGCGAAGATCGCTACCTCGGTCAGTATTCTCGCGTCGTCTATATCGCGTTCGCCGAGCAGCTCCTTGATTTTCGCGTAGAGCTTTTCCTGATACTCCGCAACAGTCCGCGGCGAGCGCTCGTCAACCTTTTGCGTAAGTTCCCTGATATACTCTATCCGCGCGCGCAGATCCTTCTCTATGCGCTCTCCCTCGCGCTCGCGCATCGCGGTAAAGTCGGACATAGCCTCGCTTATGACGCTTTTCACGAGCTGCCACACCGCCTCCTGATCCTCCTCGCGGCGCTCGGTTTTGAATATGTCGGTATACCTCGCGACACTTGAAACGGAAATATCGTCCGTCAGACCGAATTTATCGCGCAGCTCCTTGAGCGCGTCTATGTAATTTTTCGCAAGCTCGGCGTTCAGAATAATATCCTTGTCCGCCTCCTCGAAGCTCTCCACGCTCACAAAAATATCCACCTTGCCGCGCGTGATAAACTCCGATGCGTATTTTCTGACGTTATCCTCCAAAAAACCGAGATGACGCGGCACTTTGATACTGTAATCCGAAAATCTGTGATTGACGGATTTTATCTCGACGAGAATTTTTTTACCTCCGGTAACGGCTTCGCGTCTGCCGTAGCCGGTCATACTTTTCAGCATTTCTTCACCCTTTTTCAAGCATATTAGGCAATAATTGCCCATTATTTTATCATTATATCACACTTCTTCGAAAAGTAAAAGCCTTTTTATGAAAATTTATGAAAATTTAACAATTTATTTAATTTTTAAAAGGTTGACAAGTTAAGGGAAAGATTGTATAATGTAACCGTTAAATTTTTAGTATGAAAGAGAGTTGTGTAAAATGGCGGAAAACAAAGAATACATTTTAACGCGGGACGGCAAGGCGGAGCTCGAGCAGGAGCTTGACACGCTCAAAAACGTAACCCGTAAGGAGGTAAGCGCAAAAATAAAGGAGGCGCGCTCCTTCGGCGACCTTTCGGAGAACGCGGAATACGACGAGGCGAAAAAGGAGCAGGCGGAGGTCGAATCGAGGATCAGCCAAATAGAGACGATGCTCAAATACGCGAACGTCATAGACGCGGAGGACATCAAATCGGATATAGTAACGCTCGGCTCAAAGCTGACGCTGGAAATTTTCGGAACAGAGGATCAATACACAATAGTAGGCTCGACCGAAGCGGATCCGTACAAGAACAAGATCTCATACGAGTCCCCCATAGGCGCGGCGTGTTTGAACCACGCGGTGGGCGAAACCGTCCAGGCAATAACGCCGAACGGCCCGCTGGATATTAAAATAGTGGCGATAGAGAAATAAAATTAAATAAAACCGAAACCAAGCTGCCGTATACGAAAATACGGTGGCTTGTTTTAATTTTCGCCGAACCCGCCGCGGCGTTTTGAAAAATGGGCGGGATTTTTTATGATAATAGACGGAATTTTTTATATTTTTATTTACATTTTTCTTTTTTGTATGGTATACTATATCTAAGACAAGCGAAATACGACAAAATAGCCAAAGTATTAAAACAAGAAATACAAGGTATAACAAAGTAAGTTTTATATTCCCTTTAAATGGGATTATAAATAAATTTATTATTTAGTATACATTAAGAAGGGATGAGAAAGCATGAAAAAATGTCCAAAATGTAATAACCGCTATAGTGATAATCGTGAAAAATGCCCCGATTACAGCGTTCCTCTGGATTTAGAAACAAAAACTGAAACACAGACTCCTTATAACACATCGGATATTATTGATTCTATATATTCAGAAAATAATGAATTAAAACGTAAAGTTATCCTGATTGTAGCTATTATCATATCATTCTTGATAGGCATAGGCGTCAGTACGATATTTAACCATAGTGTTATATCTGATATGGAGTCTAAATTAGAGAAAACAGAGGAAAATAATGCAAATCTTCAAAAGCAGTTAGATTCATGGGAATCTAAGTTCTCTGTAACGACTGATAATCCAAATAAAGCCTCTGATATTGCAAAGAAGGATTCATCTCTGTCAGAAGAACAATCACAACAAGCTCAATATGAAACAACCGCCACTAATTCCGGCGAAATGCCTAAGAACTATAAGCCGGTCGGAAATGAGCCGAATTGGCTTGAAATCACGGCATATTGCCAAACTCTTATGCCTGACGTAATCGGATATGAAGCCGATATATCGACCGACGAAAACTATACCAAAATAATACGTACAAATCTAAGATATAAAGTTGAAACAAGCAGATTGAAGATAAAGCCGGAAGGTTCGTATCACAAAGCAATATTTATAATAGAGTTTGAAAATGAAAACTATGAACGCTACAAAATGACTACAGCCGAAGTTGACGGCGTAAAATTCAAATAAAAAATCCCCTCCGCAGCGCCAACACCGTTAGCCGGAGTTATAATAGCTATATGATATATTACACATAAAATTTTAAGGTCGATCGCGCTATTTCCGCTATATTTTCCGTCCGTCGTTCGTCATACCTCCTCCCCTCCCCGCATATAAATCCACCGTGGGGTGGTTTTATGAAAAACATTTTTTCCGCCGCCGCGGCGTACACTGCCGCGATAGTCGGCGCGGGGTTTGCTTCGGGGCAGGAGGTCGTCGGATTTTTTGTGCGCTACGGCAAAATGAGCGTGTTCGGTATAATATTCGCCGCCGTCATATTCGGGCTGTTCGCCGCCGTAGTGCTCGACGAGTGCGTGACGCTCAATATACGCGATTATAAAGGCTTTCTCGGAATCAGTATGGGTACAGGGCTTTGCCGCGCGGTCGAGCTTGCAACGCTGTTTTTCGCCGTTGTGGTGCTGTGCGTAATGCTCGCGGCGGGCGGCGAGCTCGGCTTTCAGCTTTTCGGGATACGCAGGACTATAGGCGCGCTCACGCTTGCTCTTTTCTGCCTTGTGATGATGCTCGTCCGTCCCGAAAGCTCGCTCAGATTAAACGCCGTTTTCGGCGGGATCATCGTTCTCGGCTGTATAGTCTGCACGCTGTACCTGCTGCGCTACAGGGAGCATCAGGCGTTTTTGAACACCGCGAAAATGATAGTCTCCGGAGCGAGCTATACGGGCTACAACCTGCTCACCGCCGGAGCGATCCTCGTTCCCATGAGCGCGAAGCTCAAAACGCGTTCCGACGCGTACCTTACCGGCTTCGCTTCGGGCTTCGCTATGCTCGTAATGCTGCTCCTGATGTGGGGGCTGCTTTCGATATACTATGATCAAATAAATCTCGGCGAAATGCCCATGATCACTATGGCGCTGCGCGAAAGTCGCCTTCTTGCAGGATTTTACTCCGCGCTGATGCTGCTCGCCGTCCTCACCACCGTCGCGTCGAACGGTATCGGGGCAATCAACATAATATCCGAAAAAACGAGCCGCCGCTTCGCCGCCGCGGTGCTTATTGCAGCCGTGTGCTTTTTCGTGAGCGGCGCGGGCTTTTCGAGGCTTATCGACACGCTCTACAGAGTAAGCGGCTATGCGGGGATTTTGCTTGTTTTTTACATATTTTTCCGTCATTTTCGGATGCGCGCCCAAAAGCGCAAATAAATGAAAAACGAAGAAAAACGGAGTATTATGTAATATATACGAGTAAATTATATAAAATATTGCTGTAAACGCCTATATACGGAGTTGAAAATGACGTGAATATTTGCTATTATTATCAAGTCGTCGGCACGCGCCGAAGTGATGAATAGGAGAGCCTATCGGGATGTAGCGCAGTTTGGTAGCGCATCTGGTTTGGGACCAGAGGGCCGCAGGTTCAAATCCTGTCATCCCGACCA
>CANRJY010000002.1 GCA_947631085.1 uncultured Clostridia bacterium | reverse complement strand
TTTTGTCACCCTTATTAAGTATATCATGTTTTTGGATTGTTTGTGTTACTATTTTATTTCAAATTTAGATTGACGTGCGATTTTTTTTATATGTCTTGAAATGTCGAATGGAATGTGATAAAATGGAAAATAGAATATTATTGCTTTTCCGCATACCGACAGGAGGGATGTATAAAATGAAAAAGCGATCAAAAAAACCATTGTATCTGCCGATTGCGCTTATAGCCGTCGCGGTTATTGCCGTGCTGATCATCAACCTTTTTATCATGATAAGAATGAACGGCAGCCAGACGGAGGAATTGGGACGTATGCGAATCGAGCTTGTCGCGGCGGATCTTCAAAACCGTCTTGACGTCTGCACCGATTCCCTCAATAAAATAGGAACGCGCCTGTCCGAACGGATGGAGCAGGGCTATACCGAGGAGGATTTGCGCACCTTCCTTTCAGAGGAAAAGAAAAAGGAGATCGCTTCGACAGGTAAGGCGTGTCTGAATATTTTCTGCGCCACTCCCGACGGACGCGTGCTGATTTCCGATATGGCTACGCCCGAGGACTATGTCTTGCAGGACAGAGACTGGTATAAGGCGCTCATGTCCGCTCCCGCAGATGAGGAATATATTTCGTCTGTATACGAGGACGCGTTTACGGACGGAATGTGCTTTACGGTCGCCGCGTCTTTTGACGACGGTAAATTCCTGCTGGGTATGGACTACAACATGAGCGATATTCAATCATATATATCCAAAATGAGCGGCGAGGATTACGGCGACGCCATGATCGTGAACAGCGACGGCACTATCGCCGGATATACCGACGAATCTGTTGTGGGAGAGAAAATTTCCGACCAATTCGCGGATTACCGCGAAGCGTTTTCGCGGCTCTCCTCCAATTCAGGCTCCGCCGTTACCGAGAGCCGCGACGGCGGTATCATTTTCGGAAGCTGCACGGAAAACGACTGGTACCTTCTGCTGAAGATAAGCCGTTTTGAGCTTTACAAAGACGCTTACGCGCAGCTTATTCTCAACTCCATAATTATTTTCGCTTTGGTAGCCGTTATCGCCGTGTTCTATATAATGGGCTACAGGGAGCGCTGCCGCGCCGAGGACGCGCTGAAATACAGGAACGAGTTCATTTCAAATATGTCCGATAAATTCCGCACGCCTCTGAATAAAATAGCCGAATATGCCGACGCTGTGAAAAACAGCGGCGCCGATACGGGGCCGGTGGAGATGATAAGCCTTGAAGCCTCTCATCTCGGCGAGATGATAGATAATATACTCTATTATTCCGATATTGTTTCTTCGAGGGAGGAGGAGCGCGCGGATACAAAGACCGTCAAGAAACGCGGCGATCTGTCCGACAAAGGACAGCGCTTTTTCCGCACGCTTATTATGATAATGCTTGCGGTTACAATGGTGACTACGATTTTTCTCAGCTCTTATCTCTACATAAGCAGCGCAAGATCAAAAATGCTGGAGGAAGCGAGCGAATACAGTTATCAGATAAACAACTGGGTAACCGAGCAGGAAAGCATTATGAATATGTTTGTAAATTCCATCTCAGCGAACCCCGAAATGCTCAATAATTACGACGGCATGGTAAAATATCTCGATGAGATCACGCGCCATTACCCGGGAATTTCGGCTACATATATCGCAAATCCCGAATTTACTCACGGTCACCCTATGGTCATGAACAACGGCTGGGTGCCGGCGGAGGATTACGTTGAGGAGGAACGTCAATGGTATATCGACGCTCTTGCCGCCGATGACTACAATATAACCGAGCCTTATTACGATGCGCGTACCGGCGAATACTGCATTACATTCTCAAAGGCTGTATACACCGGCAGCGGAAAACAGTTTCTCGGCGTATTCGCGGTGGATTTCTATCTCGATGTGCTTACGAATATTCTCAGCAGCAATCAGGCGAAGAATGGTTACGCCTTCCTCGTGGACAAGGACGGACAGGTCATAGACCACCCCAACCCCGATTACCGCGTGTATAACGATAAATTCGTAAATATCCGCGACCTTCCTTACTATGACGTATACAGCAGAAGCAAGAACACCATAAGACCGATAAAGGATTATGACGGCAGGCCGCGTATGTGTCTTGTCATAAACGATGAGATCTCGGATTTCAGCATTATCGTGCTCAAGGATATATGGAAAATGTACGGGGGCGTCATTCAATACGGTCTGCTGTATTTAGTGCTTTTCAGTATCTGTATTTTCGCGGTAAATACTCTTATCACGCGAATGATGAAAAGACAGATCCAGGCGAACGAGGATCTTAAAAAAGCGGCTTCCGCCGCCGCTGCAGCTGATAGAGCAAAATCCAATTTCCTCGCGAGAATGAGCCACGAGATACGCACGCCTATCAACGCCATACTCGGCATGAACGAAATGGTGCGGCGTGAAAATCATGATGATGCTATCGCGGAATACGCGCTGAATATCAGCAGCGCGGGCAACACACTCCTGGCGCTTATAAACGAGATACTCGATTTTTCCAAGATAGAGGACGGAAAAATCGAAATAATCCCCGTAAAATATGAAACCGCCTCAATGATAGGCGATCTTGTGAATATTATCTCCGACAGAGCCTCGGGAAAGGGGCTGAGCCTCGAGCTTAACATCGATCCCGAGATCCCCGCGTATATGTACGGCGACGACATCCGCATTAAACAGATCATCACCAATCTTCTGACAAACGCGGTAAAATATACGGAAAAAGGCACAGTCAAGTTCACTGTTCTGCGGACTGACAAAAATGACGACAGCGACGATGTTACGCTCTATATCGAAGTCCGCGATACGGGCATAGGCATCCGCGAGGAGGATATGGCAAAGCTTTTCGATTCGTTCCAAAGACTTGACGAGCAGAGAAACAGAAATATCGAAGGAACGGGATTGGGAATCCCGATAACTCATAATCTGCTTCTGATGATGGGCAGTCACCTTGAAGTCAGCAGCGTATACGGACAGGGATCGTCATTCAGCTTTACTCTTCATCAGCAGCGCATAGGCACGGAAAAGATAGGTCAATTTGATATGCACCACCGCGCGGGACTTCAAAGGAACGCGCAGGAACGCTATCTCTACGCTCCGGACGCGCGCATCCTTATCGTGGACGACAACAAAATGAACCTGAAGGTCGCCTCGGGACTTCTCAAAAGAACGGGCATTGTCCCCGATACGGCTTCGAGCGGAAAAGAATGTATAGAGCTTGTAAGAAAAAATAAATACCATATCATATTTATGGACCATATGATGCCCGATATGGACGGCATCGAAACACTTAACAGGCTTCGAAGCGATCAGCTTGTAGGAGACGATACCGCTGTTATCGCCATGACCGCCAACGCGGTGACCGGCGCGAGGGACACTTATCTTTCCTACGGATTTGAAGGCTATATCTCAAAGCCTATCGCTTCGGATAAGCTTGAGGATGAGATCAAAAAGCATCTTCCCGAGGATCTTGTCTCCTACCGCTATACCGAGGACAAGAAAAACGCAAAACCGGAAAAGGAACCGGAACAGAAAACAGAGCCAAAACCGGAGCAGGAACCGGAACAAGAAACAGAACCGAAGGAGGAACAAATGATGACACAAAAAACAGATTTTCCCGCTAACTGCGGCTTTCTCGATACCGAGCTCGGCATGAGCTACTGCGGCGGCGACACGGAGCTTTACCGCGATATGGTACAAATGTTCCGCACGGAATCGAAGCTCGATGAAATAGAAAAATTCTATAAAGCAAAGGATTTGAAAAACTATCGCATACTTGTTCACTCCGTAAAAAGCACCGCGCTTTCTATCGGCGCAGTTCCCCTGTCGGAGCAGGCGAAGGCGCTTGAAACGGCCGCGAAATCGGACGATGAAAAATACATTGAAGAAAATCACCGCCGCTTTGCCGAGGCTTATAAGGAAATGACCAAAAAAATCGGCGCGGCTTTCGGTATGGAAGACGCTGACGAAACCGCGGACGACAAAGAGGATGAGGACAGGAATACCAATATCCTCGTCGTTGACGACAATCCCATGAATTTAAGAGTGGCTCAAAGCCTGCTCGGCAAGAAATATTCCGTAAATACAGCAGCTTCGGGAGAGGATGCGATGAAGCTGCTCTCGTCTGACGGCGATCATACCGATTTAATACTGCTCGATATACATATGCCGGACGAGGACGGATTTGACGTTATCAAAAAGCTGAAAGCCGACAGCAAGCTCAGTGATATACCCGTTATATTCCTTACCGCCGACGACGACCAAAACGCCGAAACGGAGGGCTTCAAAGCGGGAGCTATGGACTTTATCAGAAAGCCGTTCATTCCCGACATCATGCTTCAAAGGATCGGAAGGATCCTCGAGCTTCATCGCTTGCAGACCAATCTCGCGGATGAGGTAAAGCGTCAGACAAAATATGCCGAGGAACGAAAGGAACGCATGGAAAGGCTTTCAAGGGAAACGGTGCTGTCGCTCGCGAAGGCGGTTGAGGCGAAGGACAAATACACCAACGGTCATTCCGAGCGCGTGGCGCGTTACGCGCGCCTGATCGCCGAGAAAGCGGGTATGAGCGAAACGGATCAGAACGATATATATATTATCGGATTGCTCCACGACATCGGAAAGATAGGTATTCCCGATACGGTGCTCAACAAAACCTCAAGGCTGACCGACGAGGAATTTGCCGTTATAAAGACGCATACGACGATCGGCGCGGATATACTGAAAAGCATTACAGAAATGCCGGGTATCGAGCAGGGCGCGAGATGGCACCACGAGCGCTATGACGGAAACGGTTATCCCGACGGCATCAAGGGCGAGGATATTCCGGAATTTGCGCGCATAATCTGCGTCGCGGACGCGTATGATGCGATGACGTCAACAAGAAGCTACCGCGACATATTGCCGCAGGAGAAGGTCAGATCGGAGCTTGTCAGATGCAGAGGCACCCAGTTCGATCCCAAATTTGCCGACATAATGATACAGCTTATCGATAACGACCCCGATTATAAAATGAGAGGATAAAGCCGCGAGGATAATTTTATGGTTGAAATAAGATATGTTCAGACGGGCGACAAAGCATTTTGGTTTCGGCTGGATCGTCATTTGCCGGAGCCTGAATTTGAGAACAAGGTAAAGCTGAAAAGAGGATATGTTCTGACGGATAACAATATTCCCGCGGGAATATTGAGATACAATCTTTTTTGGGATAATACTCCGTTTTGCACGCTCATTTTTATGGACGATGCATATCGGCGCAAAGGATTCGGAAAAATGCTTATGGAGCGCTGGGAACGCGATATGAAAGACAAGGGCTGTAAGTTGGTTTTGGTATCCACTCAAGCCGACGAGGACGCGCAGCATTTTTACCGCAAGCTGGGATACAGGGATTGCGGCGGACTTGTGTTAGATTCTCAGCCGATGGAATTGTTCCTGGCAAAGGAGATTTAGCGGCAAATATTGACCCGCGCAGGGAGCCGCGCAAGGAGCAAACGAGTTAAACCGAAATAGGACGCTGCTTTAAGCCGCGTTTGAACTCCGACGGCGATACGCCGTGTATCTCGCGGAAGATGCGCGTCATATGCGCGGTTGACGGGAAGCCTGTTTTTAATGCTATTTCCGCAAGCGGCAGACCGCTTTGCAAAATCAGCTCGTGCGCCTTTACCGCTCTGAAGCGGTTCAGATAATGCCCGAACGAGTCGCCCGTGATTTGTTTGAACGCGCGGTAAAACGTTGGTCTGCTCATGTGGGCGAGAGAGAGCATATCGCCAAGCTCGATATTTTCGGCGTAGTGCTCCTCTATGTATTGAATGACCGTGTAAATTTCGGAGTCGGATATGACGGGAACGTCGGAGAGCGTTGAGATATTGTCCGAGTTTTGTATCAGCCGCAGCAGGTAGTCCATTATGCGGTACACCTCCATATACGCGAGCTTTGTCCCGCGCGCAACGCCGCTCCAGCGCATATCCCAGTATGTGTGAATGTTTTCGAGATATCCCGAAAGCACGGCGCACTGCTCAGCGTCAAGCCGGAAAATACATGACGAAAACTCGTTAAAAAAGCCGTTTATTTCGTTTTCTGTCAGAAATTCGCGGAATATGTCCGTTTTAAAGTTTAAAAGATGCCGGCTGTAGAATTGATCCTCGCCGGCGTTTTTTGTCGAGTGGAGTATGTGCGGCGTTATTATGCAGACGGTTCCCGGGCGGAGAAGGCAGCTTTGGTGCGCGAAAAAAATCTCGCGCGTTCCGGCGGTTTGGAAATAAATCTCGTAGCCGTCGTGGTAGTGATGATAGTACATATTCCAATGCTTGCTGTTTTCGATAAAGCTGAACTGGAAATCCTTTGTGGGCTGAAATATAGGCGTGTTCATGGCGGTTCCTCCTTTTTATAACGATTATAGCGTATTTTTTCGTTTAAATCAAGATAATTTGAGAAAATTTAAACGATTTTTGATTAAGTTGATACTAATTTGATAGAAAAATATTATTTTTTGTTATATAATACGCTTATCAATATAATCGGGAGGAAAAAATATGAAAGGGAAATTGTTTTTTATCGCGGCGGCATTGTGTGCGGTGACGGGTATTACTTCATACGCGCAGAACGCGGGCGATATAAGTATCACGGAGGGTGTGGAATGTTATCCGTTTTATGACCGAGTAACGGTGAGCAGTGAAACGGAGCGCGATATAGCCGTTTACACGGCTGTGTACGGCGCGGACGGAACGCTGAAAAGCGTGACAAAATCGGAAAAGAAAGTGCAGGCGGAAACGGAATTTATGAATGTGTATCCTGAGCTCGAACAGGGCGAAACGTTTAAAACTATGATATGGGACGATAAACAGACGCCCCTCGCGGCGGCTATCACGGAAATACCCGAAAAGAAGGAAGCCGCGGTAACGGTTCATTTCACCGACGAAGAGGGGAATGTGCTGAAGGATCCCGTTAAATTGGACGGCGAATTTTATGTCGGCGGCAAGTTTACAATGCCCGCCGAGCTGACGGCGGATTTCGCGGTAATGACGGACGGCGGCAAGCGTGATTTGTATCAGCTCGACGAGTCGAAATCGGATATGAGTGCGGTTCTTACGGAGAACACCGAGCTTACGCTTGTGTTCAACATGGTGACGCAGTACGATTATTACGAGGATTTTGAAGACTACACGGTAAATCAGAGCGCGTGGCACCTCGGCAAGGACAGCAGTCTGCCGACAGTCGAAAACGGAACGCTTCACTACGCGTCAAAGGGCGCTACGGCGGGAGCGTGGACTACGTTTGACGAGCTCGACTGCACGGGCAAGAAGGTAAAAATCGAAGCCGATATAAAATTCGCTCCGACGGGTACCGCAGGAAACAGCCAATTCTCGATAGGCAACACCGCGCCATCGTTTGACGGGGGAAATATAAGCTACGGCATAACCGGCAGCGGCGGCAACGCGGCGGGTCATGTGATAGGACTTGAATATAAAGAGGGCAAAACATTCCTCGCGAACGGGCAGAATGTCGATAAGAGCTTTATCGGCGATTGGATGCACGTTGACGCGGAGGCGGATTTCGTATCGAAAAAGGTTACGATAAAAATAACGAACGCGGCGGGAAAGAGCGCGGAAATCAAGGACGTATCGTTCTATTCAAGCTGCGCTGACAACATCGGCTCAATGTATGTGCGCGCGGCGAAGCCCAACGGAACAGTCGAGGTCGATAATGTCGCGGCGGCGATAATCGGAGACGGTGTCGCGGTCGATCCCGATGTAAAGAGCCCGCTCAACTTCAAAACGGTGTACGCGTTCGGCGACAGCATAGTGCAGGGACACAACGCGCCGAACAACGCGTTTATGAATCTGCTCGCGAACAAATACAGTATGTATCTCACAAAATACTCGAAAAACGGCGCGACCGTTATAAAGAGCAGCAACGACGTTATAACTCAGGTGAAAAACGCGTCGGCTGACGAACCCGATTTTGTTGTGTTCGACGGCTACACAAACGATGCGTATGACACGGTGCTCGAT
Organism: uncultured Clostridia bacterium; assembly: GCA_947631085.1. Classification (GTDB taxonomy): domain Bacteria; phylum Bacillota; class Clostridia; order UBA1381; family UBA1381; genus CANQXJ01. Next base: position 194,752 of record CANRJY010000002.1, on the reverse strand, counting down.
AAAATAGGCACGATACAGGGCGCGGACGCGACCGCTTTTGACAATTCGACCTTCTGCGGCGCGTTCGAGGAAATACTCTATACAATGCGCCAAAAGTGGCCGAATACAAAAATCGTGTTTGTAACGATACATAAATCGGGCGCGAGAGATTTTGACATTCAAACTCAGCTTCACGATCTGACCGTTGAAATGTGCGAAAAGTGGGGCGTGAGCGTAGTCGATATGTTCACCGACGCGACGCTTGATACGCGCGATCCCGAGCAGATGGAAAAGTACATAATAAACGGAAACGGCTCACACCCGAACGTGGCTTGCTGCGAGGAATTTTATGTGCCGATGATAGCGGACAAAATGACCGAATTGTGCGAAGGGGAGCCTGAAGCGACAAGACCCCCGAGCGTTGAGGAGCACAGCGTCACCTACAGCGATGAAAACGGAACATACACCATATACGGAAAGCTCTACCGTCCGGCGGGCGATCCGCGCGGCACTGTCATATTCAGCCACGGCTTCAACGGCGGCTGCGATGATTTCAAGCCCGAATGCGAATATCTCTCGGACAACGGTTACGCCTCATACTCATTCGAATTCTGCGGCGGTTCAAACAGAAAAATGAGCAAGGGCAGAACCACGACGGATATGACCGTATTTACCGAAAAAGCGGATTTGCTCGCGGTATTCGACGATATCAGCAAGCTCGACGGCATTAATACGGAAAATATGTTCCTCGCCGGAGGCAGTCAGGGCGGACTTATATCCGCTCTCGCCGCGGAGGAGCTTTTGGATAAGGTAAAGGCGATGGTGCTTTACTTCCCCGCGTATAATATTCCGGACAACTGGCGGAGTAATTTCAAGAACGAGTCGAATATTCCGGAAACGTATAGCTTGTGGGGATTTACGCTCGGAAAAGTATTCTTCACGTCTATCAGGGATTTTTATCCGTTCAAGGATAACAACATAGGAAAATACAAAGGCGATGTGCTCATTCTTCACGGCGACGCGGATAATATCGTTCCGCTCTCATACAGCCGACAGGCGCTGACGCTTTATGAACACGCCGATCTTGTGGTATTTCCGAAAGAAGGACACGGCTTCTCGGCAGCCAAATCCGCCGAAGCGAGAGAAAAGCTGCTCGCGTTTATACAGACCAAATAATCGAGGGATCAAAATGAAAATACACGATAAGGCGCTGCCTGTTTTGTACGCGCTGCTTGCGGCTGTGTTTTACGCCGTAAACACGCCGTTTTCGAAGGTGCTGCTCGCCAATGTTTCCCCGACGTTTATGGCGGCGTTTCTGTATCTCGGCGCGGGAGCGGGCGTGGGGATAATGTATATTTTTCATTTCAAAAAGGAAGATAGATCCGAGCGCCTGACGAAAAAAGACCTGCCGTATACGCTGGGAATGATCGTTCTCGATATTGCCGCTCCGATTTTGTTGATGCTCGGCATAAAATACGGCAGCGCTGCGAACGCGTCGCTGCTCGGTAATTTTGAAATTGCCGCGACGACGCTTATCGCGCTTGTGATTTTTCACGAGACGGTCAGCAAAAGATTATGGGCGGCGATCGCGCTGATATCGCTGTCGAGCATTATACTGTCGCTTGAGGGAGCGGACAGCTTTCGCTTTTCGTACGGCTCGTTATTCGTGCTGTCGGCTGCGGTGTGCTGGGGACTCGAAAATAACTGCACGCGCAATATTTCAGGTAAAAGCACATATGAAATCGTTGTGCTGAAGGGCTTATGCTCGGGCGGCGGCTCAATGCTTGTCGCGCTTGTTCTGCGCGAGCCGTTTCCCGCGGTCGGATATATCACAGCCGCGATGCTGCTCGGATTTGTCGCGTACGGACTCAGCATTTTTATGTATATCCGCGCGCAGAGAAGCCTTGGGGCGGCAAAGACGAGCGCGTATTACGCGGCGGCGCCGTTTGTGGGCGCGTTTATCTCGTTCGTGATGCTCGGAGAGCCGCTTACGCTTTCATATTTTACAGCGTTACTGATAATGGCTGCCGGCACTGCGCTTGTCGTTGCCGACACCGTTATAAGGCAGCATACTCATATGCACACGCATACGTTTTCGCATACGCACAACGGCGTCACGCATATTCACACGATCACTCACTCGCATGAGCATAACCATTACGCCTCGGGAAACAGCCACGGTCACCGTCATTCAAAGAAGCAGTTGGAAGCGCTGACGGAACATAACAGGTGACGATTTCGGCTGCTGTTATTCTCGACCAGTATCAGCCTCTTCCTCCCGTCAGGATAGAGTGGACGCGCGGGGCGGCTTTGCGGAGCAGACTTCCCGCCGCCGCGCCGAACGCGGCAAAAACGAGCGGCAGTAAGAAGAACAGCGCCATATGTACAAAATCCGAGTCGGTAAACGCGAGAACTCGCTGAAATATCATATGCTGCAAAGGCTCGTGGCACGCGTAAATAAAGAATGTGCATGAAGAAAGCGCGTCGAGCGCGCGGCTTCTTTCGATCCGCGCCGAAGCCGTGTCGTATATGATAAAAACCGACATAAATCCAAAAGCGCAGCACGCTTTATACGCCAAAAGCAGCGCCGGCGCAGGCGCGGCAGCGGCGCTCAGTATCGTGTACGCGGCGCATACCGCTATCCATATAACGGGTATGGCGACCGTCAAAGCGGTCTTTTTTACGCGGCGCTCCCTGCCAGGAAAACGTACGCTATTTACCGCGAGATACGCGCCGAGCACAAAGAACAATATTCCGTCGCAGTTGGGCATATACGCGACGGAATAATCAAATATCCACGGAACCGCCGCGAGAATTACGGCAAATATTTTCAGCTTTTTTACAAGAAAATACACGATGGGCGACAAAATTGCAAGCTTAAACAGATCCGCGATATACCAAAACTGGAACGGAAGAGGCGTCGAGAAAAACGCCTCCAATCCGTTTTCGCGGAGCAGTCCGATTTTTTCGTCGATGACCGGAAATGATATTTTGCAGTAATTCACGATAAGTATTCCCGCCGCGCTCCACGCGAGCACCCATACACAGTACGGCACCATCAGCGTGACGAGCCTCTTTTTCAGCTTTTTCGCGTAAGCAGACACGTTAAAACAATGCGCTCCCGCGAAAAAGAGATACCCCGAAATGAAAAAATACAGAGGATTGGCAAATCTTGTCAGCGCGTTGCTGATGAAAAACTGTATCATCGGGCAAATTTGTTTTCCCTCTTGAATCGCGGTCGTCGGCAGCAGATATGTGTCACTGTAATTGTACGAGTGGATGAATACCACGCATAAAATGGTAAAAAACGACAAAAAACGTATTTTTCTGCTCAGATAAGGCGGTATACTCTCTCTCGTATTCAGTGTTTCATTCATAAAAACCACTCCGGTACTTTGTTGATTACATATAAATTATATAATTTCTAATTCAATATTTCAATATTTTGGCGCAAAAAGTCGTTATTTTTGCAAAAATTATCATGCGCCGCCTTCGCCAAACAGGAATCGATTGCATTTTAAATATCCCTCCTCGCCGCCGTTACGGCGAGCGCGGTCACAAGCACATAGCGGCGGGGGTTTATTTTGCGGGTGGGAATTTTTTATATTTCTATTTACTTTTTGGGATTGTTATGGTAAAATATACTCGTCACATATCTCAATTTAATAATCTGTGTCGGTAAGGGCTACGCTATGGAAAAGGCGTAGGCTTTGGCGTTTATTCCTTTACTGACGATTATTTAGGGAATGAGATGTGTGACAACATTCAGTCAAAGACCGCGTTTTTTTGATGTGCGGCCTGATGGATGAATGAGGCCGCGCATTTTTATTTGCGCGGATTTATCAAAAATCATTAAAATACTCAATTAAAAAAGGAGTTGGAGTAAATGAAAAAAAGAATTTTGAGCATTATGCTCGCGTTTGGTATGCTCGCGGCGTTTATACCGTGTATCGCGGGAGCGGAGTGGTACGGTGATTGGTCGTATGAAGTCAACGAAGACGGGACCGGCGTTTTTGTTGACCATTATATCGGTGACAATGCCGTGGTCCCTTCTGAAATCGATGGTATGCCCGTAACAGGCGTCTCGCTCGCATATGACGATACATTAAAAAGCGTAACAATACCCGACAGTGTTACAAGTATCGGTGAGGATGCGTTTAGATTATGCGCGTCATTAAAAAGCATAACAATACCCGACAGTGTTACAAGTATCGGTGCGAATGCGTTTAAATACTGCTATTCATTAACAAGCATAACGATACCCGACAGTGTTACAAGTATCGGTGCGAATGCGTTTGAAGACTGCTATTCATTAACAAGCATAACGATACCCGACAGTGTTACAAGTATCGGTGCGAATGCGTTTGAAGACTGCACGTCATTAACAAGCGCAGCGATATCCAATAGCGTTACAGAAATCGGCATATGTACGTTTGTCGGCTGCAAGTCATTAACAAGTGTAACGATACCGGGCAGCGTTACAAGTATCGGCTCGAATGCGTTTTACGGCTGTACATCATTAAAAAGCGTAACAATACCCAACAGCGTTACAAGTATCGGTCCATTTGCGTTTAGCTATTGTAGGTCATTAGCAAGCATAACAATACCCGACAGCGTTACGAAAATCGACAATAGTGCGTTTGGATATTGTACGTCATTAACAAGCGTAACAATACCCGGCAGCGTTACAAGCATCGGCGAGAGTGCGTTTGACCGATGTGAATCATTAACAAACGTAACAATACAAGACGGCGTTACAAGTATCAATCAATTTGCGTTTGTCGGCTGCACGTCATTAACAAGCATAACAATACCCGCCAGCGTTACAAGTATCGATGAATTTGTATTTTCCGGCTGCACGTCATTAACAAGCATAACAATACCCGCCAGCGTTACAAAAATCGCCAATCGTGTGTTTGCGTATTGTGATTCATTAACGGACATATATTATGACGGGAGCGAGGAACAGTGGAAGCAGATCAACGCTGATAATGATTATACCGGCGTGACTGTCCATTGTGGCGGCGCGTCCTCTGCGCAGCCGACCGAGACTCCTTCGCAGCCCGCTCCCGCGCCGCAGACGGGTTCGTATTCCGACGTTCCATCAAATCACTGGGCATATGATAACGTAAAGCGGATAACGGAGCTTGGCGGCTTCAACGGCTATGAGGACGGCACGTTCCGACCCGATAATCAAATCACGCATGAGGAGTTTCTCAAGGTCGTAACCGCTCTCGCGTACAGAGGCGATGTGACCGCGGCTCCGGCAAGCTCGATAGGCACCTCGTGGGAGGACTGGGCGAAGCCGACATTCAACGCGGCGGTTGATATGGGACTTATCACATCAGCCGATACCGACCTCACCGTCAGAGAAACACCGATCACCCGCGCGGAAATGGCGAAAATCATCAGCCGCACGCTCGATTATCTCGGCAAAGCTCATGCCGCGACCCCCGACACGAGCAAGATACCCGACTGGAACTCCATTTCAGCCGACTATCAGCCCTATGTCGCAGATGTATACTCGAAGGGCATTATTACAGGCTACAACGACGGCTCATTCGCTCCGTCAAACAGCCTGACAAGAGCCGAAGCGTCAACTGTAATTGTGAGAATAATCGACGCACAGTAATACACAGCAATACACAAAAAGCCCGCTCCGAAATGAGCGGGCTTTGCTTTTTTTAGTCAAAAAATGCGGTGTGCGTAGTATTAAGCCTATGTGTTCCGCAGAATTACAAGGGGGTATCCCGAGGATTTACAAGAGGGTGGTCACGCCGTGGATATAGGGTATACCCAAAATTGGGGAGAGGGTATACCCAAAATTGAGGAGAGGGTATACCCAAAATTGGGGAGAGGGTATACCCACGTTTGGTGAGGATAGTAAGATAAATATAGTAAAAGAAAATAGTAAGAGTGAGGGGAGTAAGAGAGTTGCCCCCAAGAGCAATAATTTTTTCTTAAATCTTGCGGCTAACGGAAACAGTGACGATATTTTTTAAGGAGGACGTTATGGTCAAAAACGAAATGATACAAATTATGGCGATACTCACGGCGGCATATCCGAGGTATTACGACAAGCAGACCGAGGCGGACGCAAAAAAAACAGAGGCTGACCTTGATGGGTCGACCTCCGTTTCCGAAGGTGATAGCCCATCCGTCGCCTCTGCTAAAACTATTATACCAAATCCCGAAAAATCGTCGGGACGTTTTTTCGATTGATACGGCTTCATATTAACCGACATTCGGTTATATGATACTGTTTTATAGTATTATATATTTACGCTTATCTCTCAAGATATTTTTTAATGACCGTCGCCGCTTCGGCGCGTGATATGTAATCCTTCGGATGGAGCGTGCCGTCGTCATAGCCTGTTATTATATTGTTCGCGTTGAGCCATGACGCCGCTTCGAGAGCGTAATCGCTTATTTCACCCGCGTCTTTGTACGGCAGCCTGTATTTTGCGTCATCTTCATATCCGCCGCCGTTTATCTTCTCATAGCGATAGAGCATAGTCATAAACTGCTCGCGGCTTATTCTGTCTTCCGGTCCGAAATATGTATCGCTGAAGCCGAAAACGATTTTATTTGAGACAGCCCAGCGCACATCTTTATAGTAGTCGTCGGTTTCGTGTACGTCTTCAAATTTTATGTCATCCACGCCGCCCGTTCCGTCCGAAATATTGTGAAGCGTTGTAACTGTCATCGCTCTTGTCATGGGAGCGTCGGGCGCGAAGCTGTTTTCTCCCGCGCTCGTCATATAGCCGTTTGAATACATATAATTCACAGCGTCAAAATCCCAGTCGTCATAGCTGAGGTCGCCGAAAATTTCCTCGAGCGGCTTGATTTCAAATTCAGTGGTGAGAGAACCGGGCAGCTCCTCGTCGAGTGATGTTGCCGTGACGGTCGCCGTGCCGACGTTTACGTTGTTCTCGTAACGCACGTCGATTAAATTGATAAACAGATTGCCTTCGTCATTATAGCTGTATGAAAGCCTCGGAGTGATCTCGCTGCCGGTGTAGATCTGCGGCGGCAGAGCGTTAATCGAAATTTCGCTGAAATCGTTGATTATTATGTAGTTTGAGGCGTTCGTTTCGTATTCGTTGTCCTTCATGTCGGTTGCCACAAAATACACTGTGTATGACGCGTCGCTGCCGTCCTCAAGCTCCGTGTATTCGGGAAGCAGAGCATAGCCCTCTGCTTTTTCGGCTGCGGCTTCGGTTATTGTATAGGGCTTGTTTACGATATAATCCTCCTCGTTCTCGTCGTTGATAAGCACGGGACTGAATGTAAAATCACCCTCGGGCATATACGATCTGTCCGCCGCGTTGCTGCTGCCGTCATTGTCTATTATGCCGACTATGTAATAATTCGAGTCGTCGGCCGGCTTGTAAAGCGACATATAGGATAAAAAGTCGTTATCGCCGATGACCACAGGCATTGTGTATATTTCGTATGTGCCGTACAAATCTTCTGAGACCTTTTCAATGGTAAATATTTCGTTGTTCAGAGAGAACCATTCCTCCGGAACAGCGGCGGTAAAGCTCGCGTTGTCCCAGTCCTCCGTTACCGATTCCGTGCCGAGAAGATACGAGCTTTCCTCATCGTCCTCCGTGTTCGGAATATAGAGCATCTTTAAATAAACGGATTTAATCGCGAGCGCATCGTCGATATTTGGTATCGTCAGCACGGGATCGTATGTTTCGGAGTCGTAACCGACAACAAATTCGCCTTTAAACGTCTGAAGCGCGCTTGTTTCCTTTATATGCGCGTCTATATAATCGCTGTATGTATCGGACAGACCAAAGCTCCTATATAATTCTATATTTTTTTTATTTCTCTTGTTCGTTCCGAAATGCGTCTTAACGGTCGGATAATAGAATGACATTCCCAGACATTCGCTGTAGCTCGAGCCTACGCCTCTGTATACTACGGCGGGGCTTTCGCCCGTCGCTTCGCCCACGGCAGATTCGGGAGTGCTTCCCGGGGGCGTTCCTAGCGCGTCAATAACGCCCTGTGCGGAAGGAAGAATGTCCTTCATTTCGTCCGCGAAATCATATAAATCAATAAGACCGTCCGAACCGTCATACATGGTTTTGGCGTGCATCACTTCTCTTGCGATAAGAGCGTACTCCTTCGGGTCGTTAACGAGCGCGTCGTTTAATTCCTCCGCCATTTTGTTAAACGCGTCCCTCACTTCGCCCATCTGAGAAAGATCGGTCAGCGCGAGAGTTATATCAAGAGCGTCTGACCATTCATCCTCGTCGCTGTAGGTTTTGCCGAAGTAATCCACAATTCTTTTGCCCACGTCCTCGGCGCTGCCGCCGACGCCGCTCAGCCATTTGTAATTCCAGCCGTTGCCGGGTTCGATCTCCTCGGAGGCTACAAGATAATCGGCGTAAGGCGACAAAACATTGGCGATTTCAATACTTGACATCATACAAGCGTCAAAGCCGAAAATATCTATCTTATCGCCGCGCGCGTCGCTTACCGCCTCCGCAAGATCCGCTATTTCGGGAACGGACGCTATTTTTCTCGTGTATTCGTCTTGAATAGCTCCGCCCAGCGGACCGCCGCCGTGATCCCAAAAATCTATCATAAGATGCTCGGACGGCGCGTAACGCAGCGCAAATTCCATAAATTCCGCCGCCGTCGCCATGTCGTTCATCGCCATATTTTCCTTATAGGTATAAAGCAGCTTCATTTTGTCGTCGGTAACTTCAAAAATCTGCGTGTGATCGGGATCGGGCTTGTAATAAGCGCCTCTTTTTATTGTTCTGTCCTTTACCGCGCTGTCCGCCAGTCCCAAAGGATCCCATTCGCGCGCGCCGCCGGTCATTACGAGAACCGTCACATTCTCGGGAATGTCCGCCTCGAGCATCTGCAAAAGGTTATATGTACCGCTGCTTGCGCCGCTTTCAAGATTTGTGCCGCAGAGATACACGCATATTGTCCAGTCGCTTTCATTTTTGCTTTTCAGCGTCCTCGCCGCCGTATTTGACGAGGGAGATATGTCGTAAGCCGCCGTTTCGTCCGCATATACGGGCAAAATTGATGCGCCGAGCGTCAAAGACAGCGCCAAAACCGCCGAAATAAATTTATTCATCTTTTTCATCTTCATTCTCCTTCCTTTTGCCGTAGAAGGCATAATACAATGTTCTCACAGGCGTCAAAATCTACGATTTAGGTAACGCCAAAATCATTATAGCACATATCTTAAAATAAATCAATTTACATTTGCGTCGTAAATTCGGAGTTTTACGAAATTTTATATGCCGTAAAATATCGGTCAGCCAACATTTACGCTCTAAAAAATGATTTTTATGACGTTTTATTGATTTTTTTTATTCAAAATGATAAAATTAATCTATTGAGCTTTATTTAAATTTTTTTAAGGAGGAATACAGTTATTATGAAATATCTGAAAAGATTTCTGTCAATGATGCTGGCGTCCGCCATGGTTTCTTCGGCGGTACCGGCGCTTGCGTTCGATTTGGCGGACAGCGCTGCCGAGGACGCGGCGAAAAGACTTATAGAAAGCCGAAAATATTTCTATAACCCGTCGGATATAAGTCTCGCTTCGGAAAACGAATATCCCGAGACGTTCGATTTGCGAAACGCGGATCTTGACGGAAGCGGAGTGAAAAAGAATTACGTCACACCCGTAAAGAACCAAGGATTTTTAGGCACTTGCTGGGGTTTTGCGGCAACCGCCGCGGCGGAAACGAGTATTTTAACGGATCTCGGAATGTCGTATGATGAATGGAACAAAAGTATGCCTTGGGAAATGGACTTATCCGAGCATCATCTCGCGTGGTTTGCAAATAACGCTCTTCCCGAGGATTTCGGCGATCAGGGCGGAGAGGGAATATACTTTACAGATCCCGACATAAGCAGCAGCGGAAAAATGGATAAAGGCGGCGGCGGCACGACCGCAACGTCTATATACTCGGCGGGAATAGGTCCTATGCTGGAAGAGCAATTCCCCTACCGCGGCAAGGAAGAAACTATAGTATACAGGGATCCCGAAACGGGCAAAAATTATTTGGAGTATGTGGAAGGGTTTGAACCCTATTTATACAGCCCTTTTGACGATTGGAGCATTGACGAGCAGGACCGCTTCGGACAGGTATATCCGCTCGAGGAGAGCTTCATGCTGCCGTCTCCGGCTCAATTCGAATACGATGAGACTGAGAAAAAATATAATTACGTCTATAATCAAGCGGGAACGGACGCGATAAAGGAGCAGCTCATGAAGGGACGCGCGGTACATATCCTTTATGCCGCCGACACGTCATCAGAGCCGGAGAAGAGCGAACACCACAATATCAATCCCGCGTCATGGGCGCATTATACGCCGTTGAGTAATAAGGAGGACAGCGAAAACGGAGAACATATGGATCACGCCGTCATGATAGTAGGCTGGGACGACAGCTTCCCGAAGGAAAATTTCTTTGAAGAACCTCCGGGAAACGGAGCGTGGATAGTAAAAAACAGCTGGGGCAGCGATGAGAGCGAATTTCCGAATAAAAACATCTGGGGCGACCACGGATATTTCTATTTATCTTACTACGACCATACCTTAGAGACTCCGGAGGCATTTGATTTTGACGTCACCCCCGACGAGAGCGCAAGCGGCGCTTACCGCAGCTTTAAGTATGATTATATGCCCGTTTACAGCTCGTACAAGAATAATGTCTTTGACGAACCGACCTCCATGGCGAATACATTTAAAAACGACGATGTGGATTTAACGGCAAAAACACTGACATTTTACACGGAGCTCCCGGGTACGGAAACAACATTCGAAATATATATGCTCAGCGACCAAAGCGCTTCTCCGACCGACGGAGAGCTTGTTGCGAGCGGCAAAAAAACGTATGAGTACGGCGGTTATCACCGTTTCGATTTGGAGGAGCCCGTATACATACCCGCAAACGCAAAATTTTCCGTTGTCGTGACCAACAAGACCGCCGACGGAAAATACGAGATAACAAATCAGGAGTTTCCGTCCGAGATTTGTATGAGGTCCTATGAAGCTGTAAATAATGCTCAGAGCAAATATGCGAAGGGCGTAGTGAACGAAGGCGAAAGCTTTATAAAAACCACAAGCGAAAATAACGAAGCCGAGTGGGCCGACTGGGGCGAGACGATCGCAGCGGACAAAGAAATAAGCGAAGCGTACCTTGAGCAGGTAGGATTTATGGACGTACTCGCACAAACCGAAGACGCTCTTAAAGCGTACAACAGCGTCGTCGAATACTATAATGCTCACCCCGAGGAGATAGGCGAGGGGATCCCTGCAGACCTTGAAACGGCTTACAATCAATGGAGGCAAAAAAGTGTAGTTCTTGACGCGATGATGATTGTAATCATGAGCGGCAATCCGGAAGCTTTGGGCATGGCTCCCGAAGATGCGTCAAGCTTCAGCGACGCGGCTTTCTATGCGAGGGACAACTTCCCGATAACGGTCATAGCGGACGCCGCGATAAAAGACCATATCCTATACTACGACAGCGCAACGAGCAAGCTGTACACAAAGATGGACTATGACACCAAGGAGTTTTCCGAGCCGATAGACAGCTTCCCGGGCGCGATATGTGAGGGAAACAAGCTGACGCTCACATCGGACTTCCAGTTTGTGACGACGGCTAAGGACGGACTTTTCATAGACTCCAACACTACGCTCTATGTTCCCGAGGGTGAGCACCCGTCGATACTGAGCGCTGCCGGCGGATTTACAGGAGACGATAAACTTAACGAGTACACCGGAATATTTGCCGCAGACGGCAGCACGATAGACATAGACGGAACTTTGACCGTGCAATCGGGAACGGGTACGGACGCTTCCGGACGCGCCATTCTTTCGGACGGCGACCTTAAAATAACCGGAAAAGGCAGTCTTGAAGCGATATGCGGTGACACGAAGGACGACGAGGCGGCGGAATCCGGCAGATGGGACTCATTCGGTATATACATATACGGAGATTTGGATATATCCGTTGCCAACGCCCGTTTTATCGGCGGCGATGCGTACGGACTGAGTCATGGTATATTGACCGATCCGGAGCACTCCGTTACCATAGGCGAAGGAGCCTCTGTCACGGCGCAAAGCGGTGAAAATCGAGGAGAAGGAGATTTTTACGATCGATTCTACAGCTACGCGTGCGTGACGAGCTATCTTACAGTCAAGGACAATTCGAGTTTTGTCGCCTCGGCGACGGGAGGAGAGGAAGACGACGTCTGCGGCTTGATCATGATTTGCGGCGAACCTTTCGGTAACGGCACGATTTATAACGGCGGTATTACGCTTAAAAACAACAGTTCAATCATAGTGAGCGCCGATGGTTCTGACCGCGGCGTCGGCATTTCACACTTTCCAAACGCGGTTCTTCCCGTAGAAATGGACAGCACCTGCACGTTTATCGCCGCGGGAGAAATGAAAGCGTCAGGCGCCGATCTTGTCGGTGTTACGGCAACGTCGGCGGACGGCGAAGTGCTGGCATACACAAGGGGAACTGACAAATTGACAAACAGCTATGTTGACACTGACGGAAACATCGCGAAGTATATCGAATTTAAAAACTCGGCGGATGTTGCCGAGGGTGACAAGATACTCTATTTCGACGGCGAAACCGGCACGCTGTATTCAAAATACGACTTTCACACCGGCGAAAAGTCCGACCCTGTCGAAGTGCCGGGCGCGATATGCGAGCAAAATAAGCTGACGCTCACCTCGGATTTCCGTTTTGTTACAACGCACGAGGACGGACTTTACATGAGCGCGGGCTCAACGCTTTACGTCCCCGAGGGCGAAGCTCCGTATATTAAAAGCGCCGCGGCAGGATTTACGCGAAACGATACCAGCATTTGCACGTCGGGAATAAATGTGCGCGGCGACTTAACGCTTGACATAGACGGCACTCTTACGGTAATCTCGGGCGACGGAGTAAACGTTGACAGCTTTGGCGTTGCCTGCGAAGGCAATCTGACAATAACCGGAAAAGGCACTCTTAACGCCTTCGGAGGAAACACCTCGTATGACGAATCGGAACAAGACGCTCAAACAGACTCAGACGGCATACTCGTCTATAAAAATATCGATATATCAAACGCGGAGGTCAACGCCTACGGTGGAGACGCATACGAAGACAGCGAAGGAATAGCGACGTGGCCGGGTGGTTCCCTGACAATAAGCGGCGGCGCGCAGGTTAAGGCGGAAGGCGGTTCAACTGCGGATACAGAGTTCGTGCACGCGGCTATCGGCTGTGAGGTCAGCGAAATCGTCATAAAGGACAATTCAAGCCTGACCGCCTCGGCAGTCAGCAATAAGGGAATACTTAACGTAGGACTTAATATGAATAGTGAAGCTGCCGATGATAACGGCACAACATATAATGGCAGAATTAAGCTTGAAAACAACAGCACTCTCAAGGTAAGGGCTGCCAACACGGAATGCAAATACGGTATTTATCAGGCCGACGGACCGTTCGAGGGCCCCATAAAAACGGAAATGGACGACACCTGCACCTTTACCTCGGACGCGGGCGTGGCGGGATTCGCCAATCTTAAAGGAGTAACGGCAATATCCGATGGTGAGGTTGTGACATTCGATGGTGAGATAGGATGTTACGCCGACGAGGACGGAAATCCTATAAAGAATTTATCCTTCCGCCCGTCATCAGCAGAACCGACGCAAACTCCCGAGGCATCAGCGGAACCGATACAAACACCGGAAGCAACAGCTGAGCCGACGGCAACGCCAGCGGCGACAGCCGCTCCGACCACGCATGGCGGCGGAGGATTTAAGCCTTCTTCGTCGGCTGCGACACCGACAGCATCGCCCGCACCGACGACTGAGCCTACAGCCGCTCCGGCGGAAACAACCGCTCCCGAAGCAACAGCGGCTCCCGCGGAAACAACCGCTCCCGCGGCGACACAGCAGCCCGAGCCTACGGCCGCTCCGTCAACCGGCAGCTTGCCGTTTACGGACGTAAAGCCGACGGATTGGTTCTATAACGCGGTAAAGGCGGCATATACCGAGGGACTTATAAACGGCGTGACCGATACGGAGTTCGCTCCGGATGCAACGCTTACACGCGGAATGCTTGTGACTATCGTAGGCCGTATGGGCGCGGCTGAAACAACTAAAGCCTCGCCGTTCACCGACGTTGACGCGAACGCGTACTACGCTCCATATGTGGCATGGGCGGCTGAAAACGGCATAGTTACGGGCTACGGAGAAGGAATATTCAGGCCCGAGGAAAACGTTACGCGCGAGCAGACGGCGGCGATCCTGTACAGATACATGAAGAATTACATAGGCGCTGATGTATCAATCGGCGAGAACACGAATATATTAAGTTATCCCGACGCGGCTGATATAAGCGAATACGCGGTACCCGCGATACAGTGGGCGTGCGGAGCGGGCGTGATCAAAGGTTATCCCGACGGCACACTTGCGCCGAAGTCAAGCATCACACGCGCCGAGTTCACATCGATGATAAGCGCAATTTCACTCAGCGGTTCAGATATATAATTGATAATCACGGAGTAAATACAGATAAAATATAAAGAAAACAGCCTCAGGGCGGGTCATCCTTTGATCCACTGCCGAGGCTGTTTTTTTGATGTTGTTTTGTTTAAAATCGTTTATTTTTCGGATAATTCGGCGCAATCGCATATCGGCGACTGCTTATCGTCCCAAAGGAACGCCTTGTATTCGAAATTTCCTTCGTCCGCGGGGATCGAGAGTCTTAACGCGTTTTCGGTAGCTTCTCCGGATGTAACCTCAACGAGAGCGTTATCCTTGTATTTCGCGAGGTATGCGCGCAAATTTCCATGTTCGTTTATGATAGTGTAATCCGCGTATACCGTGTCGGCGTCCGAGGTTATATCTATATGAGTTTTGAGCTTCGGTTCTTCGGCGGATATCTTCGCCGAAAGTTCAAGCTCGTTTACGCTCGTCTCCTCCCATGTCGCCGCCGCTACTATGAAATACCTGTATTTGCCCGTGAGAGCGGTGGTAACGTTCGCGCCGGAGGTCGTACCTAATATTTTCGCACTGTAGAGATTGGCGAACGGAACGTACAAATTTGAGTCCTTTGAAGCGAGATCTGATTTTGAACCCATTTCTGCCGGCGTTTTCAAAATATCGTCGCTGTCCGTTCCGAGATATACGACGCGCGTATTGCCGTTTCCGGTCATTGTTATTTCCGTTAAATCAAATACCTTTCCGTCGCCCGCGTAGAACACCTCGTACGCCGCGTACGGAGACGCGGTTCGTTTCGCTGTCCATGCGGTTGACGGATTTTGGTCGTATGAGTATTCGGGGTTTCCGATACTCGTGGAAGCGAAAGAGGTCGCATAATAGTCCGCCAAATTAAGAGATTCGGGCTTTAGTCCGTCTATCGCGTCAAGTATGTTTTTGCGCGATTTGTTCACGTCGCTCTGAGTTTCGCGGCTCACGTTTTCAAGAGCGGATTTTAACGCGGCGACGGTGGCTGCCGAGTATTCGTCCGAATGAGCGAGAATTTCATTCGCTTCGGATATGGTTTTGTCGAGCGCGGAAGTGTCAATATCCGTGCCGGCGGAGGTTATTGTGATAATGTCCTCAGACCTGTTCAGGCTCTTGACCGCAACGGCGCTTATTTCCGGCGCGGTAGAATTTACTATCGGGCTGAAATGATAGGAATTGTCGTTGTAAATCCTTATCGTGTTATCGCCCGCCTTTAATTTGAGCGGCACGCTGACGGCGCGGAACGTGTCCCAGCTGAACGTGTTCCTGAAATATACCGTCTCCGGCTCCGCGTCGTTTACCTTGATCTGCGCGTACCGCTCGACGAGATCGATATTGTACGGATGCACATATGTGTCGCCGTTGTCCTTGAGCATTACGGGCGCGGGCTCGTCGTTGGAATACTCTATCTCAAAATTGTACATTCCGTCCGATTTCACATTCACGTTAAATTCGATATAGTTGTCCGCCGCCGTTTCGTCCGCGTCCGTGCCTACGCCGAGATCTCTTATAACATGTCCGCCCTCGGCAAAGCCGTTCTCCGCGCAATACGCGTTGGGACCGTGTATCGCTATGTTCTTTGCCTCGATCGCCGCGCCCGAAGCGTCGGGGACATACGCAAATCCGACCGTTGACGCGTTTCCCTCTATAACGAGCGTGTTCGCGCCCTTCGAGAGATAGAACGTATCGGAAACGGGCGTGTCGTAGGTTGATATCGTCGAGTATGAATCCGCGTCGGGAGCATAATCTATAAGACGGCGCGAGATTTTGAAATCGCCGCCCGAAACCTTATAATATCCGCTCTCGGGCGCGACAGCCGTTACGATATACCTACCGTCCTCCTTAAACGCCGCCATTTCGGATAAGTCTATTTCAAAATCGCGGAAGCTTGCGTCGTGCTTTTTAACGTCCAGCTTATCGACCGCGGCTGCGAGCTGTAAATTGCCCTTACTGCCCTCGTCGCCGTTTATCTGCGTGAACGTGACGGTATGCTCGCCCGCCGTAAGGGTGCGGATCATGTCGTAATGCCTGCGGTAGTTCCACGTTACGGTCGATTCGAGATAAATCGTTTCAACATCGCCGCCGTCGATCTGCATACCGAACGGCAGCATTTTGCCCTGCGCGCGGTTCTGTCCGCCCGCGTCGGGTCGGAGCGTCTGCGGATTTACATACGGAGCCTGGAGCGAGTAGAAAAGGCTTAAATCGTAATCTCCGTCCTCGGGGACGCTGATAGTAAATTTCAATCCGTCGCCGTTATTGTTGATGCTGCCCACATCTCTGCGACCCGAAACCGCCCATGTGCTCCAGCCGGTCTGCGTGTACGCCTTCGCGCCGCCCAGAAGCTGTGCGTCCTCCGCCTCGTAGGGATCGGTCGAGAGCTTTACGTTTTCTGTTTCGGTCGTTTCCGAGGGAATGGGAGCGGGCGTTATAACCGCGAAATACGCGTTCATTTCGTCCGTATCGGTAATTTGGATCTTAAGCGAGTTGTCCGTAACATTGACCGCTCCGTTGAATATCACCTCGGGCTTGTAGTTCGCGCCCTGCTGACCCGAGAACCCGACCGCGTAAATCTTTACATTGACCGCGCCGTTTGCGTTCGCGAGCGACGTCGCGTTCATATTGTCAAGATACACCGTTTCCTTGCCGCGTTTATCCTCGCTGCCGCCGAAAAGCGCGTAGGCTGTGTTTATTTCCTCGTCATACGAGGTCACGCCGTAAAAGCGCGTCGCGGCGAACGCGGGAGACGTAAGCGGACACTGCTCGCCCGTCATCTGCGCGTACCAGTGATATACCCACCACGTTGACGAGGGGCTGTTCTGGTCGGCTGCGACCTCGTTAAGCGAGTTTGCCATGCCCCAGTACGCCATACAGCCGCTCATGTCCTTGTCCTCGAACATTGAAAGCCACTTCACAAGCCCGCCCGACGTGGCTATGTCGTAATGACGCGCGTACTCGTTTACGAGCAGCTCAGGCTGATAGCTTCTGCCCGATTTTGCAGCGTATGCGTCGGTATAATATTTTGCCGCCGAGCTTTTAACGGAATCGTAGTTGTTGAAAAATGATGTCAGCGAGCTGTCGCCGAGCTCGTGCCATGTTATAAGCTCGGGCAGACAGTTGTTGTCATAGCAGTAGGACAGGAAGCTGTCGTATGTGCCCGCGTTGAAGCCCGCGAAGTTCGGACCCGCGCAGCGCGCGTTCGGATCTATTTTATGAACCGCCTCGTAAACCTGCTTCCATGCCTTCTCAAGTCCCGCGAGATTTCTTCCGTACCAGATGTTGTCGGGCTCGTTGAACAAAACGTAGCTGTATCTTGCCGCTTCCGTTTCGTTGAGCTTATAATAGCTTCCGTCGCTGCCGAGGAAAGCGCCCTCGGTGCTCGCGTCGGCTTTGTCGCAAATCATCGCGTAGAGGATCTCCTCGCACGTTTTCGTGTAGCCGTCAACGTCGAGCGAGCCGTTTTTCATCGGCGCGTTGTAGGGCCATTCGAGGTAGATGTCCTGCAGATAAACCTGCATATCGCGCACGCCCGCCGCTTCGAGAGCCGACCTTGTCCTGACCGCGTCGCCCGTCGGGTGCTGCAAGCCGCCGTACGCCTTCTGCACCATTGTGTCGGGCTTTAAGCCGTAGAGCAGATCTATCGACGGTACGTTTATCTCGGCCGCGCCGTACAAAAATCCCGTCGAACCGTGGCAGAGCGTTTCGCGCTTGCTCATGTCAAAATGAATTTCCGCGCCGTTTTCGCTCAAACCGTCAAGCGCGGTTGTCTCGTTCGCGCTTACCGAAAAGGCAAATGCCGCCGCTGTCACTGCCGCGAGACACGCGCTTATAAATCTTTTCCCTTTCATATTTTTTCCTCCTTGATATTGTAATTATATACTTATTGTATCACAGCTTTTCCCGTTTGTCCATATAATTGATTATCTGTGTACGATTCGATTTATATTGACAATTTGATATGAATATGGTAGTATAATTAATTATGAAATTAAAAATTCCGCCGTTCAATATGCGGTACGGTTGAATTATTGTAAGGAAAATAAAGATAAAGGAAGTATAACATTGAAGAATTTATTGATGCAGGCCGTTAAATTTGTGGGATTGAGCGGTATAGGATGGATAATGGATTTTTGTATATATACAATATTGGGTTTTGTATCGGATAATATTGTATTAAACAACATAATCAGCTCTTGGGTCGGGGTCACGTTTGTTTTTATATTCGCGACGCGCAAGGTATTTAAAAATAACAGCAAAATCCCGTTAAAGTGGAAATATGTAATCTACCTGTTATATCAATGCGTGTTGATTTTCTTTGTATCAAAGCTTTTGGGCGTAATAAACAATGTAATTATAACGAATATATCCATAGAGCTCGTTCAAAGATTTTCAACGCTTATTTCAAAAATTTTTGTAACGCCGATTACGATGGTGTTAAACTTCTTTGTAATGAAATATGTAATTGAAAAAATATGAATTTTGCCATGTACCTGCGGCAGCGGTAATCAGCCGCTGCCGTTAACAAATTCCGCGATGATCCTGCCCGCGTTTTTACCCACCTCATTATATGCGGTTTGGTTATAATGAAACTCGTCGATCATATTTTTTATATGTCCCTTAAAGCTGCCGGCAAGGATAAAATCCTTATTACACGCGCACAATTCCTCCTGCGCGGCGCGAATTACGCCGTAGCGACGGTCGTGCTCAAGGGCGGAGATGCCTACGCCGCTGTCGGGATAATCTATATAGTTGAAATGACCGGTTTGTATCAGGAAACATTTTTCCGCGCCGTGTTTTTTTAATTCTTCAAACAGCTCGATCGTATTTTTTATATACCTGTCAGCAGAGACGTTTAAGTCGCCGTCGGTTTCGCCTTGACACCATACCACGAATATATGACCTATGCTCACATTTATGCTGTTTAAAAAGCTTACCGCCATATCGAGCCGCGCAGCGGCGTCGCTGATATAATATTTTTTCCATTCCTCTGTAGACGTGCCGCCGACTGATGCGGACACAGCCACAGTTTGCCTTTTTGTCAGCCTGTAGTATTCGTTAACGGCGCATGACACAAGACTTCCGCGCCGTTTTGTGCCGCCGCTGCCGTCTCGGTCGTCGATAGCGCCCGCTTTATCCTCGTTGAGTCCGAAGGGCTCGGTTATGGGTACGAGCGCGGCGGGATTGCTGACAGCTTTATACTCCAATCCCGCGTCCGTGCCGCAGTATGGCGCTTCCGCCGCGTTTCCGCGTCCGGACATATTGGATTGTCCGGCAAATACCGCGATATCAACAATATTATTTATATTCATTATTATGTATCCTTTCATAATTTGCCGAATGGCGGTCATATATCACAACGCCGTAATCTTCAATGCGCCGGTTACGGCGCATATCATTTATTTCACAGAATGATTATCTGTATTGGGACATATACATATTGTAATACGCGCCTTTTTTCGCCATCAGCTCGTCATGCGTGCCGGTTTCGGTTATGTCGCCGTCGTTCACGACGAGTATCATATCGGCGTTGCGTATAGTGGAAAGCCTGTGCGCGATAACGAAGCACGTTTTGTCGCTCATAAGAGAGCGCATCGCGTTTGATATGTACTGCTCCGTGCGCGTATCTACGTTCGAGGTCGCCTCGTCGAGTATCAGCATTCTCGCGTCGCAGAGCATAGCGCGCGCTATCGTCAGAAGCTGTTTTTGTCCCTTCGAAATATTTATTCCGTTTTCGCTCAAAACCGTGTCGTAGCCGTCGGGAAGGCGCACTATGAACTCGTGTATTTTCGCCGCCTTCGCAGCCGCGATCACCTCCTCCTTCGACGCGTCGGGCTTCGCGTAGGCTATGTTCTCGTAGACCGTGCCGTTAAAAAGCCAAGTGTCCTGCAGAACCATAGCGTAAAGGCGGCGCAGATCCTCGCGGCTGATTGATTTTATGCTCACGCCGTCGATTTTTATACTGCCGCTGTCAGCGTCGTAGAAGCGCATCAAAAGATTTATAAGCGTCGTTTTGCCCGCTCCCGTCGGGCCGGTTATAGCGATAAGCGCGCCCTCGTTTACCTCAAGGCTCAAATCGTGGATTACCGTCCTGCCTGGGATATAGCCAAATTTAACGTGCTCAAGGCTCACGTCCGTGTTGTTTATCACAGCCGTTTTGTCAATTACGTCGCGCGCGTTTTCCTTTTCCTCGTCGATCAGCTTGAACACGCGCTCCGCCGCCGCGCACGAGGACTGAAGCTCGTTTATGATGTTCGCAAGCTCGTTAATAGGTCCGGCGAATTTGCGCGAATACAGCACGAAGGACGAGATCGAGCCGATACTGATATTCCCGAAAAGATACAGAACAGCGCCGAAAATGCTTATAAGCGACAGCGACAGATTGTTTATAAATCCCATTGACGGCCCCGACATACTGCCGTAATACTCGGCGTTGTAAAACGAGCGGCACGCGTATTCGTTTTTCTCGTCGAATTTGCCGATTATATTTTCCTCACCCGAATACGCGCGGATAGTTTTCTGCCCCGTGATCATTTCCTCGGCGTAGCCGTTCAAATCGCCCAGAGCCGCCGAGCGCTTTTTAAAAAGCGGGTGAACCTTTTTCGCGATATAGCTTGTGACGAATATCGAAAGAGGAATAGTCACAAGGAAAATCGTAACGAGCACCGGCGATATCACGACCATCATCACAAATGCTCCGATGATAGTTATGGCGCTCGCGAAAATCTGCACCAAATCGGACGAGAGCGACGTGTTGACCGTGTCTATATCGTATGAGAGCTTACTTATAATATTGCCCGCGTAATTCGAGTCGAAATAATTCACCGGCAGAGACGCGAGACTGTTAAAAGCGTCCCGCCGCATCGCGAACACGATTTTTCGCGTCACATGGATCATCAGCACCGATAAAAGATACGACAGCACCGACGAGAGAATATACAAAATTATCATCAGCACAACATAAAATCCGACCTCTTTAAAATCCGTCCCTTCGAGATGAATAGCGTCGATCGCCCGCCCCGACAAGCTCGGTCCGATAAGCGCGCAAACATTCCCCGCGCCCGTCAGAACGAGAGCCGCGAGAAGCCAAAGCTTATACTGCATAAGATAGCCCCATAAGCGCTTTAAAACGTATTTTATATCCTTAGGTTTATCAGTTTTGTCACTTAGTCCGCGCCGCGCCATTTCTCACACTCCCATCTGCAAATCCGCCGTTTCCTTATACATCGCGCAATTTCGCATTAAATCCTCATGCTTGCCCATGCCCTCGATCTCGCCGTTGTCGAGAAAAATTATATTGTCCGAATCCTTGACCGAGCTTATTCGCTGTGCTATTATAACCGTGGAATTGCCGTAATTTTTCTTGAGCGCTTCCCTGAACGCCGCGTCGGTTTTGTAGTCGAGTGCGGACGAGGAATCGTCGAGCACCAGTATATCCGGCTTCGCCGCGAGCGCTCGGGCAATCAGGAGCCGCTGTTTCTGTCCGCCGGAAAGGTCGTTGCCCTTCGGGTTTAAAACTGTGTCAAGCCCGCCGCGTAGATTGCTTACAAAATCGTAAGCCTGCGCGCTTTTTAACGCGGAAATTATGTCTTTTTCGCTCAAATTTCGCCCGAAATCGACGTTGTTTCTCACGCTGTCGGCAAAAATTATGTCGTTTTGGAACACAACGCCGAATTTCTTTCTGAGAACCTCGTTGTCGTAGGAGCGTATGTCCCTGCCGTCTATGTACACATTCCCGCTGTCCGCGTCGTAAAAGCGCATCAAAAGATTTATAAGCGTCGTTTTCCCCGAGCCCGTCGCGCCGATTATGCCGAGAGATTCGCCCTTTTTCATGGCAAACGAAATATTGCTGAGATTGTTTTTCTTTTTGTTGTACGAAAAGCTGACGTTATCGAATTTTATAAAATCATCACAGGTATTGTCCGTATCGACTCTTTCCAAATCCTTCGCGTCATAGAGCACCTCGCTTATTCGCTTGGACGAGGCGGCGGCGCGCGACACTACCACGAAAATTCGCGTAATGCCCATTACGGCGTTCAGAATAACAGTAAAATACGAGGTAAACGCGACGATAGTCCCCACTCCCGTCTGCCCCGCGCTCACTCTGTACGCGCCGATAAAAATAACTATTGACAGCGCGAGATTTAAAAGCATATTTATCGTCGGATTTGTAAGGCTCATCGCTACGTTCGCCTTTTCCTCGTTGACCGAAACGCGCTCGTTCACCCGCGAAAAGCGCTCCTTTTCGTATTCGGTTTTTGAAAGAGCCTTTATCACGCGCACTCCGGAGATGTTTTCGCGTATTACCTGAACCATCTCGTCGATTGATTTTTGCAGTCTTGAGAAAAGCGGTACGCCGTGCATGGAAACGGCGGTGAACACGCCTATCGCGAGCGGCAGAACCGCTATCCATATAAGCGCGAGCGGCACGTCCATTGAAAGCGTTATTATCATACCGCCGAATAGCAGTATCGGCGCGCGTATGCCGAGACGCAGAAGCATTCCCGTCATGCTGTTTAGGTTATATGTATCGGTGGTAATTCTCGAAACGAGCGAGGGAACTGTAAAATAATCCGTACGCTGAGACGAAAGCGACATGATTTTTTCAAATAAATCGTGGCGCACGTTCATTGTCGTATCGCGCGCGATCGACGAGGCGAGCCTGTTCGCCGATATGTTCCCCGCGACGCACACAAACGAGCAAACTATCATCAGCGCGCCCCAAATCGCGATAAACGCTGTATTTTCGGAGGGGATAACAACGTCGATGATATGCCCGAGTATCCACGGTATGCACAGATCCATAGTGGTGGCTATGGTTTTAATGATAAGCTCCAGCGCGATCCTGAGCTTATACGGCTTTACATACGAAATAAACCATTTCAACGCGTTTCCCTCCTTTTTTGCGGTTTTACATTACTATTTTAATACATTTTTAAAATGCAGTCAATATTTCGGCGCAAGGTTTTATACGGAATTTTGCAAAACAAAGTTGACAGACTCCGTAAAAAAATATATAATTTTTACAGCATAAATCAGACGGGAGGATAAAGCTATGCACAATAACGCAATATCGGCGGATGCGGCGCTGGAAAAGCTCAAAGCGGGGAATGCCGCGTATATGGACGCGCTCATATGCACGGGTGATATCTCGCCTGCCGTAAGGGAAAAAACATACAGAGAGGGGCAGTCGCCGTATGCGGTAATAATTTCCTGCTCCGATTCGAGAGTGATTCCGGAAAGTATATTTATGGCGGGAATAGGCGAGCTGTTTGTGATACGCGTTGCCGGCAACGTAATGGATAAGCACCAAATAGGAAGCGTGGAATACGCCCTCGAGCATTTGGGATGCAGACTTGTTGTGGTGCTGGGACACACATGCTGCGGGGCGGTTGACGCGGCTGTAAATCACGATCCGGACGGGTATATCAAATTCATAACCGATGAAATTCTCCGCGCCGCGGCAGGCGAAACCGACGGTTACAAAGCGTGCCGGCTGAACGTGGAGCAAAGCGTCAGAATAATAAAAGAAAGCCTGAACATATTCGGCGGGGGAGAGGACGCGCCTAAGGTGCTCGGCGCCATATATCATGTCGATGACGGCAAAGTGGAATTTATATAGGTAAAAAGGACGCCGCGGCGTCCTTTTTTATCAGAATTTAACAAGAAGATTGAGCCAGCCCATAATAAAGCCCAGCAGCGCCCCCAAATATACGATTGCGTTTAATTCCTTTTTCATGATTCCGAAAATCATATTTTCAAGCTGAATAACGTCGAACGAGGCTATGCGGTCCTCGACGATCTTGGCTATATCTATGCTCTCAAGTATCTGTCCGAGCCGTTCTCTGATAACGCGCATATAAATATTCATAACAAAATCCGCGATCGACGACATTTTGTCCTTATTCATATCGATCACATCGCATATTTTCAGCTTTTTCAGCTTATCGGTTTCCGACGAAATAAGCTCTTCGACGATCTCGTATCCGTTTTCGTAAATAGCGTCGTTGACCGCGCTGCCGATTCCGCGCGCGATGGGATCGAACAGCTTATCGAGCACTCCGAGCCCTATCGAGCCCATCTTTTTCTTTATAAGATTCGATATGCCCGAGGAGATTGCTTCGCGCGCCTGTGTTCCCGTGATTTTATTGTAAATAAACCGCGCCGCCTCGTTTTGGACTTTTGAAGTAACGGCGTCCGCGTCGCTCTCGGACATGAACCAAAGCATGGCGTTCCCGAGAGAGGTATTATTATCTTTATTTTTCTCCACAAATTCCTTTATGCCGTTTCTTATTTTTGAAGTAGTATTTTCCGACGTCAGAACAGCGGCTAAAGTCTCGGTATTAAGAAGCTGAGTGCTTATCACATTTCCGACGGATCTCGCCACACGCGCCTTCTCGCGCGGGATAAGTCCGGGCGTAAAAGGAAGCCGATGCTTGCCGATATAAACGGCGCGGCGAGGCCTGAACAGCATTTTAATCGCCACGGCGTTTGTGATATAGCCTATAACTCCGCCGATCAGAGGCGGTATAAGAAATGAAAAATTCATATATAACACCTTTTCTCAAAAATTTTCTCTAATATTGTCTCATTTTGAATATTATATCATAACTGCAAGGCGGCAGCGTCGCCGCAGCGTTATGATACAATGTTCTCTCAGGCGTCAAAAGCTTTGCTTTTGGTAACGCCGTGAGGTTATTATAACATTTTGCCGTGAATTTGTCCAGTGTTTGGGAAATATATATTTCCGCGCTCTCCGCATTAATCCGCGGTATTTGGAAATAATGAGAAAAAGGAGTGATTTTTTGAATTTAACAGAGCTGAAAACAGATTTTTACAGACGGTACAGCGAATCAGCCTCGTATCTGTGCTTTTTTCGGTCGGGACTCTTATGCAGCCTGCTCGGCGACGTTGACATACCGAAGAGCCGCTCGCTCAACTGTTCGCTTTCCATGTGCGTGCAGGTCTGCGGCAGAGCGGTCGGGGGCGATATAATAAAGCTTGAGGACAGCGACAGCAATAACTGCCGCTCGCATCATCTTCTGAGCCCGTTTCCTGCGAAAAACCGCACATTACAGGCGATTTCGCGTCTTGCTCCGATGGGGATTTCCGGCGCGGAGCTTTTGGCGTGCTCATCCATACCCGACTTTTTCGATTCAGAGCGTGAATACAGAGCGGCGGTGGTTGGAGCGGTTCTTAAAATCAACGATATGGAATGTGAAAACCTGCCCGAGCTTTGCGCCGGCGGGGAAAACCCGTCCGCGTACGCGTCGCTGTTCGCGAATAAAAAGGGCTGGTGTACCGACACGTCCGGAGTTACAGCCGAGCGAGTGCCGCTTCCGCTGACGGGATTTAAATTATTGTCAGTTCAAGGCAGGAAAAAAGCGCGTTCACGCTCGGCGGAGGCTGCCGCCCTGCTTGAAAGCGTGCGCGCGGTATATCCGCATATCACGTCGTTTTCGGAAGTGACAAGGGAACAGGTCGAGGTGCTTCGGCGGTTTATAAAGGACAAGGTGCAGTTTATGAGACTCATGCATATCGTTGACGAGAACGACCGCATAGACGCGGCCGTCGAGGGACTTAAACGGTACGGAACGGACGCGCTTTTCAAAGTGATAAACGCGTCGCAGCAATCGCTGAAACGGCTGTGGGGACTTAACCGCGAACAGCTTTTTATGGCGGATAAAATTATGGAATACACAGGCGTAAAATGCGCGCGGGCATGGAAAAACGGCATAATAGCGGTGGTTGAGGAGGATCGCGCCGACAGAGTTATAAGAGCGCTGCAATTCGATTATGAAAATAAAATGGGTTATACGCCGTTCTTCTGCATAGCGGATACGTTCGGGGATTAGAGATTGACAAAAAATTTTCAATTTTTCGAAAAAAAGATATTGACATATTGAGGAATTTATTGTAGAATATATTCAACACGGAAAGAGGTAGAGTACTATGAAAAAAGCGGTATTTAACAATAATATGCTATTACTTCTACTAAGCTGAAGCCGGCAATGTGGTCGTCAGTTTTGTTTTTCTGTGCGTGAAGTATGGATTTATGGGCTGGGTCATGTTGCGTGACTCAGCTTTTTTAGTTAAACGATTGCGATATGGAGGGAATAATTATGAATTACAAGAAATACAGAAAGATGTACCATCCGGTTCCGCTGGAGAACCGCGAATGGCCCGATAAGGAAATAACCCACGCGCCGATATGGTGCAGCGTCGACCTGCGCGACGGAAACCAGGCGCTTTATTCGCCTATGACGATAGACGAAAAGATCGAGTTTTTCACGTTCCTCGTAAAGCTCGGCTTCAAGGAGATAGAGGTCGGCTTTCCCGCCGCGTCGAACACGGAGTTTGATTTCGTGCGCCGTCTGATCGACGAAAACCTCATTCCCGACGACGTTACCATTCAGGTGCTCACTCAGGCGCGCGAGCATATTATCGCGAAAACGATAGAGGCTCTGAAGGGCGCGAAAAACGCTATCGTGCATCTGTACAACTCGACCTCGACCTTGCAGAGACGCGTAGTTTTCCATAAGAATAAGGAAGAGATAAAGCAGCTCGCGGTTGACGGGGCGAAGCTGGTGACAAGTCTCGTCGAGGGGCAGCTCGAGGGCAATATCCGCTACGAGTATTCTCCGGAGAGCTTTACCTGCACCGAGCCCGAATACGCGGTTGAGATCACGAACGCCGTTCTTGACGTGTTCAAGCCCACTCCCGACAGGAAGGTCATAATAAATCTGCCTTCGACGATCGAGGTCGCGACGGCTAACGTATACGCGGATCAGATAGAATATATGTGCAAGCACCTGAACAACCGTGAAAACCTCGTCATAAGCGTTCACGCGCACAACGACCGAGGTACGGGCGTGGCTTCGAGCGAGCTGGCGCTTTTGGCGGGAGCGGACAGAATCGAGGGAACGCTTTTCGGCAACGGCGAGCGCACGGGCAACACCGATATTATCACGGTCGCGCTTAATATGTTCTGTCAGGGCATTGATCCGAAGCTGAATATCGAGCATATTGACGAGATCATAGAGGTATTTGAGAAATACAACAAGCTCCCGATAAATCCGCGTCACCCATACGCGGGCGAGATGGCGTACGTCGCGTTCTCCGGCTCGCATCAGGACGCGATAAAAAAGAGCATGGACGAGTACGAGCACGACGAGTCGCATATGTGGGCGAACCCGTATCTGACGATAGACCCGACCGATATCGGCAGAAAATATGAGCCGATTTTGATAAACAGCCAGTCGGGAAAGGGCGGCGTAAGCTATATACTCGAAAAGAAGTACGGCTATGTGCTGCCGAAGAAGATGCTTATCGAGTTTTCGGCGCTGATAAACGATATGTCGGACGAGAAGCAGACGGTGCTCACGAACCACGAAATACATCAGGCGTTCAAGGATACATATGTGAACGTCGGAAAGCCGATAAAAACGCGTTTTTACCGTTCGAGCGAGTCGGAGGACGCGTCTACGATACTCACCGCCACGCTTGAATATAACGGCAAGGTTTCGTCGATAGAGGGCATAGGCAACGGTCCTCTCGACGCGCTGTGTAACGGTTTGAGACGCTTCCTCAATCTCGATTTCGAGATAAGTGACTACACCGAGCACGCGCTCACGCGCTCGTCGGATTCAAAGGCGGCGACATACATCGGCATAAAGGAGCACGGCGGCAAGCGTATTTACTGGGGCGCGGGCGTTGACCACAACATAAACACCGCGTCGATTTACGCGCTGATAAGCGCCGTAAACAGAATGCTGGCGAGATAGTAAAAATTAAGCGGACTGCAGCGATGCAGTCCGCTTTTTTTAGTTTAATTTTAAAAATCAAAGTCCACGTCGGTTTCCTCAACGCACACGCATCTGTCAGGCTGCAAGCCGCGCTTTGCGTTCTTTGCGATGTCTATTGCCTTATAAATAGGATCGCCCGGGTCAAACGAGCATACGCCCGCTTTTATGACAGGCGGAAATGATTTGTATTTTCCGACGCTGTCGCAAAACTCGTTCAGCTTCGCCTCGACTATCGGGCATATGTTCATGCCTTTCGGATAGCGCACGAATGATATAAATATATCAGTGCCTTTTATACCTGCGGAAACCACCTTCGTTTTGTCGCCCGTGAGAAGGAATTTTGAGAACAGGGATATGAGCCTGTCGCCTTCGGGCTTGCCGTATATTCTGTTGAATTTGTAGAAGTATTTAAAGTCAAAATGAATAATGGCGATCCTGTTGCCGTTTTTGCGCGCCTCGCGGTTTACGCGTCCCGCCTCCTCGTCGAATTTTGCCAAGGTGTAAAGTCCGTCGGGAGTAAAGTCGAGATTTCTTTCAAGCTGTTTTTCGCGTTCCGACATCGTGTGCGAGGATTTCATAAACATCGATATGATTTTTGTTATCTCGAACATATCGTTTGTTTCATTCGGCTCCCATACGCGCAGCTTGTCGTAGTTGTGGAAGCAGACAACGTAGAAAATTTCCTCGTTCGCGGTGTTTGAAGCGTAAAACATGCTGAACTTTTCGGACGCGACAAACACGTCGCGGTACTTCGGCGAAAATCCCTCCTTGAAATCGGGAGTGTAGCGGAATATATTGTCTTTGAGGAATCTGTCTCTGAAAAGCATCAAATCGCTGTGCATATAGTATCCCGCCTTTTTGTCCGCGCTTACCACGTTATACGCGCCATTGTATTCCTTCCACCACTGAAACTCGATTCCGACCTTATCCTCGACGGTATCAAATTTCATTATCTGGACGCAGTCAAGTCCCAAAACCATTCCGACATGGCGCATAATATTTACGATAGCGCTTTCGTTGGTGACGGACTTCGACGCGATTTCAAGGGCAACCTTTGTGATATCCTGCGTTTCCTCCGTCGCCTGAATCTGTGCGCTTTCGTCCTCCTCGCCTATGTAGCCTATAGCATGCTCGTCAAAATACTCGCCGCTGAAATATTCGTAGCGGTTTTTTCCGTTTGATTTAGCGGAGTAAAGCGCGCTGTCCGCCTGCTTGAAAAGCTCGGTGTAAGTAGCGCCGTCGTGACCTATCGCTATACCCATACTGCACGAAATATCGCTGTCATCGTCGGGGTTGTTTCTCATTCTGAGTATTTCCAAACGGATATTTTCGGCTCTCGCTTCAAGTGCGTCGCGGTTCACGTTATCGATAAAGAAGAAAAACTCGTCGCCGCCGAAACGTCCTACGATCGCTTTGTCGTCAAGTGCGCTCTTTATGTGCTGCGCCGCCATGGAAATTACCGCGTCGCCGTATAAATGACCGAACGTGTCGTTCACGTTTTTGAAATTATCTATATCGAGCACAACAAAAGCGCATTCGGTATACGGCTCCATATTTTCGAGCCGCTCGTTGATCATGTCTATAGCCGTAACGCGGTTGTAAACCTTTGAAAGCGGGTCTATGGTCGATTTTTCTCGAAGCCGTTTCATTTCCTCCTGCCGCTCGGTATCGTCGATCATTATCGCGAGCGCGTGAGTGTCGGACAGCTTTACGGTAACAACGTTTACGAAAACCGGCGTGTCAGCCAAATTTACGAGTTTTATCGCAATCTGACGCGGAGAATCGGCGAGTCTTACCGATTCCAAAAACTTTTGTTTATCATCATTTTGCATATGAATGTATTCGTTGTCGAATAACTTATCATAGATCCTGTTCGAATGTACAATCCGCAGTTCATCGTCAATCAGAAAAACAACAGCGCAGCAGGGCAGCGAATCGTAAACGGAAAAATCTATTTCCATAAAGCATTCCTCCTTTTGTTTTACTATTTATTTAAGCCAGGTATCAAGTACCTTAAGAAGCGTTGAAATATCTATGGGCTTGGAAATATGCTCATTCATACCGACCGCCTTGGACTGGTATACGTCATCCGAGAAAGCGTTCGCCGTCATCGCGATAATCGGTATTTTCTTAAGATCTTCGCGCTCGGACATACGCAGCGCCGAAGTGGCCTCATAGCCGTTCATATTCGGCATCTGTATATCCATAAATATCAGATCGTAGTAATTTTCCGGCATCGCCATGATTTTATCGACAGCCTCCTTGCCGTCGTAAGCCTTTTCCACCGTCACGCCGGTAGTCGAGAGGATTTCTTCGGCTATTTCCATATTGAGCTGGTTATCCTCGACCAAAAGTATTCTCTTATTTTCATAATTTGCGCTGCGAAGCTGATTTACGTCGGAATTATCGGGTATGGAATCGGGTGTTACGAGATTTTTCATAACGTAAGTGAGCCTTGATTTAAACAGCGGCTTTGTGATAAACGCGTTTACGCCGGCAGCTCTCGCCTCATGCTCGATTGCGGACCAATCATATGCGGAGAGGATTATAATGGGTATATCCTTGTTTATCTTGTGGCGGATCTCCCTTGCCGTCTGCACGCCGTCCTTGCCGGGCATCTTCCAGTCGAGAATAACAGCCGCATAATGTCTGTTTGCCTCCTGTGCAGCCGTGAGCCGCTCTATGGCGTCGTCGCCCGAGGTTACCCATTCCGACTGCATACCGATGCTCGCGAGCAAATCACACGCGTTTTCACAGGTGATTTGGTCGTCGTCCACAACGAGCACCGACAGATCCTTCAGATGCGATATGTCGCCCGAATCCTCGCCGCAGAGCGGGAGATAGAGCGTAACGGTGAATTTTGAACCCTTGCCGAGCTCGCTCTCCACCTTTATGTCGCCGTTCATAAGACGAACTATATTCTGCGCTATCGGCATACCGAGTCCTGAGCCCTCGATGCGTCCCGTGCGCGAATCGCTTGCGCGGGCAAACGGCTCAAAAATGCGCCCGATAAAATCCTTGCTCATACCTATGCCGGTATCCTCGAAGATAAATTCATAACAGCCGCTTCCGGAAACGCCCGAAGGCTTTTCGGTGAGCGTCATTACAATATTTCCGCCCTCGGGCGTGAATTTCACGGCGTTGCCCATGATGTTTACAAATACCTGCTGTATGCGCATTGAGTCGCCGATTACCTTTTCGTGAGTTATATTAGTCACGTTAATTTTTAAATGCTGATTTTTCGCCGCGATTTGCGGGTGCATTATCGTGAGCAGATCGTCGATCATCGACGAGAGATCTATTTCCTCTTCATTCAGCGTAAACTTTCCGCTCTCTATTTTTGACATATCGAGAATCTCGTTTATAAGCCCTAGCAGATGACGGCTTGAGATTGTTATCTTGTTCAGGCAGTCCCTGACGCGCTCGGTATCGTCGAGATGCATGGCGGCGATCGCCGTCATGCCCATAACCGCGTTCATCGGCGTTCTTATGTCGTGCGACATTCTCGACAGGAAGTCGCTCTTTGCGTGGTTCGCGAAATCGGCCGCATTGTACGCCTCCTGCAAAGCCGTGCGCGTGCGCAGCTCCTCGCGTTTAAGGTCGGTTATATCCTGAATGGCGAACAGAACAGTCTGAGAAACGCCGTTTTCGCGGCTCATAGCAATTACAGACACATTATCCCAATGCTTGCCGTCCTCGGTCATGTATTCGAACTGCAGATACGGTGTGTTTGCGTCAAGATGCTGCTGCAGATATTCCTTTGAAAATACAGTTTCCGGATTTACGGTGCTGTTTGCGTCATATCGGTACAGATGTATCATGCGGTGATGCATGTCGGTATATACGCCGCTCTTCGGCACGTCGTACTCCGAAAAATTACGGAGATATTCATAGGAGTTGTTTTCCAAATCCACTACAATAAAGCGCGTAAACAGATTTGTTACGCCGTCCACTATGCTCGTGAATTTTTGGTTTTCCTTTAAAATCGCCTTTTGCTTGCGTCTTGCCGAAATAAGGATAGCCGCGATATATATGGCGAAAAGGCCGAGCAGTATGCTTTCGAGAATAAATCCCGCGCGGTTTGCGTCGCTCACCATGCGGCTCGTTACGGTCGAGGGGAATGTCTGCATCAGCATCCAGTCCACATTCGAAAGCTTAGTCACATAGGCGTTGCCTCTGCCCTTCGAGCCTTGATATGTAAAGCCCTTTGGCTCGTGATTTTCAAACGCGCGGATCAAATCGTTATGCTCCTCGTCCGTCATGCCGTAGCGCGTATCGAATATGTTTTCGCGGTCATCGTTGTTTGTGGACTGCGCTATGATGCTTCCGTCGTCCATGCATAAGTATGTCTCCGATGTCTCGCCGAAAAACGACGCTGATAAAACATCGCGCATCTGGCTTTCGTTACAGTATCCGACAAGCACGCCGCTCACCTTGTCGCCGTTTTTTACGGGAGAATAGAACACCACAAGCGTTTCGTCGGACATGGTGGAATCAAATATAACATCGATACCGACATTTCCATTCATGCCGTCGAGATAGTAGCGCCTCTGCGACACGTCCAGCTTGCTGCCGGAAATACCGCGGCTTTGCTGCTTGTCGTCAATAAAATTCAAGAACATAAAATACGAATTTTCGGCTATGGTATCGAGTCTTTCCTTATTTATTTCCGCAGGGTCCATAGTGTTGCTGCACACATACGCCATTGACGATATGCTGTTGCGCATATTGAGAAGCATCCTGTCGATATGGCGCGCGTTTTGAGTAACCGAATCCTCAACATAAATCGCGTTCTGCTCTATGGTTCGTTCGCGTGTTTGATGCGTAAACAGCACAAACGCGATTATAATAGCCGTTATCAGTGCTGCCACCGGAAGAATACTGCGTGTTATTTTATTATCTGACTGCATATTATAGCTCCTTGCGCAAGCGATAAAGCCCGCTTTATGATTCATTAATTTAATTATAAGATAAAATCGGGATATAGTCAAGTAAATTGTGTATAAATTTGTATAATTTTATATTTTGCCTATGCGGCTTTTGTATAATTTTCACAATAAATATCGCCCGCGCGCGGTCATTTCATGATTTTACGCGGCATAGTTATTAATAAGACAAGGAGGCGGGGAAATGAAAAAGGTGATTTTAACTGTTGCCGCGGTGATTTTCATAACGCTTGTGGTGCCGTGTATAGTCGCAGCCGTAATGGGCGGGATACAAGCCTGATTTTTCATGAATAATGACGAAAAAACACTTGAAAAAAATATAAATATAGTGTAAAATAATATATATGCTATTTTTTACAAGAGAGAGGAGAAAAAATATGCTGAGAAAAAGAATTTTAAGCGCGGCGGTGAGCGCCGCGATGGTGGTATCGCTTATACCGGCGGCAGCAAGTGTATCGGCTGCGGAAGCGATAACGCCGCAGTATCAGGAGCACGAGCGGCAGATGGAAAAGCTCAACCGCGGACTTATAGCGGTAAAAAACACAACGGGAGTGTATCTGTCATGGCGTCTGTTCGGAACGGAAAGTCTTGAAAATCAGGCGTTTGACATTTACAAGAACGGCGAGCTGCTCGCTACGACGGGCGTTCACGACGCTACCTGCTACACGGACAAGACGGGTACGGTAAACGACAAATACGCCGTTGTTCCCACCGGCGAGGACGCGTCGAACGAGCCGCAGGTTCAGGCTGTACAGACAAAGGGAGACGCGAATTTTACATATTACGACGTTCCCATATCAAAGCCGACAGATATCGCTCACGCGAACACAACGGCTCTTTCGGACTATACAAGAGGCAAGGACAGCGGCGGCGCCAATGACGCGAGCCTCGGCGATCTCGACGGCGACGGCGATTATGAGATCGTTTTAAAATGGGATCCTAATGATTCCAAGGATTCGGCAAGCGGAAATACGACCGGTCACTGCGTTTTTGACGCATATGAAATCAGCGCGGACAGCGGCGGCTATATGTGGCGCATAGACCTTGGCAACAATATCGCCGCGGGCGCGCATTACGCGCAGTTTATAGTTTACGATTTCGATGGCGACGGCAAGTCGGAAATGGCGACGATCACCGCTCCGGGCTCGTATTCGCTCGTTAAAAACGCAAGCGGCGGCTGGGATAAGATTTTTGTAACCACCGTCGGCGACACGGATGAAATCAAAAATGCCGACAATAACGCGACGACGTTAAGAAAGGGAAACAACAACGGTCCCGAGTATTACACGATATTCGACGGCGAAACGGGCAGACCGTTATACACGACGGACGCGATCCCGCTCGGCCCCGAAGACGGCTCCTACTACGGCGACAACAAGATGAACCGAAGCGAAAGATATCTCGCGGCGGTCGCGTATCTCGACGGCGTACACCCGAGTTATATCGCGTGCCGCGGCTACTACAACAGAGCCATGATCCGCGCGTACAACTGGGACGGCGAAAAGCTAGCGCTCGTTTGGGAGCATAACGGCGGCACAAAAGGCACGACGATGTACGGCGAGGGCAACCACAACCTTTCGGTTGCCGATATAGACAATGACGGCAGAGACGAAATCGTGTACGGCTCGGCTTGCCTTGACGACGACGGCGTGACCGTTCTCGGAAACACGCAGCTCGGTCACGGCGACGCGATGCACGTTTCCGACTTCAACAACGACGGTATCACAGAGGTATACTCCGTTAAGGAGGACAGCGAGGGCTTCAAGGAAGGTCAGCAGCTCAGAGTGGCGGCAACCGGTCAAACCATATGGAGCAACAAGGTTTCAAGCGATAACGGCAGAGGCGTAATGGACAATATCGACGACGCGTACGCGTCAACTCATCCGGACGCGCTCGCTCTCGGCTGGGACGCGTCAAATCCGGGCGCGTATGATTTAAAGGGAAATTCTGTGGGAAATAAGCCTAACGGCAACTCAAGAAGCTTCTGTAATTTCCTCGTATATTGGGACGCGGATCTCGGACGCGAGCTTTTGGACGATAACCAGATGGCTAAATATAATGCGTCAACAGGCGGCACGGACAGAATATTCTTTAACGGTCAGGGCTATCTCCCCGGAAATTCAAACAACAGCACGAAACGTAATCCGTCGCTTGTCGCGGATGTCTTGGGCGACTGGAGAGAAGAAATAATCATGCCTGCCGATGACGACACGGTTTTGAGAATTATCGCTCCGACGTCACCGACGACATACCGTCTTACAACGCTCATGCACGACGCGCAGTACAGAGAGTCTATCGCATGGCAGAACGTAGGCTATAACCAGCCCCCGCACACGAGCTACTACATAGGCTCGGCGGCTCTCGCTACGGACGAGGCGGGCAATAAGCTCAACTATCTCGCGCCGGCATATCCGTATACAAAGGTGACATACGAAAAACCGGGCATAGTTGCGGTTGACGGAATAACGCTTTCGCAAAGCAGCGTTGAAATAGAAAAAGGAAAAGACGTATCCGTTGTCGCGCAGCTCAGCCCGTTTGCGGCTACGAATAAGGCGGTCACATGGACGTCGTCGGACGAGGACGTTGCGACGGTTGACGGCGGTCATATCACGGCGGTTTCGGAAGGTAAGGCTACAATAACCGCTACGGCGGACGACACGACAAACGGAACATTCTCGGCAGCGTGCGAGGTTACCGTCTATCAGAACCATGTAACAAAAATAAGCGTAACACCGACGCAGATGGAGCTCGGCGCGGGCATGACGTCACAGGTAAAGACTATAATTGAGCCCGAAAACGCGACCGATAAGACAGTAACATGGTCATCCGGCGATGACAGTGTTGTAACGGTCGATCAGGACGGAAATGTTACCGCGGTGGGCAAGGAAGGCTCCACATACATTCAGGCAAGCACCAATGACGGCGGACGTAAAGCGTACTGCTATGTTGTTGTATATCCGCTTTCGGAAACCGATATGACGAATGATACCCCCTTCGCGGCCGACGCTGCCGCACCTTCGGGAGCAACGTTTACCGGCACCGAAAATGGTCTTGTTCTTGACATGAAGGACGCTGCGGACGGCATGAACATAACGAAAAAATTCGAAGCCTACAGCGACAACAGAGCTACGCTGACGTTCAACTTCACAAACGGCGGAATAAAGAATGTAGGCGGTTCCGGCTGGAGCTGGAACGGACACGAGTATACCTTCGGTTTGCAGTTCATAGGCAAAGACGGAAGTAATATTCTCGAATTGTCGCAGGCTCAGACGGGTAAGGCTCAAGGTACGATGAGTAAAATCGGAGACGGTGAAGCGGAAAGCGCTTCAAATTGGGAAAGACTGAGAGCGGAAGGCGAAAACACCTTCGGCAGAAGCTTTGTAAGATGGCATGTGGTTCTTGATTTCGACTACAGCGCCGGCAAATGCACGGCAACGATTTCGGGATGCTCGGATGATACATTCAGCTCGGACGGATATATTTACACAAAGACATTCGACCTGAACGGCGCGAGCTTCGAGACGATGCGTTTCTATATTAAAAAGGACGGCACCGGCGGAATCACGACAAGTCCGAGAATTTCCGACCTCACATACAAGCGCGTAGCGGCGGACGGACCTGCTCCGACATACATACCTGAGATCACTCCCGAGCCTGAGACGGACAACGTAAGAATAACAAGCGTATCGGGCAGCAAGGTAAATGTTTCGTACGCGGTATCGGAAGCGCATGAAAGCGTTGCTCTCATAGGCGCGCTTTACGACGGCGGCACGCTCGTTGAAACAAAGATAAAGAAGGCGGAAAATCCCGAAATTCAAAAAGCCGTTTCGGACACGATAGAGTTTGACAACAAAGCGAAGGATTACACGGTGAAGGTATTCCTGTGGAAAACAGCGGAGGGCGTTGAGCCCATAAGCGCGGCTGCGGCTGCATCGCCCGCGCCGACGCCCGCTCCTCCGACTCCCACGCCGGTTGTAACGCCGACGCCGGAGCCTACGCCGACGCCGGTTCCGACTCCTACGCCGGAGCCGACTCCGACCCCGACTCCGACCCCGACGCCCACTCCTGCGCCCACGCTCAAACCCGCTGAATTTGAAACGGTGTTTGAGTCAACGGAAAACTTCCTTATGGAAGATAACGCTGAGAACAAGTGGGTTACCTCATCTGATTCGGCGACGACCACAAGAACAGATTTTGAGCCTTTGTCGGAAACCGGCGATGACATAGGCGGAAACGCCACGCCGAAAATACATCTCGCGGATAAGGGTGTTCAGTATGTTCTTGACGACGAGATATCAGACGGACGTTTTAAGCTCTCGTATGATATGTACATCGACAAGACTACGGTAAATTCGGGATACGGAAGATATTTCAGAACATATCTCGACAATGCGGCTCACGCGTTTGACGCGGCGACCGGAGTCGCGGCGGCGGAGGACACGAGCGCTTCGTTCTTCCATATGATGGATTATCAGGACGCTTTATATACAACGAGTGATGAAACCCTGCTCGGCGCGACGCAGAATAATTCGAGCGACTTGGTACCGCCCAAGGCGGCGGCGCTTTCGGAAACGAAGCTTGAAGGCGAGAAATGGTACCGTGTGGTTATAGACGGCGACCTTACCGACAATGTAGTCGTTGTAAGCATCTACGCTCACGGCGATAAATACAGCGAAGCTCCCGATATGACGACTCCGATAATATCCGCAAACGGCTATTTCACCGAAGGACGCGACAGGAAGCTGAAGCAAATTAAATTCAGAAGAACTGCCGGCGGAGATAATTATTACGATAACATCAAGCTTGAAAAAGAAGCTAAATAAAATCCCAAAAATCAGACAGCGAGCCGCCCTGCAATAAAGGGCGGCTCGTTTTAAATCATGAATTTGTAAAAACTGACGAAAATTTGAAATTTTATGCTTGAAAAATTATTATTAATAGTATATAATTAATTTATTATGATATTATTTTTATGAAGGGAGTATTTTTATGAAGAAACGATTTATCAGTTTAATGACATGCGCAGCGATGATGTTCTCCGGCGCGGTACCAGCTATGGCGGTAACTGCCGGTACCGTGGATGTGAGAAGTGACGGAACCGCATATGTGCATTCCGACTATAATTCGCGCAAAATGGAAACAATATCAAGAGGCGGATTTGCGGCTAAAAATCAGAGCTCGAATGTTTCAAACGGAAGCGGTATGTATTTGAGCTGGAGATTATTGGGTAATGAATCAGCGTCAACATGCTTTAATATTTACAGAGACGGAACCCTTATAAAAGAGAAGCTGCATAACACAAACTATATTGATACGGCAGGAAATACGTCCTCAAAATATACCGTTGCGGCGGTCTCGGGCAGCACGGTAGGAGCCCGGTCAGATGTGTTTCCCGTATATACGGGAGCGGTAAATTCTTCTTATAAAAATGCTCCGTATGCGTATTTTGATATAGCCACGGAAACTCCCCCTAACGGAACAGGCGGCTGTACATATACGGCAAACGACGCTTCCGTCGGCGATGTTGACGGCGACGGCGAGTATGAGATTATTTTAAAATGGGATCCCAGCAATTCCAAAGATAACGCAGGCGGCGGAGTAACAGGAAACGTATATATAGACTGTTACGAAATGAACGGAACAAAAAAATGGCGCATAGATCTCGGTCAAAATATCCGCGCCGGCGCGCACTATACGCAGTTCCAGGTTTACGACTACGACTGCGACGGTAAGGCGGAGGTAGCTATGAAAACGGCTCCAGGCTCGAAAGACGGCACGGGCGCATATGTTACCGCGGCGGGAAATACGGATACAATAAAAAATGCCACCGATAATGAAAAATCTTATGTGGGCTCGGACGGAAGAATAATACAAGGTCCCGAATATCTGACGATATTCAACGGAGAAACTGGAAAGGCGATGCAGACGATCGATTACGATCCCCAAAGAGGACAATTAAGTGATTGGGGAGACAAGAGCAGCTCTAACAGAATGGATCGTTTCCTTGCCGGCACGGCATATCTTGACGGAAAGAAACCGAGTCTTATTATGTGCAGAGGTTATTATGCAAAGTCTGTTGTTGTGGCATATAATTGGGACGGAACAAACCTTACCGAGGTTTGGAAAAAAGACAGCGGCAGCAACAAGAGCGACCCATTTTACGGACAGGGAAATCATAACCTGTCGATAGCCGATTTGGATAACGACGGCAAGGATGAAATAGTTTACGGAAGCGCGGCTCTTGACGATAACGGATCGCTTTTGCATTCAATGGGTTGGGGTCATGGAGACGCTCTGCACGTTTCCGACTTCAACAATGACGGTAAGCAGGAAATATTCGCTCCGCTTGAGGACAGTCCAAACTGGGGAATCGGATTCCGCTCGGCGGACGGTAAGGCGTTTTGGCATTATACCTCCACCGATGACGATGGCAGAGGCGTAATGGATAATTTCAGTCCGAAATACGGCGTTCTCGCTTGGGACTCGGCATTTGGAGTTCGTACTATTGACGGTACTCTTTTAACAAGTACAACACTGCATGACAACAAACAGTCATATGGTAACTTTCCGATATATTGGGACGGGGATATATACCGTGAGCATTATGACAAAGGCAGAATACAGAAATGGGACGATAATTCCTTGTCTTTCGGCAGATTACTGCCTTTAGACGGGGTATCTACCAATAACGATACAAAGTATAATCCGTGTCTGCAGGCTGATTTGTTCGGCGACTGGCGCGAGGAAATTATTTTGAGAAAATCCGACAATACGGGACTGAGAGTTTTCCTTTCGCTTTGCCCGACAAAGTATATGTTGACAACGCTTATGCACGACAGTCAATATCGCTGCGCGATAGCATGGCAGAATACGGCATATAATCAGCCTCCGCATCTCAGCTATTATCTCGGCGCGGAGTTGTTCATAGCAGAGTCCACAATAACCGTTAAGGACAGCACCGGAAAGGCTCTTGCAAATGCGACGGTCAACATAAATGCAAAAAATTATGTTACGGATTCAAGCGGTAATGTAAAAATAAAGCTTCAGAACGGTTCTTATGATTATACCGCAAAATGTGACGGATATATGGAAGCAAGCGGAAAAATCACCGTTTCAAACGAGGAACTTGGAACTACTGCCGAAATAAAGCTTACCGCCGAGACAATATCAAGCGAAACATGGAATTTTGACAATATAACTTCGGGAACGGAATATAACGACGGCGAAAAGATTGCCAACGGAGCAGGAAAAGAACTCTCTGTAATGTTCAAAACATCAACAAATAAGCCGAAGATTGAATCTCCGGATAACGGCAGCGGAAATTATCTGCACTTCAATGACGCGGGTAACGGACAGGACGGATGGGCATATAATCCGGAAACCCCGCTGAGCTCGGGCAAGCTCGTTTTCCAGGTTGATTTTAAACCGGGCGACACGAATAAGGATAATATTTTGCTTAGAGTTGCAGACACAAAAAGCGTCAGCGCAAGCAATACATATACGACAGCTGCGGACGGCAGAGCGTTTGAAATAAAAACCGCGGACAGCGGTAAGCTTGTGTTCAGCGATTATTTCTCAAAGGGTTCGTCGGACACGAAGCCGCTTGACACTACGATTCAAAACTTTTCATATTCACAGACATCATGGTGGTACGGAATCAAGGTTGAATATATGAGAGCAAGCAACGAGGTAAATGTATATACAAAAACCGGAGGCGGACAATACACGCTTCAAAATACATTTACACTTGGTTCGGGAACAACAAAAGGCACTGTTCCGAAGCTTAGCGTGACCGGAGTAAGCGGATGCACAAGAGGAAGTGCGACGGCAAATCTTGGTGTTGATAATATTTTAATAGGAGTAAGACAAAATGACATCGTAGAAACAACACCTACGCCTGTTCCAACTCCGGTACCAACGGCGAAACCAACGCCGGTACCCACGCTGGTACCAACGTCTAAGCCGACGCCGGTACCCACACCTGTACCGACTCCGGTGCCAACGCCGGTACCCACACCTGTACCAACGCCGGTACCCACACCGGTACCCACACCTGTACCGACTCCGGTACCCACACCTGTACCAACGCCGGCACCCACGCCCGTTCCGAGCGAGGAGCCGCAAATAACGCCGGAACCGACAAATATTCCTGATGAAACGACCGCGCCCGAGGAAACGGGTGCGCCTGATGAAACATCGGCGCCGTCCGAGACGACAGCGCCGGATCAAACACAGGCACCCGACGAAACAACCGCACCTGATCAAACGGCTGCACCCGACGAAACAACCGCGCCTGATCAAACGGCTGCGCCCGAGGAAACAACAGCGCC
The DNA here is from genome assembly GCA_947631085.1 of uncultured Clostridia bacterium. Lineage (GTDB taxonomy): Bacteria > Bacillota > Clostridia > UBA1381 > UBA1381 > CANQXJ01. The sequence goes on along the minus strand of CANRJY010000002.1, from coordinate 153,180 downwards.
TGACGAAACACCCGCGCCCGAAGAAACGCCGGTACCCACGCCTCAGCCTCAGCTGCCCGCTGTGGGAACATATGTGATAAGCGGCGTCGAGGGCGACACGGTATCTGTGCTCGGTACGGCGGATAAAGACGAAAGCATCTCGATAATAGGCGCGCTTTACAGCTCGGACAATAAGCTTGTGGAATGTATTATTGAGCCTCAGGAGGTCAATACGAACATAACATTTGAAAAGCAGCTTAAATTCAAGAATAACGCGGCGGATTACACCGTAAGAGTATTTATATGGAACAGCGCGGCGGGTATGACGCCGACGCTCGGAAGCACAGCCGAATATGTTCCGCAAAAGTAAGGAGTGCAAAAATGAAATATACCTATGATACACAGGGTACATGCTCGTCGCAGATAAGCTTCGAGCTCGAGGACGGAATAGTAAAAAATGTTCATTTCGTCCGCGGCTGCAACGGAAACACACAGGGAATAGCGGCTCTCGTTGAAGGAATGCGCGCCGAAGAGGTTATAAAACGTCTGAAAGGCACAAACTGCAACGGCCGCGGAACATCCTGTCCGGATCAGCTCGCCCGCGCGCTGGAGCTTAGCTTGCAGCAATAATTTAGAGGAATAAAATGGCAAAAACCTTCATATACTGTATATACCCACCTATACAGTTATGGAGGTTTTTGCTATGAAAAGAATTATATCCGCGGTGGTAATTATGTTAACCATATCTACGCTGTTTTTGTCGTGCGGAAGCGAAAAACCGATGGTAGGGGTGAAATTGTATTTTGTAGACGCGCAAATGCTGCGTTTGATCCCGCTAAAGGTTTACATAAGAGACTCCACTCCGCAGAAGGAAGCAAAAATCGTTTTGGACGAGCTCATCCGCGGCAGGGACGACAATCCGAAAATAAGGCGGCTCATCCCCGATATAAAAAACTGTATGAGCGTTAAGACAGACGGGAAAATGGCATATGTGAATATAAAAAGCAAAATGGCGGAAAATCATCCCGACGGGCGCGATTTGGAGATACTCACGATTTATTCCATAGTAAACAGTCTGACAAGCATAGACGGGATAGACAGCGTACGTTTTACCATAGACGGAAAACGGCAAAAGGATTTCAAAGGCTTCATAGATATGCGCGAAACATTTATCCCCGATTATTATGTGTGATTTTTTTAACAATTCAGATTGACTATGCCGATTCCTTGTGGTATAATGCCATTGAAAGGAAGCGAGTACAAATGTATAATCCCAAATCTATGAAGGCGGACGATTTTATAAATCACGAGGAAATTCTCGCCTCATTGGAATATGCAAAAAACAACAAAGACAACAGGGAGCTGATAAAATCCATAATCGACCGCGCCCGCGTCTGCAAGGGTATCACTCACCGCGAGGCGGCGCTGCTGCTCGAATGTGAAATGGATGATTTAAACGAGGAGATGTACGCTCTCGCAAGGGAAATAAAGCAGAAAATTTACGGTACGAGAATAGTGATGTTCGCGCCGCTGTATCTGTCGAACTACTGTATAAACAGCTGCGTATACTGTCCGTATCATGTAAAAAACAAGCATATCTGCCGCAAAAAGCTCACACAGGAGGAGGTAAAGGCGGAGACGATCGCGCTCCAGGACATGGGACACAAGCGTCTCGCGCTCGAGGCGGGCGAGGATCCGGTAAATAATCCTCTCGAATATATACTCGAATGTATAAACACCATATATTCAATAAAGCACAAAAACGGCGCGATAAGGCGCGTAAACGTCAATATCGCGGCTACTACCGTTGAAAACTACAAGCGCCTCAAGGACGCGGGAATAGGCACATATATCCTGTTCCAGGAGACGTATAACAGGGAAAACTACGAAAAACTGCATCCGGCGGGACCGAAGCATGACTATTGCTATCATACCGAGGCTATGGACAGGGCTATGCAGGGCGGTATCGACGACGTGGGACTGGGCGTTCTGTTCGGGCTTGAAATGTACCGCTACGAGCTTGTCGGCATTCTCATGCACGCGGAGCATCTCGAAGCCGTATTCGGCGTAGGACCGCACACGATAAGCGTGCCGAGAATTTGTCCCGCAGACGATATAGACGTTGGCGATTTCTCAAACGCCGTCCCCGACAAGGTTTGGCAAAAGATAATCGCGATTATCAGAATCGCCGTTCCGTACACCGGAATGATAGTTTCAACGAGAGAGACAGAGGAAAATCGCAGAAAGGCTTTGGAGCTCGGCATATCGCAGATAAGCGGCGCGTCGAGCACGAGCGTGGGCGGATATGTTGAGCCGGAAACAGAAGAAAACAACACGGCGCAGTTTGACAGAAGCGACACCCGCACGCTCGACGAGGTCGTAAATTGGCTCATGAAGCTCGGATATATTCCGTCGTTCTGTACCGCTTGCTACCGCGAGGGAAGAACGGGAGACAGATTTATGTCGCTCGCGAAAACGGGCGCGATACAGAACTGCTGTCAGCCAAACGCGCTTATGACGCTTAAGGAATATCTTGTTGATTATGCGTCGGAGGACACAAAAGCGGTGGGAGAGAAGCTTATAGAGACGGAGCTTAAGAAAATTCCGAACGAAAACGTCAGAAAAATTGCTGAAAATTATATAAAAGAGATAGAATCAGGAAAAAGAGATTTTAGATTTTAAAAAATGTATTGACTTATTCCAATTAATGTGGTATTATATTATATGGGAATTATTACAGACATTGAAAAATAATACATTTCTATCCCCCTTTTTTTCTAAATCCATATACCTGAACAAGTTCCGGCAGAGAAGACCTGACCGGAACTTTTTTTGTGCGAAGAAATTTCCGCGCTATGAAATTTTTGGCAAATAACCCTTGAAAACGCGTCCCAAATGATATATAATATAATCAGAATAATCGGGGCATACCGAAAAAAAGAAAAGAGGTATAAACAATGGCATTTATTGACGCTTTAAAGGAAAGAGCAAAAAAGGACATCAAGACAATCGTGCTTGCCGAGGGCGAGGAAATCAGAACGCTCAGAGCTGCGGACACGGTTAAAAAGGAAGGCTATGCGAAGCTTATTCTCGTCGGCAATCCCGACAAGGTAAAGGCTGTCGCGGCAACGGAGAATTTGGACATAGAGGGAATTGAGATAGTCGATCCCGAAAACAGCCCGAAGAACGAGGAATATGCGAACGCGTTCTATGAGCTGAGAAAGAAAAAGGGAGTAACTCCCGAGCAGGCGGCGGAAACGATAAAAGACCCGTCGTATTACGCGGTTATGATGGTTAAGCAGGGCGACGCGGACGGCATGGTTTCGGGCGCGGTCCACTCGTCCGCCGACACGATAAGACCGTCGCTTCAGATTTTAAAGACAGCTCCCGGCACGAAGATAGTTTCGACGTTCTTTATCATGAACGTACCCAACTGCGAGTTCGGCGACAACGGAACATTTGTATTCGGCGACTGCGCGCTCAATCAGAACCCGACAGCGGACGAGCTTTCGGAAATCGCAATTTCGTCGGCTGCTTCGTACAAGAGCCTTGTAGGCGACGATCCGAGAGTAGCGATGCTTTCATACTCGACATACGGCAGCGCTAAGAGCGAGCTTGTTGACAAGGTTCAGGAGGCGACGAAGCTGGCGAAAGAAAAAGCTCCCGATTTAAAGCTCGACGGCGAATTACAGCTTGACGCGGCGATAGTTGAGAGCGTAGGCAAGCAGAAGGCTCCCGCGTCGAATGTAGCCGGCACCGCGAATGTACTTATTTTCCCGGATCTGAACGCCGGAAACATCGGCTACAAGCTGGTTCAGCGTCTCGCAAAAGCGGAAGCATACGGACCGATGCTCCAGGGCATAGCGAAGCCGGTAAACGATTTATCAAGAGGCTGCAGCGCCGAGGATATTGCGGGCGTAATAGCGATCACGGCTATACAGGCGCAGAATAATTAAGGGGTGCGAAAATTCTAACAGAAAGGAACAAAACCAAATGAAAATATTAGTTATAAACGCCGGCAGCTCGTCGCTTAAGTATCAGCTTATCGATATGACAAGCCACGACGTTATGGCAAAGGGACTTTGCGAGAGGATCGGTATCGACGGTTCTAATCTCCAGCATACAAATGTGGGCAAGGGTACAAAGACCAAGATCGAAAAGCCGATGAAGGATCACGGCGACGCTATTCAGATGGTTATCGACGCGCTCGTTGACGGTGAGATCGGCGTTATTTCGTCGATGGACGAGATAGGCGCGGTCGGTCACAGAGTTGTACACGGCGCGGAGGAGTTTGCCGATTCGTGCATTATAACCGAGGCTGTTATGAAGGCGCTCGAGAAATGTACGCCGCTTGCTCCGCTTCACAATCCGCCGAACATCATCGGTATCGAAGCCTGCACAAAAATCATGCCGAACGTTCCGCAGGTAGCGGTGTTCGACACGGCGTTCCATCAGACAATGCCGCCGAAGGCGTATATGTACGCGCTTCCGTATGAGTGTTATGAGCAGGACAGAATAAGAAAGTACGGCTTCCACGGCACGAGCCACAAATACGTTGCGGGCGAGGCGGCGAAGGTGCTCGGCAAGAAGCCCGAGGAATTGAAAATCGTTACGTGCCACCTCGGAAACGGCTCGTCGATCACGGCTGTTGACGGCGGAAAGTGCGTTGACACGTCAATGGGATTTACTCCGCTCGACGGCGTTCCTATGGGAACGAGAACAGGCTCAATGGATCCCGCTGTTGTTACGTATCTCGTAAACAAGGGCATGAGCGCGAAAGAGGTTGACAATCTGATGAACAAAAAGAGCGGCGTTCAGGGCGTTTCAGGCGTTTCGTCCGACTTCCGCGATTTGACCGCGGCCGCCGAGGAGGGCAACGAAAGAGCGAAGCTGGCGCTTGATATGTTCGCGTATCAGGTAAAGAAATACATCGGCTCGTACGCGGCGGCTATGGGCGGAATCGACGCGGTCGTATTCACCGCCGGCGTAGGCGAGAACGACGCGCAGACGAGAGCTGCAATCGTTGACGGACTTGAGTTTATGGGAATTAAGATAGATCCCGAAAAGAACGCGGTGAGAGGAACGGTAGACATTTCCGCTGATGGCGCTGCGGTTAAGACGCTCGTTATTCCGACAAACGAGGAATTGATGATAGCGATCGACACCTGCAGACTTGTTGAAGGCTGACAATAACAAAACAGGCAGTCATAATTGACTGCCTGTTTTTTATTCCTGATTGTTTATCCGTATGATAGACGGACTGTATTTCGGCTTCAGCTTTTTATCGAACAGGTGTATCGTAAACAGCGACAATGCCGTCAGCGCGAAGCCGCAGATTATTCCCGCCGTTTCCGTGCCGAAAATATAATTTCCCAAAACGCAGCCGAGCAAAAGAAATATAATAGGCACTATATACACCAAAAACGCCGCGCGCAGCACTCTGCCGCCGCTCATGTTTATTATCACGCTGTCGCCCTTTTGCGCGCCGCATTCGTTTCGCGCCTCTATAACCGTTTCGCGTCCCGGACACATACCGCACGACGCGCAGTTATCTCCGCAGGCGGACGAGCGGATGATCATGACCTTCGCCGTTCTGCCCGTACATTCCTGAATAATTCCCATTTGTTCCATTTTGTATTCTCCTTAAAAAATCGGACAAATTTTTTGTATTCTTTAATATATTATAGTAAAATTAAAAAATTTTTTCAAGTAAAATTGATTAAATATAATTGAAATATTCCGCTTTGTATGATATAATATACACAATGTTATAAAATTCGATAATTTTCGTCGAAAATGACGAAAATTTAACAAAGTTTACAGAGATTACAATGAAAGGAAGGATATTTAGACATGGCATCAACATTCAAGGGCGGTCATCATGTTCCCGACCATAAGGATCTGACCAACAGCCGCGCCACAAAGCCGCTGCCGGACTGCGATATTCATATTTATCCGCTCCGCCAGCACATAGGCGTGCCGCTTACTCCGCTTGTTGCCGTCGGCGACACGGTATGCGTCGGACAGAAAATCGCCGACGCGGACGCGTATGTATGCGCTCCTGTTCATTCGTCGGTTTCGGGCGCGGTCATTAAAATTGAGCCGTATTACGACGCATCGGGCAGCATGACGGACGCTATTTTCGTTGAAAACGACAAAAAGTACACCGTCGCGGACACGGTAAAGCCGAGAGATTACAAGAAAATGCTCGACAAGGATTTGCTTGACGCGGTAAGAGAGGCGGGCATAGTCGGCATGGGAGGCGCGGGCTTCCCGACGCACGTTAAGCTCAGCCCTAAAACAAAGGTGGACTACGCGATAATAAACTGCGCCGAGTGCGAGCCGTATATCACGGCGGATCACAGATATATGCTCGAAAACACTGACGAGATGATCATCGGACTTAAAATAGTAATGAGAATTTTAAACCTCAGGGACGGCTATATCGGCGTGGAGCTTAACAAGCCCGACGCGATAGCGGCTCTGAAAGCCTCGCCCGAGTGCAACGAGCATATCCATATTGTGCCTTTGAAGGTAAAGTACCCGCAGGGCGCGGAGAAGCAGCTCATAAAAGCTGTTACGGGACGCAGAGTTCCGGCGGGAAAGCTGCCCGCAGACGCGGGAGCGGTAGTCGTAAACGGCGCGACCGCAGTTACGATAGCTAAGGCGATAACGACGGGTATGCCGCTTATCGAGAGAAACGTCACGGTTTCGGGCGACGCTGTTAAAGAGCCTTCCAATTTCCGCGTACGCACGGGCGTTCCCGCGTCGTTCGTAATAGAGCAGGCGGGCGGATTTATCGAAGAACCGGAAAAGGTTATTTCGGGCGGTCCTATGATGGGTATCGCGGAATACAACACGGATTATCCTATCGTCAAGACAACGTCGTCGATTTTGGCGCTTCTGCACGCACCGAAAACCTACGACCCCGTCACGCCGTGCATCAAGTGCGGGCGCTGCGTTGACCATTGTCCGATGCAGCTCATGCCGTACAGACTGCGTCAGGCGGCGAGAAAGGGCGACGTGGATATGGCGGCGAAATATTACGCGACGGAGTGTATCGAGTGCGGACTGTGCTCGTACATCTGTCCGGCGAATAAAAATCTGCTCCAGTATATCCGAATGATCAAGCCGGAGGTACTTAAGAAGCAGCGTGAGGAGGCGCAGAAAAATGGCAGGTAATTATAAGGTTTCATCGTCACCGCATGTACATACCGACGCTACCGTTCAGAGCATAATGCGCGACGTTATAATCGCGCTCATACCGTCGGCGGTTGTCGGCGGATTTATGTTCGGCTGGTACGCGTCGGTGGTTATCGGCGCGGCGATCGTTTCGGCTGTATTGGCTGAGTGGATATTCAATTTATTGGCGAAAAAGCCGAATACCGTGGGCGATTTAAGCGCGGCGGTAACGGGACTTTTATTGGCGCTCAATATGCCGCCGCGGATCCCGATTTGGATGGTTTGCGTGGGCTCGGCGTTCGCTATCATAATAGTAAAACAGCTTTTCGGCGGCTTGGGCAAAAACTTCGTAAACCCCGCTCTCGCGGCGCGCTGCTTCATGCTTATCGCATGGACAGGCGCGATGACAACGTTCCGTGAGCCGCTCGTTGACGCTGTCGCGTCGGCTACGCCGCTCGCTATAATGAAGGACGGCGCGCAGGGTATGCTTCCCTCGCTTTTGCAGTGCTTCGCGGGCGTTAAGGCGGGAACTATCGGCGAGGTTTCGGGAATTGCAATTCTTGCGGGCTTCGCGTATCTTCTGATAAAACGCGTCATAAAGCCGACGATTCCGGTCGTGTATGTGGCTTCGTTCGCGGTGCTGACGTTCTTCTTCGGCAAGGAAGCGATGAACGTTGAGTATCTCGCGTATCAGGTTTTGACCGGCGGCTTGCTGCTCGGCGCTGTGTTTATGGCGACCGACTACACCACCACGCCGACCACGCCGAAGGGCATGGTGATATTCGCGATAGGCTGCGGTGTTCTGACATTTTTGATAAGGCGCTTCGGCGGCTATCCCGAGGGCGTGTCGTTCTCGATACTCCTTATGAACGTTGCCGCGCCGCTTATTGAAAATTACACCGTTCCGAAGTCGTTCGGCAACAGAGGAGGTGCGGTTAAGAGATGAAAGAGAAAATGAATGTGGGCGAGATCATAAAGGTAGGTATCATATTATTCCTGATAACCGCGATACTTGCCGCGATTTTAGCCTTTGTAAACGGAGTGACCGCTCCTTTGATAGAGCAGAACTCTCTTATCGCGGAGCAGGAGGCGATGAAAACGGTTATGCCCGACGCGGCGGAGTTTGAGGAAACCGAGCTTACGGCGGAGCTTACCGATATAGCCGAGGATAACGGCGGCGAGATAAGCAAGGCGTTTATCGCGAAGGACAGCTCCGGCGCGGATATGGGCGTATGCGTGAAAACAGTTACGTCCGGCTACGACGTCGGAATTGAAACAATGACCGGCGTTGACAAGGAGCTTACCGTCACGGGAGTTGACATTATAAGCATGAACGAAACTCCGGGTCTTGGTGCGAACGCGGACAAAGAGGAGTTCCGCGACCAGTACGAGGGCAAAAAGGACGACGTAAATGTTGTAAAAGCGTCGCCGGGAGATAACGACATACAGGCGATAGCGGGCGCGACAAAAACGTCCAACGGCGTTACGAGGGGCGTAAATATAGCTCTCGACGCTACTGAAATTCTTCTGGAAGGGGGAGCGGAATAATGGCTGAAAACAAGAAAACAGTGCCGTCGGTATTTATGAACGGCATATTGAAGGAAAACCCGACGTTCGTACAGCTTTTGGGTATGTGTCCGACACTGGCGGTCACGACGAGTTTGCAGAACGGTATCGGTATGGGCTTATCGGCTACGGCGGTTCTGATATGCTCGAACCTGCTTATATCGCTTCTTCGGAAGATAATACCCGATAAGGTCAGAATAGCGGCTTATATAGTAATAATCGCGGCGTTTGTAACGCTCGTTCAGATGTGCCTTTCGGCGTATCTGCCGGACTTGTCCGCGTCACTGGGATTGTTTATACCGCTTATAGTTGTAAACTGTATAATCTTGGCAAGAGCCGAGTCTTTCGCGTCGAAGAACGGACCGCTCCTGAGCGCGGTAGACGGACTTGGCATGGGACTGGGCTTCACGGGCGCGCTTTGCATAATTTCGTCAATACGCGAAATTCTCGGCGCGGGTACGATCATGGGTATCGAGCTTTACGGAACGCACGTTCAGCCGGCTACGATCATGATAATGGCTCCGGGCGGATTCATCGTGCTCGGACTGCTTGTGGGAATTATAAACTTTATAACGTCTAAGGCGAAGAAAGGGGAGTAAAAAATGGCTGTACAGATAATTTCGATTTTACTTTCCGCGCTTCTGACGGAAAACTTTGTAATGGTTAAATTCTACGGAATATGCCCGTTCCTCGGCGTGTCGAAAAAGATCGACACGGCTGTGGGCATGGGCATGGCTGTAACGTTCGTTATGGCGCTTTCCTCCGCGATTACATGGGTAGCGAATAAGTTTCTGCTTATCCCGTTCGGACTGGAGTATTTGCAGACTATTCTGTTTATCCTTATCATCGCGGGACTTGTTCAGTTTGTTGAGATGTTCGTGAAGAAGTCTATGCCGTCGCTGTACAACGCGCTCGGAATTTATCTTCCGCTTATCACCACAAACTGCGCGGTACTGAGCGCGGCGCTCTTAAACGTTCAGAACTATCCGGACAACTTCCTGTTCGCTCTGCTCTACGGCATATTCGCGGCGCTCGGCTTCACATTGGCGATAGTGCTGATGGCGGGCATACGCGAGGCGATGGACGAGAACGCGATCCCGAAGGCGTTCAGAGGCTTCCCGATCGCACTTTTAACGGCAGGGTTGATGTCAATAGCATTTATGGGATTTTCCGGATTTTCAATATAAAGGAGGGTAATGATAATGGATATAACAAGTATAATCATACCCGTATGCGTCGTTGGCGGAACAGGTCTTGTTTTCGGACTGCTTCTCGCGTTCGCGGCGCACGTGTTCGCGGTCAAGGTCGATGAGCGGACGGAGCAGATAATAGCGGTGCTTCCGGGCGCGAACTGCGGCTCGTGCGGCTACGCGGGCTGCGCGGCATACGCGGACGCTGTCACAAGCGGCGAAGCTCCGGTAAACGGCTGTACCGTCGGAAAAGCCCCTGTCGCGGCGAAAATAGCCGATATTATGGGGACTGAAGCCGGCGAGGTAGAGGAGGTCGTTGCGCGCGTTATGTGCGGCGGCGACTGCGCAAACGCGGTTTATAAATACGACTACGAGGGCATAGACGACTGTATCGCGGCGTCAAAATTCGCGGGCGGCTTAAAGCGCTGCGCGAGCGGCTGTTTGGGGCTCGGTCACTGCGTAAGCGAGTGTCAGTTCGGCGCGATAAGCATCGTTGACGGAGTAGCGGTGATCGACGGCGATAAGTGTCAGGCGTGCGGCAAGTGCGTAAAATCATGTCCGAAGGGACTTATTCAGCTCGTTCCGAAAAATCAGAGACACTGGGTGCTTTGCTCGAACCCCGAAACGGGCAAGTTCGTGAACCAGTACTGCAAGAAGGGCTGTATCGGCTGCCATCTCTGCGAGAAGGCGTGCAATTTTGACGCTATTCATGTTGTGAACAATCATGCGATAATAGATTATGATAAGTGCAAAAACTGCGGACTTTGCGCTAAAAAGTGTCCGCGCGGAGTAATTCATTCCGAACCGCGCCCGGGCGCGAAGCCTGTTGTTGAGCAGCCCGAGGAAGCGGCGGTATCATAATGAAACAGTGAAAAACCACTCAAATTGAGTGGTTTTTCGTTAAAGGAGTCAGAAATGAAAAAAATTGGAATAGCCGCGCTGAGCGCGCTTTTATGCGCGGCGCTTTGTTCGTGCGCGAATACGCCGGAGCGGAAAACGATATACGCGATGGATACAGCAGTGACCGTAACCGCCTACGGTAAAAACGCCGCGGCCGGAATCGAGAGCGCGGAAGAGGAAATTTACAGGCTCGATAAGCTCATGTCGCGCTCAAACGAAAACGGCGATATTTATCCGCTCAACGAGTCGGGCTCGGGAGACGTCAGCACGGAAACCGCCGAGGTCATCAAAACCGCGCTCGATATAAGCCGTTCCGCTGACGGCGCGTTTGACCCCACAGTTACGCCGCTGATGGATGCATGGGGCTTTTTCGGGCAGAAATACCGCGTACCCTCGGACGGAGAAATATCCGAGGCTCTGAAATATGTGGGCTATGAAAATGTCTCGCTTGACGGAACGCACGTTACGCTCAAAAACGGAGCCAAGCTTGATTTGGGAGGCATAGCTAAAGGCTACGCAAGCGAAGCGGCGGCGGATGTGCTGCGAAAGTGCGGAGTAGAATCGGCGCTTGTCTCGTTCGGCAGCACGATTCGGGCGATAGGGAAGAAGCCGGACGGCTCCGGCTGGACGATAGGGCTTGCCGACCCGCAAAATCCCGACGAATATATTGCGGTGGTAACGATTTCGGATGAGTGTATGTCCACATCGGGTTCATACGAGCAGGTGTTTGAGGAAAACGGCAGGAAATATCATCATATAATCGACCCGTTGACAGGCTGTCCGGCGGAAAGCGGACTGACGTCCGTTTCCGTAATCTGCAGCGACCCGACGCGTGCGGATGCGCTGTCGACCGCGCTGTTCGTAATGGGCGCCGAGAAAGCGGAGCAATACCGAAAAGAACATAATGACTTTGAAGCGATTTTTATAAACACCGAAAATGAAATCAGCTGCACTGACGGAATGGACGGAAAAATTGAGCTTAAAAACCCGTAAAACAGGAGGAAAATTATGATTCGTTTGTTTGACACGCACAAAATAAGAGAAACGCGGGAGCTTGACGGAATGTGGGATTTCACAGCCGGCGGAAAAACCTACAGGCTTCCTGTTCCCGCCTGCTGGGAGCAGCACCCCGATCTGCTCAATTACCGCGGACGGGGAACATATAAAAAAACGATAAACATAAAAAAATCCGGCAATATCCGCCTTGAATTTAAGGGCGTTAGCCATACCGCGGACGTGTACCTCGACGGGGAGAAAATAACGCATCACTATAATGCGTTCACGCCGTTTTCGGCGGTCGTGAAAAATGTAAACGAGGGCGCGCATGAGCTGCGTGTCGATGTGGATAATTCCTTTGGCGAGAGCAGCGCGCTGCATATTCCGAACGATTATTACACATACGGCGGGATAACGCGTTCGGCAGCGCTTGAGTATCTGCCTGACGTTTACATAGAGCGCATACGCTTCACGCCGTCGCTCAAAGACGGCAAATGGAGCGCCGAAACCGAGGTTATGATAAAAAATTTATCCGAGACCGCAAAAACCGTTACGGTAAAAACCGCTCTCGCAGGCGCAGAAGCGGAGCGTGAAGCGGAAATACCCGCCGCGTCGGGGACGACCGTGGCGTTCGAACAGGATTTTGACGGCATAAAGCCGTGGTTCGTGGGAGAACCGAATTTGTACGAGCTCACATCGGAGATTTTCATAAACGGCGTGCCGACAGACGATTTGATCGAGCGCGTGGGCTTCCGAACGGTCGAGGTGAGAGACGCAAAAATTTTTATAAACGATAAGCCCGTATATATGAAAGGCTTCAACCGCCACGAGGATTACGCCGTAGACGGCTGCGCGGTATCGGTGCAGCATATGGTTCAGGATATGGACTTGATGCAGGCGGCGAACGCGAACGCCGTGCGCACTTGTCACTACCCGAACGACGAGCGCTTTCTCGACCTTTGCGACGAGCGCGGAATAATGGTTTGGGAGGAAAATCACGCGCGCGGGCTCGGCTTAAAGGATATGCAAAATCCGAATTTTGAGCGTCAGTGCGAGGACTGCATACGCGAAATGATTGAAAATCATTATAACCACCCGTCAATCATAATCTGGGGCATTTTAAACGAGTGCGCGTCGGAAACGGACGAGGGCAGGCAAATGTATAAAAAGCAGTACGGGCAGATAAAGTCAATGGATAAAACCCGTCCGACCACTTCTGCTACCTGCCGCCACTTTACCGATATTTGTCTCGATTTGCCCGATATAGTGTCGTTTAATATGTATTCAAACTGGTATATAGACTGCGATATAGCCGAAAGAAATAACGAGGAATTGGACTGGATATACAAATCCGGCGGCGAAAACAAGCCGGTTATAGTAAGCGAGCTTGGCGCGGCGGCGATTTACGGATACCGCGACAGAACGCGCTGCAAATGGAGCGAGGAAGGGCAGTCCGATATAATTCGTGATAATCTTGAAGTATATATGAACGATGACAGAATAAGCGGCGTATTTGTGTGGCAGTTTGCCGACTGTCGCGTAACCGAGGAGGGGGACTGGTTTCAAAGCCGCGCGCGCTGCCACAACAACAAAGGCGTGGTAGACGAGTACCGCCGCCCGAAAATCGCCTATGATACGGTAGCGGAGCTGTTCGGAAAATACAGATAACAAAAGAGCGTATCGTATTTTATAACTCCTGCTTTTATAATTAAATATTTGGTTTGTCTGTGGAAATTATGCTATCAAATCGGCAAATCCCGTTTGGTCGAAGATAGTCTGAACCGCTTCGTTTTGTCCGGTGACGGCGAGATTGCCGTTTCCAACCTGCTTAATCATAATAAGCAGCACGCGCAGTCCCGCCGACGAAATATATTCGAGCTCGGACGCGTCAACGACGATTTTTTCAACCTTTTCCGCAGCCGTTGTTTTTTCATAAATTCCCAGCAGCTCCGGTGCAGTTATCGAATCGAGTCTGCCGCGCAGCGTTATCTCCATTTTGCCGCCGTGCGCCTTTGCTTTAACGCCGAAGCTGTCGCTATCATAGTTTTCCTCTGTTTCTTTGTAGTCCTCGTCGGGCGTGAAAATCCAGATGTATACATTTTCAAGCGATTTTATATAATCCATTTTTACTTCGTCGGAATAATCCGCGAGGCTGTGGATCTCCGTTATATAATTAGACATCGGAACGCGCTCCCATTTTAAGCCTACCGAGCGCAGGAAATCCGTTACCGTTTTCATGCTGTTTTCGTAATCGTACGCCAAAACGGTCATGTTCTGCACCTCTATGTTTGTGTCCGACTTCTCGGAGTATACATCCATAGTCTTTATCAAATCCTCGAACGCCGCTTTACCGTGGACAGCCTTAAGCGCCGCCATGAACAGCGGGTTCATGTCCGGATCGGACGTTATCCATCGACCGCCGAACTCCTTGAGCAAACGGCGGATATTCGTGCAAAGCTCGGTAAGCTCGGAGTTGCTGAAATATGTGAGCAGTCCGTCGGTTAATATGGTAATTTCTCCGTCAACCGTGTTGAGCGCGTCACGAAGCGAACGGTAATTCGTCGCGTCCGCACTGTGGTACTCCGTGTCCTTTATTCCGCGTTCGGCGCAGATTTCACCGATAACCGGCGCAATCTCGTCCGTTACGATAGGCAAATCGCAGCCTATGTAACGCATATCCCTAAACGTTTCACATAGCGCCCGCGGCGCATATCCGCACGGAATGTCTAAAACTGTGCTGTTTTTATAATTGCCTGCAATTTTGTTTGTTGAGCGGAAACGCGATTCCAGCAATAAGGTCAGTTCAAGGCTGAGCGCCACCTTCTGTTCCTCCGTTCCGATAAGCGAGTCGGCGTCTATACCAAGTTTTTTCGCCAATACCGGCGCGTCCTTATCGCCCGCTATGCAGTAATGCAGCAGAACGGCTTTCGCCGTGTTGTATATCGGATTTGTTTGTTCTCTTAAATCTTGTTTTTCTTCCATTTTGTGTGCCTCCTTTTATATATTTTCATTAGCCGAAAGTATTTACTTCTTTAATTACTTCTTAATTACAATTTATTATAGCACAGTTGAGCGAAAATACAAGATAAATTCAGTGATTTTGCTTGTAGAAAATGTAGAAATTTATTGCGTAAATTTATGCCGATAGTGGAAAAAGTACAATAATGCTTACATAATTGATATATTCAACGTCAAAACTCAGTAACAGTAAAAAGTAAACAACAAAGAAAGCCGCTCCGACAGTATCCTCCGTATAACGCGGCGAACAGGCTGTGTTTTGAGCCGTGGTGGATCTCGTCGAGAAACTCGCGCGTCAGCTCGTTTTTGTACTCCGAGCGCGAAATCAGCGCGCGGTACAGATTGGTTTTGCCCTTTCAAAAAATTTCAGACGGTCCGAAACAGACCGCCTGAAAACTCTCAACCCTTTATTAAATTTTATATACCGCCGACCGATATGAGTGATATCAATCCCCGAAATTTATATCGGACGGCTCGTCCTCGTCGGCGTTTACCGTGCCGCCCATCGTTACGGCGGTTATCACAGCTACTATAAAAGAAATTACACTTATCATAATCGTTTCCTCCTATCCTTTTTGCGCTTATCGGTTTTCCTAAGCTTTATCCGCCGCGCCGGAAGCTGCCGCGCCGAAACCGCCGGAGGGAACCTTGTCGGCTGTGCCGGAAGCGTTATCGTCATAAGCGCTTTCGTAAAGCTTCAGGCTGCCGTCATCGTTCCAGGCATATGTTTTAGTTTCGCCGCTGCGGCTTATTCTTCTCGCCTCCGTCAGGCGATAATCGCTGTCTGTGCTGACAAATATGAGTGTGACATATTTTCCGGCTCCTATATTATACATAACCGTTTTATGCGACGTATCGGGTTCATTTACATATCCGTATTCCGGATTGATAAATGCCGCCGCTTCGTCGAAGGTCATGTTATATCTCAAGCCTTCAAAACATGAAATTCCTATAAGGTTTGCGTCAATTATATAGTCCTCCGGTATTGTCAGATCACCTGTATATGGAGGGAGAATTATTTCGCCGCCGAAATCGCTGTCGGGAGCGGGCGTGGTTTCGGGCAGGGTATTGCTCTCCCATTCGACGCTCATACCCAAAGCCTCCGCGATATAACGCAGCGGCACATATGTACGGTCGTCAATAATAACCGCAGATGTGTCCATTTTTATTTGTCTGCCGTTGACGGTCATTATATCTGAGCCTATTTTCAGAGTGAGAAGCAGACCGTCTTTTTTTATTGTAACAACCTGTTCCGCGTCGTTCCAGTTTACCGCCGCGTCAAGAGCTTCGGTTACGGCGCGCACCGGTATTTGAGTGCGTCCGTTTTCGTCAATAAACGGCTTCGCGTCGGGAAAAATTACGGTTTTCCCGTCAGCCGATATTTCCACGCTTCCGTTGACCGATTTCACTATAAATTTTTTCGTCTGAGCCGTCGGTTCCGCCGTAGCTGCGGGCGTTTCGGACGCTTCGGGCTTGTCCTCCGCGGGAGCTTTTTCTTCGACGAGCCTTGCAATATTTCCGGCGTCTGCCGCATACGCCGCGGCGCAAACCGACATAGCCGCCATTATTGTTATTATGAATGTAACCGCTTTTTTCATTGTAACTCACTCCTTTTAATTCTTTTTGAATTTCAAATTCTTTTCCTTCGGTTCCGCGTTTTCGGCTGTCAAAAAAATCAGCAGCTCGCGCATATTCGGTCGGTTTTGAGTACAAATAAACAGTTTCATTCACTTAAATGCAGTATTGTTTTTCATAACGATTTTCTCCCTTCTTCATACATATCTCCAAAAATTTATGTGTTGTTTACATAATCAGCCGCTTTTCATAGGCATCATCTCCTTTATATCGAAATTAGTTACAAAGTTATTAAATTATTAACAACTTTGTAATAATATTATAGCACCATTTTTACTGATTGTCAACGTAATTATTAAAAAAATATTAAAAAATTAATAATTTCTTAATAAATAATACAATTACACAATACAATTTCAAGGGGTAATTGACATGGAGAAGCTTAAAATAAAAAAAGAAACGCAAAAAATATCATCTATCAACCGCACTATCCGTATAAAACCGGAATGCTTTGACAAGCTGATGGAATTGAGCGAAAAAAACGGAATTTCATTCAATAAGGTCGTAAATCAGTGTTTAGAGTACGCTTTAGATAATTTGGACGAGTAAAACATACTGAATTTTCGTCATTTTTCACAAAAAACAACCGTTATATTTTTGTAATATGACGGTTGTTTTTATGTTTCGTTTATATATAATAAGGGTAAATAATATATATGGAATATTGCCGGACTATGTTCGGTTTAAGGAGGAAATAAAATGAAAAATTATCAAATGAACGCCATTCGTAATGTTGTCGTGATGGGACACGGAAAATGCGGCAAGACAACGCTTACGGAGGCTATGCTGTTTAATGCCGGCGCTATCGACAGATTCGGCAAGGTTATGGACGGCACTACCACAACCGACTATGACCCCGAGGAGATCAAGCGCCAGTTTTCTATTTCTACGGCGGTTGCTCCGATAGAGTGGAAGGATATGAAGTATAATATTATCGACACGCCGGGATTTTTCGATTTCGTCGGCGGAGTTAAAGAGGGCTTGCGCGCGGCGGATTCCGCTCTTATCGTTCTGAGCGGCAGAAGCGGCGTATCGGTAGGTACCGAGCATGTGTTCAAATACGCGAAAACGCGCGGGATCCCGACGATGTTCTTCGTAAATAAAATCGACGATGATCACGCCGATTATCAGAAGGTTCTTGAGCAGATGAAAGACGTATTCGGCAAGGCTGTAACTCCATTCGTTTATCCGATTCAGGAGGACGGAGAGTTCAAGGGCTTCGTTGATATAGTTGACATGACGGCGCGCCGCTACGACGGCAAGCACAGAGTTGAAATGGACGTTCCCGAGGGTATGGCTGAAACAGTCGCTCCGCTTCGCGAGATGATTATGGAAGCCGTAGCGGACACCGACGAGGAATTAATGGTTAAATATTTCGAGGGCGAGGAGTTCACCGTTGACGAGATAAAGGGCGCTATAAGAAAGGGTATTAAGGACGGCAGCATTTATCCCGTTTACTGCGGAAGCGGTCAGGACAATATAGGCGTTCGCTCGCTCATGGATGGAATAGGCAAGTATCTGCCCGCTCCGTCGGAAATAGAGGAAATCGCGAGAGTTGCCGACACTGCAGAGCCGGTTGAGCTCGTTCAAAGCGCCGAGGAAACGACCGCGGCTATAGTGTTCAAGACTATCGCCGACCCGTATGTTGGAAAAATGTCGCTGTTCAGAGTATATTCGGGCGAGATAAAGGGGGATTCCGTTCTTTATAATCCGAACAAGGGCGTAAACGAAAAAATCGGCAAGGTATACACGATATGCGGTAAAAAGCAGACTGAAACGGGCAAGATAACCGCGGGCGATATAGGCTGTACGGCGAAGCTCGACAAGACGCAGACGGGCGACACGCTCTGCGACAGAAACAAGAACATAATCCTAACGGGCATTGAGTTCCCCGATCCCGTGCTTTCTATGGCTGTTCTGCCGAAGGCAAAGGGCGACGAGGAAAAAATCGTAAGCGGTCTTACAAGGCTCACCGAGGAGGATCCGACATTCAGCATCTCGAACAATTCCGAGACAAAGCAAACTTTGATAAACGGTCAGGGCGAACAGCATATCGACGTTATCATAAGCAAATTAAAGTCGAAGTACGGCGCGGACGTTGTACTCGAAGATCCGATCGTTCCGTACCGCGAGACGATACGCAAGAAGGTAACGGTTGAAGGAAAGCATAAGAAGCAGTCGGGCGGACACGGTCAGTACGGACATGTTAAGATAGAGTTTGAGCCGGGTATTTCCGAGGATATGATTTTCGAGGAGAAGGTATTCGGCGGCTCGGTTCCGAAGAACTACTTCCCCGCGGTTGAAAAGGGTCTGAGAGATTCATGTCAGAAGGGCGTTTTGGCAGGTTATCCTGTTGTTAATCTGAAGGCTACGCTTCTCGACGGTTCGTACCATCCGGTCGACTCGTCGGAAATGGCGTTCAAAACCGCGGCTTCACTCGCGTATAAGGATGGTCTTTCAAAGGCTGACCCCGTTATCCTCGAGCCTCTCGGAAATCTCAAGGTTTATATCCCCGAGAGCATCATGGGCGATATAATCGGCGATATCAACAAGCGCCGCGGTCAGATTATGGGAATGGGCGAAAGCGATATGGAAGGTCTTAACATGGTCGAGGCGGAGGTTCCGATGTCGGAGATGTTCAAATACGCTACCGACCTTCGCTCCATGAGCCAGGGCAGGGGAATATTCAAGTTCGAGTTCTCCCGCTACGAGCAGGCGCCGCAGAACGTTGCCGATAAGATCATCGAAAACGCTAAAAAGGGATAATGCATAATAATAAATGCTTTTTGGTAATTTTTCATAAAAACTAACTATTATTTTTGACAAGCGACAGTTATGTTTAGTGAATTTTACCAAACTTTTAAAAGTAATTTTGTATAATATACGACTAACAATTTCAAGAAAAATGTGTTATCATATTAGTATAGAAAATAAGCGGACGGATTCGCTTTTAATTAAAAAAATTTATAAAGACGAGAGGGGATTATAAGACATGGCAGATTTACAATTAAAGCACATTTATAAGAGATATCCGGGAGGCGTAACGGCTGTAGGCGACTTCTGTCTCGATATCGAAGACAAGGAATTTATCATCTTGGTAGGACCTTCGGGCTGCGGTAAGTCAACCACATTGAGAATGGTTGCGGGCCTTGAGGAAATTTCGGACGGCGAACTCTACATCGGCGGCAGACTCGTTAACGACGTTGCTCCGAAGGACAGAGATATCGCGATGGTTTTCCAGAACTACGCTCTGTATCCGCATATGACGGTATTTGAGAACATGGCGTTCGGTCTGAAGCTGAGAAAGACTCCGAAGGATGAGATCAAGAAGCGCGTTACAGAGGCTGCTAAGATCCTCGATATCGAGCATCTTCTCGACAGAAAGCCGAAGGCTCTTTCGGGCGGTCAGAGACAGCGTGTTGCGATGGGTCGTGCTATCGTAAGAAATCCTAAGGTATTCCTTATGGACGAACCTCTTTCAAACCTCGACGCTAAGCTGAGAGTTGCGATGAGAACCGAGATTAAGAAGCTCCATAACAGACTTCAGACAACGTTCATCTATGTAACGCATGACCAGACAGAGGCTATGACAATGGGTACGCGTATCGTTGTTATGAAGGACGGCGTTATCCAGCAGGTTGACACACCGTCTAACCTCTATTCAAAGCCCGATAACATCTTCGTAGCAGGCTTTATCGGCTCGCCGCAGATGAACTTCGTTGACGCTGTTCTTTCGGAAAAAGGAGACGGCTTATACGCTACATTTGCTAACGACACGATTAAAATTCCTGACGGAAAGGTTACTCCGGAGCTGAAGAAGTACATAGGCAAGACTGTTGTACTCGGTATCAGACCCGAGGATATCCATGACGATGAGGCGTTCCTCGCGTCAAGACCCGAAGCTGTTGCGTCGGCATACGTTGACGTTACGGAAATGATGGGCGCGGAGACATATCTGTATTTGACAATCGCGGGCGTTCCGTTTACGGCAAGAGTAAATCAGCGTTCAACAGCTAAGCTCGGCGACACGATAAAGGTTGCGTTCGAGACAAACAAGCTCCATATATTCGACAAGGAAACAGAGCTTGCTATTATTCACTAATATGCCATCAAAAAGCCCGGCTTATGTCGGGCTTTTTTTGCACAATAAATTAATGACAGAGGTGTTTAAATGTCTGAGCCTAAAAATGTCCACGCCGGACACAGAGAAAAGCTAAGAAAAAAATTTCTTAAAAACAAAGATTTCTCAAATATGGAGGAGCATGAAATATTGGAGCTTTTGCTGTTCTACGCGCTTCCGAGAGTCAACACCAACATAATCGCTCACGAGCTGATAAATGAATGCCGTGGTCTTGACAGGGTTTTCACAGCTCCCAGGGAGCAGTTGAAAGCGGTTGACGGCGTGGGGGACAAGGTATGCGATTACATAGACATTTTATCGGCTTTCGTGCGGTACTGCAATAGCTATGAGGTTACTGATATGTCCAAGCTAAAGTCGGACAACGTCATAAAATATTTTAAAAATCTGTTTTACGGCAGGGCAAATGAAGCTTTGTATCTGATATGCCTGAACGCGAAAGGGCGCATAATCAAGGAAAAGCTCATGTCCGAGGGCGGATTTGAAAGCGCAAACGTGAATATTACAAGCATAGTCAGAGACGCGGTAATGTGCGATGCGGCGGGAGTCGTTTTGGCGCACAATCACCCGAGCGGCAGGCTTGAAGCATCCGGACCGGACATCTCCGTAACGAATATGGTGGAGAAGGCGCTCGCGAACGTGGGCGTAAAGCTTATCGAGCATGTAATCGCCACTGATGAGGGCTGTATAGGCGTTAAGGATATGGAACGGCGCAATAATGTGAGAAAAGTATACAAATTTTAATAAAAAATATACAAAACAGGCGCGGCAAAACCACATAAGTTTTGTCGCGTCTGTTCTTGACTTTAAAAATGCGTTGTGATAGAATATACTACTGAAATATAACAATTTTATTTGGGAGGAAACCGGAATGGCAAAAATTGCAATCATCGGCTACGGCACTGTCGGCAGCGGCGTATACGATATTATCAGGAAAAACGGCGGTACGCTTGCGCGCTCGACCGAGGGCGAGACTATCGACATTAAACATATTCTTGATATACGTGATTTTGACGACCACCCGGAAAAGGAGCTTTTTACAAAGGATTTTAACGATATATTAAACGACGGCGAGGTAACTGTCGTGTCCGAGGTAATGGGCGGGCTTCATCCGGCGTACGAGTTCACAAAGGCGCTTCTCGAAGCGGGAAAGAGCGTGGTAACGTCGAATAAGGAGCTTGTCGCGACATACGGCACAGAGCTTCTCGAGATCGCGCGCGAAAAGAACGTAAACTATATGTTCGAGGCGAGCGTCGGCGGCGGTATCCCTATCATCCGCCCGATGCACCAGTGCCTTACGGCAAATAACATTGTGACGATAGCGGGCATCTTAAACGGCACGACAAATTATATTTTAAATGAAATGATTTCGAAGGGCAAGGCTTTTGAAACGGCGCTCAAAGACGCTCAGGAAAAGGGCTATGCCGAGAGAAATCCCGCCGCGGATATAGAGGGACATGACGCTTGCAGGAAAATCGCGATTTTGGCGTCGCTCGCGTCGGGAAAAGCCGTTGACTATAACGATATCGAAACAGAGGGCATAACGAACGTGACGCTCGACGACGTGAAATACGCGGACGAGATGGACAGCGTGATAAAGCTGATAGGCTACGCTAAATTCTTCGAAAACGGCAAAATTTACTCGACCGTATGCCCGATGATAGTGAATAATTCAAGCCCGCTGGCGGGCGTAAACGGCGTGTTCAACGCCATAATGGTAAAGGGCGACTGCGTGGGCGACGTAATGTTCTACGGACGCGGCGCGGGCAAGCTCCCGACCGCGAGCGCCGTTGTCGCGGATATAGTTGACGCGGTAAAGCACAGGGTAAGAAGCAAGCACTTCTTCTGGGAAAAGCCCGAGGGAAATATTATGGCTGGTGACGACGAGGTAATGTTCCGTTATTTCGTCAGAACGACAAATTCCGCCGACGCGGTTTCAAAGGCGTTCGGTAAGTGCGAGTTCGTCGATGAAATGGTTTCGGGCGAGTCCGCGTTTGTGACGGAAAAGCTCACCGGCACGGAAGCAAAGGAAAAATTATCACAGCTTGGCGGCGTGGTTTCAAGCTACAGGATATTGGATTGATGATAAAGGTTAGAGTTCCCGCGACGAGCGCGAATATGGGCGCGGGGTTTGATACGTTAGGCGTGGCGCTCAATTTGTACAGCCGCATGGAGTTTGAGGAAATTCCCGAGGGCTTGCGGATCTACAGCGCGAGCGCGTCCGAGCACGCTCCGAGAGATGAAAATAATCTGATTTACCGCGCCATGAGAAGCGTGTTCGACGAAACGGGCTACGAGCCGACGGGGATAAAAATAGTCCAAAACAGCCGCATACCTATGACGCGAGGCTTGGGCAGCAGCAGCGCCTGTATCGTGGGCGGAATGCTAGCCGCGAACGTGATGTCGGGCAGGAAGCTTTCATATAAAGAGATAATGCACCTAGCCGCGAAAATGGAAGGTCATCCCGATAACGCCGGTCCCGCTCTTTACGGCGGCTTTTGCGTTTCAATGACGGAGGAAACGGAAACGATTGTAAAAAGCGCGAAGCTCCGTCCGACGATAAAATTCGCCGTGATGATCCCCGATTACTTCGTTGCCACAAGGAAATCGCGCGGCGCACTGCCGGAGGAAATTCTGGTCAGGGACGCGGCGTTCAACATATCGCGCGCACTGATGTTCCGCGACTGCCTGATATCGGGCGATATGAAAACGCTTCGGTACGCCGTCGAGGACAGAATGCATCAGAGCTACAGAAAAGCGTATATCGACGGCATGGACGAGATTTTTGAAAAGACATACGAACTCGGCTCATGCGCGACCTACCTGTGCGGTTCGGGTCCTACGATAGTATCGGTGCTCGATAAGGACTACACGGAATTTAACAACGGTATGCGCGGATTTTTCGAGAAAAATTCACATCAATGGACGTGCATGATTTTATCGGTCGATAATGTCGGCGCGGCGCTTTGTGAAATATAATATACAGCGGGGATAATTTTCCGCATATATATGAAAAAAGGAGAATAAATATGGAGCTTATAGTTCAGAAATACGGCGGCACGTCGGTCAAAGACGCCGAGCGCGTAATGAACGTCGCGCGGCGCATCACGGACGTGTATAAATCGGGCAAAAACATTGTCGTAGCCGTAAGCGCTCAGGGTGACACGACCGACGATTTGATAGAAAAGGCGAAGGAGATAAATCCGAATGCGTCAAAAAGAGAAATGGATATGCTTCTTGCCACGGGCGAGCAAATTTCAATAGCGCTTTTGGCGATGGCGATAGAAAAATTGGGATATCCGGTAATATCGCTCACCGGCTGGCAGGCGGGTTTCCATACGGACAGAAAGCACTCGAACGCAAGAATAAAAACGATAGACACGGAAAGAATCCAGGCGGAGCTTGACAGGCGCAGAATAGTGATAGTCGCGGGCTTCCAGGGAATAAACAGATACGACGATATAACGACGCTCGGCAGAGGCGGCTCGGATACATCGGCGGTCGCTTTGGCGGCGGCTCTGCACGCGGACGTGTGCGAGATCTACACCGACGTTGACGGAGTGTACACAGCCGATCCGAGAATAGTGAAGGACGCGTATAAGCTCGACGATATTTCGTATGACGAAATGCTCGAACTCGCGTCGCTCGGAGCGAACGTGCTCCACAACAGAAGCGTTGAAATGGCGAAAAAATATAATGTGAAATTATGCGTAAGATCAAGTCTGAACAATAACGAAGGCACATATGTTAAGGAGGTAAAGCAAGTGGAGAAGATGCTTGTAAGAGGTGTAGCGAGAGATAACGACGTCGCGCGTATCGCGCTTTGCGGAGTTGAGGACACTCCGGGAAAAGCGTTTACTGTATTCAGTCTGCTTGCGAAGAGCGGAATAAGCGTTGATCTCATAATTCAGTCGATCGGAAACAACGGCAAGAAGGATATAAGCTTCACGGTAACCGAGGAGGATCTGCCGCTGACGCTCAAGCTTCTTGAGGAAAACAAGGACGTTATAAACGCGAACGAGGTCAAATCGACAACCGACGTATCAAAGGTTTCGATAGTCGGCGCGGGCATGGTAAACAACGCCGGAGTCGCGGCGAAGATGTTCGAGGCTCTCTACGACGCGCACATCAACATCAATATGATCGCGACGTCCGAGATAAAGATTTCCGTACTCGTAGACAGAAAAGACGCTGAAAGAGCTGTTGTGGCTATTCACGACAAGTTCCTGAAATAATAGAATATCGACAAGCCAACCACAAGGGAGTGGCCGGATTTTGCTATTTGGTGCTTTCTTGTGGTTTTTGTAATATTTTTAGGAGTAAAAATGGACGATAAAATCATAGCCAGAAATCCGGTGCTCGAAGCGATAAAAGCGGGGCGCTCGATAGATAAGATATTGATAAAAAAGGGGAAATATGCCTCGAATATAATTCCCGTGATAAAGCAGGCGAAGGCGGCGGGGATAATCATTCAGGAGGTAGACAAGGCAAAGCTCGACGCGATCGCCGAGGGCGGGAACCATCAGGGAATAATCGCGTATGTGAGCGCGTACGAGTATTCGACGGTGAACGATATACTCGCAAAAGCGAGAGAAAAAAACGAGCCGCCGTTTGTGATCATCTGCGACAAAATAACCGACCCGCATAATTTGGGCGCGATCATACGAACCGCGAACTGCGTCGGAGCGCACGGAATAATAATCCCGAAGCGCGGCGCGGCGGGACTTAACAGCGTCGCCGCGAAAACGTCTGCGGGCGCTGTAGAGTACACGCCGGTAGCGAAGGTGACGAATATCGCCGAAACGATAGAGACGCTCAAAAAAGAGGGCTTATGGATAGCCGCGGCGGACATGGACGGCGGCAGTATGTACGAAGCCGATTTAAAGGGCGCGCTCGCTCTTGTGATAGGCAGCGAGGGCGAAGGAATAGGCAGGCTCGTAAAGGAGCGGTGCGATTTTATCGTAAGCATCCCGATGAGCGGAGAAATAAATTCCCTAAACGCCTCGGTAGCCGCCGGCGTGCTGATGTATGAGGCTTTGAGACAAAGAAAAGGAGAACAAAAACCATGAAAGCAGTCGTAACCGTAGTAGGCAAGGACAAGAAAGGCATAATCGCGCGCGTCAGCGGCGCCTTGTTTGAAAACGATATCAATATACTCGATATATCCCAAACCATCATGCAGGATATGTTCACAATGATAATGCTCGTGGATCTGGAAGGCTCGGAGCTTGCCGTAAAGCAGCTCAGCGATAAGCTGCATATTATCGAACAGGACATGGAGCTGTCCATCCATGTGCAGAGAGAAGAAATATTCAGCTCCATGCACCGCATATAAACAAAGTTTGAGTAAAATCGCCCAGCTCACCATTTTTCGACAGGGGCGGTACCTCCGTACAGCACCCTGTCTGCAAAACGGCAATCTGAACGATTTTCTTTCAAACTTTTATCCTTAAAGGGAGATGTATAAAATTTATGATAAATCCGTTTGAAATAATCGAAACAATAAACATGATAGACAAGGAAAACCTTGACGTGCGTACGATCACGATGGGTATTTCCTTGAAAAGCTGCGCCGGACCAGATATAGACGAGGTCTGCGAAAAGGTATATAATAAAATCACGACATATGCTAAAGACCTCGTAAAGGTCGGAGAGGACATAGAGGAGCAGTTCGGAATACCTATCATAAACAAGCGCATATCGGTAACGCCTATCGCGTCGCTCGTTGACGCTTTGGATAATCCTACGGTTGACAATTGCGTTAAGCTCGCGAAAACGCTCGACAGAGCCGCGAAAACTACGGGAGTAAACTTCATCGGCGGATATTCCGCGCTTGTTCATAAGGGCTACACCGAAGGCGAAAAGGTACTTATCGAATCAATTCCGCGCGCACTCGCGGAAACGGATCTCGTTTGCTCGAGCGTAAACGTCGGCTCGACACGCGCGGGAATTAATATGGACGCGGTAAAGCAGATGGGCGAGGTCGTGAAAAAAGCGGCTGAGCTTACCGCCGACACGCAGGGCTTTGCGTGCGCGAAGCTCGTGGTATTCTGCAACGCCGTCGAGGATAACCCGTTCATGGCGGGCGCGTTCCACGGCGAGGGCGAGGGAGAATGTGTAATAAACGTCGGCGTTTCGGGACCCGGGGTTGTGAAATGCGCGCTCGAAAAGGTAAAGGGCGCGGACTTCGGAACGGTCGCGGAAACTATTAAAAAGACGGCGTTCAAGATAACGCGCATGGGACAGCTCGTGGCGCAGGAAGCGTCGAAGCGGCTGAATGTTCCGTTCGGAATAGTCGATTTATCGCTCGCGCCAACTCCCGCGGTCGGCGACAGCGTTGCGTATATATTGGAGGAAATGGGAATAGAAAAGTGCGGCGCGCACGGCACTACGGCGGCGCTGGCGCTTTTGAACGACGCGGTCAAAAAGGGCGGAATTATGGCGTCGGGCTACGTCGGCGGCTTGTCGGGCGCGTTTATACCGGTTAGCGAGGACGCGGGCATGATAAGCGCGGCTAAGGCGGGCGCGCTGAGCCTTGAAAAGCTCGAAGCCATGACGTGCGTATGCTCGGTGGGGCTTGACATGATAGTAATTCCCGGCGACACTCCCCCGTCCACCATATCCGCGATAATAGCGGACGAAGCCGCGATAGGTATGATCAACACAAAAACAACGGCGGTGCGCGTGATCCCCGCTCCGGGCAAAAAAGTCGGCGACGAGGTAGAGTTCGGCGGACTTCTCGGAACGGGACCGGTCATGAAGGTAAGCGGATATTCGAGCGAGGAATTTGTCTCCAGAGGCGGCAGGATCCCCGCGCCGTTACAGAGTTTGAAAAATTAAAGGAGATGTTTCATAATGGAAGAACTTATCATGAAAATTATTGAAATCGAGGACAAAGCCCAGGAGATTATCTCCGACGCGAAAAAAGCCGACGGCGACCTCGAGGAAACCATAGCCGAAAAGACGAAGGAGCTTGAGGAGGATATCGAAAAACGCGCCAAAAAGCGCGAGGAATACCTCAAAAACGTCGAAGAAACCGAAACCGAGGAAAAAATCGCGGCAATAAAGAAAGGGCTCGACGAAAAAATCGCGGCGCTGGAGGATAAATACAAGGCTAACAGGGAAACATGGATAAACAGAATAGTCGAAAACGTGATCGGAAGGCAGATGAGTTAAGCTATGGGCGACGAATACAGCGCGGTTGCCGCGAAGCTCAAAGCCATGCACGCGCGTTTTCTCACGCATGAGGATTTCGAGGAGCTTTTGAGTAAGAAAAGCGTTAAGGATATCTGTATATACCTCAAAGCCACGGACGCGTACGGCGAAACCTTCGCGGACACGGACGTGAACAATATCCACCGAGGGCAGATGGAAATTACAGTCAGGAACGAGATGTACGAGGAATATGTTAGGCTCTATAATTTCGTAGACCGCTCCAATCGCGGCATACTTAATTTCTGGTTCATGCGTCAGGAAATAGACTTTTTAAAGCGCATGATACGCCACCTCTACACGCACGAGAGCGTAACCGACGACGAGGTGGAGCTCGGCAGGTTCGAGGCGTTTTTCAACACTCACACGCGCATAAAACGCGATTTGATACTAAACGCGACAAGTCTTTCGGACTGTATCGCGGCTTGCTCGGAAACGCCGTACAGCAAAACGCTCGCGCGAGCCGAAAATCTTGAGGCGGATTTTTTCACCACCGGCATGATGCTCGACGGCTTCTATTACGACGCTCTTTGGCGCGCGATAAACCGCAATGCGGCGCCGAAGCAGCGCGAGCTTTTCAAGCAGCTTATCGGAAGCAAGATAGATATGCTAAACCTCATGTGGATCTACCGCGGCAAGAAATATTTCTCGTTCTCGAACGAGCTGATTTTCCCGTATCTGCTGCCGGTGCGGCACAGATTGTCAGCCGACGACATAAGCGCTCTTGTCGGAGCGGAGACGGTCGACAAATTTTTGGAGCTTGTCTCTCACACGCATTACGCCGTGCTTTTTGAAAATCTCGGCGAGAGGTTTGTGGAGGAAAACTATTACAAGCTTCTCGGTAAAGCGGCAAAGACCATATTCGCAAATCACACTCAGTCGCTTGCGGCGGTGTACGCGTATTTATATTTAAAGGAAATGGAATTACAGAGAATAACGACGATAGTCGAGGGCGTTCGATACGGACTGAATACCGACGCCATCAGAAAGCACGTCGGTATATAGGAAGGGGAGTTATCAATGGCGATAATGAAGCTGAAGGCGGTGACGATTTCCGGCAAAATCGCGGATTTTGACACGGTTGTTGAAAAATACGTCTACGGCAGGGATATTCACCTCGAAAACGCGATGTCGGTGCTGACGGGAATAAAGCGTCTGCGCGCCTTCGACGAAGCGAGCGAGTATGACGCGGTCGTAAAAAGCGCGGAAAATATTTTCCGTCTGTCGGGCGGCATACCGAAGGACAAAACAACCGAATGCGGCGAGCGCACGGCAAGTGAAATGCTTGATTATATCAAGGAGATCAACAGTCATATCGAAAACGAAAAAAGAGAAGCGAAGGCTATCGGCGAACAGATAAAGCATAACACCGACGCTATGGCGTCGCTCGATTTAATTCCGGATTTGAATATCGACATGGCTGAAATAAACCGCATGGAGTTTATCGCGTACCGCTTCGGACATATTCCGAAAACGAGCTATAAAACGCTCATGACGTACATGAACGACCTTGAAACGGTATTCGTAAAAACTCACGAGGATCAGACCGACGTATGGGGCTTTTACTTCGCTCCTATGCTTAAAAAGTCGAAAATCGACGAGGTTTTCACCTCCCTCTATTTCGAGGAGGTGCCGCTCGACAGAGATTTTACCGGCACTCCCGAGGAAATAAAGCGGACGCTTGCCGCGCGCAACAGCACGCTTAAAAAGCAGATCACACAGCTCAGCAAAAAAACGGCTGACATTATAGCGGATTCAAAGACGGAGCTTGTCGGGATTTATAATCTCGCAAAAAAGCGAAGGCAGTTTTCGGAAATACGCAAAAACGCGGCGCACGGCGAAATGTTCTTCTATATAGTCGGCTGGATGGAATCTAAGGAAGCCGACAGGCTTGAAAAGGAGATCGGAAAATCAGGCGACGTGGTCATATTCAATCAGGAAAAGGCTGAGGACGTAAAGAACATGACGCCGCCGACGAAGCTCAAAAACAACCCGATATGCAAGCCGTTCGAAATGTTCGTAAAGATGTACGGTCTGCCGAACTACAAGGAGATCGACCCGACGCCGATACTGGCGTTCACATATATACTGTTCTTCGGAATAATGTTCGGAGACGTGGGACAGTCGGCGGTGCTCGCGATAGTTGGATTTTTGGCGTACAAGTTCAAAAAGATGGATCTCGGCGGCATAATCGGAATGGTAGGTATCGCGGGAATTATCAGCGGTTTTATATACGGCAGCTTCTTCGGAAACGAGGAAATTATTCCGAGGATCTTCGGAATACACCCGATAGAGCCTATGGAAAATATTATGACGCTTTTGATAGGCACAGTCTGTATGGGCGGAATAGTCATCATATTCGGCATGGTTTTAAACGTCATAAATATGCTTAAAGCCGGAAACAAGGGCGAGGCGTTCTTCGGGCATAACGGTATCGCGGGAATTGTGTTCTATCTCGCCGTGGTGCTGTTCGCGGGAAATATGCTTCTGGGGCTCGGCATACCGACGGTCGTGTTCATAATAATGCTCGCCGCGTCGATCCTCACAATGTATTTCGCCGAGCCGCTCACAAGGCTTATCGAGGGAGAAAAAAAGCTGTTCCCGTCGGGCGCGATGTTCTTTGTTGAGAGCTTCTTCGAGCTGTTCGAGGTAATATTGAGCTTCTGCACAAACACAATATCGTTCCTCAGAATAGGCGCGTTCGCGGTTATTCACGTCGGCATGATGATGGCTGTATCGTCCTTGTCGGCGGGCGGCGGAGTCGGCGGCATGATCGTCACCGTACTCGGAAACATAATCGTTATGGTTCTCGAGGGACTTATCGTTGCGATACAGGTTCTGCGTCTCGAATACTACGAGATGTTCAGCCGCTACTACAACGGTCACGGACGCGAGTTCGTGTCGATTAAAAATAAGTAAACAACGCCTCTTGGCGCAAATATAAAATTATTGGAGGTAATTAAAATGTTATTGAGAATTTTACTGGCTTTGATAGGTTTGAGCGTTGCCGTTCCGTACGGTATTTACCGCGCGACGGGCAAGAGAAAGGGCAAGGAATGTCTTTTGATGAACGCTATCTCGTTTTTCAGCGTGATAGGAATAGGCGTTGTGTACTGCCTGGGCTGCGCCGTTCCCGCGCTTGCAGCCGGTGAAGCGGCTGCTGCAGGACTTAGTGTCGGCGAAGGCTTAAAGTATGTAGGCGCGGCTATGTCGACCGGTCTTTCGGGTATCGGCGGCGGTATCGCGGTTTCGTCGGCGGCGTCGGCGGCTATCGGCGCGATGAGCGAGAACGAGAGCATAATGGGTAAAACGCTTATCTTCGTTGCGCTTGCCGAAGGTATCGCATTGTATGGTCTGGTAATCTCATTCATGATTCTTAACGCATAAGCTTGAATAAAATCGCCCATCTCACCGTTTTTCGCTCGGGGCAGTATAAAATATACGGCACCGCTCGCTGCAAAACGGCAATCTGAACGATTTTCTTTCAAGCTTGACATGGCAAAAAGGAAATGATAAAACAATGAAAATGTATTTGATCAGCGACAATATCGACACTCTTATCGGAATGCGTCTCGCCGGAGTTCCCGGAGCGGTGGCGCATACTCCGTCGGAGGTAAACGCCGAGATAAAAAAGGCTGTCGAGGACAAGGATCTGGGTATACTCATGCTCACGGAAAAGGCGGGAGCGCTTGTGAAGGAGGAGCTTGACAATTTAAAGCTCACGATACATACGCCGCTTATCATAGAGATCCCCGACAGACACGGCAGCCGCGATATTGCGGGTTCTATAAACAGACTGGTTCAGGAATCGATCGGCTTGAAGATTTGATTCCGCACGGAAAGGGAAATGACGTATGGAAAATTTAACGGAGAAGCTCAATATTTTTTCCGAGCTTGTACTGCGCGACGCCGCTCAAAAGCGCGACGAGCTTATAGAAGCCGTTGAAAACGAGCGCAGCGAGCGTCTTACAAAAAAGGAAAACGAGTTTTTACAGCGCGCGTATGACGAAATTCAGAGTACTATCGCGGAGGCGAAAAAAACGTCCAACTCGAAGGTGCTCCAAGCGGAGCTTGACGCGAAAAAGCAGCTTTTGATAAAACGCGAGCAGATAATAAACGACGTAATGGACGCGGCGGAGAAGAAGCTACGCGAATTTCAGTCAAGCGCGGACTACGAAAAATGGCTTATGGATTTGGTAAACAAGTCGTTTTTTGAGGTCGGCAAGGGCGCTAAAACGGTTTATATCGCGTCCGAGGACTTAAAATATAAGCCGCGGATCGAGAGCATTATCGACACGGCAAAAATCACCGTCGAGCCCGCTGAGGAGCATGATTTCCTCGGCGGTGTGAAGGTTTACAACAGCGACAGGCGCGTGGCTGTCGATTATTCATTCAGGGAAATGCTGGCGGAGCAGAAAAGAGATTTCCTGCAAAAGAGCGGTCTGACGCTCGGCTGATTTCCGGAGGGAGATGTAAAATATGGCAAAAACAGAAGGCAGGATCTTCGGTATAAACGGACCTGTCGTTAAGGTCAAAGGCTCGGACGCGTTCGAGATGCAGGAGATGGTTTACGTCGGAAACGAGGAGCTTGTAGGCGAGGTAATAAGCATTACGTCCGACACTACCATAGTCCAGGTTTACGAGGAAACCACGGGACTGAAGCTCGACGAGCCTGTTGTCGGCACGGGCGCGCCGTTATCTATCACGCTCGCGCCGGGTATACTTTCGGATATTTTCGACGGTATAGAAAGACCTTTGAGAGATATAAGAAAAGCGTCGGGAGCGTTTATCGACAGAGGAATAAAAGTCACCGCGCTCGACGAAAATAAAAAATGGAACGTGACAATAAAGGCTAAGGTCGGGGACGCCGTTTCCGGCGGAGATATAATCGCCGAAACGCCCGAAACAAAGCTCATAACGCATAAAATAATGATCCCGCCCAATCTTCGCGGCACGATTTCATGGGTTGCGAAGGACGGCGAATACACGATAAACGACGTTATCGCGAAAATAAACACCGAAAACGGCGAGCTGCCGCTCACGATGAAGCAGCAGTGGCCCATCAAGCAGGCGCGTCCGTATTCGGAGCGTCAGGCGATAAAGAAACCGCTTATCACGGGACAGAGAATAGTTGACACAATGTTCCCTCTCGCGAAGGGCGGCGCGGCTGCAATACCGGGCGGCTTCGGCACGGGCAAGACCATGACGCAGCACCAGCTTGCGAAGTGGTGCGACGCGGACATTATCGTATACATCGGCTGCGGCGAGCGCGGCAACGAAATGACGCAGGTGCTCGACGAGTTCTCGGAGCTTATCGACCCGAAATCACAGCGTCCGCTGCTCGATAGAACGGTACTTATCGCGAACACATCAAATATGCCTGTCGCGGCTCGTGAGGCGAGCATTTACACGGGCGTTACTCTCGCGGAATATTACCGCGACATGGGCTACGACGTTGCTCTTATGGCTGACTCAACCTCGAGATGGGCGGAGGCGCTCCGCGAGATCTCGGGCAGACTTGAGGAAATGCCCGCGGAGGAAGGCTTCCCCGCGTATCTCGCGTCAAGACTTTCGCAGTTTTACGAGAGAGCGGGTTACGTTACAAATCTGAACGGCACGGAAGGCTCCGTGTCCATAATCGGCGCGGTTTCTCCGCAGGGCGGAGACTTTTCCGAGCCTGTAACGCAGAACACAAAGCGCTTTATCCGCTGCTTCTGGGCGCTGGATAAGAGCCTTGCGTACGCGCGCCATTATCCCGCTATCCAGTGGCTCACGAGCTATTCGGAATATATCGACGATTTAACTCCGTGGTACAACGCCAACGTCGCGCCCGATTTCATGGATAAGCGAAACCGAGCGATGGCGATTTTGCAGGAGGAATCGAGCCTTATGGAAATAGTTAAGCTGATAGGCGCGGACGTTCTTCCCGACGGACAGAAGGCGACGCTCGAGGTGGCGAAGGCGATCCGCGTAGGCTTTTTGCAGCAAAACGCGTTCCACGCCGACGACACATACGTTCCGCTTGAAAAACAGAACAGAATGCTCGATATTATAATGCTTCTCGACGACAGAATGAAGGAGCTTGTAAGTAAGGGAATTGTGTTCTCAAAGGTTACGGAAACGGGCATTCTCGATGATATTATAAGAATAAAATACACGATAGGCAACGAAAATATCGAAGCGCCGTTCAAGGAATTTGAGCGCAAGATCAATGACGCCTTTGACGCGCTGCTCGCGCCGCATAATGAAGGAGGTATTTCATAATGGCTATAGAATATCTGGGCTTAAGCAATATCGAAGGACCTCTCGCGGTTATCGACGGCGTACAGGGCGCGTCGTACGAGGAAATGGTCACAATGACGCTCGACGACGGAACGAAGCGAATAGGCAGAATTATAGAAATTCTCGGCGACAGAGCCGTTATTCAGCTGTTTCAAGGCACAGGCAGCCTGTCGCTTACAAATACGAAAACAAGACTTATGGGCGAGCCGATGAGGATCGCACTCTCAAAGGAAATGCTCGGCAGAACGCTCGACGGCGTGGGAAATCCCATTGACGGTCTCGGCGAGTATTTCGCCGACGAGGTGCGCGACGTGAACGGTCAGCCGATAAACCCTATCTCGCGCGAATACCCGAACAACTTCATCCAGACGGGCATATCGTCGATCGACTGCCTCACGACGCTTATACGCGGACAGAAGCTGCCGATTTTCTCGGGCGACGGTCTGCCGCACGACACGCTCGCGATGCAGATCGCGCGTCAGGCGAAGGTCGTAGACGAGGGGAGCGACGGCAGCAATTTCGCGATAGTATTCGCGGCTATGGGCGTAAAGCATGACGTGGCGAATTATTTCAAGCGCTCGTTCGAGGAAAGCGGCGTTCTCGGAAACGTCGTAATGTTTTTAAATCTTTCAAACGACCCCGTTGTTGAGAGATTTATAACTCCGCGCTGCGCGCTCACAACGGCGGAATATCTCGCGTTCAAGCACGATATGCATGTTCTTGTGATACTGACGGACATGACGGCGTATGCCGAAGCGCTGCGTGAAATATCGTCGTCTAAGGGCGAAATCCCGTCGAGAAAGGGATTTCCGGGCTATCTGTATTCGGATCTCGCTTCGCTTTACGAGCGCGCCGGAATAGTCAAGGACGCGAAGGGCTCGGTAACGCAGATACCGATTTTGTCAATGCCCAACGACGACATCACCCACCCCGTACCCGACCTGACCGGATACATCACGGAGGGGCAGATAGTTCTCGGACGCGAGCTGAATTTAAAGGGTGTATACCCGCCCGTTTCGATACTCCCGTCGCTGTCGCGACTGATGAAGGACGGCATAGGCGAGGGCTACACAAGACCCGACCACCCCGAGCTTTCCAATCAGCTTTTCGCGTCGTACTCGAAGGTTGAGGACGCAAAAAGCCTCGCGTCGGTTATCGGCGAGGACGAATTATCGGAAATAGACAAGAAATATATAGCGTTCGGAAAAGCGTTTGACGCACAGTTCTTAACACAGAGCCGCGAAGAAAACCGCTCGATAGAGCAAACGCTCGATTTAGGCTGGAAGCTTTTGGGAATGCTCCCCAAAAGCGAGCTCGACAGGGTGAGCGACCAGACGCTTGAAAAATATTATAAACCTGCGGAAGAATAAAATTCGGAAGGGAGTTTTATGAATGGCAAAGGTTTTAGCCCCCACTAAGGGCAATTTGATGACGGCGAAGAACACTCTGCGCCTGTCGAAGCAGGGCTATGAAATGCTTGACAAAAAACGAAATATCCTTATAAGAGAAATGATGATGCTTATCGACAAGGCGAAGGAGGTCGAGGAAAAAATCGAAATCACCTTCGCGGAGGCGTACAAGGCGCTCGAAGCCGCCAACACCATCATGGGCGTGAGCCGCGTGCAGAACATAGCGCACTCGGCAATACCCGAAAACGGCGTGAGCATAGATTTACGCAGTGTAATGGGCGTCGAGATACCGGTGGTAAAGCTTGCCGAAAACGACAGCAAGCCTATCTACAGCTTCTACAGCACCTCGTCCGCGCTCGACGAAGCGGCGGTCAAATTCAACGAGGTAAAGCGACTCACAGCCGAGCTTACCGAAACGGAAAACGCGGTATACCGCCTTGCGATGAACATAAAACGCACACAAAAACGCGCAAACGCGCTTCAAAATATCACGATCCCGCTTTATGAAAAAATGACGAAGGACATTCAGAACTCGCTCGAGGAAAAGGACAGGGAAGAGCATTCGCGTCTTAAGGTAATAAAGCGGAATAAGGAAAAACAGGAATAAAAAAATCCCGAAAGTTTTATGCTTTCGGGATTTTTCATATACGAATTTTATGCCTGCGGCGCTGCTGCGGGAGCCGCATCCTCTTTCTTGGGAACCGTTTCCCAATCCTTCAGAAATCTTTCAATTCCTTTGTCGGTAAGCGGATGATGGAGCATCTGCTCGATTACCTTGTACGGAATTGTGGCGATATCACAGCCCGCGCGAGCCGCGTCGATAACATGAATGGGATGTCTTATTGACGCCGCGATGATTTCCGTTTGGATATCGTGAAGCTCAAATATATCCGCGATTTCTTCTATTAAGATCATGCCGTTTGTGCCTACGTCGTCAAGTCTTCCGAGGAACGGGCTGACATATGACGCGCCGGCTCTTGCCGCGAGAAGCGCCTGCGCGGCTGAGAAAATCAAAGTAACATTTGTCTTTATTCCGAGAGTCGTTAATCTTTTAACTGCCTTCAAGCCCTCCGCGCACATCGGGATTTTAATTACGATGTTTTTGTTGAGCGCGGCCAGCGGCTTTGCTTCCTCAACCATCTTGTCAGCCTCGAGCGAAATAACCTCCGCGCTTATCGGGCCGTCGACTATGGTCGTGATTTCCTTTACGACCTCGACAAAGTCTCTGCCTTCTTTCGCTATGAGCGACGGGTTTGTCGTTACTCCGCAGATAACGCCCATGTCATTAGCCATGCGTATTTCTTCGACGTTGGCTGTATCAATAAATAATTTCATTTTAAATGCCTCCTAAATTTTTTTATTATAGATATTATATACAAGTTTTTCACGCAAGTCAATACAAATTAATATTTTGTCATTTTTATTCCTCCGCGCCGCTGTTGTCCTCCGTGTCATACGAAGCATCATCGCCGGAGGAGGTTTCGTAGTCTGAGCTGTCGTCGTAATCGCCGCCGCCGGAATTTAATTCGCCGCCTTCATATCCCGACGACTCATCAGAGGAACCTGTGCCGGAGCCTGAGGTGTAATCGGATGAGCTCGAGTTATATCCCGACGAGCCTGAGTTGTAACCCGACGAACCCGAGTTGTATCCCGACGAACCTGAGTTGTAACCCGACGAACCCGAGTTATATCCTGATGAGCCCGAGTTATATCCCGACGAACCCGAGTTATATCCTGATGAGCCCGAGTTGTATCCCGACGAGCCGGAACCGGATCCTCCCGTTCCGGATAAGCCGGACAATCCCGATGAATTTGAGCCTGAACCTGACTCGCTGCTTGACGAGTCCGAACCGGAGCCCTCATCATCAGATGCCGCCGGAGTTGCCGCCGCCGGCGTGGAATTTGAAGGCAAGCCTGTGGAAGCGGGAGGAGTTTCGCCGTTTTCCCTCTGTTCCTCCTCCATTTCCTCGGCTGATTTCTTGCGTCTGTACGGGTGCGACGAGTCACATTCCGCCTTGGGCTGAGTTCCGTCAACAAAATACGCCGTTTCCGTATCCTCACACCAGTCTGTGGCGAGCATTCCCGACTGCGCGCATACCTCAACCTCAACCACATTTGCGGGCTTCGGAAGCTCCTTTTCCGAAAGAGACTCGTGGATCAAGTCCATTACAGCCTTCCAAACCGTTACGGACGGATTTCCCGTAATGCCCGCCGCCGAAAGAGACGACGGATTATCGAAGCCGTACCATACAGCGCCGACATAATACGGAGTGAAGCCCACGAACCATTTATCGAAGTCGTCGTCGGTTGTACCGGTTTTGCCGTAAACGGCTATGTCTTCATTGTCGAGCTGCGCGTTTCTCGCCGTGCCGTATCTGTTTTCGATAACGCCTCTGAGCAAATCGGCTGTTATATACGCCGAAGCGGAGCTTATCGCCTGCGAAGGCTCCGGATTATTCTGAAGTACCACGTTTCCGTTGGAGTCGGTAACCTGCGAATAGGTGTGGGGCGGTATATATTTTCCGTCGTTTGCGAATACGCTGTACGCCGCCGCCATTTCCTCCACGGTAACGCCCTGAGTAAGACCGCCAAGCGAGAGCGAGCTGTAGTTTTTATCCTCCTCGACGAGCGTCGAAAGGTGGAATTTATTCTGCAGATATCCGAACGAGCTTGAAAGTCCCACCATATCCAGAACCTTGACCGCCGGAATATTCGCCGAACGCGCCACAGCCTCCATAACGGTCATGTCTCCGTAGAAGCCGTCATACGAGTTTTTCGGCTGCCAGTCGTCGTAACCTATTGTGATTTTTTCGTCGGTCACTATGCTGCTTTCCGTTATTTTTCCTGTGTCTATCGCCGGACCGTAAGCCGACAGGGGCTTGATCGAAGAGCCGGGCTGACGTATTGCCTGCGTCGCTCTGTTCCAGCCGCGTATATCCGTTTTTTCGCCGAGACCGCCCACAATGCCTTTGATCTCGCCCGTATACGGATCGATTATGACCATAGCCGACTGTGCGCCGCTTCCCGCGTAGGGGAAGTAATCGGGATTTGTGAACACTTCCTCCATTTTGTTCTGTATGTCCATATTGACGGTTGAGTAAATCTTAAGTCCGCCCTTGTAGACCTGCTGCGTCGCGAAATCCTCGGAATAGCCCTTCTGCGTCTGCAAATCGGAAATTACATCGTTTATGACCTGATCCACAAAATACGATGAAACCTGCGACATGCTCTCTCTGTATGCCGTGCTT
Organism: uncultured Clostridia bacterium; assembly: GCA_947631085.1. Classification (GTDB taxonomy): domain Bacteria; phylum Bacillota; class Clostridia; order UBA1381; family UBA1381; genus CANQXJ01. Next base: position 114,425 of record CANRJY010000002.1, on the reverse strand, counting down.
GTGACAAGGTCGGAAGCTGCCGCCGCGTCATGCTGCTCCTGAGTGATCTTTCCAAGCTCCAGCATTTTGTCAAGAACGATGTTGCGCTTTTGAATGTTATTTTCAGGGTTTACGAACGGGTCGTACCTCGACGGAAACTGCGTAATGCCGACGATCGACGCGGCTTCCTCGAGCGTGACGTCGGCGGCGGACTTGTTAAAGTACATATTTGACGCCGCCTCAACGCCGTTGCAGCCGTTGGCGAAAAACGCTATATTGAGATACATTGTGAGAATTTCGTCTTTGGTGAGCTCGTTTTCAAGAGCGATCGCGCGCATCATTTCCTTGATTTTACGCGTCGCCTTGTTTTCTCTGTCATTTGTGATATTTTTTATAACCTGCTGAGTTATGGTACTGCCGCCGTAGTCGGATTCGCCTATTCCGATTTTCGCGAGCACATACTTGATCGTAGCTCCCGCAGTACGCTTTATGTCCACGCCGTGATGCTGGTAAAAACGCTCGTCCTCGATCGATACGACGGCGTCCTTGAAATACTGCGAGATTTGCGTTGTGTCTACCCATATGCGGCTTGAATCGGAATTTATCTGTTCAAGCTCCTGAACCTGCCCGAAATCGTCGGTGTAGTATATGAATGACGAATAGTTGCTCGCGAGCCCCTTTATATTCATATCCTTGATCTCGCGCGAGACCGCGGCATACATTCCCGCCGCCATACCGCCTCCGATTACCGCGGCTATGAGTATAATCAAAAATATCGCAAGGCGAAGCCGTTTTCTGAAACGAATCGATTTTTCGCTGCGCTGCTTTTTTTGCTTTTTCCTGCGCGCCTTCGTGGCTGTGCGCCGCGGAGACGGATCGCTTTGCCGCGAATTACCCGACGGCGCGCGGCGTCTTGTCCGCGGCGCGTCAAGGTCGTGAGAGGTCATGCGGTCATATTCCTCCCAGTTAAAATCGCCGTTATCCGAATAACCCGAACCTCGTCTGTTCCTTCCGTTATTGTTGTTATCAGCCAAAACTCATACCTCCTTTATTGTATCGAAGATTTGATTTATATAAAGAGCTTAAATTCCATTTATACCATTATATTATACCTCATATTGACGGATTTTGCAATACCTATTTTTTTGACGCGCAAACGCGTATAAAATTGGATAAATAAGGCAATAAATAATGTAAAATATACTGAAATTACGGAGGGAAAATATGGACAGAATAAAGAATAGCCTGATAACAGCGGCATATGTATTATTGACGGCGTTATTTTTCTTCGGCGGCTACGCGCTCGGAAGCCGCTCGGAGGACAAGGAGCTTGTTTTTGACGCTCCCGCGGAGACCGCGAGGGCGGTCGTTCCCGCGGCGGCTGTAAAGGAGGGCGAGAGGGAAGAGGACAGAACCGTATACACGGTGATAATACAAAACGGCAGATTATGTCTTTTCAGGGACGAGGGCGGATCAAGAACGCTTATATCGAGCGAGGAAATAAGCGAAAACATATACCCGTCGGCGGATATAGCGGAATTGAGAAGGGGGATAGAATTTGACAGCATGGATAAGGCGCAGGAATTGTTTGAGAATTTTGTGTCATAATTTATGAACATTTTGTTAAAAACTCCAAAACATATTGACTATTGGAAAAAATAAGAGTATAATAGCGTTAGCACTCAAGATGATTGAGTGCTAATAAAATGTTATGTAAAATCAAAAGGAGGTTATATAAATGAACATTAAACCATTGGCTGACAGAGTTGTAATCAAAATGCTCGAGGCGGAGGAAACCACCAAGGGCGGCATTATTCTTACGGCTAAGTCGCAGGAGAAGCCGCAGGTCGCGGAGGTCGTAGCGGTAGGTCCGGGCGGAGTTGTTGACGGCAAGGAGATAAAAATGGAGGTTGCCGTTGGCGATAAGGTGCTTATCTCAAAATACGCGGGTACGGAGGTAAAGGTCGAGGATCAGGAGTACACGATCCTCAGACAGTCGGACATTCTCGCGAAGGTTGAATAATCGATTATTTTAAATGGAAAGGAAATGATTTAATATGAGCAAGGAAATCAAATACGGACAGGACGCGCGCCACGCGCTTGAAAGCGGCATCAATCAGCTTGCGGATACTGTTAAAATAACGCTCGGCCCGAAGGGCAGAAACGTCGTTCTCGACAAGAAATTCGGTTCGCCGTTAATCACCAACGACGGCGTTACAATCGCGAAGGAAATCGAGCTTGCGGACGCGTTCGAGAATATGGGCGCGCAGCTCGTTAAGGAGGTCGCGACAAAGACAAATGACGTTGCGGGCGACGGTACGACTACGGCTACGCTGCTGGCTCAGGCGCTCGTAAGAGAGGGCTTGAAGAACGTTGCGGCGGGCGCTAACCCGATGATAGTTAAGAAGGGTATTCAGAAGGCTGTTGACGTTGCCGTTGACGAGCTTGTAAAGAAGGCTAAGCAGGTTTCGGGCAAGGACGATATCGCGAGAGTAGCGGCTGTTTCCGCCGCGAGCGACGAGATAGGCGAGCTTATCGCTGAGGCTATGGAAAAGGTTACGTCGGACGGTGTAATTACCGTTGAGGAGTCAAAGACAGCCGAGACGTATTCGGAAATTGTCGAGGGTATGCAGTTTGACAGAGGCTACATAACGCCTTATATGGTAACGGACACCGACAAGATGGAAGCCGTTCTCGACGACGCTTTAATTCTTATCACGGACAAGAAGATTTCGAATATCCAGGAGGTTCTGCCGCTGTTGGAGCAGGTCGTTCAGGCGGGCAAGAAGATGGTTATAATCGCGGAGGACGTTGAGGGCGAGGCTCTTTCGACGCTTATCGTAAACAAGCTGCGCGGCACGTTCATCTGCGTTCCCGTTAAAGCTCCGGGCTTCGGCGACAGACGCAAGGAAATGCTTCAGGATATCGCCGTTCTCACGGGTGGTCAGGTTATCAGCGAGGAGCTCGGTCTTGAATTAAAGGACACTCAGCTTTCGCAGCTCGGACGCGCAAAGCAGGTTAAAATACAGAAGGAGCTTACGATAATCGTAGGTGGCGAGGGCGACAAGGACGCTATCGCGGACAGAGTAAAGGTTATAAGAAACTCGATCGAAAGCTCCACCTCGGACTTCGACAGAGAAAAGCTACAGGAGCGTCTCGCGAAGCTCGCGGGCGGCGTTGCCGTTATAAGAGCGGGCGCGGCTACGGAGACGGAGATGAAGGAAAAGAAGCTCAGAATCGAGGACGCTTTAGCGGCTACGAAGGCGGCTGTTGAGGAAGGCATTATCGCGGGCGGCGGAACGAGCTATATCGACATCATTCCGGCGGTATCCGACCTTCTTTCAAAGACAGAAGGCGACGAAAAGACGGGCGTTCAGATAGTATTGAAGGCTCTTGAAGAGCCAACATGGCAGATCGCGAAAAACGCGGGTCTTGAGGGCTCGGTAATCGTTGATAAGGTTAAGTCATGCGACGCGGGCGTCGGATTTAACGCTCTTACCGAGGAATATGTAAACATGATCGACGCGGGTATCGTAGATCCTGTAAAGGTTACGAGAAGCGCGCTCCAGAACGCGGCGTCGGTTGCGGCTATGGTGCTCACAACGGAGAGTCTTGTCGCGGATAAGCCCGAGCCTCCGGCTCCCGCTCCCGCTATGGACCCGTCAATGGGCGGAATGTATTAATTTAATAACGATGTTTTTAATCCGGCGGAAACGAAATCCGCCGGATTTTTTTGCCATATGTAACGGAATATTAAACAAAATCCGCCGGTTTTGTGTATAATATTATTGAAAAATAAAAAAAAGTATGATATAATAAATATAATGGTATTTATAGGCAAATATATTTCTGAAAGGAGAAATAAAAAATGAGTGACTTTTTAGACAAGGTAAAATCCGGCGCGAACAAAATGCTGGATGAGGTGGCTAAGGTGGCGAAAACGGCTTCACAGAAAACAAACAATGCCGTAACGCAGACGAAGCTCAGCTATTCGGCGCACGAGACGGAAGGCAAGATCAAGTCGGTATACGCCGAGATGGGCAAAAAGGTATACGACGCTTGCAAGGCGGGCGGCGAGATGCCAGATTTTGCGGAAAGCGTTGAAAAAATCGACAAGCTGTACGAGGAGATCGCAGATCTTAAGGCTAAGATAGCGGAGCTTAAGGAGTCGGTTCAGTGCGAAAAATGCGGCGAATATACTAAGGCGGGCTCAAAGTTCTGCCCGAAATGCGGAGCCGCGCTCACGACAATAGCCGAGGATTTCGCTGAGGAATTTATCGAGAATATCGTCCCCGAGGTAGCCGTTGACACCGAGGAGGCGGCTGAAGAAGCGGCTCAGGCGGCGCAGGAGACAAACGATACCAACGAGCCCGCGAAAAGAGTTGTCACAATAAAGGCTAAAAAGCCCGTTCAGGAGGAAGATTAAAATCTGTTAGGGGAGAATTAACACCATGCAGGAAAAATTTAGTGATTTAAAAAAATACGCGCATGACAAAAGCAGGCGTATAATCGCGAAAATACGCGATAAAAAGGAGGACGAGGACGTGAATATCGAATCCTATGACGGCGACGATGCGTATTATACCGGCAGCGATGAGGAATACGCCGAATTTTTAAAGAATGTCGAAGGCGAAGCTGCGGGAGAAGAAGCGGTTCCCGTCGAGAATACTCAGCGCGTGAGCCTGGGCGACACGATAAATTTACAGGGAGTAATAGATAAATTTAAGGAAAAAGCGGGCGAGTTCTCAAGCGCGGCGAAAAAATTCAAGGAGGACTTGTCAAGCCAGTTTGAGGATCTGAAAGCGGCGGCGAGCAAATCAAGCGCGGAAAAAGCCGAGCCGCAAAAAGAAACCGAGGCTGAACCGATTGTTGAGACCGCCGAACCCGCTCCGGCTGAGGAAGCGCACGAGGAGCCTATCATAACCAAGGTCATAGAAACGCCGCCGAGCCGATCAATAGATATTGACGGTTTCAGAGAAGGCATGACCGCCGTGGCGGAGGGCTTGAGCGCCGTTGACAAAAAGCTTGACGCGGTAGACGCGAGAATAGCGGAGCTTTCGGATAAGCTCAGAACTGTAGAGCTTCAGGGCATGGAAAGCGGAAAAGAAGCGAGCCGAGGCTTTGACGATTTAAGACAAAGCACCGGAAGCATAGAGGAATCCATAGGCGATATGAAACAGGAGACCGCGGGAATTTCAAAGCTGACCGACAGCGTATTTGATTTGAAAAATACGCAGGTCAATACTAAGAACACGCTTTCCGAGCTCGAAATGAGTTTTGTGCGTCTCAAAAAGAAGTGCATAGTCGGAATAGTTATTCTCAGCCTGTTAGGCGCAGTGGCGATAGGATTGCAGATAGTCCAGCTTTTATCTTAGAACATTGTTTTACTTAATTAAATCCATTACAAAACAAATACGGGAGCGGAAAATATTCGCTCCTGTTATTTTTTTGGTGAAAATAACAAAAAAGTATTGATTATTTCTTTATAATATAGTATAATAATTATATATTACCAAAGGGGGGCGAAAGATGTTTCAGAGAATACGCAGAGTTGTATCTAATGTATTTTCACAGGTTACCGTACAGGTCAGCTTGTTTTCATGCGCCCTCATAGTATTGGCGTGTTTTGCGATATTTTTCTTCTGCAGCTACACCTTCACCCGCATAGTGCAGGACTCGTTCGAGAAGCGTATCGACATAGTCCACGGCATGCTTGAAAATCAGATAGATTCGGATATATACGAGGACATAAACACTGCCGAGGACGCTCAGACCGAGCTTTACGGAACCGTGAGCAGCTATCTGACCGCCATAAAAGCAAAAACGGAAATAGACGAGATTTTTATAACAAAAGTAAATGATGACCTCGACGAAACCGTATATGTAATGGATATTGATCCGCTGTTTATTAATTTGAGAAACCCGGGCGATGAAACGGAGGTTTCGATCGACATGCTGACGCGAAAGGTCGATACCACCTGCCGCGTAGCGGGAGATTTTGTTAAAACAGCCCGCGGAAGCAGGTACATAAAGGCTTATCCGGTACGCCGTGAGGACAGAAACGTTATAGGCGTAATATGTATCGGCATCGACTCCGAGGGCTTGGGCAACGGTCAGACGGCGATACTGATATTTGTCTGCATACTGTGCATAATACTCTGCGTTGTTACGGCTGTATTTGCGAATAAGATATTTAAAAAGATTTCAAATCCGTCCTATCAGGACGCGTCCAATACCGACGCGCTTACGGATCTAAAGAACAAAAATTCCTTCACTCTCGATATGCATAATATGGAGGGTACGGGGCATTACGACAAACACGGCATGATTGTCGTCGATTTAAACGGTCTGAAGCATATCAACGATACGCGCGGACACCACATCGGCGACAGGTTTATCCAAAAATCCGCGATGGTATTAAAGACCTGCATGAGCGGTAAGAATCGGGTCGTATATCGTATAGGCGGCGATGAGTTTACGGCTATTATCCGCGATTGTCAGGAAAAGGATCTGTTAGAGATAATTGACAACATAAACGCGAAAATAAATGAAGAAAACAAAGAGGATTCCGCTTTCAAGCTGTCTATGGCGATAGGCTACGCGGTATATGACAGAATGGTAGACCGCAACCTGTCCGACACATTCCAGCGCGCCGATACGATGATGTACGAGGTAAAGAGGGAATATTACAGGAAAAAAGCGGAAGCCGGCGAAAATGTTGAAATGAGGTAAAATACAGCGATAAACGCTGATAAGACACAAAGGAATAAAAAAGGAGGAAACAAAATGGCATTTTTTGACGGAGTAATGAATTTTGTAAAAAAGTTTAGAGAGGCGGCTCAGGTGGGCGCGGACTTCAATCCGCTGCTGGAGTCAATCGAGAAGGAAATCGAGCAGCTCCACGCTCAGGGCAAGCTCGACGACGTCCTCTACAAAGCGGAACAGGAATACACCAAGGAGCACGGCGAGTACATGAACAAGAAAGGCACGACCGCGGCTGAAAGCATGGCTGACAACGCCGCGTTAAAGCACTTTATCAAGGCTCTTGCAAGCGACGAAAATATGCCCGAGGATTTAAAGACTAAAGCGTCGCAGCTTATTGAAATGCAGAATAAAATGCTCAGCATCTTAGGCCCGCTCGGAAATATTGCGAAATAAATAATTGAAAATCCCGAAACAGAGAAAATACGTTTGTATACAGCTACAATGACGCAAACGTACCCGATTGGGTGGGGTTGCGTTGTCAGCAGCCATGAAATTTAACACAATTACGGGCGATGAAAAAGGTGAGCTGTACTGCAATTACAAGGATTTACGCACGATAGTGCGTGAATACCGCTGCGGATCGTATGATCGATGTTATATATAACAGGGAAAAGGGCGGATATCCGCCCTTTTTTGCTTTATATTTTATATATTCCACACAATAAACTCGGTACAAAACAGATGTTTTCGGAAATGCAATACACGGGTGTGTTAAAAAACGGCTTACTATACGGGTTTTAGCCGTTTTTTCGTGTTTGAAACACTGTCAAATTCCCCCAAAAATTCTAACGAATTAGCAAACATTCGCCGCCGATATTCCCGCCGCTTCGGCAGCGGGGATTTATTTTGCGGGCGGGATTTTTTTATATTTCTATTTACTTTTTGGGATTGATATGGTGAAATATACTCGTCACATACTTTTTTAATATCACTATCTATAATGCTTACGCTATTGTAAAAGGCGTAGGCTTTGACTCCTATACCATTATAGATAGTTTTATTGAGGAAAAATGTGTGACAACATTCAGTTAAAGACCGCATTTTTATTTGCGCGAAATTTACCAAAAATCATTAAAATACTTAATTAAAAAAAGAGTTGAAGTAAATGAAAAAATTTACAAAGAAAACCGTTGCCGCTGTGCTGTCGCTTGCGATGAGCGCGGGACTGTTCGCCATGAACGCCTCCGCGGCAACATTCTCGGACATGGGCCCCGACCATTGGGGCGTATGATACGGTCAACCTTATGGTACAGGAGGGCGTTATCACGGGTTATGACGACGGCACATTCAGACCCGATAATCCCATAACGCTTCAGGAGGTAGCGGCGCTTGCGCTGAGAGCGGTAAATTGGCCTGTAGGTGAAGGAAATGCCGAAAACTATACGCTTACATCAACATCTGACTACAATGCTGAAGATAAAGAGCGAATCAGATCTGCTTTAAATGCATGTGATGACTGGGCAAGACCGTATGTTAAGGGATGGATTGCATTTAACATTCTCGCAGAAGCGGCTAAATATAACGGCTCAGAACTCGGCAATAATATAGCATATGATGCAGATTATAATGAAAATTATGCGACTACACAAAACAAATACGGTATTGTTACAGAAGAAGAACAGGATAAAATATGGGGTTATGATATGGATGCAAGAAGCGAAGGTCAGCGTTTCTACATCAGAAGGACCGGTTTCCCTTCAGGTCAATATGCTTGCTATCAAGCCGGCAAACATGGTTTGGTTGCACTTGAAAGAACTGAAGACGTCAGACATTCAGGGCAAACAATCTTTTCTGCTAATCCTTAATTTTTTGTATAAAAAAAGCGCAAAAGTCACATTATTTAGCGTAAAATTCTGTTGCTCCGAATATAAGTTTGTGGTAAAATATAATCGGAGTTATATTTTTTAATAAAAACACAGTTTTACGGCGAATTTTTATAAGGAGCATAACGATGATTGAGCTAAAAAGAAACGGAAATATTATAAACAAAAAATACCTCGAATATTTTTTGCCGACGGTGCTTGTGGCGCTCGCGAACAATATCGCCGTTATGGTGGACTCGATAATCGTCGGGAATATGCTCGGAAGCGTGCCGATGGCGGCTATAAGCGTTCTCTCGCCTGTCAATCAGATTTATTTTTCGACGACGATATTGTTCGGTATCGGCGCGTCAACGCTTATTTCGTTCGCGAAGGGCAAAAACGATAAGGAAGCCGCGGATACCACGTTCACGGCGGCGGCGATTTTGCTTGTTATCTTAAGCGCGGCGTTTATGATTGTGCAGTTCGCGTTCGTAAACGATATCGCGAAGCTTCTCACGCCTATCGAGGCGCTTCGGAGCGAGCTTTTGAAATATTACATACCGTTTATTATCGGAACGCCGTTCTCGCTTTTGCTGCCGAGCGCGGTGCATTGCATACGAAGCGACGGCAGACCGAAATTCGCGTCAAATCTCATAATTATTTCAAACGCGATAAATCTCGTCATGGATATTGTGCTTATGGGTCCGTTCAAAATGGGGATAGCGGGCTCGGCGATCGCTACGGTTATCGGAAATGTTATCGCTTTTTGCATTATGCTCACGCATTTTAGAAGTAAGGGAAACACGCTGCATTTTGATTTGGGCTCGGCGTTATCGCCGAAAAAGCTGCGGAGGGAATGTGTCTCGCTGTTTACCACGGGCATATCGGGGGCGCTCGGCACTATACTTGTAACGGTCACGACGTTTTATATGAACATCGCGATACAGCACGCGGGCGGACAGGAGGGCATGGTTTCCATGTCTGTGGCATCAAACTGTCAGATATTCATTTCCGCGTTCATAACGGGCGCGTCTCAGACGATGATACCGATAGTCAGCGCGCTTTTGGGCGAGCGCGACACTGTTGGAATAAAGTACGCCATGAAACGCGCGATTTTGGTACTTCTGATCGCTGCCGCCGCAATCACGCTTATTATAGAAGTCGCTCCCGCGCCGGTCGCCCTGATTTTCGGCGACAAAACTCCGGCTGAAATGGCGATGATCGTTCCTGCGCTCCGCATAAGCGCGCTGTCGTTTATCGGAATGTCTATCTCGTTTCTGTTCATGTACTATTTCACCGCGACGCAGCGCAAGGCTATGTCGCTCACGGTTTCGATCGTCAACGGAATTGTGCTTACAATACCGCCGGCGTATATACTCGAGCGCCTTTTCGGCATAACGGGATTATGGGTGATGTTATGCGCGGATCATTACGGAACGTGGATCGTTATAGCGGCTATGATCATCGTGACGATCGCAAAATCAAACGGCAGATACAGGGATATGTTCCTGCTTGACAACGCGGACGAGCTGCTCTCGTTCTCCGTAAAATCAGATGTTTCCGCATCGGAGATAAAGTCGGCTGTCGCGGGAAAAATCACTGACGGAAATAGGGTTGCCGAAGCCGTGTCGGAGCTGTTCGAGTTTGTTAGCGAGCAAGCCGGAAATTCGGAGAACGACATAATGATAAGGCGCGAGAACGGCGCGTATGTTATAATGCTCCGCAATAACGGCGCGGAAATCGACGAAAGCAAATTCAACGGCAAATGTAAAAGCTTCGAATACTCCGTTGTGTTAGGTATGAATCAAATTGAAGAAATAATATAGGAAGGTGAAAGTATGAAAACCGAAAAAGATTTAATAGCCGAATCTGCGGCAGAGGCGCGGGATATGAAGGAATACCCGCTTACGCCGAGTCAAATGGGCGTATATTTGGCTTGTATCAACAACCCGAGCGGCACGATATACAACTCGCCCCTCTGCTATACGTTCGATAAGGGCGCCATTGATATTGACGCGCTGAAATCGGCTGTTGAAGTAGCGGTTAAAAACCACGAGGGACTGAGCTATTATATTGATACCTCAGCCGGCGAGCCTGTTATGAAGCCGCGTGATGTTATAGTTGACATTCCGGTGATAAGAGCTTCGGACGGCGAGCTTGAAAGGCTGAAAACCGACTTCGTGAAGCCGTTTGATTTGGAACGCGATTATTTGTTCCGCTTTGAAATCATCGAAACGGAAACGAAAATGTGCTTCCTTACGGACTACCACCATATCGCGGTTGACGGCACATCGTTTTCCGTTCTCTGCGGCGAGATCTCAGCGCTTTATTCGGGCGGGAAGATCGAGCCGGAGGAGATAGGTCAGTTCGGGATATCGGTATACGAGGAAAAATTCTCGCGTACCGCCGCGTATGAGGAAGCGCATAAATATTATGAAAACATATTCGCGGGGCTTGAAACAAATTCAAAGCTTGTACCTGACATGAACGAGGACGATAATATCAAGGACAAGCCCTGTCGGGGATTTCGGCGGGTGCTGCCGGACGATATATCGGTCGAAAAGGTGGACGGATTTATAAAGGAAAACGGGATAACCGAAAACACGCTTTTTCTCGGCGCTGTCGCATACGCGGCGGCGAAGTTTACCGGCGGGGAAGAAGCGGTAATATACACTCTCAACCACGGCAGACACGACCCACGCATGAGAAACAGCGTCGGTATGATGGTTCGCACATTGCCGCTTTATATAAAAATCGACGAAACGGCGAAGGTGAGCGATTATCTTTCGGGCGTACGCTTGGCTCAGCGCGGCGTGATAAAGAAAGGTAATTATCCGTTTGTCAGACTCGCGGGCGAATACGGGCTGGACGCGGGTATAATGTTCGCGTACCAGTCGGATTCGTTCAATACCTTCACACTCGGCGAAAACACTGTTGAAATGGAGCGTGTTCCGACTCACATAGCGCAATCGCCCATTGCTATTATGGTTTTCAAGTACGGCGGCGCGTTTGAAATGGATTTTGAATACCGCAGCGATTTGTACGAATACGAAACAATACGCTCGTTCGCGGACACGATTATTCTCATAATTTCGGAAATGCTCAAAAAATCGGAGCTTTCACAGCTTCGCCTTGCGGACGAACGCAGCGTGAATAAAATACGTGCCTTAAACGACGCGCTCGTAACCGATGTTGATTTAAGCGTCGGATTTGTTGATATGTTCCGCGCGCAGACAAAGAAAACGCCCGATAAGACGGCTCTCGTGTTTAAGGAAAACAGGTACACATATAAGGAGCTTGACGAAATAACGGATAAGATTGCGCAATATATCCGTTCGAAGGGCTTGGGCAAGGGTGACGTTATAGCGTCAATGGTAGAGCGCAGCGAATATATGACGATATGCTCGATAGGCATATTGAAATCCGGCGCGGCGTATGAGCCACTCGATCCGACGCATCCGTCGGAACGGCTGCGGTTTATGACGAAGGACGCGGCGGCTAAAATGCTTATCGCGGACGGTAAGCTGCTTTCACTGATACCCGATTTTGAGGGAGAAATATTAAAAACGGAGGATATTCCCGAGCTTCAGAGCGGCGGCGCGCCGCTCCCTTCGCCCGATGCGGACGATTTATTTGTGCTGCTTTATACCTCCGGTTCGACCGGCACGCCGAAGGGCTGTATGCTGACGCATTATAACCTTACCAATTTTATCCATTGGTTCCGGAGGGTTTACGATATTACTGACAAAAGCGCGACGGCGGCGCACGCGAGCTACAGCTTTGACGTGCATATGCTGGACATATATCCGTATCTGAGCGCGGGCGCGGCGGAGTATATAATCCCCGAGGAGCGCAGGCTCGATTTGGTATGGATAAACGAATACTGCGCACAAAACGATATTACCCATATTTCCCTGACAACGCAGGTCGCGAGAGCATTCCTGACATCGATCGATGATATCGCGCTCAAGGTCGTGGACATAGGCGGCGAAAAGCTCGTGCCGTTCGAGCCGAGGGAGGGCGTTAAACAGTTCAACAGCTACGGTCCGACGGAGTGTACCATATTGATAACGGCGTTTCTGATGGATAAATATTACGACCCCGTTCCCGTCGGCATAGGCGTAGACAACGCGCGGCTTTATATAGTTGACTCTCAGATGCGTATGCTGCCGTTCGGCGCGGTGGGCGAATTATGCGTGGCGGGACCGCTCGTATCAAAGGGTTATCTGAACCGCCCCGAGCAGACGGAAAAGGTATACGTTAAAAACCCGTTTGAAAGCGGCAAATACCGCGAAGTGCTTTATCACACGGGCGATATAGTAAAATTCATGAACGACGGCAATCTGTCATACGTCGGCAGACGCGACGGCATGGTTAAAATACGCGGCTACCGAATAGAGCTTACGGAGGTAGAATCCGTCATACATGATTTTGAGGGAATAAAGGACGCGACCGTTGTGGCGAAGGATAAATCGTCTGGCGGAAAATATATCGCCGCGTACATCGTATCGGACGGCGAGGTAGACATAGCGGCTCTCAAGGAATTTATAGCGGAGAGAAAGCCGCCGTATATGGTTCCCGAGGCGATCATGCAGATCGACGCGATACCGCTCACTGTAAACGGCAAGGTCGATAAGAGAAATCTGCCGGAAATCGATGCCGCGCAGGCTGAGCCTATGCAGAAAACCGAGCGTTCTCTTACGGCTCTCGAAACGAAAATACTCGAAATAATAAAGGGCATAATCGGCACGGACGATATTGACGTTTCAGCCGACATTATGCGCTGCGGCATGACGTCGCTCTCCGTTATAAAGCTCGCGGTCGAGCTTAACAAGGAGTTCGGCTACGGCGCGGATATAAAGACGCTTATGAAGGGCTGCTCGGTAATGTCGATAGAGGACGATATTGTAGACTTCCTGCTCACCGCGAAAAACGCGCCTGCCGAGACGCGGACGGAAACGGAAAAATCAGAGTTCGCGCCGCTTTCATACACGCAGTACGGAGTGTATTCGGAGTGCATGAAGCGTCCTGAGGACACGTTCTACAATATCCCGTTTATGTACCGCTTCCCCGTGGATTTTAACGCGCAAAAGCTTGCGGACGCGATTGATACCGTGCTCGCGGCGCATCCGTATGTTTTCACGCGGCTCACGATAAAGGACGACGATATCGTTCAGCAGCGCACGGGCGCGGACGGATATACGGTTCCGATAAAGCATATGAGCGAGGACGAGCTGAAAAAATACCGCGCGGATTTTGTAAAGCCGTTCAAGCTCATGAATACGCGCCTTTTCAGAGTGGAAGTGATACAAACGGAAGCGGCGGTGTATCTGTTCGCCGATTTCCATCATATTATCTTTGACGGCGCGTCGTTCGACTTGTTCCTGCGATCGTTAAAGACGGTTCTCGAGGGCGGCGAAACAGAGAGCGAAACATACGATTATTTTGATTATGTAAGGGACGACGGTGCGTTCGTGGGCAGCGAGGACTTTAAGGCGTCGGAAAAATATATTTCCGATATGCTCGCAAACTGCGAGGGCGCGGCGGAGATCACGCCGGATAAGGGCGGACTTGCCGAAAACGGCTCGCCCGCGATCGCGTCAGCGCCGTTTGATATGGCGCGCATTTCGGAGTTTTGCAATAATATAGGCGTAACGCCCGCGCATCTGTTCCTTGCGGCGACATTGTACGTCGTGTCGAGATTTACGAACAGCCGCGGCGCGTATATCAACACGATAAGCAACGGACGCTCGGATATGAAGCTCGCAAACTGCTTCGGTATGTTTGTAAAAACGCTGCCGATAGGTCTTGAAATTGACGATATAACGGCGGCGGAGCTTGTGGAGCGCGCGAAGGATCTGCTTATAAACGCGGTCGCGAACGAGAATTATCCGTATGCCGAAGTGTGCCGCAAATTCAACTACGCGCCGCATATTATGTACGCGTACCAGCTCGGCGTCGTGGACGAGCTTCGTATAGACGGCAAATTGATAGAATGGGAGCTTATCGGCGAGCAGCGCGTAAAATTCGACACAGGCGTGTTCATCGAAAAAACGAACGGAACGGAATGCGTAAACGTTCACTATAACGACGCTGTTTACAGTCATGAGCTTATGAACACATTCGCGAACGCGATAAAGACGGTTGCGGAGAAAATCACAGAAAATCCCGACGGCAAGGCGCGCAAGCTGTCAATGCTCGACGCCGCGGGAGAAAAGCAAATCGCGGATTTCTCGTACACCGGATTTGCGGAGCCTGAAATAAAGCTGCTGCATGAAAAATTCGAGTACCGGGCAAAGCTTCATCCCGACCGCATGGCGGTTATCGCCTGCGACGGTAAATTCTCATACGCCGAAATGGACAGACGCGCGAATATTGTAGCGAACGCGCTTATAGAGCGCGGAGTTAAAAACGGCAGCCGCGTAGTCATATTGCTAAACAGAACCTCGAAATTCTTCGCCGCGATGTTCGGCATATTGAAGGCGGGCGGCGCGTATATACCGACCTGCCCCGAATATCCGAAGGAGAGAATAGAAAGCATTATAGAGGACAGCGGCGCGGAGCTTGTGATAACCTTCGGCGGGCTGCTTAACACATACAAAAATACGGTCGACATAGCGGAGCTTGAAGCGGGCGAAAACGATAAAAAGCCCGATATTGCAATTTCACCCGAGGATCTGGCGTATCTTATCTATACATCCGGCTCGACCGGCAAGCCCAAGGGCGTCATGCTCAGACACATCGGTATCGCGAGCTATGTTACCGACGACGAGCGCAATATTCATGTGCACGATGTAAAGGAAAACTGTACATGCTACGGCTCGGTTACGACGGTATCCTTTGATATGTCGCTTCAGGAGACGGCTGTCACGCTCTGCAACGGTCTTACTCTCGCTTTCGCCGGCGACGAGCAGACGACGAATCCGCTTTCGCTTGCGCGGTTCTTTAAGGAAAACAATGTGGACGCATTTGATGTCACTCCGTCAAGACTTCTCGTATATATGGAGCTTGACGAATTTGTGGACGCGATGAAAAACTGCAAGATGATTTTATCGGGCGGCGAAAAATTTTCGGATAAGCTGTTAAAAGTCCTGCGCGAAAAGACAAACGCTCGAATTATAAACTCCTACGGCCCCACGGAAATCACCGTGGCGTCAAACGCGAAGGATCTTACAAACGCGGATGAAATATCCGCCGGCAGACCGCTCCTTAATTACCGCGACTACATCGTCGATATGGACGACAACAAGCTGCCTGCGGGCGTTGTCGGCGAGCTTTTAATAGGCGGCGTGGGCGTTGCCGTGGGCTATAACAATCTCCCCGAGCAGACTGAAAAGGCGTTTATCGAATACGACGGCGAGCGCTTCTACCGCTCGGGCGATTACGCGCGCTGGACCAAAAACGGAGACGTTGTGATCTTAGGCAGAAAGGACAGTCAGATCAAGCTTCGCGGATTCAGAATCGAGCTCGGCGAAATTGAAAAGTGCCTGATGAGCATAGAAGGAATACGCTCGGCTGTCGTTGTTATCAGAAAGGTCGGTAACGAGGACGGAATATGCGCGTACTACACTGCCGAGGGAGATCCCGACGTCGAGTACCTGAAATCGGAAATGAAGAAGTCCCTTACGGATTATATGATCCCCGCGTCGTTTAATCGGCGCGACGAGCTGCCGACCACGCCAAACGGCAAGGTGAATATCAAAGCGCTGGGTGATCCGGTGATTTCCGACAAGAGCGCAGGCAAATCTGTTAAGCCCGAAACGGCGGCGGAAAAGGATTTCTGCGAGATATTCGCGGATATTCTGAATATGGACGAGGTATCGGTAACCGACAGCTTCTTTGACCTTGGCGGCACGTCGCTCACCGTAACGCGCGTTGTTATCGCGGCGGGCAAGCTCGGTTACAATATAGCCTACGGCGACGTGTTCGCAAATCCCACGCCGCGTTTACTCGCAAAGCTTGCGGGCGGCGCGGGCGATGCCGACGAAGGAATTATGCGGTTTGACGATTACAATTACGAAAACATTGACCGTCTGCTTGAAAAGAACACTCTCGATGCGTTTATAAACGGCGAAAAGCAGGAGATAGGCGATGTAATTCTTACAGGCGCGACGGGATTTTTGGGAGCGCATGTACTCCGCGAACTGCTCGCAAATTTCGACGGCAGAGTATGCTGCCTGATGCGCGGGAAGGGCAAAATGACGGCGGATAAGCGGTTAAAATCTCTGTTCTACTATTACTTTGAGGAGGATATCACGGAAAAATACGGCGATAGAATAACGGTAACGGACGGCGACATAACGAATAAGGCGGATTTTGAAAAGCTTAAGGATATAAAAGCCGACACGCTTATAAACTGCGCGGCGAATGTAAAGCATTTCTCAAAGGGAACCGATATCGAGGACGTAAACTATCACGGCGTGCAAAACATCATATCGTTCTGCGAGGAAACGGGAACGCGGCTTGTGCATATTTCCACGATAAGCGTCGGCGGAGCGTTCCTCGACCGCCCGGGAGAAGTCGCAAGCATTAAGGAAAATATGCTATATTACGGTCAGGTGCAGGGCTCCAAATACACCGGCGCGAAATTCCTTGCCGAGCGCGAGATATTGGAAAAGGCGGCGAGCGGAATGAACGCGAAAATCATGCGCGTCGGAAACCTGTCTGCACGCGAGAGCGACGGCGAGTATCAGATAAATTTCACGACAAACAGCTTTATGGGAAGGCTCAAATCCACATATCTCATCGGCTGCTATCCCTATGAAACTATGGATATGCCGTTTGAGCTCTCGCCGATAGACTGCGTCGCAAAGGCGATACTTCTTCTTGCGCAGTCGCCGAGAGAGTGTGTTGTATTCCACCCGTATAACAACCACACGCTGCTCATGAATGATTTATACGACGAGTTAAACAGGCAGGGACTTACCGTAAAGCCCGCCGAAAGCAGCGAGTATGAAGCGGCGTTAAAGAAAGCCGAAAACGATCCCGAAAAGGCGAAGGTGCTTTCGAGCATGATAGCGTATGAGAACATGTCGCACGGCAGAAAATCATACGAAGTCGGCAGCAGCAACGAAATGACAATGCAGGCTCTCTACCGCATGGGCTTCAGATGGCCCGTGACCTCGTTTGATTACATGAAAAAGTTCCTTATAAATCTCAAGGGACTCGGATATTTTGAATTGCAGTAAATATAAAATACGGCGCTCGGATTTTATCTTACAGAGGAATAAAAAATGGCGGAATACTTTTTAAAAAACGTATCGTCCCTGCCCGATCCGGCGGCGGACGAGTCGGCGCTTTACGGAATACCGGATTGGCGGAAAATACATATCTTAAAATACTGTAACGCGATTGACAGAAAATTAAGTCTCGGCGCATGGCGGCTTACGGAAGAAGCTCTCGGCAAATACGGCTTCTCGGCGGATAAAGTCATAACGGGCGCAAACGGCAAGCCGCTGTGCGAGGGGATATATTTTAACGTTTCACATTCGGGCGAATATGTTTTATGCGCCGTAAGCCGTGCGCCTGTCGGCTGCGATATAGAAAAAGCGGAAAACGCCCCGTTTGAGATTACGGACAGCGTTTTCCTGCCGAGCGAGCGGAAATATATAGCAGAAGCGCAAAACAGCGCGGATAAAATCCGAAGATTTTTCAGGCTTTGGACCATGAAGGAAAGCTATATAAAAATGACGGGCGAAGGGCTCGGCGTATCTCCGATACGCATCGAAATAAATCCCGAAAACCGAACGGTAACACGGGATTTGACCGCCGTCCGATGCAAGCTGTTCAACATATTATACGGCGATTACGAAATATCGATATGTGAAAAAAAATACGCTGAATATGAACCGTGAGGTTCATATTCAGCGTATATTTTATATTACAGCTTACTTGCCGTATCTTCGCTTATGTCTGTGGTCGGTTTCGTTGTTACATCCTTAAGGCTTCCGCCCGTTACCTGCTCCAATGTATCAATATCCAGCTCCTGACATTCTTTTTCCATATCCGTATTCTTTTTGTTATCCTGCATTATGACTCACCTCCATTATTCATAAATTTCATAATTACCGTCGCGCATTCCGCTCTTGACGCTCCGTTTAACGGCATAAACGCTCCCGTGTCGAAACCGTTTATTATGCCGCAGCGCGTAAGCTCATCAACGGCGTCAGCCGCGTAATCGCTTATTTGGTCGGCGTCGGTAAATTTAATACCGTCATTTATGTTTTCAAATACGATGGACTTGTGATCCATGTACCGTTTAAGCATAGCGCACATCTGCTCGCGTGTTATTATGTCCTCGGGAGCAAATTGCGTATCGGATATGCCCTTTACAATTCCGTTGGCAGCGCCCCATGCAACCGCGTCGCCGTACCATGCGTCGGCGTCAACATCATCAAATGCTCCGTAAGCCGCTGCTGTTTCACCCGACAATCTGTAAAGAATCGTTGTAAACATGGCTCTTGTGACGCTTGTATCAGGAGCGAAGCTGTTATCGGATACTCCGATCATTATTCCGTTATCCGACACATATTTAACCGCATCATAGAACCAGTCGCCCGCAGCGACGTCGCTGAATAATTTATCCTGCGCCGGAGCCGGTGTTACCGTCGGGTTTTCGGTCGGCTGCGCTGTCGGCTCTGCTGTCGATTCGGGAACCTCTGAAGGAGCCGGAGTTTGCTCGGGCGCGGGCGATACGCTCGGAGCGGGTGACGCGAAACGTCCTCCGCCTTTGCCGCTCGATGACGGAGCCTTTGTCGGTTCTGCCGCTGCTGTTACTTTTACGTCAAAGGTATACGTTTTTATTGCCTCGTTCGGCATTGTGGGATAATTGCTTTGATAAGTGTTATCATTATATACGTTCCTCGTCGGCATCAGCATCGCCGTAACGGTAGTTGTTCCCTCGGAAACGCCCACTATATAACCGCCGGGATATACCTTTGCTATATTCTCGTCTCCCGATGAATAGGTAAATTCAACACCCAGAGCGCCTGTTTCTTCGGTATTATTGTCCTCAAAGCGTCCGCTGTATTCGCCTACTTTAATATCCGCTCCGATGCTTACTCCTTCACCGACGGGAACCTCAAATGACGAGCCCGCGAACGTGACGTCCTCGACAGCGTTCATTCTTGCCATCTGCTCTGATGTCGCGTTAAGCGATATGATATCGCTCTTGCTTGAGCCGCTTGTCGAAGCCGTAAGCTCGGTGTCCGCCGTTACGCTTCCGTCCTCGTTTACGACGCTTTCAAAGAATGTATCGTAATCGACTTCGATCTCATCTGAGATCTTGACGTATTCGTCCGGATCGAGCGGGGCTATATCGGCGGAATAGATTACCTCGTCGCCCTTCTTTATTACAAACTGCTCATTCTCGCTTGAAACGGAATTGCGGTTTGCCGCAACGGCGTCAAATTCTATAACTCCGCGCTCCTTGATATCGGCGTTGAAGCTTGTAACCTCTATAAATCTGTCTGCCGAATCGGAATATTCAACAGTGTCAAGCACTTGTCCGTCCTTATCCTTAACAACAGCCGTAAATCCCGCGCCGTTCTCATCTTTGCCTACCGGTATTCCGAAGTTAAAGAGATAATAATGTCCGCCTATAAGGCTTACCGAATCTCTTTCGTTGCCGTCGGCGTCTTTACCGTAATCGGGTTCGTATTTGTTGCCCTTGCTGTCGGTTATTTCAACTGTCAATCCGTCGATTGTCTCAATACCGCCGTTGTATATCTCAAAGCTTGCTCCCGCATACGCGTCTGACTGAATATCGTCTATTTCCGCATTGCGGATTTCAACCGACGCATCCGGAGTAAACGATATCGAATAAAGCGCGGAATTATCGGTGTTCGCGGATGAATAGCTGTTTTCGTTTTCCTCCGTTTTTTCGGACGATGATTCGCTTCGCGTAGCCAGCGCGACAAATCCGCCGTCATTATCCTTTACCGCAAACGCTATATTCGCGTAATTTGCGCCCTCATCCTCGGTAACCTGTACCGGATATGTGAATACGCCGTTCTCAATATCATAACGCGTCATATAGATTTGCGTTTCAACCATTGTGTTTGCCGGATCTTTAGCCTCTGCGCTGTCTTTGTCTATGCCTTCCTTAAGATCCGACTTGCTCTCCGTGAACATTATGTAGAAATAATCGTCACTCGAGCGCAGATCGAAATCGGTTATCTGCATTTCACCGGTATAATCGCCGCTCGCGCCGGGGCCAACTACCGTAGTAGGCGGTTTGTAGCCTATTACATAGCCCTCTTCGTCGGTTCCCTTATCGGTTTTGTTGAGATAATAATACGGCACTCCGCTTTCTGTTTCGGCTCTTGTTATTACATCCTCATCCGCGATATTACCCGGGATATCAAACATCTTTACAGTGCCGTCGGACAGGTATGACAGATACGTTACCGCTCCGCCTATTCTCTCAAAATGCAGCTTGCTTTCCTCCGCCTCGTCCGAGGTGAGCATGATGGTATGCGTCACGCTGTCCTCAGAGAAATTATAAATCTGGAGGAACATATCTCTGTCATTTATTGTTTCCTTGCTTCCGTCATAGTCGAGAACATACGCCAGGAGCGCCAAGCCGTTATACGAGATAGCGTCGTTTTCGATTATCAGCGGATCGTTTTCGCCCTTATATTCGGTAATTTCGGGCGTCTCTGTCCAATAGCCGTTTCTGTCAAGCGTCTCGTTCACGATTACTCTCGGAGCCAAATCAAGGAAACGCTGGTTGTAGTAATCCTCCGCATATTTTGCGTAAGCCGCGTCAACATCGGTTTCTCCCGACGCCGCGAGATTTGCCCTTATCGCGGCTTCCTCTTCCGCCGAATATCCGATGAACTCGTTCGTGTTCGTGTCGTAAATTCTGTAAACTATCAGGCTGTACGGATTTACGGCGTCTCCGTAAACGGCTTCAACGCCGTCTCCGTTTTTGCCTGTCGCTTCATACTCGCTCTTTGTATAGTAGATGAGCATTCTGCCGGTTTCCTCGTCATATGCGATTTGCGCGTCGGTGTCGTTGTATGTATCCTCGTCGGTATTCTTTGTTATTTCCATAACATTACCGCTGAATGACGCCGACTCCTTATCAAAGAATATGCCGTGTATATTTGCCGCGTTGAGCGTTTCAAGCATATCGGGATCGTCGCCGTATACTTCATTTGCCGTAGACCATGCGATAAATACCTTGCCGTTTCCGAGATCGTACGCGACAGGGGAGTCGTCAAGCGTTCCGTCATCCTCCAAAATTACCGGCTCGCTCCAGCTGTCTCCGTCGTAAATCGTGTAATATACAGCCATACTGTTGGAATCCGTTCTTTCGGGAACGTCGTCGACATATACCGAAAGATATTTCCCGTTTCCTATATCGACAAGCTGCGTATCCGTATGCGGATTCACTCCGTCCATAAGCTTCGTTTCCTCAAGATTTGAAACAGCGTTTAAGCTTATGCCGCTTCCGTTCCACGGCGTGCGGTTGGCCAAATATTCTCTTTCCGAAACTCTGAAATCGGACAGGCTTTCGTTAAGCGTTCGGTCAATGCCCATTAAGCTTGCCAGATCAGCGTCGTGACTGCCTTCGATGAATATCTTACCTGTGTGTCCGAGGCTCCACGAGAATTTGAATATCCATATTTTTATTCCGAGACTTCCGGAGAACGTCACATAACTGTTTGACGTGGTCTCACTGTCACAATGGATGTTTATCTCAAACGCCGCCGTTCCGCTCAGGGTTATGTTCAGCTGCTTTGTTCCTATTCCCGCAGTGAGAGTAACGACCGGAGATATTATAAAGTGACCGTATTTGTGCATATACCGCTTGCCCTCTTCGGTTGAAGCCTCCTCGATGAAATTAGCTCCGTCCTCGTTGTTGAGAATATCCGTTACATAGTATTCATCGGCGCCCTGTCTCTTCTCCACGACTATGATAGCCGAGCCGCTCACTCCCACAGAGCCGCCTATTATAACAGGCAGACCTATCGGAGTCATAATATACATCGTTGCGTTAACTTGCACGCCCGGCGAAATTACAATCATAAATTCATTAAAGTACCACTCGCCCTTATGATTTGCGTCATTTGACGGCGACATCGAGAACATTATTCCGAAGTTAAAGCTCATACTGTAGTTACCCACCAGTTCAGCCTTTGTACTGTTACTTCCGTTGCCGTCCGCGTCGGTACCCGTCGCGTTTCTTACGGCGTCGCTCTCTTCCTTCGACGTGGAATCCTCCTCGCCGAATCTTTTGATCGTTTTAAGTATAGATTCACCGCCGAATGAAAGTCCCACGTTAAGAACTCTCGGATCGCTGCCATCTACGGAGTATTTGCCGTAATTGCCTCCGCCAGAGCCGGTGTTATCGAGAGAGCCGTTCCAGCCGAATAAAAACTTAGAAGCTATCGCGCCTATAAGATCCAAAGCGGTAGAGCCGTTTCCTATTATAAATGAGCTGAGAATGTTCTTCGTTCCGCCGAGAGACTGCATGATTACAATGCCCATATCATGCTCGAAATAGCTTCTTCCGTTATTGTCCGTAAACGTAACCGTTATCGATGCTCCCGGGGGAAGCTGTGTTCCTTCGCCGTCTATATTTCCGGGATTGAATGTACATGCGAACACTCCGGTGTTATCGCCCGCGCTGTCGTATGTCTTTTCGGTTATGTACGAGCCGTCGCGGCGGTAGAATTTCAGCGTCGCCGTCTCTGCTATTATTGACGAATTGGACGACTGTGTCGCCAATGTTATTTTATAGTCTGCGTCGTCGTTTGATATAACATCGCCGCCCTCAAGCTTCAGCTGCTTGCCGGCCTTTTCGGCTGTCGCGTTGGCTATTGAAATAGTGTCATACGCATCGAGAATATATGTCTGAGATATATTGACGTTATGCGCCGACGCAGCCGCAAGCGAGCCGTACGTCACAGTTAATCTGTGCGCCTCGCCCGCGACGAAGCTTTTATCGTTTATTTCAAAATAACCGTCTCCGCCCCGTCCGTCAAGACCGCCGTGTTCGTTATTTGAAGTAACCGCGGTAAGTCCGTCAACGGTTATCGCCGCTCCGTTAAGGGGCGTTATAGTCGTTGCGTCTGTTTTGCCTGTGTTGAATACCGGATGATCCTTAAGCGCGACAATTCCCATGATCGTACCCGGAGATTCCGCGATCGAACGCTTTTTGAAATAATAGTATATGGACGAATTTACGACCTTAGGCAGATAAGAAAGCACATCGCCCGTCACAGCGTCGCGGTCGCGGTCGGAATACTTATCCGCAAGCTTTTTTACCTCCTCCTGGTCGAGCTTGCCGTCGCCGTTCTCATCGCCCGTGAAGTCCTGCCATACCGTCGTATATTCCGATATTTGATCCATATTTTCATTCGGTTCATCGGTGTCAAAATCCCCGTACGCCGCGTTGATATTGATAATATCGGTGAAGTTCCTCGGACGTATCGTCATCGGCGTGTCATATTTTCCGTATACGCTTCTGATGTCATCCGTATCGGAGCTTATGTCCTCGTCGGGATTTGTGCCGGGTTTAATGTCGGACGTATCGATATAGAATACGCGGCCATTGTCCTTAAATTCCCTCGGCGCGGAATCGGCGGGATTATACCGCACATCTATCGTAATGGTGTCGGATGCCATATCGACATAGATAGCGTCACAGTTGGGCTTTATCGTGATTTGCGACGTATCCGCCGTACTCGTGTCGGTGCTTACCTCATCTCTGGCATTCTTATGGGCGTCGAGATATGTTTTGCGCTTGTCCGATTTGGTCGATTCGCTCACGCGCTTTTCAGCCTCCGTTACCGTTCCGTTCTCTCCGCGTACAGCCGTATCGTTATAGCCCGATACGGCAAAGCTTTTAACGACCTTTCCGCTGCCGTTTACCGATACTCCCTGCACTTTTAGCGTGTCGAGCATCGTCAAGCCTATTTCCTTGCCGTCCGATATGTTGTTCGTATACGCAAGCTCGCCCGCGCAGCTGTTGTTAAAGCGGACAACGGACGCATACGGCCGAAAAACGGGGCGTATCATATAGCTGTTGCTGCTGTTATAGAAGTTTGAATACAAGTATTCGAGAGTCAGCTGATCTGTCGATATTGTCTCGGAATAATTATCGTTAGAATCCTGCACCTGCCATCCCGCAAGATACACGTTTGAGCCGACATGCGGCGTCACGCCGGCGCTTGTCGTCTTACTGCTTGAGGGGGGATCCGCCGCGCTCAGGGTTATGGCTGAGGAATACTTCATGTATGTATGGCGGCGTGTGTCTTTGTCAGCGACGCCCTGACCGAGAGATACTTTATTTCCATTGGTGTAGTTTATGTTGTTGTTCTTGTCAACATCGGGATGACCCGCCTCGTAGATTATTTCCTGATATGTGTTTGTCTCGGCTTCGCCGTTGTCGATCATTATTTCTATATCTTCATATTCTATTTCTACGCTGTCTACCTGAATATAAACCCAATCAAGATCCCCGTTTTTCACTAAATTTCCTTCCGCCGTTTCCGTTTTCTTGACTTGTATGTTAAGGGCGGCATTTTTATTTTTAGCATTTTCGGGTACGATTATCGTTGTGCTGCCCGATGTGGCTTTGCCTTGGGCTCCTACCTCCTGCGATTCCGTTTCTGTTTTTGTAATGTTGCCGATGCAGAAACGTGCCATTTGTCCGCCGAGAGTCTGAGTGTCTGTAACATCGTATTTTTTGCAGCCATCCTTTTTTGTATATTTGTGTTCATATGTGTAATGACCGCTCGCGCTGTAGTTTACCGTGATATACTTTGCGTTTCTCAGGTCAAGATCGCTTAGAACATTCGAATACTTACCGTAGTCCGTGCCGTCGGCGTTGTTAATATATGTATATTTATCCCCGCCGAGTGTTTCTTTGTCCGTTGAAGCGAGAGACGCGCCGCCGGTGGGTCTTCCCTTAGCGAGATAGTACACCTCGGTATATGTTCTCTGATCGTCATCGGCTGTTTCGTCCGTTTCCTCATTTGCGGCTTCCGCGGCTTCTTCAGCCTGACGCTGTGCGTCGAGCAGCTCATAATAATCCTGCATAGACTCCTCGCTGTAATCCGGAAGTATGGTTACGGCTGTCGCTCTCGTTTCCTCGTCGGCAAACGCGCTGTCCGTATCGATTGCCGCGACGAAGCTTACGGGATCCGTGCGCCAATTTTGGTAAACGGGAATTTTTACCTTGCGCGAGGTGATTCCCTGCGGGAACACTACCTCTACCGAGCCGGCTTTATAATCTCTGTCCGGCTCCGCGTCAATAGCGCCCGTCGCGATTTTTACAGACGCAAACTTATCGATTCCCGATATACGCCTTACAGTGACCTCGGCATATTCGTCATCCGGAGTAACAGTTACGCTTTCCTCCGGCATACTGAACACAACGCGCTCGCTCTGATCGTCGTCGAGAATGTTTATGTACGCCGAATACGGCTTGGCAAGCTCCGCGCCCTCCGCGTCATAAAGCGCGAACATTATCTGCTCGTCGCTTTCCGACAGCGTATCGTTTACGAGATTTACCTTTACGCGCTTAATGTACTCGCCGTCGGCAAAATTAAGCGTGTATCTCGTTCCGGGAAGCTCCCGCGCCATATCGGACGTATATTCTCCGGATTTGTCCATCTCGTCGGCTAAAGCCTGCGCCTCGGGATTGTCCTGAACATCGGCTTCCTGCCATGTTTTTCTGTCGGATTTTTCTCCTGTGAATACTTCTCTCGCGGCTCTTAAGCCTGTGCTTTCCTCCGCGTCGCTCTCCGCCGACGTTTCCTCGACATTAACAATGCCCTCGTCCGCGTCGACCATCATTTCAACGGTGTTATCGGGAGCCTTCTCCGTTTGTTCATCTCCGATCACCGCTTCCTCGTTCGTCTGGGCATACAGTTCCATAAGAGGGACCGCGTCGTCGTCTTGACGGAGCTCATGCTCCAGCAGCCACCCGTCGTCCACCGATATGGTGTAGTCCTTTCCGTAAACCGCGGAAATGTCTACCGCGTTCAGACTTACGGAGGCTTCACCCTCAAACGAACCCATTCTTACGACATCGATATAAGCGCTGCCGCTGTCCTCGTAAGCTTCAATTTGGGATTCCCTGAAAGTAAACCCGCCGTCGGGGTAATCCTCCGCGTACGACATAAGGTCGGCGATCAGCGCCTCATCGTCTATTCCGTCGTCTGCATATACAGTCGGAATGAACGGTACAGTCATTGATGCCGCCAAAGTTAATGCCAAAAGTTGTTTAAGTTTTGTTCCTTTCATCGTTTTCCTCCTTTATGAAATGATATATTATGCATATTCTATGTTTATTATACAATAATTTTGCACTTTTTTCAATAACGCCAACATGTCTTTCGCGAAGTTAAACTTGACTTTTACGCAATTTGTATATTATTCCGACCGCGGCAATTATAACTGCCAATATCTGTACGACCGTAAGTCCCGCGATTTTTACCGTTCCGGTATTGTCATACATAAATTCCGCGATAAACAGCGCGAGCGCATAGCCGATGCAGAATACGGAAAAGGCGTTCCGCCGCTTTATATAAAGCACCGTTACAACCGCGAGCGTAACAGCCGCGATAATAAGCTCGGTATGGACCGCCGGATATACTCTGTATCCGAGAGTCGGGCTCATGACCGACAGCGGCCCGTAATACGCGGCTCCCTGGCAGCAGCCCTCCTTCAGGCAGCCTATTCGTCCGATAACTATCTGTATATTCATAAATACGGCGAGCATACTCATATAGCGCGTCTGTCCGCCGCGGGCAAAGCTGCCGTCCCGCTTCCGCATTACGATCCGCCACAAAATCAGCCCCGCCGAAATAATATATATTGCCTGTCCCGCGTAGTGCGTTCCCTCATAATCCGAAAAATTGCCTATAAGGCTGCCGATATCAAGCCATTCGCCGTATGTGAGCTTTCTTAAAAGCTCTCCGAATACGGAACCCGGCACGATGCACACCGCCGATATTGCCGCCGCGATAAGCATGCGTATTGTGAATTTATATTCAAGCAGCATAAGAATTAAAAGCACCGCAAATCCCGTAACCGCGCTTATAACCAATATAGTGCTCCTTGAAGGCAGATAATTAAGAATATCATTCAAAGCCCTCACCCTCCTCCATGCGTCCGAGTATGCCGTCCGTATCGGACATAAAATAATGGTCTGCTGTTTTAAATATCGAAAACGTAATATCTCCCGTCAGATATTTACGCCACCTTTCCGCTTTTCTCCCATAACCCTTTGTAAACGCGTCGCCGTCGGCAAACGCTATGCACGCCGGAGCCGTAACCTTCGGATTTTCTTTAGCCATGTATTTAAAATATCTGTCCGTATCGCGCAGAAACGCTTCGTATCTTAAATTTTTCGGCAATTTCCTGCCCGCCTTTTCCGAAAGCGCGGACATAACGCCGCCGGCGGGCAGCAGTCTCCACGGGTTGATTCCTCTCGGAGTCTTATCCGGCAGACTTGCGGATATATATATTTTTTCGATCCGCGTTCCGTCTCTTTCGAGGGCGGCGGCTGCCGCGAGCGCGTACGCGCTGCCCGCGCATGACGATACAAGCTTTATTTTCTTATATTTTTTCAGCTCAGCGGCAACCGCTTCCGCGATTTGTCCGATATCTGCGTCATTTCCCAAAAAGTCATAATTCACTCCGACCGCGCCGTAATCCGTTTCGGCGGCGATTCTGGAAAACGCCTGCGGAGCGCCGCCCGCGTACGGAAAGCAGCATAAAACCCCGTCCGACTCAATACCGTTGAGCCGCACGAGCATACGAGGTACGTTTTCACGCTCCGCCAGCATGCGCACAGTCGGATTTGCGTATATGTCCTGGACCGTAAAATCAAAGCCCCTGTCGCGAAGCCGCAGCATAAAGGATAAAACGGAAAGCGAGTCAAGACCGTGATCCGGAAGATTATCCTCTACCCCTATTTCCACCTTAACGGGACCCGAATTAAGCTCCGCGAGAGCCTCGCGCAGTATAATGCGCTCCGTTTCGCTTTCGGGAGGTATGATTTGAGTTTTAATTCCCGTTTTTAAAAGCGCCGCGCGGTCAATTTTTCCGGAGCTTAACAGCGGCAGCTTATCAAGATATATTATCCTCGACGGCAGACGGTCTGTTTTTTTCGCCAGCCTTGCGGCTATATCCTCGATAGGCTTTTTTGCCTCGTAAAATACCGTAACGGTATTTTCTCCCGCAGCTGCGGCGCAGCCCGTAACGCCGTCAATATCGAGCATAAGTCTTTCGATTTCACCGAGATCTGCGCGTTTGCCGTTTATTTTCACCCGACTGTCCCGTCTGCCTCGGTAGTATATGTTGCCGTCAAAGCCGAGTAAGCCTCTGTCTCCCGTCCGATACGCGCGGCGTCCGTCAAGCTCGGTATACCCGCCTCCACCGCCGCTGTAGCCCAGTCCGACAAGTCCGCCGGTAACGACGATCTCGCCCTCGACTCCGCGCGGAGCAAGCGATCCGTCCGGACAAACGATATATATATGTGTATTATAAACGGGCTTGCCTATGGGGATTTCCCGCTCATGTCCCGTGCAGTCATATCCCGTCACATCTATGGTACATTCAGTGGGACCGTATAAATTCGATATGGCAGCGTGTGGCAGCTTTTTGTAAAAAAGCCGCACCGCCGCCGCGTCAAGAGCTTCTCCGCTCGAAAAAACATTTCTGAGCGTCGGGAAAGAATTTTTATCTATATATCTCAAAAACAGCCGCAGCATAGACGGAACAAAATGTATTGCTTCGATTTTATATTCATTTATATACTCCGCTATAAGCTCCGGATTTTTTTCCTCTCCGTCCTTCATAATGACCGAGCAGCCGCCGAACGCGCCGCATAGCAGCTCCCAGCCCGACACGTCGAAGGTCGGCGCTGTCTTTTGCAGTATATTGCGTTTGAGCGAATACCTATCATGCATCCACTTGAGCCGCAGATACAGCGAGCCGTTTGAAATCATCACGGTTTTAGCCCTTCCCTCCGAGCCGGAGGTGCGCATATAGTACGCCGCCGCGTCGGGCGAGGACAGATCCTTCGCATAGTCTCCGTACGGCTTTAGCTTATCCAAAAAAACCGCGCCGTCCTTCCCGTGCTCCGAAAGCGAAAGGACCGTATCGCATTCGGACGGTATGTCAAGAAGCGGATTCAGCGGCATATATGCCGCTCCCGCTCTCATTACGCCGATCATGGCAGGCACAAGATACTCGCATCTGCCCGTTGCGATCCCCACGAGCTTTTTCCCCGCGCAAAGCTTGGCGATACCGTTTGCCGCTCTGTTTATTTCATCAAAGGTATATTTTTTTTTGTTATAAATTACAGCCGTTTCATCGCCGTGAGCGGCGGCATACTCGGAAAACAGACGCGATACCGTAGTGTTTGCCTCAAGCTCCGTAACGCTGTTAAGCGCCGCGTATGCCGCCTTATCCGCATCCGTAACAGCTTCCGTTTTCCTTCCTTCTATGCCGCCGATGATTATATTGATTAGAGATTGCGTAAACGCATAAATATATTCATCGGAATAAATCTCTTTTGAATACTCGATATTGATTTCAAGCGAGCGCTTGCGCCGCAGAATATGTATACGCATAGGCAGCTCAACGCACCCGTTGAAGCATTTTACCGGCTCCGCCAATTTAAATGTCGGCATCATTCCCATGCTTATAAACGATATTTCCGCGTCAAAGCAGCGTTCGTGTATATTATTGTCCCTTAAAATACAATTAAGCGGATATGACGAATACTTTATGCTTTCATTAAGCTCGTCCTCCGCTTTGCGGCATACGGACAGAAAATCTCCGTCCGAACGTATAAATACCGGAACGGTATTTGCATACAGCCCGACCGCGTCAAGCTGTCCGCGTCCGCGGTTCATAAGAACTCTGCCGACCGTCATACACTCTTTGCCGCGCGTCTGCCTTTCATATACGGCTAAAGCGGCGTAAAATACCGATTCCGGTTTTGTTTTGTTTTCTCTGCAAAAATCTATTAATTTCAGCGCGTCGGCAGGTTCGACGTTATATTTATAAACCCCCGCGCCGAGGCTTTTCATCCTGTGTTCCGGCATATGAACGCCGTATTTCTCAAATCGGCTCCCGAAATGCTTTTTTGCGTCGGCAAAATCGCCGCCGATTTTTCCGAGCATCGTTTCGATATAGCGCATATCGGGCTTTATTTTCGGCTCCGCTCCGCTTTTCATAGCAATATAATTTTTCTCAAACTCCCCGAATATTTCCAAAAGCGCCATATGGTCTCCGAGAATATGATGTATTTTCAGCAAGCCGAAAGCCGAAAGGGGAGTCTTTACGCATACGAACCTGTACAGAGGCGAATCATAAAGCTCAAACGGCTCGCGCATTATTTCATTTATGATTTCATCCTTATCGCAGACATCTCTGTATTCGCGCACTTCCACATCGTGAACATCATCGCTGATATACAGCCTTTCGCTCCTGTCTATCTGTATTCTCAGCGCGGGATTTTGCCGAATGACAAATAAAGCCGCGCGCTCCGCGAGCGGTATATCAATATCGTTTCCAAGCTCTGTAATACCGCCGACACAGCATACGCTCGTATCGGGATATGCTTTTTCGATATTCATAATTGACTTCTGATATTCGTTCATATCATATGAAAGCATTCAGGTTAAACCCCCAATCCTCCGTCAATCGCATATACGGCTCCCGTTATATATCCCGCGTCCCCGCTTGCCAGAAATTTCACGAGCGCGGCTGTTTCCTGCGGCTCGGCAAATCGCTTCATCGGAATTTTATCCACCATTTTATCATAATATTTATCCGCCATTTCGCCTGTTGTATAACCCGGGGCAACGGCGTTCACCGTAATACCGAAGCGCGCCGTTTCCTTGGCGAGCGCTTTCGTAAGAGCGTTTACTCCCGCCTTGGACGCCGCGTACGCCGCTTGTCCCGACAGCGGAAACGTCGCCGCCGCGGAGCTTATGTTTATAATTCTGCCGTTTTCCTTTGACAGCATTTTCTTCACCGCGCAGCGGCAGCAGTTGTATACTCCGTTTAAATTCACGCTTATAATTCTGTCCCATTCCTCCGGAGTGATCATAGCGAGAAGCTTTGATATTTCCACACCCGCGCTGTGTACGCTTACGTCGATCGCTCCGCGTTCGCGGTAAACGTCGTTATAAAGCGCCTCGACCTCGTCAAAGCGGCTGACGCCGCATCGGCGCACCGTAAGATTTTCATATCCCGCCTCACGCAGCTTGTCCGCCGCGCCTTCATCGGAATTATACACCGCGTAAACGGCGTCCCCTTCGGCGAGAAATGTCTTTACTATGCTGAGTCCTATGCCCTTTGTTCCGCCCGTTACTATTACAGTTCTCATTGTTCCAAAAGCTCCGTTACTATTTCGGCAGTTCTTGTCACGCTCGTCATTTCCTGTATCACGCTGTTGGGGATAGTCAGGTCATATTCGTTTTCGAGTATTGCCGTAAGCTGCATCGCGATGAACGAGTCCATATCATGATCCTCGAATAAATCGTCATCGCCGAGCTCCTCGCTGTCTATTTCCAGCATTCTCGCCGTCACTTCGCGTATCTTGTTTTTCAGTTCGTCCATTTGTTTAAACTCCTTCTCTTTTTAATATACAACAACCCATAAATCCGTCGAAGCCGAAGCTGTTGACCATAACGGCAGCGGCTTCGTTCCTTTCGAACAGCGCTATGGCGGCGGCGGTTTTGAACGCGCCTCCCGCGCCGTAAGTTTCGCCTGATACGTCCTTTATGTCAATTACCTTTATTCCGGTTTTATGAATTGCCTTGATTTCATTATCGAGCGCGCCGCAGGTTATGATAAAATCAATATCTTTGAGATACGTCCCCGCGTCCTTCGCCGATTCGGACATTATTTCAAATATATCGTCCGCTCCGTACTGCTCCGCGTATTTGTACGCGCTGCCGAGCAGCTCGGCGTATATATGTGCTCCGCGCGCTCTTGCCGCCGCCGCGTCCTCGGCTATGAACATACATACGCCCTCCGACGGTTCCTCGCCGTTTTGCCTTATATATTCATCATACAGTCCGCAGCGCTCCGCTATTCCGCCGACCACAGCCGCCGAAACTCTTCCCTCCGCGATCATATCGGCGCACATTCTGAGCGCCCCCACGGACGACGCCGAGCCGTCGGAAACGGTTATATTTATCCCCGACAAGCCGCAAAGTATCGCAAGCTGACCGGCAGGAGCGTTCATTACGCTGTTTATAAAATCCATAGGCATAATGCCTTTCATGCCCTTTTCCATCGCGGCGCGCCCGAATTTCTCCATACTTGCGAGCGAACCGAATGCCGTTCCGAGAAAAATCCCCATGTCGTCCCTGTCCCTGCAGTTCATTCCGCTGTCGGCTTCGGCGGCTTTTATCGCCGCATACGCCTTTTTTGTGATGTTGTCCGTAAACACAAGTCCTTTTTCCTTGAGCTTCGGCACAGCCGCGTCCGTATGATTTATTTTGCCGTTTATCACTGCGTCGTATAATTCATCCAACCCCGACGCAAATCCCGAAATCATGCCGATTCCCGTTAAAGCCGGTCCCACAGCGTCACACCTCCCCGAACAGCACGCATGTATTGCTTCCGCCGAAAGCGTATGCGTTGTTTGCCGCTATGCGGACCCTCATGCGCCGCGCGTTGTTTGGAACGCAGTCTATTTTGCATTTTTCGTCCGCTTCCTCAAAATTTATCGTCGGCGGTATAACGGAATTTTCTATCGCCAGGCAGCACGCCGCCGCCTCTATCGCGCTTGCCGCGCCCATTGAGTGACCGATCATCGACTTTATAGAGCTTACCGGAGTATGCTCGCCGAACAGGCTGTTTATCGCCAAAGCCTCGGCGCTGTCGTTTGCCGGAGTGCCTGTGCCGTGAGCGCATATATAATCAACATCGCCGTATTCTATACCCGTGGTTTCCACAGCCTGACGTATAGCCGCCTTTATCCCGTTCGCGTCGGGGCTCGGCACTATCATGTGATGCGCGTCGCAGCTCGCGCCCCAGCCTATCACTTCGGCATATATATGAGCGCCGCGCCGTCTCGCCGAGCTCATGGCTTCGAGGAACAGAACTCCCGCTCCCTCGCTTATTATCAGCCCCAAACGGTTTTTGTCAAACGGACGGCACTTATCGGGCGCTAAAGAGCGCAGTTTCGAAAAGCCCTTAAACGCAAGCTCGGAAAGAACATCCGCCCCTCCGGCAAAAGCATATTCCGCTTTCCCCGAGCGTATCTTCTCGAATGCACTTATAATTGAAAAATTCCCCGCCGAGCAGGCGTTCGGAATATGCGAAGCTTCGCCCTTTAATCCAAATTCCCTGCAAACCGCGGCGGCAATATTATATACGTCAAAAAGCGATATATGTCTTTTTTCTTCCTCGCCGCTGCCGAGCAGTATCGAGCCGAGCTCCTGTCCTTCGCCCATAGTCGTACCCATGAACACGGCGCATTTATCGGAGCTCAGTCCGTCAATACCCGCGTCGTCGTACGCCATGCGCGCCGCGCTGAGCGCGTACTGCGTGCAAAGACCCACGCTGAGTGCGTCGGTATTTTTCATATACGGAGTGAACTGTTTTATCTCTCCGCCCATATTTGTCTGAAATTGAGACGTATCAAACCGGCTTACCCTGCTTACCGAATTTTTTCCGTCAATGCAATTTTTCCAAAATTCGTCCTTGTTTTTTCCCGCAGGTGAAATAACCCCGATTCCCGTTACAGCAACTCGTTCCATTATAAACCTTACCTTTATGTTAATATCGCAATAAAATACCAAAAAAATTATACTTCAAAAATCGCTTCAAGTCAAGCGTTATGCGTGAATGTCCGTTCTTGCGGCGTAAAATGCGCCGTATCCGCTTGAAAAAATAACGCCGATGATATATAATACCAATGTCGGACAATCGGCATATTCTCCCCGCCCGCGCAAAGCGGGGAAGACAAAGGAGGGCATTGATAATGCTGCGTATATTTGTCACCGGAGACAATCATATCGGCTTAAAATACGCCGGACATGAAAAGTCGGCGGAGCTTGCAGGAGCGCGTATTGACGCGCTTGCGTGCATGGTGGAGCGCGCCAACGCGGAGCGCTGCGGACTGCTTGTTGTCACCGGAGATTTGTTTGAAAATACATACGGAATATCAAAAAAGGATATATCGGCTGTTTTTGATATGCTTGCGGGCTTTCAAGGCATAACCGCTATCCTTCCCGGAAACCATGATTATTACGACAAGGACTCCGTCCTGTGGCAGCGAATGCGTGAAGCGGCGCGCGGAGCCGACAACATACTGCTCCTGACCGAGTACCGTCCTTACAGCTTAAATATCGACGGGGAGAACGTTATAATTTATCCGGCGCTTTGCACCTCGCGTCATTCGGCGAGGGGAGGGAACAACCTGACATGGATAAAAAACGAGCATATCCGCCCCGATAAAACCTACAGAATAGGCGTTGCCCACGGCGCGGTAGAGGGTGAAACCATTGACAGCGAAGGGCGGTACTTTTTAATGTCGGAAAAAGAGCTCGAATCGATTCCGGTAGACGCGTGGCTTATCGGACACACGCATGTCCCATTCCCGAGAAATTTGAGCGAGAGTGAATATAAACCGTGCGAACGCGTTCTGAATGCGGGAACGCATGTCCAGACCGACGTTTCCTGCAATACCGAGGGCTGCTGCTTTATCGTCGAAATAGACGAAGGGGAAGGAATAAAGAATATCCGCGCAAAGAAGGTGATTTCCGGCAATCTGCGCTTTTACAGAAAGGATATAGCCGTATCTGCGGGAGAAATGGAGAGCGCTCTCAAACGCGCCCTTGAAGAAATTCCCGACAACTCTGTTGTTGACGCGGCGGTTTCCGGCGCTGTTTCGCCGGAGGAATATGAAAACAGGGATGATATAATATCCTCCGCGCTTTCGCGATTTGTCGAGGGGACATACACCGCCGGCGGGCTCAGCAAGCTGATCACGGAGGACATAATCCGCTCCGAATTTCCCGAGACCTCATTTTCGGCGGGACTTCTTACGGCGCTGATGGACAGGCCGAAAGAGGCGCAGCTCGCCTATGAGCTTCTCAAATCGATAAGGGAGGGCAGGTAAATGAAGATAAAAAGAATATCCTGCACGCAGTTTGCCGGAATAAGAAACAAAAGCATTTCCCTGAATGACGGGATAAATGTGATTTACGGAAAAAACGAAAGCGGCAAGACCACGATAGTAAATATACTTTCGCGCACGCTTTTCCAGGACGCGAAGATAGACAAGCGCACAAACAAGGATTTCTGCGCGCTGTATTTCCCGAGCGACAAAAAGGACGGGCATATACGCGGCGACTATGCCGACGGCGAGATAGCGTTTGAAACGGACTCCGGCGAATACGTTCTGTCAAAGGAATGGGGCGGCAATCCGTACTGCCGCCTGTCAACGCCCTCGGGAGCCGTGCGCGACGCAAACCGCATAAACGAAATTCTGAAAACCGAGCTCGCCTACGGCGAGGGTGTGTATAACGATATCATACTCCAATCGCACAAAAACAGCGACGCGGCTCTAATGTCGCTTCTCGACGCCGCGGGGAAAACAGACTCAAAGCGCGAGCTTACCGACGCTGTGACCACCGCTTTCGCCCAAAGCGACGGCGTCTCCGTTGACGCGATAGGCGGCGCGATAGAGAAAAAAATAAACGAGATTGCCGGCGCGCACTGGGATTTTGAAAAAAATATCCCCGCAGTCAACAAAAAAGGCAGATGGTCAAAGGGAATAGGAGAGATACACAAGGCGTATTACTCAATGGAGGACGCGCATGAAACGCAAAAGCGGATTTTCGGGCTGGAAGCTGCGGCGGACGAAGCCGCGGCGGATTATGAGGAAAAGGAAAAGCTGTATCGGGAAGCGTCCGCGGCGGCGGAGCGTTTCGGCGAGTTTGTAAACCGCTTGGAGGTGAGGAGCGAACGCCTGAAAAGCATAAAAAGGCTCGAATCTGAGCTAAAAACCTGTACAGAAGCGCTCGAGGAGCTCCCGAGACTTAAAAAACAGCTAATATCGGCGCGCGCTCTGCAAACGGAAAAATCAAATCGTGATATTTTAAATAAATACGCCGAGGCAAAAAAACTGAAGGACCGCGCGGCGGAGCTTGCAGACCGTCTCAAAAAAGCCGTATGCCCGTCAAGCAGGGAAATAGCGGACGCAAAATTCGCGGCAAAAGAAATCGAGAAGCTTGAAAATAAGCTGCGCGGAATGAATATTTTCGCGAAAATAAAAATGCTCGGCGCGCACGAGGCCCGCGTCGAACTGCTGCGCACCGGAGAAATCGTGGACATATCCAATGGCGGCGCGCCCATAGATGAAGCGGTAAAAATCACAATTCCCGAGGTGATGGAAATGGAGCTGACTCCGGCGGATACGGACGCGGCGGCGATAAACCGCGAGATAGCCGAAAAAAAGGCGGCAGCGGCGGCGATATGCGGCAAATACGCAGCCGAAGACGCGGAGCGGCTTGAAGCCATGGCGGACGAATATAAAATACTGGACAACGAGGCGAAAAACGCCGCGGCGCGTCTTGATATGTATCTCGGAGACGAGATATTTGAAAACCTGGAAGCCGTCGCCGGACAGATAAGCGGAGAAATACGCGAAAGCGGCGAAATAGAGCGCGACGCGGCGGCGCTGTGCGGCAGGACGGAGCTTGCGGGATTCATAGCCGGTCATGAGGCTCTCATAAAGAAAAGCGAGGAAACCTACGGCGGCGAGGAAGCGCTGGCGGCGAGAGCGGAGAGCATACGCGCCGATATCGAGGCGGCAAAAGAGGCTGTGGACAAGCAGGACGATATCCCCAAGGAATATCTGAAAATTCAGGATCCCGACCGTCACAGAACAGCCTTGAAGCGCGCGGCGGACGAGCTGAGGAACGAGCGGGACGATGCCCTGAAGAAAAAAACGGCAGCCGAGCGCGACATAGAAAATCAAATGGAGGAAATCGGCGGCGACCCGTCCGCGAACGCGGCAGCGGCGGAGCGCGTGTTTGAGGAATACAGCGCTCTGCTTTCGAGCTGGCTCCACATAAATAAGGTGTTCAGCGAAAAAAAGAACGAGCTTACGGGGAACCCCATGCATGATATCGCAGAGCGCTTCGCGGGATATCTCGATATCATTTCCGGCGGCAGGGTATCGTCGGAATTTCCCGTGCAGGACAGGCTCGAGATAAACATATACAGCGGAGACAATCTAATTGACTACGGCAAGCTTTCGGAGGGTACAAAGGAAACCGTGTCGCTCGCGTTCCGTCTTGCCGCGCTCGATCATCTGTTCCCCTCGGGCGGCGTAGCCGTTTTTGACGATCCGCTTACGGAAATGGACGAGGAGCGCGCCGCAAGATCATGCCGGCTGCTCACCGAGTTTGCAAAGCGTCATCAGGTGATTTTCCTGACCTGCCGCGAGGAATACATCGGCATGCTGAAAGGAAACGCGGTATATATAGACAACGAATAAAAAAATTAACAAAATTTTAATTAAAGTATTGATTTTTTGATAAAAACGTGGTAAAATATCTCGGTATGAAAAATACGCACATTTCCGGACTTCGCGGAGGTTGCCCTTTTTGCCGTGGGTTTCCGCGCGGGACGATGGAAATGGAGGATATTTTAAAAACAAGGAGGAAAAAATAATGGCAAACGTAATTTCAATGAAGCAGCTCCTCGAAGCGGGAGTTCACTTCGGACATCAGACAAGAAGATGGAACCCTAAAATGGCGGAATACATCTTCACGGAAAGAAACGGTATCTACATCATTGACCTTCAGAAAACAGTAAAAAAGGTTGAGGAAGCATACTATTTCGTAAGAGACATCGCCGCGGAGGGCGGCGAGGTGCTGTTCGTCGGCACAAAGAAGCAGGCTCAGGACTCTATTAAGGAAGAGGCTGAGAGAGTAGGCATGTATTATGTAAACGCGAGATGGCTCGGCGGCATGCTCACAAACTTCAAGACGATCCAAAAGAGAATCGACAGACTCGCTCAGATCAACAAAATGGAGGAGGAAGGCACATTCGACCTGCTCCCCAAGAAGGAAGTTATCAA
The DNA here is from genome assembly GCA_947631085.1 of uncultured Clostridia bacterium. Classification (GTDB taxonomy): domain Bacteria; phylum Bacillota; class Clostridia; order UBA1381; family UBA1381; genus CANQXJ01. The sequence goes on along the minus strand of CANRJY010000002.1, from coordinate 75,794 downwards.
GCTCAAGGCTCAGAGAGACAAGCTCGAAAAATATCTCGGCGGTATCAAGGAAATGAAGAAGCTTCCGGCGGCTATGTTCGTCGTAGACCCGAGAAAGGAAAAGATCGCTATCGCTGAGGCGCACAAGCTCCACATTCCGGTTGTCGCAATCGTTGACACAAACTGCGATCCGGACGAGGTCGACTACGTTATCCCCGGCAACGACGACGCTATCCGCGCCGTAAAGCTTATCGCTTCGACGATTTCAAACGCTATAATCGAAGGCAGACAGGGTCAGGACGCTGTCGCGGCGGTTGTTGAGGCTGACGCTGAGGAAGAGGCTCCGGCTGAGGAAACGACTGAGGAATAATTTATATAGATTTGGGAGGAAAATATAATGGCATTTACGGCTAAAGACGTTAAAGAATTAAGAGAAATGACAGGCTGCGGCATGATGGACTGCAAAAAGGCGCTTGTTGAAACAGACGGCGACAAGGACAAGGCTGTTGAATATTTGAGAGAAAAAGGTCTTGCCACAGCGGCTAAAAAGGCTGGCAGAATTGCAGCCGAGGGTATCGTTAAGGCGTATGTAAACGGCAATATCGGCGTACTCGTAGAGGTCAACTCGGAGACCGATTTCGTTGCTAAAAACGACGAGTTCCAGCAGTTCGTATCGGACGTTGCAAAGACAGTCGCGGACACTGATCCGGCTGACGTTGAAGCGCTCAAAGAGACAAAGTGCGGCGACAGCACGATCGGCGAAATGCTGACGGCTAAGATAGCAAAAATTGGCGAAAATCTGAACATCAGACGCTTCGCGAGAATCGAAACAAGCGGCGCTGTTGTTGAGTATATCCACGCGGGCGGCAAAATCGGCGTACTCGTCGAGGCTGACGCGGAGAACAACGACAAGACAAGAGAGTGCCTGAGAAACGTAGCTATGCAGGTTGCGGCATTAAGCCCGAAATACCTCTCGACGGACGACGTTCCCGAGGAGTACAAGGAGCACGAGAAGAAAATCCTTATCGAGCAGCTCAAGAACGATCCGAAGAACGCTTCAAAGCCCGACAACATCATTGAAAAGATGATTACGGGACGTCTTGCGAAGGAGCTCAAGGAAGTATGTCTGTTAGAGCAGGAATACGTTAAGGCTGAGAACAAGGAATCGGTCGGCAAGTACGTTCAGAGCGTAGGCGGCATCACGCTGAAGCAGTTCGTACGCTTCGAGACGGGCGAAGGCTTGGAGAAGCGCGAGGACGATTTCGCGGCTGAGGTTGCTTCGATGGTAAAATAATCGAAATTATTATCAAAAAGACAATCCGAAAGGATTGTCTTTTTTTATTTAAATCCGCGTTTTCGACAAAAGCTCCGTGTTTTCGTCAAAGGGATTTAAAGGGAATTTATGGAAATATATTAATGGGAAAAATAATATTCCAAAGGAGGATACATATGGAGCTGATAATTTACGCGAAATACAGAGCGCTTGTTGCGCGGCTCCAAGGCGAGCTCGACCATCATTCGGCGGGTCTCGTAAGGGAGGAAATAGACCGCGCCCTCGAGCGCACGGGAGCAGTGAACATAGCGTTTGATTTTCGGCATGTGACATTCATGGATTCGTCGGGAATAGGCGTGCTGATGGGGCGCTATAAAAAGGTAACGGCTCTCGGCGGGCGGCTGGCTGTTTTCGGTGCGTCGGACACGGTCAGGCGCATTATGAGGATGTCGGGGCTTGAACGGTTTATGGTTATCGCGGACAAGCTTGAAAATTGCTTTGAGGAGGTGGCGGCTGATGCTCAGAAACAGTATGAAAACGGAATTTATTAATCGTTCCGACAACGAGCGCTTCGCGAGGAGCGTGGCGGCCGCGTTTGTGATAGAGCTCGATCCGACGGTTGACCAGCTCACGGAAATAAAAACGGCGGTGTCCGAGGCGGTTACAAACGCGATAATTCACGGATATGAGAATGAGGAGGGAACGGTAACGCTCGAGGGCAGTCTTTGCGGCGACACGGTAGAGTTTATCGTTTCCGACAGCGGAGTGGGAATACCGGACATAAACCGCGCCCGCGAACCGCTATTCACAGGCAAGCCGGAAACGGAGCGCTCGGGCATGGGATTTACGATAATGGAAGCGTTCATGGATATAGTGGAGGTAGAGAGCGCGGTCGGCAAGGGAACAAGGGTGCGGATGGTAAAAAAGATAAGCAGGTGAGCCATGAGAAACAACGCGGCATTAATCGAGCGCGTGCTGGAGGGGGATAAGCAGGCGGAAAATGAGATGGTGGAGCAGAACATGGGGCTTGTTTACAGCATAGTAAAGCGTTTTTCGGGACGCGGCTGCGAAACCGAGGATTTGATTCAAATAGGCGCGATAGGTCTTATCAAAGCGGTAAAAAAATTTGATCCGGCATTTAACGTCAAATTTTCAACATACGCCGTGCCGATGATAGCCGGCGAAATAAAGCGCTTCATGCGTGACGACGGCGCTGTAAAAATCAGCCGCGCGCTGAAGGAAAGCGCGATGAAGGGCTGGAGAGCCGAGGAAACTCTGCGCCGCAGGCTTGACCGGGAGCCGACGCTGAGCGAAATATCGGCGGAATGCGGCATATCGGCGGATGAGCTCTCGGAAGCGTTCGAGGCGGCTGCGCCGCCCGGCTCGCTTTATGACAGCGTATACAACAACGGCGAGAAGGAGATCCGTCTCGTGGACACGCTCGCCGGCGAAGGGATAGAGGACAGTGTGGTAAACAAAGTCATGCTTGACAGTGTCCTCGCCTTTTTAAAACCGCGCGAAAAGCAGGTGCTGATACTGCGCTATTTCAAGGGCAAAACGCAAACGGAAATAGCGTCGATAATAGGCGTGTCGCAGGTGCAGATCTCAAGAATAGAAAAAAACGCAATAAAAAAGATAAGGGAAATGAATATGTAATACTGCAAAACCACTTGCCATAATAAGAAATCTGTGTTATAATATACCATTATCAAACCACTTGATTTGGGAGAAAAAATATGAAAAAGCAATCGAGAAGCGAGGCGCGCCGCGCGGCGTTTACGCAGATTTTTCAGATGGATATGCACAGAGACGACATGTCCTTAATAATGGATGAGCTTTTGGCGGCTGTTCCCGAATGTGAGGACAACCTCGGCTACATTCAGAGCACGGTCAACGGAGTTATGGAGCACGAAGCGGAGCTTGAGGAGATAATATCGGCAAATTTGCGCTCGGGCTGGACGATATCGCGTATATCCAAGGCGTCGAGAGCCATTTTGAAGCTCGCCCTGTATGAGATGAAATACTCGGATGACGTGCCTCCGCGCGCGGCGATAAACGAGGCGGTGGAGCTGGCAAAGGAGTACGGCGCGGACGACGACGCGAAGTTTGTAAACGGACTTTTGGCAAGCGTATATAAAACGTCGGAAAAATGATATATCTCGGTATTGACACAAGCAACTACACGACCTCGGCGGCGGCGGTCACGGACAGTGGCTTTGTAAACAAGCGCGCCCTGCTGCCGGTAAAAGCCGGAGAGAGAGGATTAAGGCAGAGCGAGGGCGTTTTTCACCATATGAAGATATTGCCGGAGCTTTTCCACAGTCTTGCGGGCGAGACGGATTTAAAACAGGTCCGCGCGATAGGCGTAAGCGTCAGGCCGCGCCGAACGGAGGGCTCGTATATGCCGGTGTTCCTCGCGGGTTATGGCTATGCGAGAGTTATCGCCGACGCTTTGGATATTCCGCTCTATGAGTTCAGCCATCAGGAGGGACACATAATGGCGGGGATTTTTTCACGCGGATATTACGAGCTTTTGGACGATGAATTTTTATCCGTACATATATCCGGCGGCACTACGGAAATTCTGAAAATGCGTCCGGCGGAGTATGGTTTTGAAAATGAGATAATCGGCGGCACGCGCGATATAAGCGCCGGTCAGCTGATTGACAGGATAGGCGTGGCGCTCGGAATGAGCTTTCCGGCGGGGCGCGAGCTTGAAAAAACGGCAGGCGCGGCAAAAACATATATAAAGCTTCCGGTGAGCACCGACGGGGCATATATGAATTTTTCCGGCACGGAAACAAAGGCGGCAAGCCTTATGAACGGTTCAAACGCGGCGGAAACGGCGCTCGGAACGCTTATCGCGGTCAAGGACACGCTCGTGCGTACTCTGAATTACGCTATGGAGAGCACAGGAATAAAAAAGGCGCTGATAGTGGGCGGAGTAGCCTCGAACAGGCTTATCCGCGCCGGACTTGAAAACGAAATAAACGGCAAAGTATATTTTGCAAGCGCGGAGCTTTCTTCGGATAACGCCGTTGGAACGGCTGCGCTTGCGAAGCTGTGCGGGGAGAGATAAATGGAAGCGAAAATAGCTACGGTTTCACAGATAAACAGTTACCTGAAGCGTTATTTTGACCATAATCAGGTACTCGGAAACATTTGGATAAAGGGTGAAATATCAAATTTCAAAAGTCACTATTCGGGGCATCTGTATATAACCCTAAAAGACGAAAAAAGCGTGCTGAAGGCGATTATGTTCAAAAGCTCCGCCGCGCATCTGAGCTTCTATCCGCAGGACGGCATGAAGGTGCTCGCGCGCGGCAGAATAACGGTCTACGAGCCCTCCGGCGCGTATCAGCTGTATATTGAGGAAATGATTCCCGACGGCGTCGGCGAGCTTTATATAGCGTTCGAGCAGCTCAAACGCAAGCTTGAGGAGGAAGGGCTGTTCGCGCAGCAGTATAAAAAACCTATACCGCGCTGCCCCGAAACGGTAGGCGTGGCGACGGCTGTGACGGGCGCGGTCGCGCATGATATAATAAACGTTATCACGCGCCGGTTCCCCATGACAAAAATAGTGATTTACCCCACGCCCGTGCAGGGCGCGGCGGCGGTGGCGGGAATAGTCGAGGCGATAGAGTTTTTCAACGAGCGCTACCCCGTAGACACCTTGATAGTGGGCCGCGGCGGCGGCTCGCTGGAGGATTTGTGGGCGTTTAACGAGGAAGCTGTCGCGCGCGCGATATTTGCCTCGAAAATTCCGATAATATCCGCGGTGGGACACGAAACTGATTTTACGATAGCCGACTTTGTCGCGGACTGCCGCGCTCCGACTCCTTCGGCGGCGGCTGAAATAGCCGTTCCGTCCGCGCTCGATGTAAAGAATATGATATCGATGTCTTGGAGCCGCGCGCTGCGCGCGGTGACAAAGCGCATAGAAGCCGACCGCAAGCATATAGCGTCCCTGAAAATGCGGACTCCGAAGGAGCGTATTCAGGACGAGAGCATAAGGCTTGACAATTTGCTCAAAAGCGCGGAACAGAGCTTCCGTCTGAAAGCGATGGACAAGAAAAACAAGCTTGCCGAGCTCGCGGGACGTCTCGACGCGCTTAGCCCCCTGCAAACGCTCTCGCGCGGCTACGCTATACCGATGAAGCCGAACGGCGAGGTCATAAGAAGCGCAAAAAAGCTGAGATCGGGTACGGAATTTACACTAAAACTCAAAGACGGCGGCGCGGACTGCGTCGTAAAATAAGGAGAAAGCAAATGAAAGAGAAAAAAACATTTGAGCAGTCGGTGGAGGAGCTTGAAGAAATAGTGCGCCGTCTCGAAAACGGCGACGCCACGCTCGATGAGTCGCTGGCGCTTTTCGAGCGCGGAGTAAAACTCGCGAAGGGCTGCCAGAAAATGCTTGACGAAGCCGAAATGAAGGTGTCTGTGCTGACAGCCAATCCGGACGGCAGCGTCGAAGAAAGCGAATTTACCGAAAACACCGATAAAGGATTATAATAGTATGAAAACCGAACTTAAGGAAAAAATAGAGCGTATAGACCGTGCCCTGAACGAATATCTGCCGGAGCGCGACAACGCGCAAAGCATAATCTATACTGCGATGCGCTACAGCCTTTTCGCGGGCGGCAAGCGTCTGCGTCCGATTTTGATGCTCGAGACCGCAAAAATGTGCGGCGGCAGCGAGGAAAACGTGATGCCGTTTGCATGCGCGATGGAAATGATACACACCTATTCGCTGATACACGACGACCTTCCCGCGATGGATAACGACGATTTGCGGCGAGGAATGCCGACGAGCCATATAAAATTCGGCGAGGCAGCGGCAATTCTCGCGGGCGACGCTCTTCTTAACAAAGCGTTCGAGATAGTGTCCGCCGCCGCTTCGGACAACGCGGCGCGCTCGCTCAGAGCCATATCGGAGCTTGCGAAATCATCCGGAACGGAGGGTATGATAGGCGGGCAGATAATAGACATGCAGAGCGAGGGAAAGGATATAACTCTCGACGAGCTGAGGCATCTGCACCTGCTCAAGACCGGAGCGATAATCCGTTCGTCCTGCGTAATAGGCGCTGTTCTTGCCGGCGCGGATAAGGCGGAAACAGACGCGGTTGACGAATTTGCGGCAAATCTCGGCGTGGCGTTTCAAATCCGCGACGATATACTCGACGTCGAGGGAAGCGAAGCGGAGCTCGGGAAGCCCGTCGGCAGCGACGAGAAATCGGACAAAAACACATATGTAAAGCTCGCGGGATTGGAAAAATCGAAGGAGCTCGCTCTGCTTTACAGCCAAAAGGCAAAAAAAGCGCTTGAATGCTTCGGAGAAAAAGCCGATTTCCTTCTTCGCCTGACAGATTATCTGACCGCGCGCACATCATAAAAATACGGGAGAAAAATATATGACTGGTTTAAAAGAGCTGATTTCAAATTCGGCGCTCATAACCGCGCTGATATCATGGTTTATCGCACAGGTTATGAAAATGATAATAGTCCTGATAAAAGACCGCAAGGTGAATTTTGAGCGCCTTGTCGGCTCGGGCGGAATGCCCAGCTCGCATTCGGCGCTTGTTGTGTCGCTTGCGATGTCGCTGGGGCTTACGGAGGGCTTCGATTCAAATATATTCGCGCTCGGCACCGTGTTCGCGCTCGTCGTGATGTACGACGCCGCGGGAGTGCGCCGCGCCGCGGGTCAGCAGGCGGCGATTTTGAACAAGATTGTCGATTCGTTCGTAAAATCGGATTTCAGCAGAACGGAAAAGCGCCTTAAGGAGCTTTTGGGACACACCCCGACACAGGTTTTCGCCGGAGCGATTTTGGGAATCGCTGTGGCGCTGTGGCGGCATATGTAAAACAAAAACGGACTAAGATATGAAGTGAACAAAAAAAATCAACATAACATTAAATAAGCAATAGCATCATTATTGATTTTTTGAATTTATTATATAATAATTTCAATAGCTCAAATCAGCGAAAATTTTAACAGAGAATAAAATATGGCTAAAGTTTTTCTTATATGCGGAAAAAGGAAAGAGGAAAATAAACACGGGAGGGCATATGCCCTCCCGTATATTTATATACCTTGCTTATTTGCTCGTAAACACATATTCCGTACCCGCTTTCGCGCCGGTGATCGTATATGTTCCGTCGGCAAACGTCACATCCGTGCCGTTTAATTTGAGTGTGTTGTCCTTATCATAGCCGATAGTAAGTTCGCCGTCAAACGCGGGAGTTATTCTTATTTCGTCGGCTTTGTTATCGCTCCATTTGATTGAAACGGTTGCTCCGTTTTTCGCCTTTATGCCGCTTATCTCGCCCTTATCCCAAACCGTCGGGAGCGCGGGGAGAATGTAGATCGTGCCTGTCTGCGACTGCATCAGAAGCTCCATAACACCCGCCGCCGAGCCGAAGTTTCCGTCTATCTGGAACGGATCGTGGAAGTCAAACAGGTTTTGATATGTCTTTTTCGCAAGCTGATAGCGGAACATCTCAAGCGCTCTGTCGCCCTCGAGAACGCGCGTCCACATGAGGAATTTGTTCGAGCATGACCAACCCGTGGAGTCGTCGCCGCGCTTTTGGAGCACTATTTTCGCGCCGTTTAACAGTTCCGGAGTTTCGCGGTTTATGAGTGTTCCCGGATATAATCCGACGAGATGCGAGATATGTCTGTGAACAGGGTCGCCTATAGCCTTGCCGCTTGCGTCGGTGTTATATGTTGTTTCCTCAGCCCATTCCTTTATCTGTCCGTCGTCGCCCAATTCAACGGGAGCTTCAAGATGGTTTCTTATCTCCTTCCATGCCGCGACTTTATCAGCATCGATACCGAGCGTTTCAGCCGCCGCGATCGTGTAATCGTACATTCCCGCAACAAGCTGCAAATCGTACTTTATGCCCTCCTCTGTCGGTCCCTGCTCGGGCGAGCGTCCCGCCCAGGTGGTGTAGTAGTAGCCGTCGGGATATTTATCGGTGTCGGTCGTTGTTTTTCTTTCGTTGTTGTACAGATACTGCGTGTAGAAATTCGCGGCTTTGCGCATTATCGGATAAAGGTCGTTTTCGAGAAGCTCTTTATCGCCGCTCGTTTGGTACAGATCCCAGAGATTGTACATAAGCCACGCCGTGTTGCCCGCCGACTGAATACTCGTCGAACCCGTCATATCCGTCGTACCCATGATAGCCTGCTTGGTGTGCATGATGAACACATCGTCCGCGTCGTCCTCGCTGTCGGTGAAGGTGATTTTGCCGTTCTCGTATTTATATGATTTCGGCGTCACCTTGTACATATTCTTTGCCGTGACGCGTCCTGCGGGGATCTGCGAATTGAACCACGTCACAAGCGATTTGCCGCTGTCAAGTAAATTCGCGCCGCCCGCGAACCAGTAGTTCATTTCCATATTGATGTTGATGCAGTAGCATGAACCCCAAATCTCCGCCGTGGACTGACACCATTTGCCCTGAAGAGTCGCGGGCATTGTGTCCGAGCGCGACGAGGAGATCATCATGTAGCGCGCGTAGTTGAAGTGCAGCTCTTCGAGGTGTTTGTCGAGCGCGGCGTATTTCGCACTGTCATAGGATACCTTTGTCGTGCCGTCCGCTTCCATGCTCGTGTTCACAACGCCGCTGTACGACGATTGCAGCGCGTCCGTGGGAGTGGAGCATATTTCGTCCGCGTCCGTCAGGCTGAATTTAACCGTGTCAAACTGCGATTTATAGTCCGCGATATGTTCCGCCTTTAATTCGTTGTAGCTCATCGCCGCAGCACCGCTCATACGCGCTGTCGCTTTTTCGATCGCCGCCTGCACGCCGCGAACGCTCTTGTACGGAGTTTTATTCATATTGACCGTGCCGTCGGAGTTCAGCTCGAATTGATCCTTGTCGTAATCCGTTGCGGCTGTCACGAGAATTGTAACGCCTGTCGCGCCGGTTACGGTCACCTTGTTGTAGCCGTCGGTAATTTCTCCGTTGTCCGCGATCACCTTTATTTTTGTGCAGTATTCAAGATCGGATTCTTGGTTCCACGCCGCGTTTCCGCCCGAATTGTACGGTTCGGAGTCTTTCAGCTTGCCTATGATAGTGATTTCACCGTCGTTTACCGTAACCTTGCCCGGATGCATCGACACGGGATTTACCGTGAAATTCAGCGCGCCCGCCGTATCCGCAGTATAGCGGAACGCGAGAACACCCTTCGGGTATGAGGCAAAGTATTCGCGGCTGTATTTTACTCCGTCATATTCATATCTGACATGAGCCACCGCGTCGTCAAGGTTTAAGTCGCGGTAGTAGTTATTAACGCTTGCATTTGCCGGCATATCAAAATCAACGAAAATATTTCCCGCGCTCATATAACCGTTAATGCCCTCGCTCATGTTCTTGTTTACGCTGTCATGATTTACGCTGCTCTGCACGCCTCTGTAGCCCGCCGCCCAGAAGGTTTCCTCGTTAAACTGGATTTGATCCTTATTCGGCATACCGAACAGCATACCGCCCATATAGCCGTTGCCTATCGGAAGCGCCTGCTTTTCCCAAACAACGCTGTCGCGCGCGTAGATGCTTGTGTTGTTGCCCGTGCCGTACGCGCCTGTCTTGTACCAAAGAGCATTGTCCGTGTCCGCGCCTTGATAGCTGTCGTCATATGTATAGCTCACGCCTTCGGACGCGTCCACTATATTCGGATCAACTCCGTAAGGCGCGCCCTGCGGAGAGATTATGCCCGCGCCCATGCCTAAGCCCGATTTCACGCCTGTTATCCAGTCCGAGACGAGCGGAACGTTTTTGTATTCGCCGCTCGAAAGCACCGTTATTTCATCGGAAACGACCTCCGCGCCTTCCGCGTTAAATTCTGTTTCTCCCACCGTAACCGCGCTGCATACCGGTTCCATATCGTTAAGATCATTCCATACCATCAGCTTCGAGCCGACCTCCGCCGTCAGCGGCTGTTCCGCTTTTCCGTTTGTAAATGTGAGCGGATATGTTTTTACGTCCTTCAAAACGCTGCCATTGTAATCCGTGTAGATAAGCACCGCCGTATCCGCGTTTGCATTTACCGTCACAACGCCGTTTGCGTATGAAATGCCATTATTCGAAACGGGAATATCCGCCGATTTTTCTATATACGCCTTCGCGAACGCCGCCCTTGTGAAGTCGACCGCGCATTTGACGCTCTGCACTCCGTCAGCCAAATTGTTAAGCGGCACGATTTTCTCCGCGATTACCATGTTATTTGCGTCGAATACCTTTATTTTTGCCGCAAAACTCCCGTCAGCCGCGCCGTTCTTGTCTATGATAATTCCGTCGATCCCGACCGCTTTTGTTATGTCCGTTTCGCCGTTTCTCAGAAGAAGCCCCGTTACGCTGTACGGGCTTGACGCTGACTGTGAATTTCTTATCGTAACGTCGTATTCAGCCGATATTTCCTTCGACTGCACGCCCGCCGCGATAAGCGTCGCCTTTATCTTAATAACTCCCGCATTCGCGTTCGCCGGAACGGTAAGTGTACCGTCCGCCGCGATCGACGCGCCGTTTGCTTCGCCGACTATTTCCCATCTTGTGTCGCGCGCCGGAAGAACCGCGCCGCCGGCGGTCGGAATTGCCGAATAACGCTCCTGCTTCTGCGTTCCGTTTACCGTAATGATCTCGCCGCCGAATATCGAAACGCCGTCCGCCGCGCCGAGCGCCTTCAGCACAAGCGGCAGACTCTTTGTAAATCCGCCGTATGACGCGGTCACAGGCGCCTCGCCCGGCTGAGCCTGCGGAGTTATTGTGAGAACGCCGTTTTCATCTATGCTCAGTCCCGCGTAATTTACGGAATATTCCGCTTTCGCATTATCGTCAACCGTTCCTTTAGAGGTTATCTCGTTTCCGCCCATAAGCGTCGTTACGCTGTTGTAAATTTTCGCGCTGTATTTCACCGTCTGATTTTCCGCCGTTATATATTTTTCGCTCACATTGTCCTCCGAAATAAGCTCCATAGTGTCGGCACTGTTTAGGATTTGTATGCTTGAGATCGCCGCCGCGCCCCATTTTCCAAGCGATATATCAAGCTTTGACACGTCCGCGCCGAGCTTTACGGTCGTTGTGTACCATGTGTCAAATTCGCAGCTATTCTGCAAATCAATAACCTCATCTCCGACCTTTATTGTGTCGGTAGGAGCGTTGTCGCTGTTCCTGTTCGCGCTGCCGTTATTTGTGGCATACGGCTTTGCATATGTTATTTTCATATATTTTCCCGCTTCCGCCTTTTCGGGAAGAGTAAGCGTCACCGCCACCGAGCTGTTGCCGCCCGAGCCGAGGAACAGATAATAGCCGTTTTCGGGAAGTCCCTTGCCATAAGGATAATAGCCGTCGTTTTTGCTCGATTTATCCCTTACGACCACATTATTGTAATTTGAGGTCGAGGTCGATACCTTAAATCCCGTGTCGCCTATCGCTGTTTCGCCGAGCGGCGAGGTGTCAAATGCTTTCACCTCGTTATACGCGCCGCCGAAGGTGTATTCGGGTTCAGCCGGCTTTGTTTCGCTGTTTTTCTCTATCGCATAGCTTTGCGTTACGTCGCCGCCCGATACAGTAAATTTATTTGACGACGCCTCGCACGCGCCGATTTTCTTCGCGGTCGAAGCGCGGTAGCTTCCGTCGGGTAAACTTACCGTTACTTTGCCGTCCGCGCCGGTTGTTTGCGTGACCGTATCGACGTTCAGAGCCGTCGCGCCGAGCGCCTCGATCGTAACATCCATATCGGAGCACGGCTCACCCGCGCAGGTGTATGTAAGCTCCACGTTTCTTTTAGCCGACACGACCGGCACGCTCTCATATTCCGCGATCACATTATAGAAGCCGAGCACACTGTCGCCCGTTTTTGCGTCAACGAGAGTCGGAGTGAAGCGCTTTCCGTACATACAGTCAACCGCCACAACGCCCGCAAGCTCCTCTTTGGTTGTGATAACAATCTTTATGTTATCGACTATCTTCGCGTCTGTTACGGTAAGCTCCGTGCCTTTGCCGCTGTCGGAGCCGGTGATCTGCCTTGACGCGCGGTTGCGGACTGTAAATTCCTTTTTCAAATCGCCAAGCTGTATAGTACGCAGTCCGTTTGTTATGCCTATCCGCTTTGTTTCCGTCGCAAGCGTCAGACCGTCCGTATTTTTAAACGTAAGAGTGATTTCGTTTTCACCCGTTACCGATGCCGTGTCGATAGTCGGTTCGCGGAAATTAACGTCGGTTTTGCCGTAAGCGACATTTTCCGCCGCGTTCGCCCACTTTTCGCCAAGCTTCACGTTTGACGCGGCGTTGTTGTGAATGGTATCGCCAAGCTCAAACTCGCTTGTGCCGACAACGTAAACGTTATCATACAATTCTTCGTTTTGACGCTGAATGTCCTTGATATACGACCACCTATCAAAGTCGCTGTCCTGGTTCGCGTCGTTGATCTGCGTCGTTATAATCGGCACATCATTTCCGAAAAACGCGCGCATTTCATTGAATACCTTTTGCTGATTTTCCTTGTACGCGTAGGCAAGGCTGTCTTTGTCCGTGTCGTTGCAGCCCTGGTACCACAAGATACCCTTCACGTTATGCGACGGCATTTTGTCGAAGCAGGACTTCAGCGCAGCGATCAAATAGCCGCTGTTTGCGTCGTTGCGTATTCCGTTCACCCACTGGTATGTGTATGTTCCGCCCACGGACGACTGAACTATTCCGACAGGTACGTTCTCGCTCGCGGCTATTTCACGCGCGAAGCTCGTCACCGGAGACGTTCTCACGCCCGTTTTGAAAAATCTGCCCTCGCCCGCGGGATGGCTCATTTTTTGCCATGCGCAGTCCTCGGGGAAAATTATATGCATATTATCGTTTATCGGGTCGTCCGTATCGGGTTTAAAATTGTCCGTGATTGCGCCCATATCCGTCATGTTCGACTGTCCCGCCGCGACCCATACATCGCCGACAGCGACGTTTTCATATTCCGCGACAGTTTCGCCGTCGGATTTTATGGTAATATCATACGTTCCGACGGGAAGCGCTTTTGTGTATGTAAACGCGCTGTTCTCCGCGTTTACCGCTTCGGCAGCTCCGTCAATTTCCACCGTGACGCTTTCATCGCCCGTTTCCAAAAGTCCCTTTATCGTAATTTCAGCCTCATCGTTTTCGTCGCGCTGATAAACCTGCCACGACATCGGCGCGCGCGTTATCGCAACGCCGTGTACATATTCCGGCTCCGTTCCGAGCGACGCCGCAACCTCCGCGCCGTCGAGAATTTCAATCATCTCGCAGTTGCGCGCGTGCTTAAATTCGAGTGTTCCGTTTGATGCGGTTAAGGTTTCCTCCTTTATAACCGTGCCGTCCTTCAGTTCCTGCTTTACGGTATAGCTCTTGTTCGCCGTAAGCCCCTCCGCTCGGAACACTGGCTGGTTTATACGCATACCCTGCTTAACATTCGGAATTTCCGTTATTGTTGTTTCCTTGAGGTCGTCGCCGCTGTAGCAGGTCTGCGAGCCGACAACATTCTGATGTTTAAACACGACGTCCGCCGCCCTTGCCGTGACGCATGACCCCGCCGCCGAGCACAGCACGGACACGCTCAATACACATGAAATCAATCTTTTCATAATAGATCCTCCGTTTCCAAAATTTCGCGGCGGAGGAGAGAGAAAAAAGACTCCGCCGCAATTCGTTTATACTATTGATTATACAACTTTTTAAACGGTTTTCTATCACTTTATGTCAGTTGTATTTATCAAAAAGTCAGATTTTTATGTTTACAAAACGGTGAAAACAAATTATAATAAATATACGGGCAAATATGTACGGAGGAAATTATTATGGATGTACACAGCAAAAATCAAATGCTCAATCAAAGCATAAACAAAATGCAAACGGAATTTATTCTCGTCGACCACGGCTTATGCCCCGACTGGTCGCGGCTCCCGCACCGCCGCAGACGCGACAGCATTTATTTAATTCTTAGCGGCGAGGGCAAAATCACGATAAACGGTCAGGAAATATACCCAAAGAAAAACAACATGGTACTGCTCCCGAAAAATTCAATGGTGTCGCTGTATTCGGAAAATGAAACGTGCTACAACAAATACTGGTGCGATTTCATCATGCACTTTGACGGGATATCACTGTTCGACACGATCGACTTCCCGTACATGATAGAGCTTGACGACATTTCCCGCCCGCTTGCGCTGTTTGAACTTTTGGACGAGCTTCACCTGCGCGACGACGCGGCTTCGGCTTTGAGGCTCAACGCCGCCTTGCTGGAGCTTGTGTCGATGTTCCTCGAATACGACACACGCGGAGTATCGCACGCGCAAAAGGAAAATCCGTTTGCGGATAAAATAAAAAAGTATATTTCCGCGCACATTTCGGAGCACATACCGATAAAAGTCCTTGCGGATATGATAGGCTTCAACGAGAAATATTTCATCGAGGTTTTCAAAAATAATTTCGGAACCACTCCGGCAAAATATATCAAATCGGCAAAGCTCGAATACGCCAAGCACGAGCTTTTGTATTCCGACTGCAAAATATCGTCCGTTCCGGCGATGATAGGCTACTCGACGGTGCAGAGGCTTTCGGCTGATTTTAAATCGTACACAGGCTTTACACCGTCGGAGTTTCGCAAAAAATTTAAATAATAAATGCGGATTACAGGATCCCCGATGAAAATGGTTGAATGCCGATCCTGCCGCCTATCCATATCGTACTGTGTATTACGTCACTCCTCTTATGCTCTTATAAAGAATAACTGTATACGCTCCGTTATGTGAGCGACAAAGCACACCGCATTTTTTGACTAAAAAAGCACACCCCCGCAGAAACGCGAGGGTGTGTGGTCATGAGTTTATTGCGTGCTTTTTTCAATCAATAACTGTATCCAATTTTCAGCATGCTGCCATGCTTGGAATATTTCCTCATATGCTTCGGGTGTCATGCCTTTTTGTGCAATAGTATAATCCGATTCAGCCATAGGCGTGTCGTATACAACTGTTGGCTGAATGCCCATATTGTTAAGAATATTAAGATAAAACGTGCTGTTTTCAGGGTTCATTTCCATGTTGTAAATACGGCGTTCGGGGTGCTTTAATCTTGCGATCAATGTAGCTGCTTCGGCTCTTGTTAAAGTTCCGAAGGGATTAGCGGACGCGATTGTTTGACCGGGATGTTTAACATCCGCAGTTTTCTCAAGTGCAACCAAGCCGTGTTTACTGGCTTCATAACAAGCCTTTTGACCTACAGGATAAGTCCGTGTTTTTGCATAAGGAGCGTCATCCCATACAGTGACCTCAATATCACTGCCCCATATATTTTCCCATCCTTTTTCGTCAAGGTCTGGTTCAGTTGAGAAATTATACCAAGCATCATATGCTACATTATTGCCAAACGCTGAGCCGTTATAATATGCCGCTCTTGCAAGAATATCAAAGGCGATCCATCTTTGCACGGGCTCCGTCGGACGCTCGAATGCATCGCTCATCAAAACATTTTCTTCGTCATAATGATCAAAGTAGGGCATCAAAACAGATGATTGTCCTGAATACCCACATGGATCAATATCACCAATTAATGCCTTGATATACGTTCTCGCCCATTCATCACATGCGTTTATGGAAGCTTGTATTTTAGACTTTCTTTCAGCAAGCGATTCATATAGGAATGTGAGCGCATTGTTTTCCGCACTTGATTCAGATGAAGATTTGAGCACATAATTTTCTGCACCGCCACGACCTACAGGCCAATTAACCGCTCTCAACGCAAGCGCGGCTACCTCCTGAAGCGTTATGGGATCATCGGGTCTGAATGTGCCGTCGTCATAACCCGTGATAACGCCCTTCTGTACCATAAGGTTGACCGTATCATACGCCCAATGGTCGGGGCTCATGTCCGAGAATGTTGCCGCGGAGGCGTTCATGGCGAACAGTCCCGCGCTCATCGCAAGCGACAGCACAGCGGCAGCGGTTTTCTTTGTAAATTTTTTCATTTACTCCATCTCCTTTTTTAATTAAGTATTTTAATGATTTTTGGTAAATTTCGCGCAAATAAAAATGTGGTCTTTGACTGAATGTTGTCACACACTTTCCCTCAATATAATCCATTATCTGCAGGAATAGCCAAAATAACCTACGCCTTTTCCTTAGCGTAAGTACAGATAATGGAAATATTAAAAAGTATGTGACGAGTATATTTCACCATATCAATTCCAAAAAGTAAATAGAAATATAAAAAAATTCCGCCCGCAAAATAACCCCCACCGATGCATGGGGGACACTTAGCCCTGCAACATATATCAAATATTGCTGCAGACATGGGCAATTTTGTGGATCAAGCTGCATACGCAGCAGATTCAACTGTAAAGTCATCTGTAAATAATAAATATACAATTAAAAACATCCAAACATTAAATGGAATAATCAGTATAAATGTATCGGCGTTTATATGGGATAATCTTTACGATATGATACCGGTAAGCAATAAATTTAACAAGGATTTATAATTACACGATTTCGACGGACTTGGCAATCAAAAGCCAAGTCCGTTTTTGCGTCGGAGAGATACAACAGGATAGTATCAGAGATATATGCACAAGCAAGGCTTCAATATTGTGTGATAGGGAAACCAACTCTATTTGTTCCGGAATTGTTATTTTTGCAGTTCAATCACCGTATCCAGCAATTCATGAATTACCGTGATCGGGTTATCTGTCAGCTTTTCTATTTTAAACGTTATTATCGGATTTACCGACGACGCGAGCTTTATGCGCTTCGGGAATTTTTTGTCGAGCGCTATGACGAGCGGAGCGTCTAATCTGTCCTCGTTGAATTTCAGCGAAACCGACTGCTGCCGCTGCGTGATCTCGCAAATTCCCGCCTCACGCGCGGGGAGCTTCAGCGCCGCGACGTCGATTATATTCTGCACAGCCAAAGGAATATCGCCGTAGCGGTCAATTAATTCGTCCTCGATCTCAAACTTGTCGTCCTCGCTCGAAATCGCGGCTATGCGCTTGTACATATCAATGCGCTGGTTGTGGTTTTCGATATAGTCCTCGGGAAGATACGCGTTTACGTCAATATCGACGGTTACGTCGAAATCTATCTTTGTTTCAATGCCCTGCGCCTCGTCAACGCTTTCCTTTAACAGCTTGCAGTACATATCGTAGCCGACGCTGTCCATATGCCCGTGCTGCTCCGCGCCGAGTATATTTCCCGCGCCGCGTATTTCCAAATCGCGCATCGCGATTTTAAAGCCCGAGCCGAACTCCGTAAACTCCTTTACCGCCCTCAGACGCTTTGAAGCCACGTCGGACAAGACATTTCCTCTGTTGTACACGAGATACGCGTACGCCGCGCGGTTGGAGCGTCCCACTCTTCCGCGAAGCTGATAAAGCTGCGCCAAGCCCATTCTGTCGGCGTTTTCGATTATAATGGTGTTGGCGTTGGGTATGTCAAGCCCCGTTTCGATAATCGTCGTGCAGACGAGAACGTCGGTTCTGCCCTCGACCATATCGTACATGATGTCCTCGAGGTCGTCCTCCTTCATCCTGCCGTGACCGACCGCTACGTTTATGTCGGGAAAATTCTCCTTTATCCATTCCGCCTTTTTGTGTATTCCCTCGATGCGGTTATAGAGGTAAAATACCTGACCGCCGCGCGAAAGCTCGTTGCGTATCGCGTCGAGCAGCGCCGCGGGATTTTCCTCCAAAACATATGTCTGAACGGGATAGCGATTTTCGGGCGGCTCGGTCAATACGCTCATGTCTCTTACGCTCGTCATCGCCATATGGAGCGTACGCGGTATCGGTGTAGCTGTCATGGTCAGCACGTCTACGCTCGTTTTAAGCTCCTTGAGCCGCTCCTTGTGCGCGACGCCGAAGCGCTGCTCCTCGTCGATTATGAGAAGTCCCAGATCCTTAAACGCTATATCCTTCGATAAAATGCGGTGCGTTCCGATAACTATGTCGATCTCGCCCGATTTCAGCTTTTTTATTATGCGCTTCTGCTCCGTCGGCGTTCTGAAACGCGAGAGCATTTCAATTTTTATCGGGAAATCCTCCATGCGCTTTAAAAATGTTTCGTAATGTTGCATCGCGAGAATGGTGGTGGGGCAGAGGTACGCGACCTGTTTAGAGTCCGTAACAGCCTTAAACGCCGCGCGGAGCGCGACCTCGGTTTTGCCGAAGCCCACGTCGCCGCAGAGCAGCCTATCCATCGGGCGCGGCTTTTCCATATCCGCTTTTACCTCCTCGATAGAGCGGAGCTGGTCGTCCGTTTCCCGGTACTCGAACGTGTCCTCAAAATCGCGCTGCCAGGGCGTGTCGGGGCTGAACGCGAAGCCCTTTGTGCGCTCGCGCGCCGCGTAGAGGGCTATGAGCTTTTGCGCAAGCTCCGCCGTGGACGCTTTCACGCGCTGCTTCGTCTTGTTCCATTCGTTCCCGCCGAGCCTGTTGAGCCTAACGGGGTGCTCGCTGCCGCCCGAAACGTATTTATACAGCATATTGAGCTGGTCGATAGGCACATACAGACAGTCCGTGCCGCGGTATTGGATCTTCAGATAATCCTTCGTAACGTTGTTGACCGTCATGCGCTGTGTTCCCATGTACTGACCAATTCCGTGCGTCTGATGAACAACGTAATCGCCCGCGTTTATGTCGTTGTACGATTTTATCCTGTCGGCGTTGTCAACCGCGCGTCTGCGGCGGCTTTTCTTAGTGTCGAAAATCTCGCGGTCGCTGACTAGCACGAAGTTTATTTCGGGATACTCAAATCCTTTATTGAGATTGCCGCGCATAACGGAGATCCTGCCCTCGCGGAAGTCCGCGCCGTCCTTGATAAACTCCGCGTTAAAGCCGCGCTCCTTCAATACGCCCGTGATATTCTCGCCGCGTCCGCGCGAGGATGCCAAAATAACGACGGTCGCTTTCTTTTCCTGC
Source organism: uncultured Clostridia bacterium (assembly GCA_947631085.1). Taxonomy (GTDB): domain Bacteria; phylum Bacillota; class Clostridia; order UBA1381; family UBA1381; genus CANQXJ01. The sequence continues at coordinate 56,613 of CANRJY010000002.1, read as the reverse complement.
CATACGCGCAGATCGTCGTATAAATAATCTATTTTTCCGTGGAATGAAACGGTCGTTTTCGTGGTAAAATCGGCGAGATGCTTGTATTTGAAATCCGTCCGCGTGTGCGAGAGCGAATCAATAGAAATTACCCTTCTCGCGGTCATTTTCAAAACAGCTTCGTCGTAGGTGAGGAAAACGTCCTCCTTCTGCGAGCCGAGTATGCCCTTGTTTTTAAGCTCCGTCACGATCTCGCCCTTTTCCCACGCGAATGTTTTGCCGCGCTCGGCTATTCGCTTCGGGTCGAGAACGAAAACAAGACCGCTTTTTTCAATATAGTCGAGAACGGTCGGGATTTTGTCGTAGATAAGCCGTATATATTTGTCGATAGAAGGGAAATAGTGCCGCTCGTTAAAGCTTTCGATATCCGCGCTTGTCGTTTCGATATACGCCGTCATATCGACCTTGCGCCGCTTCGCCTGAGCTATCCGCTTTTCGAGGATTTCTACGATTTCAGCTTTTTTTTCCATGCTCATCACAGCCTCGACAGCCGGAATTACAGCCGCCTTATCGACCTTTTCCATAGACCTCTGCGAAGCCACGTCAAACACGCGTATGGAGTCGGTTTCGTCGTCGAAAAACTCAATTCTGAACGGATTATCCGAGCCGGGCGAGAAAATATCGACTATGCCGCCGCGCATAGCGAACTGCCCCGGCGCTTCGACTATGTCCTCGCGGCTGTAGCCCAGGCATACCAAATCACGCGCGAGCTTTTCCAAGTCGAATATTTTTCCGAGCTCAAATTCAATCCTGCTGTTTTCGAAAATCTCCTTTTCGGCGGTGTACTGCATAACCGCGTCAAGACTTGTCACGACAATATGCGGCTCGCCGTCCGAGAGGCGGGCTAAGGCTTTGAGCCTCGCGTACTCGTTCTGGTGTCCGCTTGTTTCGATATTATAAAAAATGTACTCCTTTGAGGGGAAATACAGCGCGCTGTCCGTATACAGCCGCATATCCTCAAAAAGCGCGCGAGCCTCCATATCGCTGTAAGTCACAACGCAGGCGTTGCCGCCGTTTTCGCGCCACAGAGAGTATATGAGATGTCCCTGCGCCGATTCCGCGACGCCCGCGATTGATATGGGCGTGCTGTTCAAGCTGTCGGCAACGCCGATATACGGAGGATAGCCGCGTAAAATGTCCGAAAAATTCATATTTGCCTCGAATTAAACCTGTTCATCGCCGATTCCGGACCGTTTTTTATAATTTCCTCAACCGCTCCGGCGGCGTTTATTATGCTCTTTTCCAGTATAGGAATTTCCTCGCGCGTAAATCTGCCGAGGACAAAGTCCTTCAAATCGTAATCCTCGTGCTCAGGCGCTCCCACGCCGATTTTAACGCGCGGGAACTCGTCGCTCTGCAAACGGTATATTATGGATTTCAGCCCGTTATGACCGCCCGCGCTGCCTTTTGCGCGCACGCGTATGCGCCCCGCCTCGAGGGAGACGTCGTCGTTTATTATAATTATGTTTTCCGGCGGCAGCTTATAAAATTCGGCAAAATCGCCGATACTGTCGCCGCTCAAATTCATATAAGTCTGCGGCTTCACGAGCAGAACCTTTTCGCCCGCGATATTCGTTTCGCCGTAAAGAGCCTTGAATTTGAGTTTATTTATTTTAACATGAAGCTGATCGGCAATATAATCTATGGTATGAAACCCGATATTATGCCGCGTCATTTCATACTGTCTGCCCGGATTCCCCAGACCTGCGATAATGTACATGATGTGTTCCTTTCCGGTGGGTAAATTGTGATTTAATGGCATATCGCCGGCGGGCATTGTAGGGGCGGATATCATCCGCCCGCTCCCAATGTATCGCGGCGGGCGGATAATATCCGCCCCTACACGCGCCTAAACCATAATTTACCCCATCCCCGCAAATCGGGCTGTCGGTTGACAGCCCGATTGGGGTTATTTTCTCCTATCTTTTTTCCATTCAGCCTTATTAATCTGTCTCGCTCTCGCGATTGATAGCGTTCCCTCGGGGATGTCGTCCGTTATCGTCGAGCCCGCCGCTATATATGCGCCTTTGCCTACGTTTACGGGCGATACGAGGTTCGTGTTGCAGCCGATGAACGAATTGTCGCCGATTGTCGTTCTGTATTTCTTCTTGCCGTCGTAATTGACCGTCACCGTGCCGCAGCCGAAGTTTACGTTTTTGCCCACGTCGCTGTCGCCTATGTAGGTGAGATGCGAAATTTTTGTACCGTCGTCGATAGTCGAATTTTTAAGCTCGACAAAATCGCCGACCTTGACATGCTCACCCACGGTGCAGTCGGGGCGGATATACGCGAACGGTCCGACCGTCGTGTGCTCTCCGACTGTGGAGTTTATAATAACCGAATTTAAAATATTTACATTATCTTTAATAACGGCGTTATCAAGCGTGCTGCCCTGACCTACCACGCAGCCCGAGCCTATTTTCGTGCCGTTTTTAAGCGTCACGTTCGAGCCGATCTCCGTGTCGTTTCCTATTTCAACGCCCGCCTCGATATAAATACTCTCGGGAATACGCATGGTTACGCCGTTTTTCATATGGTACGCGTTGATGCGCGCTCGCATTATCTTCTCCGCTTCGCTTAATTGCAGTCTGTCGTTTATGCCGCGTATCTCGTCGTTGTCCTCAATCGTGTACGCGCCGACCTTTTTGCCCGCCGCGAGAAGTATTTCAAGCGTGTCGGTGAGATAATACTCGCCCTGCGCATTATTCGGCTTTATCTCGCCGAGAGCGTACGCGAGGGACTGCGCGTCAAATACGTACATACCCGAATTTACCTCGCGGATATTCTTTTCCTCGTCGCTTGCGTCCTTCTGCTCGACTATACGCAAAACGCCGCCGTCAGCGCCGCGCACAATTCGTCCGTAGCCCGTTGCGTCGGGCAGAACAGCGGTTATAACCGTCGCCTGATTGCCGCTTGACGCGTGGTATTCGACCGCATTTTGTATCATTTCCGCGGTTATAAGCGGCGTGTCGCCGTTTAAAATAACGATATTTCCTTTAGCCGCCTTGATGTGATCCATCGCCTGAATAACCGCGTGACCCGTGCCTTTTTGCTCCGCCTGGAGCGCGAACTCGGTTTCGCCCGCAAGCTCCGCCTTGACCAAATCGGCGCAGTGACCGATTACCGTCACCGTCTTATCAGCTCCCGCCGCCTTAGACGCGTCTATCACCCACTTGCAAAGAGGCTTGCCGCATACTCGGTGGAGCACCTTCGGCAGAGCCGATTTCATGCGCGTACCCATGCCCGCCGCGAGTATAATTGATGTAAACATTTTTACCAATCCTTTCCGATAAAATCTATAGATCCATCGCTCTTACCGCCTTGATGTCCGATTGTATCCGCATTTTAAGAGCGTCCATACTTTCAAATTTTATATCGCCGCGCAGCCGTTTCGCAAACGACACGCGGATATATTCTCCGTAAATGTCCTCGTGAAAATCGAGAATATGGCTTTCTATCGTGATATTTTCCGCGCCGAACGTGGGATTGCTGCCGACGTTTATCACGCTTTTCAGGCGCAGCCCGTTTACGTATGTAATTCCTGCATAAACGCCGTTTTTCGGGATAGCCATATTTTTATCGTAATCGACGTTAGCCGTCGGAACGCCCATTTTACGCCCATTCTGCAAGCCCTTTATAACTCTGCCCTCGACGCAGAACCGCCTTCCGAGAAACCGCTCGGCTTCCTCTGTTTCGCCCGCTTTGATAAGCTCGCGGATATAGGTGCTCGAAACGATTTTGCCGTCGATTTTGATAACGTCGGTGACAAGAACCTCAAAGCCGTATTTTTCGCCGAGCATGCGGAGCGTGTCAACGTCGCCCGCGGCTTTATGTCCGAAGCGGTAGTCGTAGCCGACACAGACCACCTTTACCTTTAAATTCAGCACAAGCTGCTTTATAAACTCCTCAGGCGTAAGACGCATAAATTCCTTCGTAAATCTGCGGAATTTCACAAAATCGGGCTTTTCCCGCCCGAGCAGCTCCACCTTCGCCTCGTTCGGAGTGATCAGCTCTACATTTTTAAAATTGTCCTCAAACAGCAGCACGCCGCTTTTGAGATTATGCTCCTTCGCGTATCTGATACCGTCCCGAATGATGGTCATATGCGCGACGTGAAGCCCGTCGAAATTGCCCAGAGCCACCACAGTGCCGTCGTAAGGCGGTATATCGTTTTCAAAAAATACTTCCAATGATGTATCACTTTCCTTTAACGCGTTTTATCACGTAGGGGCGAACCGTGTTCGCCCGAATTTCCTATATGTTTGTAGCGGGCGGATAATATCCACCCCTACATTTAGGTCCAAAACGCTTTTTCCAAAACAAGCCGTTCGTCCGCGCATTTCGACACGCACAGAAACCTTCCGTTTTCATCGTACAGCCTGTACCGCCGCCCTTCGTCAAGCCCTCGGTACGTCATTCTAACGCCGTTTACTATGCTTTTCGTCTGCTTTTCGTTTAATTTTATTTTCGGTAAATCCGAAAACAGCGCGTCCGTGGAAATAAGCGCGCTTTCCAAATCATCGAGCGCCTCCAGCTCCTCGGGCGTGCGCGCCTGCTCTATCGTGAACATCCCCGTTTTGGTGCGTTCGAGCTTGCTCATATACGCGAGCGTTCCCAGCTTTTCGCCGATATCGCGGCAGAGCGTTCTTATATACGTTCCCTTCGAGCACAGCACGTCGAGAGAGACTGTGTTCTTTTTTAAATCTATATCAAGTATATTTATTTCAAAAATCGTTATTTTCCGCGCGGGGCGTTCGATTTCCTCGCCCTTTCGCGCAAGCTCATACAGCTTTTTGCCGTCCTTTTTTATCGCGGAGTACATAGGCGGTATCTGCTCGATTTCTCCGACAAAGCCGCTTACGGCGGCGCGTATTTCGTCCTCGCTAACGTTTACCGCGCGCTTTTCGATAACAGTTCCCGACGCATCCTGCGTGTCGGTTTCCGCTCCGAGCGTCATTTCCGCGCGGTAGCGCTTGTCGGAAAGCGTCAGCATATCCGCCGCCTTCGTCGCGCTTCCTATGCATATCGGTAAAACTCCCGACGCATCGGGATCGAGCGTGCCTGTGTGACCTATCTTTTTTATTCCCGTCAGCCGCCGCATAAAATATACCATATCGTGCGACGTTTTGCCGACGGGCTTGTTAAGTACGATTATTCCGTTCATGGCAGCTGCTTTACGCACTCAGCCACAATAAGCTTTTCCGCCTCGCCGAGACTTTCCGCCTTGACGGTGCAGCCCGAAGCCTTCGTATGACCTCCGCCGCCAAAAACAAGCGCCGCCTTCGACACGTCAGCTTCGCCGTTCGAGCGTATGCTCGCGCGGATAACGCCGTTTTGGTGCTTGATGCAAACGGCTATTTCCGTTCCCGCGATGCTGCGAGGAATTTCCACAAGATTGGGCGCGTCCTTGACATTCGCGCCGCACTTTTCAAACATTGAGTCGTCAACGAGCGCGACCTGTATGCGTCCGTCCGCGTAGGAGTGCAGATTTCTGACTATCTCCGAGCGCAGAAGCAGAGTTTCTCTCGAATATGTGTCAAACAGCAGCCGCGCGATTTTCTCGTGCTTTATGTCATGCTCCAAAAGCTCCGCCGCCGCGCGCATTGTTTTGGGACGCACGTTGCTGAACTTAAAGCAACCCGTATCGGAGCAGATGGCGATATATAAATACCTTGCTATTTCGTCGTTTAATTCGATTTCCATAGCCTTGAACAGCGAGGTGAGTATTTCGCTCGTCGCGGCGGCGTCTCCGTCCACGAGATTTGCGTCGGCGAAGTTTGTGTTGGTATAGTGATGGTCGATATTTACGCTGTTTCCTATCTCGTCAAAAATTTTTCTGCGCGCGCCAATTCTTCCGAGATCGCCGCAGTCGAGACACACGCATAAATCGTGTTTTTCCGCCAAGCTGATTTCGGGATCATAAATCGTATATTCACCGCCCATAAATTTGAGATGATCCTCAATGTCGTCCTCCGTGTAGCAAACGGCTTCCTTGCCGATAGAGCGCATAGCCGCCGCGAACGCAAAGCATGAGCCCAAAGCGTCCGGATCCTCATTGACGTGCGGCAAAAGCGCCATCGAGCGCGCCGATTTAATTTTGTTGATGACCTCCTGCATTATTCCACCCCTGTACAATAAATTTATTCGCTTTTCTTTTCCACGCTTTTTAAAAGCTTCTCAATGTGCGCGCCGTGCTCTATTGAATGGTCTAATTCAAACACAAATTCCGGCGTGTAGCGCAAATCTATTTTTTTGCCTATTTCGCGCCGCACAAAGCCCGCCGCGCTTCTTAAGCCTTCCATTGCTTTTTTCTGAGTTTCCGCATCGCCCATGACCGAAATGTACGCCTTCGCGTAACGCAAATCGCTCGTGACGTTTACGGCGACAACGCTCGTCATCATGGGTATGCGCGTGTCCTTTAAATTGCGTATCACGTTCGCCAGCTCACGGCGAACCTCCTCGTTTATTTTGTCAATCCTTGCCATTGTTTCCTATCTTTCTATTTCTTCCATGATATAACACTCAATAACGTCGCCTTCCTTGACGTCGTTAAAGTTTTCAATTCCCAGACCGCACTCGAAGTTTTCCGCGACCTCTCTCGCGTCGTCCTTGAAGCGCTTTAAGCTGTCTATCTTGCCGTCGTGAACGACAATTCCGTTGCGTACGAGGCGGATATTCGCGTTGCGGCGGATAACGCCCTGCGTAACGTAGCAGCCCGCGATAGTACCGACTCCCGAAACCTTGAACGTTTGGCGCACCTCCGCGTAGCCGAGCATAACCTCTTTAAACTCGGGATCGAGCATACCCTTCATAGCGGCTTCGATTTCCTCTATCGCCTGATATATTACGCTGTAAAGACGGATATCAACGTCCTGCTGCTCTGCCGCGCTTACCGCGCCCGCGTCGGGACGCACGTTAAAGCCTACGATGATCGCGTTTGACGCGTTCGCGAGCATTACGTCGGATTCGTTTATCGCGCCGACGCCGCCGTGTATCGCTCTTACGCGCACCTCGTCGTTGGAGAGCTTTTCGAGGGACTGCTTGACAGCCTCAACCGAGCCTTGAACGTCGGCTTTTATGATAACGTCAAGCTCCTTCATCTTGCCCTCGTCTATCTGACTGAACAGATTGTCGAGTGATACCTTTACGACCTGATTGAACTTGTTCTCCTGCATTTCCTGCTTGCGCTGGAGAGCTACCTCGCGCGCGAGCTTCTCGTTATCGACAACATACATCTTGTCGCCGCCCGTGGGCGCTTCGTTAAGACCGACTACCTCGACAGGAGTTGACGGCGCGGCGGTTTTTACGCGTCTGCCCTTGTCGTTTACCATTGCGCGCACGTGACCTACGGCTGTTCCCGCGATTATAAAGTCGCCGACCTTAAGAGTGCCGTTCTGAACAAGTACCGTCGCGACGGGACCGCGTCCCTTGTCAACCTTCGCCTCAATTACCGTGCCTATGGCGGATCTGTTCGGATTTGCTTTTAATTCCTGCATATCCGCTACGAGAAGTACCATTTCGAGAAGTCCGTCTATGTTGATTTTTTGCTTTGCCGATACCTCAACGCAAACCGTATCGCCGCCCCATTCCTCGGGAACGAGATCGTATTCCATAAGCATCTGCTTTACTCTGTCGGGGTTCGCGCCTTCCTTATCAATCTTGTTTATAGCCACGATAATCGTAACTCCTGCGGCTTTCGCGTGGTTTATCGCTTCTATCGTCTGTGGCATAACGCCGTCGTCCGCCGCGACCACGAGTATCGCTACGTCCGTAACCTGCGCGCCGCGCGCTCTCATCGTCGTGAACGCTTCGTGACCCGGCGTGTCGAGGAACGTTATAATTCTGTCGTTGAGCGTTACGCTGTACGCGCCGATATGCTGCGTGATACCGCCCGCTTCGGTCGAAATAACGCTCGTGTGACGTATCGCGTCAAGCAGCGACGTTTTGCCGTGGTCTACGTGTCCCATAACGACTACTACCGGCGGACGCGGCTTTAAATCCTCTTCCTTGTCGGTTTCGTCTATGTCCATGAAAAGTCTGTCCTCTTTTGTGAGAACGACCTCCTGATTTACCGTTATTCCGAACTCGTCGCCGATAAGCTGCGCCGTTTCAAAGTCTATCGACTGATTGAGCGTAGCCATAACGCCGAGCATCATTAGCTTTTTAACAACCTCCGCACCCGTCTTTCCCATCATCGAGGCGAACTCGCCTACCGCGATTGTTTCGGGAATTTCGATTTCGGTTATTACCTTCGGCTTCGGCTTCTGCTTGGGCTTCGCGATAACCTTTTCGGTCTTGTCCTGCTTGCCCTTGCCCTTCTTATTATTACGTCTCCTGCCGCCGTCCATTCTGATATTTTCGGCGAGACTTTCAATTCTTTCGCGGTTGTCGATGCTGTCCGTCTCAATCGTGGACTGACGCGTATCTACATGGCGGCGGTGCTCCGAGGTTTTTACTATATATTCCTCGGATGTGTCCGAATGGTCAACGTTGCTCAAATCTATTTTCTGACCGCCCTGCTTCTTAGCCTGCTTTTTCTGGTGTTTTCTGCGGTCTGCGGGAGCTTTTTCAGTCTTTTCGGCGTCGGTCTTTTTCGCCTTTTCCTCGGCTTTTTTCTTTGCCTTCTCTGCCGCTTCCTTTTCGGCTTTTGCTTTTTCCTCGGCTTCCTTGGCGGCCTTCTCCTCAGCCTCCTTAGCTGCTCTTTCCGCTTCGGCTTTTTCGGCTTTTGCCTTTTCCTCGGCTTCCTTGGCGGCTTTTTCCGCGTTAGTCTGCTCTATGAGAGCCGCTCTCTCCGCTATGACAGCTGCTTCTTCAGCCATGTTCTGCTGTGTGTAAATTTCAAAAATAAGGCTAATCTGATCCTCGTTAACTAAGCTCGTCGCGCTTTTTACGGTGACTCCGTAATCGCTGAGCTTCGCGATTATATCCTTGCTCGTTATTTTAAAGCGTTTTGCGATTTCGCTGAGCTTTATTGTTTCAGCCATTAGTCATCATCCTTTCTTTGTGTTTCCGATACCCTGCCGCTTATACAAGCTTCTCCGCTTCGTCATAAACTTCCCTTGCAACGGCGCATTTGAAATGCCGCTCTATACCGCGCTTTTTCGCGGCGAGATGAATACATCCGATATCTTTGCAAATATACGCTCCCCGTCCGAAAAGCTTTTTATTCATATCTATTTTTACGCCGCCGTCCGTGCGTACAAACCGTATTAATTCATTTTGCGGCCGCATTTTCCTGCAAGCCACGCACATTCGTTCAGGTATATGCGCCATTTCCCTCACCTCGGTTACTCGGTTATAATATCTATTTTCCAGCCTGTAAGCCTTGCGGCGAGCCTTACGTTCTGTCCCGATTTGCCTATCGCGAGAGAAAGCTGATATTCCGGAACAGTCACTCTCGCGCACTTTTCTTCCTCGTTTATATCTATCGAAACTACTTTCGAGGGACTCAGACTTGCCGCGATAAACTCCGCGGGATCCTCGCTCCATTTTACTATATCGATTTTCTCATTACCCAGCTCGTCGCCTATGTTCTGCACGCGCAGTCCCTTGGGCCCTATGCACGAGCCCTGAGCGTCTATGTTGGGATCGTGCGAGTATACCGCGATTTTTGTTCTCGAGCCTCCCTCGCGCGCTATGCCCTTGATTTCGACTATTCCGTCCGCTATCTCGGGGACTTCCGTTTCAAACAGACGTCTTACAAGTCCGGGATGAGATCTCGAAAGAATGATCTGCGTGCCGCGCGTCGAATTTCTCACCTCGCTCACATAGCACCTGATGGTTTTTCCCACCTCATAGTGTTCGCCGGGTACCTGTTCGTGAGCCGGCATAAACGCCTCCAGCTTTCCTATATCCACATAAACGTTTCCACGCTCTATTCTCTCTATCGGGCCGCTCACTATGTCGTTGGTCTTCTCGGTAAACTCGGTGTAGAGTATGCCGCGCTCCGCCTCGCGAAGTCTCTGCGTTACGACCTGCTTCGCCGTCATCGCGCTTATTCTGCCAAAATTTTTCGGAGTTACTTCGAGCGTTACGAGATCGCCTACCTGATACTGCGGAAAAATCTTTTTCGCCTCCTCGAGCGAAATTTGTTCGATGTCGTTTTCGACCTTTTCAACTACTTCCTTTTGAGCCATGACGCGTATATTGCCCGTTTCGCGGTCTATAAGCACTGTAACGTTCTGCGCGGAATTAAAATTCTTTTTATACGCGGCGACGAGCGCCGCGTCGAGGGCGTCGATGATTATGTCCTGACTTATGCCCTTTTCTTCGCATACCTCTATTAAAGCTTCCATAAATTCCTTATTCATTTTTATCGCGTCCTTTCTTAAAACCTGAATGATAATTTTATATATGCCGCCTGTTTGACGGGAATTTCATATGTTTCCCCGCCGCGGTCGATTATTGCCGTTTTATTACTGTAACCTGATAATACGCCGGTAAATTCCTTTACGCCGTCAAGCTCCTTGAAGAGCTTCACGTCAACCTCGCGCCCGACATAATACATAAACTCTCTTTCCTTGGTGAGCCGCCTGTCAACCCCGGGAGAGGAGACCTCAAGAACATAATTCCCGTCAATCGGATCCTTCTCGTCAAGCTTAGCTTCAACCGCCCTTGAAAACGCTTCGCACTCATCGATGCCCACGCCGTCCGCGCGGTCTATATAAAAGCAGAGAGCGAACCCGTCAGGACGCTTTTCATATGAAACGTCAACGATATAAACGCCCTGCTCCGCCGCGACAGGCTCGCCGATTTCCAGCGCTGTTTTTTCAATTTCCTTAGAAGTCATTTAATTACCTCCGAAAAAATTTTAATATTACAAACCGAAAGAGTGGGCAAACCCACTCTTTCTGAATAACAATATTCCGATATATGCATTGTATCACATTCAAACCAACATTTCAAGTGTTTTTTTCACATTTTTAAATAATTTTTGCTATGTATCATAATTCTTCCGAATCTGTCTCGTCATAAGTCTCGTCATCCGAGTCATAATCGTCGCTTTCGTCGTAATAGTCCGCGTCTGATTCATCCTCATCATATGATGTATCCTCATACGACGACTCATAATCAGATGAGTCCTCGTACGATGAATTATTATCATATGACGTATCATCGTCGTATGAAGAAGAATTTCCGCTCGAATAATTGTTGCTGTAGCTATAGCTGCCGCCGCTGTTTCTGCTGTCGTTGTCGTAGTAAGCGCCGTCAGAGCTTCCTTCTCCGCCGCTCGGGGAATAGCTGTCAATATATCCGTCGTCGTCGCTGTCAAAATCATCGCCGTATATATCGGTGAGATTGGGATTTTCTATGGTTAAATTATCCGCCGGATAACCGAATACCGTCTGCACGAGCTCGCGCGTGGCGCTGAGATCGACCTCCCACACATCCTGAGTGGCTCCGTCGAGGATATATGTGTCAAAATGCCCGGGAAGCTCGTAAGATGTGATTTTATCGCTGCTGAAGTCAGCCGCGTATTTTGAATATTTAACTACGTCCTTGACTGTGAGATTTGTCTTGACCTCTTCGCTTATGGCTTTGAAAATAGCGGGAATCTTAAGCACCAGTCCGGCGTTTACCTTCTGATCCACAACCGCCTTTATAAATTCCTGCTGCAGCTTCATACGGCTTCCGTCGCCGTCGAAGTAGCCGCCCTTCCAGCCGCCTTTGCCGTCGTTTAAGTCGCTGTCCCAGTTGCCGTGGCGGAAACGCATGACCCAAACCGCCTGCGAACCGTTAAGACCGTAAGTTCCCGGGGGCAGGTTGATATGAAGGCTTTGAACGGGATCGTCGTAAACCATACCCTCGCCGTCGCCGCAGATATCGGGAATCGTGAACTCGATCGGACCAAGCTCATTGATAACATGCGCCACACCGTCGAGCGAAAAATCTATATAGTAGTTAACCGGAATGCCGGTAATTCGGGTAACCGCCTCAACGGTCGCTTCCGCGCCGCCTATTTTGCCGTCCGTCATATACGCGTGCGCCGCGTTTATTTTTTGATAGCGGTTGCCGACAAACATTCGCGTATCGCGCGGTATGGACAGCATATTTACCGTATTTGTGTCAATATTATACTGCGCCAGCATAATCGCATCGGTACGAAGCCCGTCCATGTCGGTACACATGAGCAGCACGTTGATTTTACCCGTTTCGGTGTCAACAGTCGCCGTGTTTGTGCCATCGGTAAGGTTGTCCGTCGAGTCGAAATTAATTCCGAGACACACCAACGCGACCGCGGCCACAACTGCAAGCGAAATTCCCAAAACTTGAAAATATCGTTTTATGTTAAAACTCATCGTAAAAACTCCTTAAATTTCTAAAGCTGCAAACTTACGATTCTATCGTCATAATTGCAAGACGGCAACGCCGCCGTGATACGATACAATGTTCTCTCAGGCGTCAAAATCTCTGATTTCGACAACGCCGTGAAGTTATTATATCATATCTGATGTTTGAAAACTATAAATAAACTGTAAAATATATGTTACATTTTGGTTACAGCATTGACATATTTTAAGGTTTATATACCTGTCTTTTTTCAGCCTCCGCTTTTGAAAAAGCGCAGCCGCAGTAATTTTGGCGGTACAGACCGTATTCGAGCGATAGCTCGCATGAGCGCTTATATCCGTTCTTTTTTTTGAAATCGGAAAAAAGATAGCCGATATGGTATTCGTCCGCGAGCCGTGAGCCTATTTCGTTTAGTTTCTGCGCGTTTTTATGCGGACTTATCGAAAGCGTGGTTGTAAAATAATCCGCGCCGAACGCCTTCGCCTTTTCAGCCGCTTTTCTCATGCGCAGTTCGTAACACTTAAAGCATCTCTCGCCGCCCTCGGGAAGCTGCTCGAGCCCGCGCGATATTTCCGTAAAGCGTTCGGGTTCGTATTCGCCCTCGATAAATTTTACCGTGCGTTTTAACGGCATTTCCGCTATAAGCCGCTTAAGCTCGTTTACGCGGTGCTCAAATTCGGACGCGGGGGAGATGTTTGGGTTGTAATAAAAAACCGTAATGTCAAAAATGCCGTTCAGATATTCGAGCACATAGCTCGAGCACGGCGCGCAGCACGCATGGAGCAAAAGCGACGGTGATTTTCCGGCTGTTTGTATGTCTTTTATCGTTTTATCGAGTATTATCTGATAATTTTCCTTCATATATAAATGCCTTTCCGTATATTATGAACATAATATTATCATATTTTTATATGAATGTAAATAATCAAATCAATTTATTGCAATTATTTCTCTAATGTGTTATAATTAATCCGAATATGAAATCGAAAGGAATTTATCTATGAGAAAGCTTTTGGCGGTATGGCTGGGCAAAGCGCTCACCATAGCGGGTAAATTAATAGGAAAGAAATCATCGTCAAGCCCGGGCGAATATGCTATGAAAATTTGTCCCGACATAGTAAAGGGGCTTAATAAGCATATCAAAAAGGGCATAATCGTGACCTGCGGCACGAACGGCAAAACCACCACGAACAATCTGCTCTGTTCCGCTCTTGAGGCGAAGGGGTATAAGGTGCTATGCAACCGTCTCGGCGCGAATATGCTCAACGGTATTGCCACGACAATAATCCAAGCGTCGGACATATTCGGCAGATTTTCCGCCGATTACGCGTGCCTCGAAGTTGACGAGGCGTACACGCCGATTATTTTCGACCACTTCAAGCCCGACGTGATGGTTATAACCAATCTTTTCCGCGACCAGCTTGACCGCTACGGCGAGATCGATATAACGACTTCGATAATAAAGCGCGCGATAGCGAAAGCGCCGAATCTGAAAATAATATTAAACGGCGACGATCCGCTCTGTGTGCAGTTCGGCAAGGAAAAGAACGTCACTCCGTACTACTACGGCATATCCGAAAAGGTTCTGCCGCAGCTTGACGACACAAAGGAGGGGCGCTTCTGCCCCGTGTGCGGCGAGGAGCAGAAGTACCGCTTCTACCACTACAGCCAGCTCGGCGACTTCTATTGCCCGCACTGCGGCTTTAAGCGCCCGAAAATTGACTTTGAGGTAAAGAATGTCGTGCTTCAGCCGAAAATGAAATTCACGATAAACGGACAGCCTATGGAAATAAACTATAAGGGTTTCTACAATATATATAACCTCGTCGCAGTATACGGCGCGATGACGGCTCTCGGAGAGAGCACGGGCGATTTCGCCGCGCTTCTCACAGGCTACAAGCCGCAGATAGGAAGAATGCAGGAATTTGATTTGGGCAAGCCCGTTATTTTGAGCCTTTCAAAAAATCCCGCGGGCTTCAATCAGGCTATCGCGACGGTAAATACGGACAAGCGGCTCAAGGACGTAATAATAGCGATAAACGACAAGGCTAACGACGGACGCGACGTTTCATGGCTTTGGGACGTGGATTTTGATAAAATAGCCGATGAGAACATGAACACGCTCACCACAACCGGCATACGCGTGTGGGATATAAGTCTGCGCTTTAAATACGCGGGAATAAATCCCGATCATATGACGAGCAGTATGCATGAAGCGGTCGAGCGCTGCCTCGGCACCGGTTCGGAGGTCGTGTATGTGCTCGTAAACTACACCGCGCTCTATCCTACGGAAGCGGTGCTTAACGATTTTCAGAAAAAGACGGGGAGGGATAAACAGTGAAAATAAAAATACTCCACCTTTATCCCGATCTTTTAAATCTCTACGGCGACAAGGGCAATATCGAATGTATGCGTATGCGTCTCGAATGGCGCGGAATAGACGCGGAGGTCGTTAAATACACCTGCGAGGACACGGGCTTTGATTTGTCGGATATCGACATAGTATTCGTCGGCGGCGGCTCGGACAGGGAGCAGAAAATCGTGTGTCACAGACTTCTCGAGCATAAAAAAGAGCTTCGTGACTACGTTGAAGCGGGCGGCGCGCTTGCGGCTGTGTGCGGCGGCTATCAGCTTTTGGGCAAATACTATAAATTAGAGGACGAAACGATAGAGGGACTTGACATACTCGACATATACACCGAGCAGGGCAAAAAACGTCTTATCGGGAATATAGTGCTCAAATCCGAATTTATCGATCAGCCCATAGTCGGCTTCGAAAATCATGGCGGACGCACATATATAGGAAAGCATATGCCGCTCGGCAAGGTGCTATACGGTTACGGAAACGATGAAAAATCGGGCGCGGAGGGCGTTATATACAAAAACGTTATAGCGACGTATCTGCACGGTCCGCTGTTCCCAAAAAATCCCGAGCTTTGCGACTATCTGCTGAGCGCCGCGCTGAAACGCAAATATCCGTCGTTCACAAAGCTCGCTCCGCTTGACGATGAGCTTGAGAACACGGCAAACAAATATATTACCGAAAGGTTTAAGGTGTCTGAATAGGACTGGTACTTATGAAAATTGAGTTAAATCCGAACAACAATTTAAAAAAGATAAGACAACTCAATAAATACGATGTAATAGAGTTTTACCAAAAGTATAAATTTGAGATAGCCGTCGCAGCGGCGGCTGTTGTTTGCGTTGTGTCGATGATTGTCGCGGCGGTAATGATTTTTTCGCAGCGCCACGACGAGCCGGAGACGCGGACAGCGGGGGAAGAAGCTTCCGGCGGCATCTACGGCGCGGCTGAGGGAGCCGTTATGGAGCTGAGCTGGGACAATCGTGAGCTCCGTCTCGAAAACGGCGAGGCGCACGATTCGATAGAGGCTGAGATCCTGACGGAGGATGCTGCGGACAAAAGCGTCACATGGACGTCGTCGAACAAAACCATAGCCGATGTTGACGACGACGGCAGCATAACAGCGTATGCGCCCGGGGAAGTGATTCTCGAAGCGACCCACACCGCAAGCGGCGCCGTGAAGGACGCGAGGTTGACGGTAATACGTCCGGTCGAGAGCATATTCATGCCCACAACGGAAACGGTGCTCTATATCGGCGGCTCGTCAAAGCTGCTTCAGACGTGGCTCACGCCTGACGACGCGAGTATAAGCGATCTTCGCTGGAAAAGTGAAAATCCGTCCGTAGCCGAGGTTGACGATATGGGAAGGGTAAAGCCCGTAAGCGCGGGCATGACGGAAATCATAGTGTCAAATTCCGACGGCACCGCGCAGAGCAAATGCTTTGTGACGGTTGTAAATCAAACTGTGAACGTGGAAAAAGTCGAGATACAAAATAAAGAAAACAATACGATATCTGTCGGCGAAAAGATGAACACTGTCGCCACGGTACTGCCGGAAAACGCCAAAAACAAAACGCTGCGCTGGACA
This sequence comes from uncultured Clostridia bacterium, assembly GCA_947631085.1. Taxonomy (GTDB): domain Bacteria; phylum Bacillota; class Clostridia; order UBA1381; family UBA1381; genus CANQXJ01. The sequence goes on along the minus strand of CANRJY010000002.1, from coordinate 40,333 downwards.
AGCGACGACGATGCCGTCGCAACGGTAAATATGAACGGCACGATCCAGGCGACAGGCGAGGGAACGGCGATGATAACGGCGGAGGCGTCAAACGGAGTAACGGATTCATTCCTCGTAACGGTAAAAGCACAAACGTCCGACAACGATCTTGATATGGGCGTGGGATTCCTTGACGGCTTCTCTATGATAGCGGATCAGTACATAACGAGTAAGGTCGTATATACGCCTTACGATATAACCATAGACGAAATGGTAAATATTCAATCAGGTCTTGACCCGCCGCCGAACATATGGACAAGCGGCGGAAACATAACCGCGTCAACGGACGATATACGCGAATACACGGATCCGAACGGCTTCTACACAGACGCGTACAAATATCAGTTCCTCGACTTGTCGCATTCGAACGGCATAAGCGAGGAATCACTCAACGCCTTCCTTGAAAACAAGGGAATTTTGCGCGGACAGGCAAGCACGTTCATAGAAGCGGCGAATGAATTTGGCGTGAGCGAAATATATCTCGCGGCGCACGCGTGTCTCGAAACCGGCAACGGCACGTCGCAGCTCGCGACGGGCGTTGAGGTAAACGGCGAGACGGTATATAACATGTTCGGAATAGCCGCTTACGATTCGAGCGCGCTCTATTCCGGCTCGCAGTACGCGTACAAAGCCGGCTGGACAAGCGTAGAGGCGGCAATACGCGGTGGTGCGGAGTGGATAAGCGAAAAATACATAAACAGCGAACAGGGACGGCAGAACACGCTCTATAAAATGCGCTGGAATCCGGAAAATCCGAGCGAGCATCAGTACGCGACGGATATAGGCTGGGCAATCAAGCAGGCGATAAGCATGGAGGTAATGCTAAGAAGCTTCCCCGAAGCTGTTCTCACGTTCGACGTGCCCGTATACAGCGGTATGATACCGCCCGTGATTGAAACATAACGTTTGAGGGGTTTTTGTGAAAAATAATAAAATTTTTTACAAAAACCCCTTGACAACATATATATGTAATGTTATAATTATTACGCTAAGAAAAAGGCTCTTTTTTTTTGTGTACCAGAAAAGAAGAGCGCGGTATATGAAAAACGGAGGTGTATTTACAATGAGAGTTAAAATCACTTTGGCATGCACGGAATGCAAGCAGAGAAACTATAACACAATGAAGAATAAGAAAAACGATCCCGACAGACTGGAAATGAAAAAGTATTGCAGATTTTGCAGAAAGCACACTCTTCACAGAGAAACGAGATAGTCTGAGGTAATTTTAGGACAAGGAGTGCAGAAATATGGCTGATTTGGCAAAAACAAACAAGCAGGGCTTCGGCGCGAGAGCAAAGAAGTTTTTAAGAGAAACAAAGGCTGAGCTGAAAAAGGTAACATGGCCCACGAGGGATCAGCTCATTCACAATACTATGATAATTATTTCATTTATCATAATAGTTACCATTATCCTGTCGGTGTTGGATATTGCTTTTGCGGAACTGTTCCAATTCTTAACAAATTTGGTTTAATCGGTTGTTAGGGAAGGAGTGCGGTTAATGGCAGAGGAAGCAAAGTGGTATGTGGTCCACACATACTCGGGTTACGAAAATAAAGTCAAGGCCAATATTGAAAAGTCTGTTGAAAACCGAGGCATTCAGGATTTGATACCCGATGTCAGAGTTCCCATGGAAGAGGTTGTCGAGAAGAAGGGCGACGTTGAAAAGATTGTTCAGCGCAAGGTTTTCCCGGGTTATGTCGTGGTCAAAATGGTTATGACCGACGTCAGCTGGTATGTCGTGAGGAATACGCGCGGCGTTACGGGCTTCGTAGGTCCCGGTTCAAAACCGGTACCGCTTACCGACGACGAGGTTGCAAGAATAGGCGTGGAGCAGATCCGCATGGCGGATATAGATTTCGCCGTAGGCGACTTGGTTGAGATAAAATCCGGTCCCATGGAGGGCTTTTCCGGCAAGGTTACAAGTATTGACAACGAAACGCGCAAAATTAACGTGGCGGTTTCGATGTTCGGGCGCGAAACGCCTGTGGAAATAGATTATACACAGGTAAGCCGCGTAGATTGATTTAGTTTATGAACGGAATTTCCGTTTATATATCCCCTCAGGTAATAGTGGGAGGAACCGGAGCGCGCGCTCCCGAGGTTCCGCAATTAAATTACCACATTATTTATTCAAGGAGGTGGCCATATAATGGCACAGAAGGTACAAGGTTATATCAAGCTGCAAATTCCCGCGGGCAAGGCAAGTCCTGCGCCCCCTGTAGGACCGGCTCTCGGTCAGCACGGCGTAAACATAATGCAGTTTACGAAGGAATTTAACGAAAAGACAGCTAAAGACGCGGGTCTCATAATCCCCGTAGTTATTACGGTTTACGCAGACCGCTCATTCTCATTCATAACAAAGACGCCGCCGGCAGCGGTTCTCATCAAGAAGGCGTGCAAGATCGAAAGCGGCTCGGGTGTTCCGAACAAGACAAAGGTCGCTACAATCTCAAAAGCAGACCTTCAGGCTATAGCGGAGCAGAAGATGCCCGACCTTAACGCGGCAAGCGTAGAGGCGGCTATGAGCATGATCGCAGGCACTTGCAGAAGCATGGGCGTATTAATCGGTGACTAATTGTTATAAGACGGTGGGAGAGAAAAATCTCGTTTGACCACGAAGGAGGATATGAAATGTTTAGAGGAAAAAAGTATAAGGATTCCGCAAAAATCGTTGACAGATCAAAGCAGTACGACGTAAGCGAGGCTCTTGACCTCGCGGTAAAAACGTCGAAGGCTAAGTTTGACGAAACAATAGAAGCGCACATCAAGCTGGGCGTTGACTCAAGACACGCGGATCAGCAGGTAAGAGGCGCTATCGTGCTTCCGCACGGTACAGGTAAAACGGCAAAGGTTCTCGTATTCGCGAAAGGCCCGAAGGCTGACGAGGCTCAGGCGGCGGGCGCTGATTACGTCGGCGAAATGGAGCTCGTTCAGAAGATCCAGGGCGAGAACTGGTTCGATTTTGACGTTGTTGTCGCAACTCCCGATATGATGGGCGTTGTCGGACGCTTAGGTAAGGTTTTAGGTCCGAAGGGCTTGATGCCGTCGCCGAAGGCGGGTACGGTAACGATGGACGTTACGAAAGCCGTTAATGAAATTAAAGCAGGTAAAATCGAGTACAGACTCGACAAGACAAACATCATTCACTGCCCGATAGGCAAGGCGTCGTTCGGCAAGGATAAGCTGACGGAGAACTTCAACGCGCTCATGGGCGCTATAATCAAGGCGAAGCCGGCGGCTGCGAAGGGACAGTACCTGAGAAGCGTTGTCGTAGCTTCAACGATGGGCCCCGGAATAAAGATGAACCCTGCTCGTATTTCGGGCTAAATCGTCATATTTGCCCGCATTTCACACTTTGCGCCGCTTGGAGTACATTCAGTACACCTGCGCGGCTTAAAGCACAAACTGCGAACAAATCCGAACGATTTAAAATTGCATAATATATGTGAAAAATCTTGACAAGAAATTCATTCTGTGATATAATTTTACAGTTGAATAAATCCGTAGACAGTAGGCGGTGCTTCGGCACAGTAAGTCCAACCGAGGAGAATTAGTGATTTAATATGATTACTACGGCTCTTTGCGTCTGCGGCAAAGAGCCTTCTTAATTTTAATGGAAGGCATACATTTTAACTTAATCGGAGGTGAAAAAATTTATGCCAAGCGCTAAAGTTTTAGAGGCAAAGAAAGCACAGGTCGCTGAGGTTGTCGAAATTTTAAAGGCGGCTCAGACGGGTGTGCTGGTTGACTACAGAGGTCTTACCGTTGACGAGGATACGGACCTCAGAAACAAGCTCAGAGCCGCTAACGTAAAATATTTCGTTATGAAGAACACGCTTCTTCGTCTTGCGGCTGACGAGACGGGTCTCAACGCGCTCGACGAAACTCTCCACGGTCCGACTGCTATCGCTGTATCAAGTGAGGACGCGGTTGCTCCGGCGAAGGTACTCGCCGATTTTGCGAAGGGAAACGAAAAGCTCGAAATTAAGGGCGGTTTCATGGACGGAGCGGTTATGACTCTTGACGAGATCAAGAAGCTCGCCGCAACGCCGAACATGGAGACTCTTATCGCGAAGATCATGGGAAGCCTCAACGCTCCCGCATCAAATCTCGTGCGCTTGCTTGCCGCTATTGTTGACGAGGGTGTAGAGCCCGCTGAGTTGGCGGCTAAAAAGCAGGCTGAAGGAGCGGCAGAGGAAGCTCCCGCGGCTGAAGAAGCCGCACCGGCAGCCGAGGAGGCTCCGGCGGAAGAAGCTAAGGCTGAAGAAGCTCCCGCAGCTGAAGAAGCTGCACCGGCAGATGCCGAATAATTAAAAACAAACAAGAAAAAGAAAATTTTATAGGAGGAAAATTAAAATGGCAGACTTAAATGCAATCATTGATTCGATAAAGGAATTAAAGTTACTTGAAGTTGCTGAGCTCGTAAAGATGATGGAAGAAGAGTTCGGCGTAAGCGCGGCTGCTCCGGTTATGGTAGCGGGCGCTGCGGAGGGCGGCGCTGCCGCGGCAGAGGAAAAGACAGAGTTCGACGTAGTTCTCAAGTCGGCAGGCGCGTCGAAGCTCGGCGTAATTAAGATAGTAAGAGAGCTCACAGGCTTAGGTCTGAAGGAAGCTAAGGCTCTTGTTGACGGCGCTCCCAACACAGTTAAGGAAGGCGCTTCAAAGGACGATGCCGAGGCTATGAAGGCTAAGCTCGAAGAAGCGGGCGCTGAAGTAGAGTTAAAGTAATTCGGCTCTGAAATTCTCAGAAGAAAACCTGAATCGGGAGATTGTTTATGATTATTGACGTATCGGGTATTTTAAAGGAATCGGGCGGCAGAATGACCGTTTCGGGAGAGGTTGACCTCAACACGGACGAAGCATTTCTCGGTGAGGTTTACCGCTTCAAAGAGCCGGTTTCGGTGAAAGGAAGCATATCCAACAATGGCAAATCGCTGATATTTAAGGCTGAGGGCGGAGGCATTTTGGAAACGCGCTGCGCGAGATGTATGAAGGACATCGAAGCGGAGGTAACATTTCCGATAGACGAAAACCTCGTCCGCGCCGAGGACAGCGAAAACGCCGACGAGGAGTCTATCCTTTTCGAAGGGGACATCATTGAAATCGACGAAATAGCGCTCAACAGCTTTCTTATGAACGTCCCACCGAGGTTTCTCTGCAAGGAGGACTGCAAGGGTCTATGCCCCAACTGCGGAGCGGACTTAAACGAAGGCGAATGCGGCTGCGATCACGAACAAATCGACCCGAGATGGGCAGGTTTGCTGGATATTATGAACGAAGATAAAGAGTGAATTATTGAATTTTATGGAGGTGTAGAAAATGGCAGTACCTAAGGGTAAAGTGTCGAAAGCCAGAAGAGATAAAAGACGTGCCAATTGGAAGCTTACAGCTCCGAACATGGTGGAATGTCCACAGTGTCACGAATTTAAAATGCCTCACAGAGTTTGTAAATCCTGCGGTTATTATGACGGCAGAGAGGTTATAAAGGTTGAGGATTAATATTTTCGGCTGAATAATCAAAGAACCGCTGACAAGGCGGTTCTTTTTCATTGACAATTTATTGCGGAAATGTTATAATAAGACAAAACGGAAACGGTGGAATGTTGATGTGATTGTCGTAGGGAAGATTGACATAGATAAAATAAGATAAATAAGTTATTCGAGGTGGTAAATTTCGTGTCGACCACACGCCGATGGTATGACAGGGGTTAAGCCCCGAGAGATGCAGGAGTAGGCACGCCTGCCGGATAACTAATCTATTTTGAACCGCTCTGAATTGTCAGGGCGGTTTTTTATTAAATGTATTACAGGGGTACAACCGTAAAGCACCTTGCGGCGGCAGCCATAATACATTTTATTGACGAAACGGCTTTGCGGTGTTATAATATACTCAGATTTATATTTGCGGAGGATAAAAATGAAACAAAAATCTGTTTATATATGCTCCGAATGCGGGTATCAGTCCGTTAAGTGGCTCGGGAAATGTCCGGGGTGCGGGAGCTGGAACACGCTTCAGGAGACTGTTACGGAAGCGCCGAAATCAATTTCACGGCGCGGCGTAAGCGCGGCTGTATCGGCGTCCGCGTCTCGCAGACCGAAACGCATATCCGAGATAAAATCGGATTTTGAAGCGCGCTATTCCACAGGCATGAAGGAGCTTGACCGCGTTTTGGGCGGCGGTATCGTTCAGGGCTCGCTCGTGCTCGTCGGGGGAGATCCCGGCATAGGAAAATCGACACTGCTTTTGCAGATATGCCAAAAGCTCGGCGAGACGAAGAAAATACTGTATGTCAGCGGAGAGGAGTCGGAAGGGCAGATCAAGCTGCGCGCCGAGCGTCTCGGAGTAACCACGGAAAACCTGTATCTTATGTCCGAAACGGATGTCGAGGAGGTCGTCGGCGCGATAAACGACATGAAGCCGGATATAGTTGTTATAGACTCGATCCAAACTATGAACCGTCAGGATATCGCGTCCGCCTCCGGCAGCGTCCCGCAGGTGCGCGAGGCAACGAATATGTTTATGCGTATCGCGAAATCTATGGGTATCTCAATGTTTATTGTTGGTCATGTGACAAAGGACGGAGCAATCGCAGGACCGAGAGTTCTCGAGCATATGGTGGACTGCGTGCTCTATTTCGAGGGCGAAAAGCAGACGAGCTTCAGAATTTTACGCGCGGTCAAGAACCGTTTCGGCTCAACAAACGAGATAGGCGTTTTCGAAATGCGCGACACGGGGCTTGAGGAGGTTGAAAATCCGTCTATGGCGCTTTTGGAGGGCAGAGACGAAAATACCTCGGGCAGCAGCGTGGTATGCACTATGGAGGGAACGCGAGGCATACTCGCGGAAATTCAGGCGCTTGTAACTCCGAGCGGCTTCGGTAATCCGAGAAGAATGTCGAGCGGAATTGATTTAAACCGCGTGATACTGTTGATCGCGGTGCTCGAAAAGCGCGCGAGACTGAATTTATCAAGCTCCGACGTGTATATAAATGTCGCGGGAGGACTTAGGATCTACGAAACGGCGGTTGATTTGGGTATTTGCGCCGCGATTGCGGCAAGTCAAACCGACACGGCGCTGCCGAAGGATATGATGTTCATAGGCGAGGTGGGCTTAAGCGGCGAGCTCAGAGCCGTATCGCAGCTTGAAAAGCGGCTCGGCGAGGCGGCGAAGCTCGGCTTTAAATCAGCAATTATCCCGAAGCAGTCCATGCGCGGAGTACGCGTGCCGGAGGGCTTCGCGGCGTACGGCGTAAAGACGCTTGCCGAGGCGATAAACATGATACGGCGCAGATAGTTGACAAAAACGGCGATTTATAATATAATTAAAGGCGGAGTTGATGAAATTGGCGCAAAACATAACTGAAAAAAAGGCTGCGGGCGTAAAGGAATTTTTATTCACTCTCGTTCTCGCGTGCGTTTGCTACGGCGCGGGACGGATTATCAGAGACGCCCTGACCTCGTATAAGGTTATCGGCGATTTGGTCACGATAGCGCTCGGCTGCGTGCTTGTGTATTATGTGATAACGCGCTACGCGGCAAGTTACACTTATTCCGTCGAGGACGGCGTTCTGAAAATCGTGCGCGCCATAGGGCATAAGGTCAGCGCGGTTGAAGCGGATATCGCATCGATAAAGAAAATCAGCGCGTCGAAGCCCGATATAGCGACGAAAAACGCGTATAAAATGACTCCGCATATATTGCCGAATAAGCATACGAGATATGTTGTTTTCGAACAAGGCAGAATAAAAAAAACGATTATTTTCGAGCCCTCCGCCGAATTTTTGAAGGCGGTAAAGGCATATAAACATACTGAAAGGAAGTAGTACAACATGATAGATATAGTAGGCGTACGTTTCAAGCCGACCGGCAAAACGTATTATTTTTCGCCCAAGGATCTTGATATAAAAAAAGGCGATCATGTAATAGTTGAAACGAGCCGGAGCATTGAATACGGCGACGTCGTAATAGGCAGAAAATCTATAGAGGAATCAAAGGTTCCAACTCCGTTAAAGGACGTAATGCGTATTGCGACAGAGGAGGACACAAGACGGCGCGAGGAAAATAAGCAGAAGGAAAAGGAAGCCTTCGAAATATGCCTTGAAAAGATAAAGAAGCACGGACTTGAAATGAAGCTTATCGAGGTGGAATACGCTTTTGACGGCAGCAAGGTGCTGTTCTATTTCACCGCCGACGGCCGCGTTGATTTCCGCGAGCTTGTAAAGGATTTGGCTACGGTATTCAGGACGCGCATAGAGCTTAGACAAATCGGCGTGCGCGATGAGTCGAAAACTCTCGGCAGCATCGGCATTTGCGGAAGAAGCCTGTGCTGCTCGCAGTTCTTGGACGAGTTTGTTCCCGTTTCCATAAAAATGGCTAAGGAGCAGGGCTTGTCCCTCAACCCCTCAAAAATATCCGGCGCGTGCGGCAGACTTATGTGCTGCCTGAAATACGAGCAGGACGTTTACGAGGAGCTTGCAAAGACAACGCCGCGCAAGGGCTCTGTGGTAAAAACGCCCGACGGTAAGGGTGTCGTTGACAGCGTGAGCATGTTAAAAGGAACGGTTCGCGTGCGATTCGAGGAGCAGAATGAGAAGATCATACGCGATTATAACGTAAAAAATCTTAAAATTTTAAAGCGCGCCGCCGATAATTCGGACGATATAAACGAATAATTTCTTAAAAACTATTGAAGTATTGAAAAAAGTATGATATAATTGATATATAAGTAAGCGTTATGAGATAACGCTTAAGCATTGGGGGTCAATGCGAAGTATTTTAAGGAGGTGTATGTATTATGGCATACAAAATCGGTGACGATTGCATCAGCTGCGGCGCATGTGCTGCAGAATGTCCTGTAAGCGCTATAAGCGAGGGCGACAGCAAGTACGTTATAGACGCTGATACATGTATCGAATGCGGTGCATGCGCAGGCGTTTGCCCGGTAGGAGCTCCGGCACAGGATTAATTTGAGAGAAAAAGCGCTGTCGGAATAACGCAGTTCCTTCAGCGCTTTTTCTGTATACATATGGAGGAAACCATGAAAAAACTTACGGCTCTTATAATTTCCGTAATCGCGGCGCTCGCGCTGAGCGGCTGCGGAGAGGACAGCGTAAGTCCCGAGCGTGTCACGCGCTCTCCCGACAATGGACTTAACTGGACGATAATGGTATATATGTGCGGCGGCACTCAGGAATCGGCATACGGCTCCGCGACGGAGGCGCTGAAAGAGATGTTCCGCACGGATTATCCCGAGAATATAAACGTGCTTGTTCAGACCGGCGGCAGCACTGACTGGAAAATTAACGGAATTTACAGCGATTATTTACAGCGTTTTGAAATGCAGAAAGACGGCATGTATATGGTTGACCAAAAGCTTGAGTCAAACATGGGCAATCACGGAACACTGACGGATTTTCTTAATTGGGGTGTACAGAATTATCGCGCCGACAGATACGCGGTTATATTTTGGGATGGCGGCGCCGGCAGCGGCGGCGCCGCTCATGACGCGCTCCACGAGAACGATGCTCTGAATATTGAGGAGCTTGCTTTCGGAATAGGCAACACGGGCAGAAACTTTGATTTGATAGGTTTTGACGCGTCAATGATGTCGGGCTTGGAAATGGCGGCGGCTCTGTCGCCGTATGCCGATTACATGGTGGCGTCGCCGGACTATATGCCGCTGTGCTGGGATTACGAAGCAATATTTAACTATCTTTCGGAGCATCCCGATATATCGGTTCCGGATTTTGGCAGAGTGATCTGCGATACATACTATGAAAAGTGCAAGTCGAACAAGGTGGAGGACTATGCCGCGATGACGCTTCTCGACCTGTCGAGGATGTCGTCTCTGACGCAGGCGTTTGACGGCATGGCCGGCACGATGCTTACGGCTACCGAGAGCGGACTGGAAGCATATGCGCCTATAGCGCGCGCGGTGCGAAGCGCATACCGATACGGCGGTCAGACCGATATGGAAGGCTACAGCAACGCGGTCGATATAAGCGAGCTGGCGCAAAGCCTGAACGAATATATAGGACAGACGAGCGATATCCTGCAGCAGATCACCGACGAGGCGGTGGTATACAAGGTACCCGAACAGGGCGGCGGAGAAAGCGGACTGAGCGTTTTCTATCCGTTCATAACGGATGCCGATATAGGCTACCGCATTGGCGTCACAGACGCTATGATGGCGGATTATCTTCACAACACGCCGAGCATAAACTATGCCGACTATCTGAGAAACATATGCTCAAACCTCAATATGCCGCCCGAGGAGGGCAAATCGAATTTCTACACAACTCCGGCGTGGCAGGAATTTTCGGAGCAGCGCGCTTACGCGGGCTATCTTGTGCGCGTAAACGAGCAGAATATGCTGGAGCTTGACTATACCACAAGCATGCTTCCCGTGCGCGGCGTTTCGTTTAATCTGTATCAATACAACGATGAGACAGGCGAGCGTTTAATGCTCAGCACCGACTATAATACCGAGGTCAACTGGGATGGAGGTATATTTGTCGGAGAATTTGCGTTCAACCGTTTTGAAATAAACGGAAGTCCGATTTTGCTTACACCGGTAAGCGGCGGCGGATATTCGGCGCCCGTGATTTTAAACGGCGAGCTGACAAATCTGCGCATAAGATTCACCCCGTCCGACCGCGGCGGAAGCTACGAGATAATCGGAGCATGGAAGGGAGTAGACCATCAGACCGGAACGGCGGACAGAGCGTTCAGGCGTATTAAATACGGAGATAAAATAACTCCGCTTCTCAAAAATCCCGATACGGGCGAATGGCGAGAGAGCAAGACCATAACTGCGGGACTGACCGGCGCGGCAATTAAGAAAAAGAGAATACCCGACGGCAGCTACAGCTTCGAGTACAGTATAATAGACATATACGGGGAACGTGTTCCCATTTCGGCGGGTCCCGTACAAATCACAGGCAATCAAATGGATTGGTCTGCCGCGGCGGGTCTGTAAAAATCGGAAAAATATAAAATCAAAGGGTGATTATCGCGGAGCAAAGCGCTAAAAGCGGAAACATTGTTTTAAGCGGATATAACTGATGGGAGGCGAGGCTATGAAGCTGAGGCTTACCGAAGGAGTTAAAAATATTTTAAGCCGGCTGGAATCAGGCGGCTTTTCCGCGTTTGTGGCAGGCGGAGCCGTGCGCGATATGCTGATGGGCAGAACTCCGCATGATTACGACATAGCCACAAACGCTCTCCCGTCAGAGGTAAAGGAGCTTTTTCCGAAAACCATTGACACGGGAATAAAGCACGGCACTGTGACGGTAGTGGAAAATCATATAGGCTACGAGATTACCACATTCCGCCGCGAAAGCGCCTACAGCGACGGACGTCATCCGGATTCCGTCGAATTTGTAAACAGCGCGCGCGAGGACTGCGCACGGCGCGATTTCACCATCAATTCCATGATGTACAGCCCGACGAGGGGCTTTGTTGATTGCTTCGGCGGCAGAAAGGATATAAACGCGCGCGTAATACGCTGCGTTGGCGACAGCGAAACGCGTTTTCGCGAGGACGCGCTGAGAATGCTGCGCGCGGTGCGTTTCGGCGCGGCGCTGTCGTTCGAGCTTGACGGGGAACTAAAAAAAGCGGTGAAAAAATGCGCGCCGCTGGTAAAAAATGTCAGCAGCGAGCGCATACTGGGCGAAATAAACAGAATTATCCTGTCCGATAACCCCGACTATATCCGCGCCCTGCACGAGCTCGGTCTGCTGATATACATAATACCGGAGCTTGACAGGTGTTTCGGCGAGCCGCAGCACAATAAATATCACATATACGATGTGGGCGAGCACACAATGCAGACAATAAAAAACACGCAGCCAGATTTGGCTGTGCGCTGGGCGGCGCTTATGCACGACGTGGGCAAGCCCTGCTGCTCGAGCGTCGATTCAAACGGAACGATACATTTTTACGGTCACCACCGCGAAAGCCGCAGCATAACCGAGGACGTTCTGCATAGGCTGCGCATGGATTCCGATACGATAAAAGATGTTTCCATACTCGTGGAAAACCACGATGTGCGCATCGAGCCTTTGTTTCCGGCGGTAAAAAGAATGATGTCAAAAACCGGCAGGGAGCTGTTCGAGAAGCTTCTCAGGCTGCAAACCGCCGACAATATGGCAAAAAATCCGGTACACCTTCCGGAAAAGCTGCAAAAGCTTGACGCGGTATACAACATATACCGTGAGATCATAGCCGAAAAACAGCCGTATCTGATATCGCATTTAGTGGTAAACGGCAGGGATTTGATAAAGCTCGGCTACAAAACCGGACGGGAGATAGGCGATACGCTGAAGGCTCTGCTCAACGAGGTAATAATAAAACCCGAGCTGAACGACAGGGAATATCTGCTTGAACGAGCGAGAGAAATGAAAAGAAAAAAGCGGTGAAAACCGCTTTTTAATATTTTAATATCCAAAGCTTGAACACCGCCAAGATCTCGCGCAGATACATCGGCACGACGCTGTACCACGGCATCGGCGCGTGAATAGTGGCGACGTCCAGTCCCGCGAGCTCCGCAAGCTGAACGGCGCGGTAGACATGGAACCCGTTGGTAACGACGGCGGCGCGGTATTCCCCGAGCCGCGCGTCGAGAATTTCTTTTGAGAACTTGTAATTTTCGGATGTGCTTGTGGCTTGTTCTTCTTTGATGATACGCTCCTGCTCGATTCCGTGGTTTATCAGATACTGTTCCATGGCGTACGCCTCCGTAACGCTTTCCTGAGGCCCCTGTCCGCCCGTAACGACCACCACCGCCGACGTGTTTATGTTAAGATATTCAACGGCTTTGTCGAGCCGCGCCTGAAGCGGTTTTGAAACGCGATCTCCTTTTACAGCCGCGCCGAGCACGATCAAGGCTCTTTCGTTATATCGAGCCGTATCGGTAAATCCGTAAGCGAACAAAAACATAGAGAACCCGACCGCCGTGGAAATCCCGATCACAACCAAAGTTTTAAAAGTACGCCAAAGAGCCTTGTGCTTGGAGGAATATATCCTGTTATCGAACACTCCCCAAACCAGCAGCGCCGCGCCGCCTATGAACTCAAGTATATTACCGAACGTAAAATTAGAAACCACCGCGAGAACGGAGCTGTTAAGAATCATAAAAGCGCCCAAAACGGAGAAAACTATACGCAGCAGCATAATTCCATCACCTCATAATAATTATATATGACAGGGCAGAATATGTCAAATAAATAAAAGGATAAAAAAGAAAGAAAAAAAGACAAAAAAATAAAAAAAGTATTGACAAAAGTTTTATGATATGTTATTATATAACTCGTGGTCAGCAAAGACCGAAAAAATGCACCATTAGCTCAGTTGGTAGAGCACCTGACTCTTAATCAGGGTGTCCGGGGTTCGAGCCCCCGATGGTGTACCAGTGTAAGCTATATCCGAACAATTATCGGATATAGCTTTTATTATGTCGTCGAAAACTTCGTCGGTCGGGGATTGACCGGCTATCGAGGGGGCGGGCTTGTATATTATTATCATACGGTCGTCCCATAAGTAGACGCGCTGGACGAATGTTTCTATTAATAGTTTTTTGCGCTCGGGAGTGTTGAAGTCGGAGGCGGACAGGCTCGTTAGGAATGCTTTTGCGTATTCGTAGGAGATAGCGGGTGCTTTCGACTTTTCAAGCTCCAGCTCATATTCGAGCCTTGCTTTTGTTTCCTCAAGCTCTTTAAGACGCTTTTGAGTGGTGTCCGTTAATATTCCCGCTTCTATCGCTCGCATGATGTTGTCCATGCGCTTCTCGGTGCCGGCAAGCTGTGATTTTATAAGCGCTACTTCCGGAGACTCTGTTTTTCGTTGGGATTGTATTCGCATTATTGTGTCAAGAATAAGCTGTACTACATCGCCGCGAAGAACATTATGCACGATATTGTCAATGACAAGCTGTTCAATATCATCTTTACGGACTGTCTGCTTTTGACATTTTACCTTTAGCCGTCTGCCGCTGCACTTATAGTAGTGGTAAACAGCTCCATTTTTGCCGTAGCCCGACTCGCCGTGCATCGGGCGGCGGCATATACCGCAGTAGAGCTTAGTGCTCAGGAGATAACAATCATTTGCTTTGTATTGACCGGCTAAATGTTTATTGGCGATACGGCGCTTTTGGGCGCGGTTAAAAATATCATCGCTGACAATGCGCTGATTTTCGTCTATGATCTCCAAATCACCATAATTATATCTGCCGGTATAGCGGGATCTTTGTATGATTTTAATCACGGATTGCTGCGTGAATTTCTTTCCCGCCGTTGTTTTATAGCCGAGGCTGTTAATCCATGCGGCGATATCCTTGCCGAGCTCGCCGTCAACGTACATTTCAAATATTCGGCGAACAACGGGAGCGGTCGTTTCATCCGGAACATATGTCCCTTCTTCGGATTTTTTGTAGCCGAACGGAATGATACCCGTGATTTTATGCTTTAGCGCCGTTTCGCGCATACCGCGTGAAACCTTCTGCGATAAATCGCGGGAATAGTATTCGGCAAAGCCTTCGAGAATGCTTTCCATAAGAACGCCTTCCGGTGTGTCGGCTATGTTCTCCATGACGGAAACAACATTTACACCGTTTTTGCTGAGACGGTGCTTGTACATGGAGCTGTCATAGCGATTGCGGGCGAAACGGTCGAGCTTCCAGACGAGAATGCAGTCAAACAGCTTTTTCTCGCTATCCTTGATCATGCGCTGAAACTCCGGACGGCGGTCGCTCGTAGCTGTCAGCGCGCGGTCTATGTATGTATCGACGATTACAAGATTATGCTGCTCGGCGTATGCGGTACAGTCGCGGACTTGTCCTTCGATGGACTGCTCGCTCTGATTGTGGCACGAGAAGCGCGCATATATTACGCAGCGTTGTAATTGATTTTTTTGCATTAAAATAGCACTCCTTTACTTGATTTTTTTGGAGTGTTATGATATAATTTAAATGATTTTGGGTGTTATATCATAGCACTTCTATTCAGTCTCCCGATCGCGCTAACGGTCGGGGGATTTTTTATCTGAATCTGTAATCTATGCCGCTTTGCTTTAAAATGGCATTTGCGGTATGACGCGATTTTATTTTTGTATCAACAGTAATATGCCTGTCGGTAATGGGACTGTACCATATATCGTGGTCGCCCTTGCCACGTCTTACAAAGGCGCAATTATACTGTGTCAAAACCGCCCTTACTTTCTTCTCGTATTCAGCCATTACAAAGCGATCCTTTCGTGGCGCTCAGAAATAAAGGAAAGTCTGAGCGGATTTTGAGTTGTACCGTTCAGCGCGAGCAGTTCAGGCACAGTAAATCTGACGCGTTCGAGGAGCGCGTCAAACGAGCCGCTTTCAAGAACCAGTCCCGCGATGTCCTTGCTCGTAGCGATCCACACGTTGGCTTCGTTGTCCCAAGTGAAATTAATTGTGTATTCCATAGTGATGTTTCCTTTCTTGTTAAATGCTGTTTACGCCGACTGTTGGCAGCGGTTGGGGCTTATTTAACGCTCAGAATAAGAGGTTTTTACTTTACCTGTTTCGCAATTAACATCTACTTTATTATTTCCGTCAGCAAGAGGAGTAACCAAGTAATAATAGTACGATGTCGCCTTTGAGCTTGCAATATTCGCTTTTGTTGTTTCATCTCCACCGTAAGAATCCATATTAACCGATTTGCCGGGTTCTATTACAATATCCTTGTAACGTCCGTCAGTATCAAGGGCGTTCCCGTCCGCATCATAATAGGCAAAATCAACAGACATATATTCTAATGGAGCATTTCCGTTGTTTGTGACCTTGTATGTGTGTTTCACGGAACTGGTTGTTGCGTCGGGGTCGGTAGAGATTAACTCAAACGAAAGCACGTTGAGATCCTTATTATCTGCCATATCCGTAGATTTCGCAGCGGCATTTGCCGGATTTGCAGTCGATGTCGGAGCTGTTGTTCCGTTCTCTTCAAGAGCGGATAATCGTTGCTCGATACTGTCCAGCCTTGCGGAAATATCATCGTTACCTCCGCAACCAGCAAGTATTGCACAGCTTAAAGCAGCTATTACAATAAAAAATTTTTTCATGCTTTTTCATCCTTTCTTATGTGTAGTAAATAATAATTTTATTTATAACCCCATTTATGGGGAATATAAAACTTATGTTGTAGGCTTTTTTACTTTATTCATCTCTTGATTACATATTCGCCACCTGATGGATTTTGAAAAATCTAATATCTTCTTGCTCCGGTAGGGATATAATATGTAATCCACGAGCGATCTGTTTTTGTCGAGATAATATTTCAATCTTGTCAAGAGAAACTCCTGATAGATACTGTTCGATTTCATAACTTAAAGACTCAAGACGAATCTCCATTACTATTGGTGAAACCCCAAAGACTTCAGAAAATCTCGCACAAAAGCTATAAGTACCGGCGCCTATGCGCATACTGTTATAATTATTCTTAATTAAAGGTAATAAGACTTTATACGGTACTAAAAATTCAGCGGCGCCTTCATTCGCCTGCCATTCGATAAATTTATCCTGTTTTGGTTGAACTTTATCAAAACACTTAAAAGTTTGTCCTGCGGTATTTCTTTGAATAGCGATGTGCATTAATTCATGAGTGCCATAATAGTTCATCTCAGGTGCCGTTTTGTTTGAATTCACTAAAATCACATGGTTTTCACTTTTGTTTTTAGCTATGACCGCTATCCCGCGTAAGTTTGATGCTTTAAAAGGGACTTTGCCTATGTTTACATTACTGATTCTATCACACAATTCAAACACGTTTAGCGGATATTCATAAATTCCAATTTTAAGGTATTTTTTAAAGTTCTCTACTGACTCATATAGTTGTTGTTTTGATAAATACAATATTAATCCCCCTGAGTGTCTTTCTTTTTTAATTTTCGGATCATGTCTATTGCGAGTTGTATGTCTTCCGGATCTAACCCTTCTTCCTGCGCATTACGCGCGAGACTAAAATAATCGTTAGCAAGAGAATCCTGTGCGGGTTCAGGTGTATCCTCAAAGCCCATGATGTATCCTGGCGTGACTTGCAAAGCTTCTGCGAGTAAAACAATTTTATCGCGACGCATATTTTCTATATCCCCGCTTTCCCATCGAGATATAGTCGCTTCGCTGACTCCTACCCTTTTAGCGACTTCTGCCATTGTTAAGTTCAATTCTAATCGCCGTTTTCTTAAGTCTTCTTTTAAAGCCATCATAAACCCTCCTTTATTTGTGCTCATTATAACACACCCCTTGCAAAAATGCAAGTAAAATTTGAAATATTTTCAAAAAACATGCGAAAAAGTATTGACAAGTGAAGATGTCTATGATAATATATACTTGCGTAAACGCAAGAAAGGAGGTAGAGCAAATGGACTTTGACAAGAATAAATTTAAGGGATTTATTATTTTAAAGGGGTACGGTCTTACCGATATAGCTAAGTGGTTAGACATTAATCCTACCACATTATATCGGAAAATGGCAAGAAACGGTGATTTTTCCCGTAAGGAAATCAATTTGATAAGTGAAAAGCTTTCTCTTACGCAGAATGAGATCAATGATATTTTTTTTAGTTCTTGACTTGCGTTTGCGCAAGGGTTGAGAATAGGAGGATTGAGAATAGGAGGATTATATAGAGTATGCGTGATTTACAGATTTTTAAAAATGACGATTTCGGAGAAATCCGAACACTTGAAGACAACGGCAACATAATGTTCTGTGGTAGTGATGTAGCGAGAGCCTTGGGATATAAAGATGTGGTTAACACATTAAAGCAGCATTGTAAACCGCAGGGGGTGGCGTTTCACCACATCCTTACACATGGAGGCAGACAGAGAGTTAAGTTTATTTCCGAGGGGAATTTGTACCGTTTAATAGTGCAAAGCAGATTGCCTTCAGCAGAAAGGTTTGAACGTTGGGTGTTCGACGAGGTTTTACCGACGATACGCAAGACCGGCTCTTACGGCATGTACCCGCCGAAGTCTACATCGGTTGGTGAAGCGGCGCGGCTGCTGAATATTCTGGTTAGGGTAATGGAAAAGCAGGGTTCGGCTCCGACGCGGCGGAAGTCGTTGATATGATTACGGCTTTTATATTAATTGAAAAGCTCAAAAAGAAAGATGCTTCCGCCGGAACGGACAAGGTATAAGAAGCGGAAAGGAGGTGACGGCTGTGCCGGGAATCGAAGTGAGCAGTAATGCTTCGGAGGTTCGGGCTTCGCTCATTCCGAATTACGAGGCAGAGAATTTAGCAAGGATGATTCTTGCGATGATGGAACAGCGATTAGCTGAACAGGAACAAGAGGTTAAAACGGCGTAGGAGGTGAGATTATGTTCGAAGCGTTTATATTATGCGCGGTCGGGGTGGCTTATGCGGGAGTATGCTTAGTGGGAATGACGATATGGGAGCGGCATAAGCGGATACGGCGGCGGTGGCGTATACACGCGGAGCGGCGGGCAAAGGAGCTCGCGGAGAATGACGCGGCTTTTCAGGCGCGGCTTGCTCGACAGTTGTGGTATTTGGAAGCGCAGAACCGCGAGCTGGAGAAGGCGAAGAACGCGGACATTATAAATGTTCACGGCTTGGGTAAGGTTAGGATCTCGGAGCTGTTAGCGGCTTCGGGAAAATGAAAAAGACCGCTGAGATTGCGGCTCAGACGGTCAATGGTACAGATTGTTTACAACCTTTCTGTACCTCTATTATAACATTAAACGGAGGTTTTGTCAAATGAATTTTGAAAAAGAGCTTGCCGAGAATATTAAGGATTTTTCGGCGGAGGATTTACAGGACTTGCTCGCGTTTGTGCGCGCGCTGAAGTCCGGGGCGGTTAATTCCGTTAGTGAGTGGATAGAGTTAAACGCGTGAGCGGGGGGGAGGTGTCTGATATAAAAAAGTTTAGTCCAAAAATTTTAGAAGCCATATTTGACTGTGACACCTACAACGAGGAGGCTTTTGAAGATTCACACTATAAAGCGTTAGTGACACAGTTTAAAATCGCATGCGATAAGTTTGGCACTTGCTTGCCAGAGGAATTAAAAAAAGGCTTTGCCGCAATACGCGATTTAGTTATCGCGATTAATTGGGAATCGCGCGATGTGGGAAAAGCAATAGGAATATCGGTGGCGATGAGCTTGTTTCACCTTTTTTCTACACCAAATGAGGCGTTGGAGGCATTGGTGCAAACATATATTAAACCCGAACAAGCCTACGGCAGCGATTTTCAAGATATCGAAGCGTCAATCGCAAATTATTTAAAGTCACAGAAGGGAGTTGATAAATAATGAATATCATTATTAAATTGGAACAAAGGGATTTCGAGAGGAATAAGGAGGTTTTTGACCGGATGTATGCCCTGTGCGATGCGTTAAATCCGCGGACGGAGGATAATATGCGGCTGCCGAAGGAGAAGGTTGAAAAGGATGCGGGTGTGGAACGCGATACGGAAACCGTTACCGAAGATACGGAACCTGTTCCTCCGGCGACGAGACCCATATCGCCGGTTGACGAGAACGCGGCATACACGCTCGAACAGGTACGTAAGGCGTTTGCGGATCTGTCAAAGGCGAAAGGCAAGGACATGGCGAAGGGTATTTTATCCGACTTGGGCGCCGCGCGTGTACCCGATTTGCCGCCGGGCAAGTACGCCGAGGCTATGGCGCGTATTAAGGCGGTGAATTGATATGCCGGGTGAGCATGCTAAATTATCGGCATCGGGTGCGAAAAAGTGGATCAACTGTCCCGCGTCCGTTATGATGGAAGCGAAGTTCCCGGATACATCGAGCGCATATGCGGCAGAGGGAACAACGGCGCACGCGTTAGGCGAAGCAAAGCTTATGCTGGGGCTTAACCGCCTGACGCGAGTGCAGTACCACAAAAATGTAAGCAATCTTGAAATTACCGAGGACATGGAAGAATACACCGACGATTACCGCGATTTCGTGATAGAAGAATACAACCGTGTGCGGGCAAAAACACCGGGAGCGCAGATCTACATAGAGCGCCGGCTTGACTTCTCGTCATGGGTGCCGGGAGGCTTCGGCACAGGCGACGCGGTTATCATAGGCTACGACGAGATAGTTATTATCGACCTCAAATACGGGCAGGGCGTAAAGGTGGACGCGAAGGACAATCCCCAGTTAAGACTTTACGCGCTCGGCGCGCTTGCGGAGTTTGGGTATCTGTTTACGGTAAAGGATGTTAAGACCTTTATCTTCCAGCCGAGAGTGTCGAACATATCCGAGGAAAGCATAAGCGTAGATGCCTTAATAAAATGGGGCTTGACGGTAAAAAAGAAAGCGGCAATCGCGGACAGCGGCGCGGGAGAATGCGCCGCCGGAGATTGGTGCGACAGCGGTTTCTGTAAGGCGCGCGATCTGCCGCGCGTATACAGATGAAAAGAGCCGAGCCGCCGCGTATGAGTTCAGACCGCCCGCGGAGCTGACGGCGGACGAAATCGCGGAGATTATCGACCTATCCGAACGGCTTGCGTCATGGGCGAAGCTGGTAAAGGACTACGCGCTCGATACGGCTCTTAGGGAAGGCGTTAAGTATCCGGGATTTAAGATAGTAGAAGGACGCAGTAACCGAGCTTACGGTGCGCCTGAGGCGGATATAGCGGCGGTTCTGATCGACGCGGGATACAGCGAGAACGATATTTACAGCAGGGAGCTTTTAGGCATCAGCAAGATGGAAAAGCTCCTGAGTAAGAAAAGATTCAACGAGCTTTTAGGCTCGTATATAGTAAAACCGCCGGGCAAGCCGACGCTTGTCCCGGTTGAAGATAAGCGTCCCGAATGGAACGACGTTAAAGAGGATTTTAAAGAATATATTAAGGAGGAATAATATCATGACAAATCAGGAAACAAAGGTAGTTACGGGCGAGGTAAGGTTTAGTTATCTCAATGTATGGGAGCCGAAAAGTATTAACGACAGCGAACCGAAGTATTCGGTCAGCTTGCTTATCCCGAAATCGGACACGGCGACGCTTAAGGCGATAAATAAAGCGATTGAGGCGGCGAAGCAGAACGGTATTACAAAATTCGGCGGCAAGATCCCGGCAAATCTTAAGCTGCCGCTCCGTGACGGCGACGCTGATCGCGAGGACGATCCGATTTATGCGGGGCATTATTTCATTAACGCAAATTGCAAAACGCCGCCAGGATTGGTGTATAAGAACGGTCAGCGAATCATCGACAGCACGGAGCTTTACAGCGGCTGTTACGGCAGAGCGTCAATTACGTTTTACGCCTTCAACACAAGCGGGAGCCGCGGAATTGCTTGCGGGCTTAATAACCTTATGAAGACCCGCGACGGTGAACCGCTCGGCGGACGTAATCGCGCGGAGGATGATTTCGCCGGTTACTTTGAGGACGACGACTTCTTAGGCTGATGGAATACCTTTCTATAGACATCGAAACATATTCGAGCGTGGACCTGACGAAGTCGGGAGTGTACGCGTATGCGGACGCTCCCAACTTCGAGATTTTATTATTCGCTTATGCTTTTGACGATGAGCCTGTGGAGGTTATCGACGTCGCGGCGGGCGAGGAACTGCCGATGAGAGTGTACAGCGCTCTATCTGATCCGACAATTATCAAGACCGCATATAATGCAAATTTCGAGCGGACGTGTATCGGTAAATTTTATGATCTTATCATGCCCGCGTCACAGTGGCAGTGCAGCTCCGTACACGCTCTTGAACTCGGCTTGCCGTCGGGACTGGCAAACGTCGCGGCGGCGCTCGGTCTGGAACAGCGCAAGGACGAACGCGGCAAGAGCCTTATAAAATTCTTCTCCGTGCCGTATATGATCAAGAATACAAATCAATGCAGTATTTTAGAGGATACGGGGCGGCATATGCCTTCCGACGCGCCGGAAAAGTGGGCGGTGTTTAAGGAATACTGTAAGCGGGACGTGGAGGTAGAACGCGCTATACGAAAGAAGCTCGTGCGGTTCCCTATGGCGGAGGGAGAGCTGAGACTGTGGGAATACGATCAGCGCATAAACGACAGGGGCGTGCGGGTCGATACCGAGTTTGTGGACAAGGCGCTGCTTTACAGCGGCATATATGAGCGCGATTGCATAAGCGAATTGAAAAAGCTGACCGGGCTTGAGAATCCGAAATCGGTATCGCAGCTGAAACAGTGGCTTGAGACGGAGACGGGGCGGAAAATAGACAGTCTGAACAAAGAATCCGTAAACGAATTGCTTGACGGAGAGATCTCGCTTAAAGCGCGGCGGGTGCTGCTTCTGCGGTCGAGAATCGCAAAAACGTCGGTCACGAAATATGAGGCGATGAAGCGCAGCGTATGCAAGGACGGACGTATCCGAGGACTGCTGCAGTTTTACGGCGCGAGCCGTACCGGACGATGGGCGGGAAGGATCGTGCAGGTGCAGAATTTACCGCAGAACCATTTACGAGATCTGAATCTTGCCCGCGATACGGTTACAAGCGCCGATTTTGACACGTTTGAATTGCTTTACGGAAATGTACTGGAAACGCTGTCGGAGCTGATACGCACCGCGCTTATACCGAGCGAAGGACGGCGGTTTATCGTCGCGGATTTCTCGGCTATTGAAGCGAGGGTGCTGTCGTATCTTGCTGACGAGAAGTGGCGGCTTGACGTGTTCAAGACGCACGGCAAGATATACGAGGCTTCGGCAGCACAGATGTTTCATGTGCCGGTTGAGAGTATCCACAAGGACGATCCGCTCCGACAGAAGGGCAAGATCGCGGAGCTGGCGCTCGGTTACGGCGGGAGCTCGGCAGCGATGGTAAATATGGGCGCGCTTAAAATGGGACTGGACGAATCGGAATTAAAGCCGATAGTCGATAAATGGCGCGCGGCTAATCCGAGGATAACAAGGTTCTGGACGACGGTGGAGAACGCGGCTCTTAACGCGCTTGACGGCTATCCGACCACAATAGAACACGGTATAAGCTTCGTCGTTGAGGCGGGAGTATTGTTTATAGGCTTGCCGTCGGGGCGGCGTATAGCGTATATTAAGCCGCGGATAGGGACTAATAAATTCGGCTCACCGTCACTTACATATATGGGTGTGAGTGCAGGAAATAAATGGACGCGGCTTGAAACCTGGGGCGGCAAGCTTGTGGAGAACATAGTGCAAGCCTTTTCGCGTGATTGCTTGGCGGAGGCTATTATGAGGCTTGAAAGGCGCGGATTTGAAGTGAATTTCCATGTGCATGATGAGGTAATATTAAACGTGCCTGCAGGCGTGTCAGATTCGGACGAGGTATGCAATATAATGTGTGAGCCGCTTCCGTGGGCACCGGGACTGCCGCTTGACGCTGATGGATATGAGTGTGATTTTTACAAGAAAGGGTGATACGGTTGGAATTTATTATAGCGACGGGACAGAGCCGAAAGGCAAAGCTATGGAAAAATACAAAAATATCATGGGCGGAGCTTGTCGAAAGATTGAAGCAGACCACCCGAACGACGGAAACGCAGGGCGAATATTTTAACATGACAAAATCGAAGCAGGACGACATAAAGGACGTAGGCGGTTTTGTCGGCGGTGAGGTTATCGGCGGGCGGAGAAAGTCCGGCAGCATTAAAAGCCGCACGATTTTAACGCTTGACGCGGATTTTGCGTCGCCGGATTTTTGCGATGATATTTCCTTGCTGTTCGGGTTTACATACTGTATATATTCCACGCATAAGCATACGCCGGAACAGCCGCGGCTGAGGCTTGTTATACCGCTGTCGCGTCCGTGTACTCCCGACGAATATGAAGCGGTGGCGCGCAAGACGGCGTATGAAATCGGGATAGATATGTTCGACGATACGACCTATCAGGCGCATAGGCTTATGTATTGGCCGAGCACGAGTCAGGATGCAAACTATGTTTTTGAACATGAGGAGAATAAACTTCTTGATGTAGATGAGGTGCTTGGAAAATATGAGGACTGGCGCGACGTGTCGAGCTGGCCCGTATCATCACGAACGACTAAGGCTTTAGATAAGAAGGTTCAGAAACAGGAAGATCCGATTCAAAAGCGCGGTATAATCGGCGCGTTCTGCAGGACGTATGATATACACGCATGTATAGAAAAGTTCCTGCCGGATGTGTACGAGCGGTGCGCGGTCGGAGACAGGTATACATATATCGAAGGCACCAGCTCCGCCGGATTGGTGGTGTATGAGAACGGTAAATTCGCTTACTCGAACCATGCGACGGATCCGGCGTGCGGTAAGCTGTGTAACAGCTTTGATTTGGTGCGGATACATAAATTCGGCGATTTGGACGACGATGTGAAGGACGGTACGCCGATAACGAAATACCCGTCATATGTGCGAATGGAAGCGTTTGCAAGCGCGGATATAGAGGTTAAAAAAACACGCACAAGAGAAATGCACGACAGCGCGCGTAACGATTTCGCGGACGAATTTACGGATTGGGAACTCGAACTTGAGCTTGACAAGCAGGGCGCGCCAAAGGCGACACTTAAGAATTTACTTTGTATCCTCAGAAACGATAAAAAACTAAACGGCATAGCGTTTAATCAGCATCGCGACAGTATAGACGCGCGGGAGCCGCTCCCGTGGGAGCAGGTAAAACCGGGTTGGGAAAAATCCGACGAGGCACAGCTGTTGTCGTATTTGACGGAGAATTACAGCGGCTTATACGCGCCGGAGAAGACGAAAAACGCCGTTAATACCGTAGCGTCGGAAAGAATGTATCACCCGATACGCGCTTATCTTGACAGTATTCCCGCATGGGATGAGGTTAAACGTATTGATACATTGCTTATAGAATATTTCGGCGCGGAGGATAACGCGTATACCCGCGCGGTTATACGTAAGACGCTGACGGCGGCTGTCGCGCGTATTTATCGACCGGGAATCAAATTTGACAGTGTGCTTATATTAAACGGTCCGCAGGGTATAGGAAAATCAAGCTTTTTCGCGAGGCTTGCGGGCAAGTGGTTTTCTGACAGTCTGACGATCACCGATATGCGCGATAAGACCAGTGCGGAAAAGCTTCAGGGATATTGGATCCTGGAGCTTGGCGAACTTGTGGGTATGCGCAAAATGGACGCGGAAACAGTAAAATCGTTTATAACGCGGACGGATGATAAGTACCGTGCGAGCTACGGCTTAAGCGTGTCGGATCATCCGCGGCAGTGTATACTTGTGGGTACTACAAACGCCGAGGACGGATTTTTACGCGATATTACAGGCAATCGCCGCTTCTGGCCAGTCAGAGTAAGCGGAAAGGGCAATAAAAAGCCGTGGGATCTCAGCGATGCCGAGGTGCGCCAGATTTGGGCGGAGGCAAAGGCTTTGTACCAAAGCAATGAACCTTTATACCTTGACGGCGCGGCGGCGGAAATAGCGGAGAAAGCGCAAAAAGGCGCATTGGAAGCTGACGAACGCGAAGGAATGATAAGGGATTATCTTGATACGCTTTTGCCGGAAAATTGGAACACGATGGAGCTGTACGAGCGCCGTAACTATCTTAATGCGTATGACGGATTGGGAGAGGCGGACGGGAGCATACAGCGTGAATATGTAAGCAATGCGGAAATATGGGCGGAATGCTTCGGGCAGCCTCCGACGGCATTGGAACCTTCCGACTCGTTTAAGATCTCGAAAATAATGAAAAAAATCGAAGGCTGGGAAAAATCCGAAAGAAAAAGAATCCCTATATACGGGCAGCAACGGCTATATAAACGCTGTGACAAATAGTGACAGCAAAAAAAGATGTCACAAGGCAAAAAAGTGACAGGTCTTAAGCTGTCCCGACGGTTGTCACAGAGTTGTCACAGGCGGAAAGCCGCGTAGCAAAGCGGATTTTAGTAATTATGTGACAATGTGACAAGATTATATATAGAGATTATTAATATAAAGAATAAAAGAGTATATAACACGCATAAACGCAGGGGCGCGTATACGCGCGCGAGGCAGTCCCGGTTGAAACAATAGGAGACGGAATTATGATAAAACGAGAAGCGACGGTTGAGCGGTATCTTGTGCAAAAGGTATGCGCCGCGGGAGGTATGGCGATAAAGCTTAATCCGTTAGGCATGGCAGGGCTGCCGGACAGGCTGATACTGATGCCGGGAGCGCGGATAATACTCGCAGAGCTTAAACGTCCTGGCGAGAAGCCGCGGAAAATACAAGAGGCTTTTCACAATCGATTGCGAAAGCTGGGCTTTCGGGTCGAGGTTGTGGACAGCAATGAGCAAATCAGAAATATTTTAGAGGATGTGAAGGCATGAAGTACGAACCTCATAATTATCAAAAAATAGCGTATAACTGGCTGATAGAAAAACCGAAAGCGGGATTGTTTCTCGATATGGGCTTAGGCAAAACAGTTACGACGCTTACGGCGATAAACGAGCTGATGTATAACAGGTTCGAGATAAGCAAGGTTCTTGTAATCGCGCCGCTTAGAGTAGCCGAGGTTACGTGGAGCGGCGAGGCGCAGAAATGGGATCATCTCAGACATCTTCGGATATCAAAAATTTTAGGTACTCCGACGCAGCGCCGGCGGGCGTTGGCGGCGGACGCGGATATATACATAATCAACCGCGAGAACGTAGTATGGCTGACGAATGAGCTGTCGAGCGTCGGGAACGCATGGAGCTTTGATATGGTGGTGATCGATGAGCTGTCAAGCTTTAAATCGCCGAAGGCACAGCGGTTCCGGGCATTGAGAAAGTATATTCCGCTGTCGGAACGGGTAATAGGTTTGACAGGTACGCCGGCACCGAACGGATTGATAGATTTATGGAGTCAGATTTATCTGCTTGACGGCGGCGAGAGGTTAGGAAAGACAGTAGGCGGATACCGAACGAGATATTTCCTGCCGGATAAACGAAACAGAACTACGATATTCAGCTATAAGCCTAAGGATACAGCGGAGAATGCGATTTATGACGCGATCTCGGATATTTGTATAAGCATGTCGGCTGATGATTGGCTCGAAATGCCGGAGCGGATCGACAACATAATATCGGTTAAGCTGTCTGAGGCGGAGCTGAAGCTGTACGAGGAATTTGAAAAAGAGCAGTATCTTGAATTTTTGCAGGGTACGGTTACAGCGTCAACGGCGGCGGTGCTTACGAATAAGCTTCTGCAGTTTTCAAACGGCGCGATGTATCTTGATGATGGAACTTACAAGATCACAAACGACAAGAAGCTTGACGCACTGGAGGAAATCGTTGACACGGCGCAGGGAAAACCGATATTGTGTTTTTACAGTTACCGGCATGATAAGGAGCGGATCTTGAAGAAGATCAAGACCGCGCGGTCGCTGGAATCGGCGGAGGATATAGAGGCGTGGAACCGCGGCGAGGTACCGCTGCTTCTCGCGCATCCTGCCGGAGCCGGACACGGACTGAATTTACAAAGCGGCGGAAACATTATCGTGTGGTTCGGGCTTACGTGGAGCCTGGAGCTGTACCAGCAGGCGAACGCGAGATTATACCGGCAGGGTCAGCAAAATTCGGTTATAATACATCATTTGGTGGCGGAAGGCACGGTTGACGCGAGAGTTCTTGACAGCCTGCGGGGCAAGCGTGATGTGCAGGATGAGTTACTGGACAGCTTGAAAGCGAAATATGAATGTTAGGATGAGTTTATTTAGGGGCGGCGGAGTAATGGACAAGGATCAAGCGGCGATTGAGCGGTTGAAAATGGGCGCGCAAGCGTCGGAGACGTACTATCAAGCGCCGTTGATAATATGCTATAGCGGCGGCAAGGACAGCGAAGTTTTATTACAACTGGCAATAAACAGTGGTATCAAATTCGAGGTACTGCACAACCACACGACCGCAGATGCTCCGGAAACGGTTTATCATATATCGCGCACGTTCCGGCGGTTAGAGGAACGCGGTATCAAATGTACGCGGGAATATCCGATATACAAAGGTGCTCCGGTGTCAATGTGGTTGCTTATACCGATAAAGAAAATACCGCCGACACGGCTTATACGGTATTGCTGTGAGGTTCTAAAAGAGCAGGGCGGCAAAAAACGCGCGATTGCAACGGGCGTTCGCTGGGATGAGAGCCATGCACGGTCGAAACGCGGGCTATATGAGGACAGCGCACGCAAAATCGGCGACAGAATTATTATTAACAATGATAACGACGAAAAGCGGCGATGGTATGAGCGGTGCGAATTGCAGGCGAAAACTATTGTAAATCCGATAATTGACTGGACGGACGCTGATGTGTGGGACTATATCGCGGACAATAAAATTGAGTGCAACCCGCTCTACTGCGAGGGCTGGAAGCGAGTCGGGTGTGTTGGCTGTCCTATGGCAGATAAAATCAGATATGCGGAATTTCGGCGTTATCAGAAGTTTGAGCAGATGTATATACACGCGTTTGACCGAATGTTGGAAGTTCGGGCGGCGGACGGTAAGGATAATCGCACTTGGCGCAACGGCTATGATGTATTCAGGTGGTGGATGGGCGAAAACCATTTACAGGAAGAATTTGATTGGGGGGCAGCGGAATGAAGGTTGGGTTGATTGATGTTGACGGGCATAATTTCCCTAATCTTCCGCTGATGAAAATTTCTGCTTATCATAAATCACAAGGCGATAGTGTGGAATGGTATGAGCCGTTATGGAGCGGGCATTGTGATATTGTGTATGCATAAAGGTATTTAGCTTTACTCCGGATTATCAGTATTTTATCAACGCGGATAAAATCGTTCGCGGCGGGACGGGCTATCACATACAGCTTGTTGACGGGAAAGAAATCTATGACGGTGGCGATGAACAGTTACCAGAGAAAATAGAGCATATTTATCCGGACTATAGTTTATATCACGAGCTGACGGAAGATACCGCATACGGATTTTTGTCGCGGGGTTGTCCTCGCGGATGCGGGTTTTGCCATGTGGCTGCAAAAGAAGGTCGGCGCGCGTATAAGGTCGCGGATTTGTCGGAATTTTGGCGGGGACAGAAAAATATTAAACTGCTTGATCCGAATATACTCGCGTGCGGGGAGCGGTCGGACTTGCTCGGTCAACTCGCGGACAGCGGCGCGTGGGTGGATTTTACGCAAGGGCTTGATATTCGGCTTATGAACACGGAAACGGCGGATATTATAAAGCGAATCAAAGTCAAGATGTTACATTTTGCATGGGATAACCCGAATGATGATCTGACGGAAAAATTTGCGTGTTTCAAGTCTATTACCGGCATAGATCGGCGGCGGCTCGGAGTGTATGTACTGACGAATTACGACAGTACGCATGAGCAGGATTTATATCGCGTATATACGCTGCGTGATTTAGGATATGACCCGTATGTGATGATATATGATAAACGCAACGCGCCGCGCCGGACGCGGTTGCTGCAACGATGGGTGAACAATAAAATTATTTTTCGCTCGACGGAGCGATTTGAAGATTATAACCCGAAACTGGGTTAAGGGAGGAGATTACATGATAACGAAGAAATACCCGAACGGGAAAATAACGATTGACGCGGCGGCTTTTCCGCATATGGCGCAGGAAGCTATTGATACGGCGGTGTTTAATTGTCAGCCGGTAGCGGCGGCGGTGGCGAAGCTGCGGGAATATGAGGAACAAAAGCGAAATACGGGATTAAAAGACAATAACGGTAAACCGATTCTTGAAGGAGATATTGTAAAATATGATGACTATATATTTGTCGTCAAATACGGCAAGTGCGGCGGCTGTGCAAATAATCCTAATTACGGATATATAGGTTTTTATTTGGACGGGGCGGATTACCATACCAAAAGGCAGATGCACTACGGATTACGGGACGATATATGTTATTTTAAGGATATTGAGGTTATCGGCAATATACACGATAATCCCGAATTATTGGAGGTAGAAGCATGAAAGTAAGATTTGGTGATTTGAAGTTTCAAAACGGCAGAACTATGGAAGAGTCAGCGAGGTTTTGCGTTAATGTTGGAGATTGCGAAGGCTGCGAGTATCAGACCGAGAACGAATGCCGCCTTTTGCCGGATTTCAGAGATCTCGAAAAGCGCTTTGATGACATTATTAATTACGAAATTGAGGTGCCGGAAGCACCGGTCGCGGCGGTAAGCGAGAACGGTTATAAAAAGGTTTATATCTGTTCGCCGTATCGCGGAGATACGTCGTTGAATACAGAAAAGGCGAAGCGGTTTTGTAAGTGGGCGGTATTAGAGAAGAATGTGCAACCGGTTGCGCCGCATATATATTTTACTCAGTTTTTGGAAGATGATGTTCCGTTGCAGCGGGAAATCGGTATGGATATGGGTATACAACTGTTGCGTGAATGCTCGGAAATATGGGTGCTTGGCGAAAAGCTTTCCGACGGTATGGCGCGCGAGATCGAGGAGGCTGGAAGGCTGGGCATGCCGATACGGTTCTTTGCTGAAGGGGAAGATGGGTTTGTTGAAAGAGGGGTGGAAGCATGAAAAAAATCGGTAATCGGGTATATCATAACGACGGTTGCACTTTGCGCGGTGGCGGCGGTTTGGAATTACTGTGTTATGATGATTGTGGTGAATATGTAGGAGGATAGAATATGACTAAGGCGGAGTTATCGCAGTATCGGAGTATTGCGGCGGAGATTGTGGAGAACGAGGAACGTATTCGGGAGAGTACGCTCCGCGACAGCGTGCGCGGCAGTAGTTCGGAATTTCCGTACACCTCGCATACCGGAAGCATTGAAGGGCTTGAGGGATCGGGCGATAATTCGCGTCTTTTGAAACGGCAGAATGAGCTCAAACGGCGGAAGCGGCGGATCGAGGATTTTATTGACAATATTCCCGACAGCGAGACGCGGCGGATATTTCGGTATCGGTACATAGTGGGAAAGCGGCGGTGGAGCTGGCAGAAGATCACATTTAAGATTGGCGGCGGGAATACCGCTGATGGGGTGCGAATGATACATAACAGATATTTAGAGAAAATTATTGACAAAAAAAAAGAAATGTGATATAGTTTAGATAACAAGGAGCGGAAACAAATCTGTTTCTATTGCTTAAAGTTTAATTGTTTTGTAGAATGAAAGTTCTACCCAATAACCGCCTTATAGCAGTAGGGCGGTTATTTCTTTATCCAGATTACAATAAGCAAAAGTATAATCAATTGCAGAGTTACTTCGCTCATTATTTTATCCTTTCCGAAACAGACCGCCCCGCTCCTGTTATCAAGGTCGTATAGATTTCTCTATTACCTATAATCAATATATCATAAATTGTGCTAATGGTCAATAATAATTTCCTTAAACTCGAAAATTACCACAGGAAACTCGAAAATTACCACAGGAAAACTTTTTTACAAAATTTTAAAAGTTGTTCGTTTTGTTCGTTTTTTCTGTGTTAAAATTTAAAATGAGATAGCACGGAGTATTTCATAAAAAACACTTCTTTTTTCTTTGATAAGAGGTGTTGCCGAAATGGCGGGAACGGCAACGGGACAGGGTGGGTAAATTTTAAATATATAGGGCGCATTGAAATGAAGCGCTTTTTGGTTGGAGGTGATAAGAGTTGACGGAGAAACAGAAGATATTTTGCGATGAATATTTGATTGATTTAAATGCGACAAGAGCATATAAGGCGGCATATCCGAACATTACAAAACAGCGAACGGCGGAATCTGCGGGTAACAGATTGTTGAGGAATGTTGAGGTTCAGGAATATATTCAGAATAGGCTTAACGAGAAGGACGCGGCTCTTATCGCGAAGCAGGATGAGGTATTAAAAACGCTTACGCGGATTTTACGGCGTGAGGAATTGGAGACGGTCGTGACGGTCTGTAAGACGCATAAATCGTATTATGACAGCAACGGCAAGAAGGTAATCGAGGATGTGGAGGAACCCGTTCCGGTGCGGATTCCGACGAAAATATCCGATGTGAATAAGGCGGTGGAACTGCTTGGGAAATATTACGCTATGTTTACGGATAAGGCGCAGATCGACGGAGCGGTTCCGGTGCAGATTATTGATAACATTCCCGAATGTAAGCCGCCGGAGATAACCGGATTTGTAAAGGGTGATGAAAATGACGGGGCTTAATAATCTGATCGCTCCGTCGTTTTATTTGGTGCATCATGACTTAAAGCGGGGGCGGCATACTCATTATTGGCTCAAGGGCGGGCGCGGTTCAACGAAATCTACGTTCGCGAGCGTCGAGATCATAATCGGCATGATGAAGGACGCGGACGCGAACGCCGTCGCGATACGAAAGGTCAAGGATAATCTGCGCGACAGCGTTTACAGTCAGCTGTTGTGGGCTATCGATACGCTCGGCGTGGCGCATTTGTGGCAGGAAAAGTTAAGCCCGATGGAGCTTGTTTATCTTCCGACGGGACAGAGAATTTTATTTCGCGGGGCGGATAAGCCGCAGAAGCTGAAATCGACGAAGGTCAAGAAGGGGTATATCAAATATATTTGGTACGAGGAGGTTGCGGAGTTCGTCGGCATGGCGGAGATACGCTCGATAAACCAGTCGCTTATGCGCGGCGGGAGCGCGTTTGTTATATTTTACACATACAATCCTCCACAGTCTCAGCGTAATTGGGTAAATAAAGAGGTGCTGACGGAGCGCGGCGACAGATTGGTACATCACAGCACATATCTTGATGTTCTGGCGGGATGGCTCGGCGAGAAGTTTATAATCGAGGCGGAGCATTTGAAGCGAACGAAGCTCGACGCGTACGAGCATGAGTATCTCGGCGAGGTTACGGGTACGGGCGGCGAGGTATTCACGAATATTACAATGCGGCGGATCAGCGACGAGGAAATAGCGGCGTTTGACCGGATAAAACGCGGTATCGACTTCGGTTACGCGGCGGATCCGTTCGCGTATATTGTATGCAACTACGACAGCAAGCGGAAACGGCTGTATATTTATGACGAGATTTACACGGTCGGATTATCGAACGCGAAGGCGGCGGCTATGATAAACGCGCGGACGAAATACCGACAGAGTATTATATGCGACAGCGCAGAGCCTAAGTCAATCGCGGAATTACGCGGGTACGGTCTTAAGGTACGCGCCGCGAAAAAAGGCCCCGACAGCGTGGAATACGGTATTAAATTTTTGCAGTCGCTTGAAGAAATTATAATTGACAATGAGAGATGTCCGAACGCGGCGGAGGAATTTTACAGCTATGAATTAGAGGCTGATGGAAATGACGGATTTAAAGATGGGTATCCCGACGCGAACAATCATACGATAGACGCGGCGCGGTATGCGCTGGAGGACGATATGAGGCGCAGAGAAGCGCGGGTTATTGAGAGAAAGGATTTGGGAATATGATTATTGACAGGACGTTGCTTGACGGCGGGATCAAAGCGGGGCTTATGTCGAAGCTGATACTGCGGTATAAGGCGGAGGCGGATAAGTTCGGCAGGCTTCGCGATTATTACGAGGGGCGGCACGCTATACTCAATCGGCAAAGGAAATCGAAGGAAGCGGCGAATACTCGGATAGTGTTAAATCACGCGAAATATATTACGGACATGACTACGTCGTATTTAATCGGCAACGCGGTTACATATGCGGCTTCGGAAGAGTTTGACATAGAGGCGCTGAAGAACGCTTATTTGGAGCAGGATATAGCGTCGACGGACAGTGAGATCGTTAAGAACGTCAGCATTTACGGGCGGGCTTATGAACTGATATACGCAAACGAAAACGCCGCGCCGGAAAGCGCGGTTCTGCCGCCGGACAAGGCTTTTGTTGTGTATGGCGACGAGTGCAGACATGATCCTATTTTGGGCGTTTATTTCTTCAAGAAGCGCGATCTCGACGGCAGAGTTACGGGCGTGGAGTGCAGGGCGTATGATGAGAATAACGTGTATGTGTTCGCGGGACACAGCGACAGCTTCGACAATATGGAGCTTATCGACACCCAGGCGCATCATTTCGGCGGCGTGCCTATGATCGAGTATTGCAACAATACGGAAAAGCAGGGCGATTTTGAACAGCTCATACCCGCGATAGACGCGTATAATACACTGATGAGCGACCGCGTGAACGATAAGGAGCAGTTTGTCGAGGCGTTTTTATTCCTGGTAGATTTGGATATAGATTCGGAGACGGCGCAGAAGCTCCGCGAAGAAAAAATCCTTATGGGCTACGAGGGCGCGAAAGCGGAGTATTTGTCGAAGGTCATGCAGGAGAGCGACGTCGAGGTTCTGCGGAACAATCTTAAGGACGATATACACAGGTTTTCTATGGTACCGGATCTGTCGGACGAGAGCTTCGGAAATAATCTTTCGGGCGTGGCGATAAAGTACAAGCTGTTGGGCTTCGAGCAGAGCATTATGAACAAGGAGCGCAAAATCGCGAAGGGATTGAAGCGGCGGTTGGAGCTGTATATCAATTTTCTGTATATTAAGGGCTCAATGGCGCTTGTGCCGACGCATAGAATTGATGTGGTGTTTACGCGTAACCTTCCGGCGAACGAGCTGGAGATATCGCAGATGGCTATGAATTTAACCGACATCGTATCAAACGAAACGCTTTTGGAACAGCTCCCATTTGTAACGGACGCAAAGGAAGAAATGAAAATACTCGAAAAGGAACGCGAAAGCGACAGTATTATGAAAATCAAAGAGGTTCAGGATATGGCGGCGGGAGGCGGTTATTGATGAAAATACGCATTGAAGGACTTGACGCGGTTCAGGCGGCGTTGAGCCAGTACGCGGCGGACATTCCCACGAAGTTACATAAAGGGTTAGTTCTCGGGACACGGATTGTACAAAGTGAAGCAAGGGTTGAAGCTCCGGTTGATACGGGAGCGCTGAGACGATCCATTCACGGAAAGGTTGACGGTTTGACCGGAGTTGTCGGAACAAACTGTGAATATGCAATCTATCAGGAATTTGGCACCTACAAAATGTCAGAGCATCCGTTTCTTGTGCCTGCGTTGAAGAATAAGCAGTCGGACGTTATAGCCGCGATTAAAGAGCGGTTCATGGGCTGATATGAAGAGCGCGGCATACTGGGAACGGGCGGCTCTTTTGCGCGAGATCGCGGTGCAAATGGGTGCGACGTACACGGCGGAGGAGGTTCTTCGGCTTTATGACGGAGCGCTTGACGATATTCAGGGCGAGATCAGAAAAATCAAATATAATTTCGGAAAACGTTACGGCATAGACGATGTGACGGCGGAATATCATATCAGCCGCGCTATGGAAGAGGACAATCTGCGCTCGCTTATAAAGCTGCTGGAGGACGCGCCGAATGAGCAGGCGCGGCGGGATATACTTGAATACATACACCGCGACGGCTTATCGGTGAGGGCGTACTCGGCGCGGATAGAACGGTATGAACAGCTGAAAAGCGTGATCTATACGAAAATCAAAAACATGGCCGTAAAGGAAACGGCGCTTGTGGGAGCGCTGCTCAAACGCGCATATAAAGAGAGCTATTACGGCATGATCGACGATACGGCGAAGGGTATGGATGTGGGAATAGGCTTCGCGGTGCTGAACGACAGAGCGATCGACGAGGCGGTCAATGCGAAATGGCACGGGAAGCGGTTCTCCGAACGCATATGGGGCAATACGGACAGGCTTGCCGAAGAGGCGCAGGAGCTCATCGCGAAAGCTATTATATCCGGCGAGAGCTACGCGAAAACGGCGCAGAAATTGGCGGACAGGTTTGGCGTTGATAAGTTCCACGCGGTCACGCTGGTACGCACGGAAACGGCGCATATTCACGCCGTGGCGGACAAAAAGGCGTATGAGGATTTGGGTATTACCGAATACAAATACCTTGCTACGCTCGACGACAGGACGTGCGAGACGTGCGGTGTGCTTGACGGGAAGGTGTTCAAGCTATCGGAAGCGCACGAGGGCGTGAATTATCCGAGTATGCACCCGAGATGCAGATGCACAACGACGATGAATATCAACTATGCGAGCCGACGGGCAAGAAATCCGTTATCGAGGAAAAGCGAGATTGTTGACGGCGATTTGGATTATACGACGTGGAAGGAAAGCCTTACGCCGGAGCAGCGGGAGGCGCTTGACTTGGCGAAACGGAAGGATAGCCGAAAGAGCGCGGATAAATTGCAGTATAAGCAGTATCAGGATGTGCTCGGCAAGAAAAATGTGCCGAGTTCATTTGACAAATTCCAGGAATTGAAGTATAATGGTGATAAGACGGAATATGAGGAATTAAAGGGATTTTTTTCGTATAAAAAACGCGTACCGGAAGCAAGTCTTGCGAATTATAACTCTTATAAAGCGATCAAAGAAATCATACCAAACGGATCTTTGAGAATACCGGCTTTGCCCTCACAGCATACATATATCTTAGAGGATAAAGCGTCAAAAAGAGATCCCGCGCATATTATGAAGCGTATGAAAGAGCGACAAGTTACGGACGATCAAGTTCAGAGCTTTGTTGATAACGCTTTATTTTCGATTACACAGTACAAAGGGACAAGACGTGTCTTTTACTCTGCTGAAGGGGTTACGGTTTTGACACGAACGACAGATTATGAGAAGATTGACTGGATCGCAAAGACTACCTGGAGCAAGTATGATTTCGATGATACGACTGAAAAGGCTATAAAGGAGGCAATAAAAAATGGCAAGTAATTTAACTCCATACGACGACAGAAAATGTCCTATTTATGATAAGATTATAGACGGGGAACTTTGTTATGAAACTGCTATGTGTATGCAGGGGCTTTTTAAAATTTCATCTGTACCAGAGTCAACCGAGATTATTTTTGATTTTGAAAAGGCAAAGAATATTTGTAATAAGTGTCCTTATGCAGATATGGAATAAAAAGCAACAAGAGGAGAAAAAAACACCTATGAAACTTGATACTAAACAGCAGGTGCTTCTTGCGCTGTATATCGAATATCAGAAGGATTTGCCGGATATGGCGAGAGTGACTTGTACGGCGCTTAATATGGATTATGAAGTGTTTTGCGTTGCCCTGAGCAAACTGCAAACCGAGGGATATATTGACGGCTTCAAAGCGGTTGCGGCGGAAAATGAGCGGTTTTATGAAATTATTTTGAGCGGAGTTCGTTTGACGCGCGACGGGATAGAGTATGTTGAAAATAATTTCGGCATACAGAAGGAGCTGACCGCCGAGGATAAATTACAATATGTTATAAAGAAATGCGGCGTTTTTGGTCTGTCGGCTTTGAAAACATTCGGGGTGGAAGCGTTAAAGGCGCTCGGCGAGATTATACGATAATAATTTAATATAGTGATAAATTGAAAGCGGCTGTTGACAAAAATGCTAAAAGTGGTATAATAAAGGCAAATAATGTCGAAACGGCGGTAAGCGGTGTGAATTATGTTGGAAAAATAGATAGGGAAATATATAAGTGTGTTGCAAAGGATATAACCACGGATGAGGTTATTATAACAGAAGAACGTATAGCACATATAAAAGAACATCATCCGGGGCATTATGAACGAATCAGACCTTACTTAAAAGCGGCTGTTGAAGAACCTGATTATATTTTAAAAGACGCTAAAAATACAGGTTTAGTTTTGAAACGCACGGAACTTGAGGATATAAGAATACAAACAGTCTTGCGCTTGCATACAACATCTGACAAAGAAGGATATAAAAATTCAATTATATCAGCGTGGGAAATAAGCGAAAGCAGATGGGAGAATTACATCAATAATAAAGTTATACTTTACAAACGGAAATAATTATGCTATAATATGAATATGCTAAGAAGGGCTTTGAGGTGGTAAATTTCGTTGCGACCACACGCCGAAGGTATGACAGGGGCTTTGCCCTGAGAGATGCGGGAGAGGCGACGCCCGCCAAAGTCCACTTTGTATTAAAACCGCTTTGAGAAATCAAGGCGGTTTTTCCGTGGAAAATTAAATACAGCTTATAAGCACATCGGAGACGGTGTGCTTTTTGTATGCCGAAATCCCAATCGATTGGGAAAGCGAAGGGAGGTGGAGGTATGGATAAGAGTATGCCGATTGGAGTGTATATCGAAAAATTCGACGAAGATATAAAACATCTTTATGAGAAGTTTGGAGATGTACGCGCTGAAATGCAGGAAATTAAAAACCGTATCGGGAAGCTCGAGAAAAAGATAATCGACTTTGAGCAGTAGTCGTTAAACAGGCTTAAATTTATTTCAAGGAGGGTTTCACGATGGATGGAACTATAACGGCAACTGTCGGGGGTTCGGCGGGGGCGGATAACGCAATCGCTCAGGACAATCGAGAGGGGCAGGGCGGCGAGGGTGCCGCGAAGGAAACAAAAACGTATACGGCTGAAGAATTACAGGCGGAAACGGACAGACGCGTTAATATGGCGCTGGAAAAAGCAAACGCTCAGGCGGCGGCGGATTTTGAGAAACGTCTTGCGGAGGAGCACGCCAAGTGGGAGAAGCAGTCGAAAATGACGGCGGCGGAGCGCGAGGAAGCCGCGAAAAAGGAAGCGGCGGAGCAGTTCGAGGAGGAGCGGCGCAAGTTCAACGCCGAGAGGATGGAGTACGAGTGTACGAAGCTCTTAGCAGCGGACGGCCTGCCGGTGGATTTCGCGAAACAGCTCACGGGAGCGGACGCGGACGCTACAAAGGCGAACGTCGCGGCGTTCAAGGACGCGTTTTCGAAGGCGGTCGAAGCGGCGGTTACGGAGCGGATGAAGGGCAAGACTCCGCCGGGCGCATCGTCACCGTCAGCGGCGGATCCGTTTCTTGCGGGATTCGGGAGTTAAGAGAAGGAGGAAAATAATTTATGGCAATTAATTATGCAGAAAAGTATTCGGCGAAAATTGACGAACGCTTTAAGATCGGCGCGGTCACAACGCCCGCCGTCAACAACGATTATGATTTTATCGGCGTTAAAACGGTAAAGGTTTACAGCGTTCCCACGTCGGAGATGAATGATTATCAGAGAACGGGCGCAAACCGCTACGGTACGCCGGAGGAGCTGGAGAACAGCTTGCAGGAAATGACGCTCGAACGGGACAGAAGCTTCACTTTCACGATCGACCGCGGCAATTACGACGATACGATGATGGCGAACAGCGCGGGTCAGGCGCTTCAGCGTCAGATCGACGAGGTTATCATACCGGAGCTTGACGTTTACCGCTTATCGAAAATAGCGGCGGGTGCGGGCAAGACCGCTACGGCGGACGTTACAAAGGAAAATGCTTACGACGCGTTCCTTGACGGTCAGGTGGAGCTTACCAATCAGAAAGCGCCTGTTGCGGGCAGAGTCGCTTATGTTACGGCGGCGTATTATAAGTTGATCAAGCTCGACCCCGCATTTGTGAAGCAGGGCGATATGGCGCAGAATATTACATTGAAGGGCGTGATAGGTCAGATTGACGGCGTACCGCTTATTCTTGTACCGGACAGCTATCTGCCGGAGAATACGCTGTTTATTATCACGAACAAAATCGCGACGGTTGCGCCGGTGAAGCTGGCGGAATACAAGATACACGACAACCCGCCGGGCATTAACGGCTGGCTTGTCGAAGGTCGTTTGTATTACGACGCGTTTGTGCTGAACAACAAGAAGGCGGCTATCTACGTTCACAAGAAATCGGGTGAATAATTATGATACTCAGACGCGGAGACGAAACAATTATTCTCACGAACGAGATACAGATAGCGGCATATAAAAATTCAGGCTTTACGGAGGTGAAGCCGACGGCACCGAAGAGAGGTGGTAAGAATGGAGCAGGAAAAACGGACAGAGGCGCTAAAGAGGCTTAAAATGCTTCTGGGAACAGAGGGCAGCGGCAAGGATGAGATGCTGTTCTTTTTGCTCGACGACGCGGAGCGGCTTATTTTAGGCTACTGCCGGAGGTGCTGTCTGCCGGAGCCGCTTGAAAGCCTTGTTCCGGTTATTGCGGCGGATGTTTACAGGGCGAAGGGCTACGCGGCGGAGGACGCGCCGAAAATCGTGAAAAGCGTAACCGAGGGCGCGCGCTCGTCAGCTTTGACGTAAAGCAGCCGACGGACGAGAGTATTCAGGATAACAAGAGCGCAACGCTCGGCTGCAATAACGACCAGACTGTTTTTGTGCCTAAGACCTACGGCATATGCTCCAATTCGAGTAATTCCATGAAATCGGATAATCCTCACAGCGGCATTTACGAAGCCGAAACCGCGCGGACTATCGACGGCAACGGCGGCAATCCCTCATGTAATCAAGGCGGCATGGCTGTCGTGGCGTTGGAAGGCAACGGCTCAAGACCGTCGCATCACGGGAACGGCTACAGCGAGTCCGAAATTATGTACACGCTCAATACCGTTGACCGCCACGCCGTGTACGCTATTGACAGAGCGGCATATAATCAGGGAAA
>CANRJY010000001.1 GCA_947631085.1 uncultured Clostridia bacterium | reverse complement strand
CCATTTTGATATTTTTATTATATATCATCTTGGAGGTCTTTTCAACTTATCTTTACACAAAATTTGGGATTGGCTCAATTTCTAAATTTAATTTTTCTATGATGAAATACATATGTTTTACGGACGGGAATATCTATGGGATTTTTGTCTTAGCTAGATATAGTATGAATTTTACAGTATGTCAAGGACGGACTCGTTGAAGTGCGTGAAGACGGGATGCATTTTACCCTTGATTTGCCGAAAGATTTGTTCTATTTAAGCCAGCCATACTTCGCACATTATAGACAGCTCGCCGAAAACCTTATCCTAGTTTTCCAAGGTAGCATAATCAACTTCTTCCGTGTCTTAAACGTCGACAGTTACAGCCTCTTCAGCGCGCGATATCATTCAAAAATACACTCATTTAACTGTTTAAACGCCTCAATGAGATGTTAAGACTCTCTATCATGGGGTATCTCCTTCCTAACTTCAACAGAAAATTTAAAAATCAGTAATATATCCAATTATCTTCCCGACACTTTTGTCTCGTTCGGATATTTCTCGTGTCATTTCTCCATGACAGAATGCATTAGTTATAGATGATTTTCTCGTTCGGCGCATGATGATAGTCTTTAAATCATATTAGCAAATGCTTCCTTGTTTCTTGTCACGTATTTAAGGGTATTACTTACCTGATGCAATATTGGGACTGTTATTCATTATTCGGATATGCCACAGCTATGACCTATTTTATCCCCGAAAGCCCGTAGTACATCAGTATATCCTGCGATTTTTGAGGTCGTTAAGTATACCAAGCCAGTATTTAGCACTCTTATTCCCGCCTATTGTTATGCTTTATAACTCTTTCTTTCCCTAGTCGTTTACTCCGAGTGTTATGTACGCAGCTATCTTTTTTACGATGTGTTCATCCCTTACCGAAAATGGGGGCGTCTATAATCGGA
This sequence comes from uncultured Clostridia bacterium, assembly GCA_947631085.1. Classification (GTDB taxonomy): domain Bacteria; phylum Bacillota; class Clostridia; order UBA1381; family UBA1381; genus CANQXJ01. Next base: position 267,587 of record CANRJY010000001.1, on the reverse strand, counting down.
TATACCGAGGATAACGGTTGCTGATGCCATTCTTCGACTTAAGGCAGTATTTTGTTTATTACTGCCGTTATACCCTTGCTTACTTCGAAACCATAAATGTTTTCTATGTTATATGATATTTGTTGTCATGCCTTTGGTTGGCATAGCAATGATTTTCTGCTCGATTTCGTATATGTTTTTTTGTGCTTAGGGACTATTATGGGCGAAAAATTACCGTTGCGATCCTGCGGAACTTCGAAAGGGATTTCACCGTAGGAACTGCGTAATTTCTTGTGTTTATAGTCGGGATTGTAGCTGCCTTCATAGTCTAAATACTCATCAAGTTCTGCTTCCATTATTTCCTGAGTAGTGTCGCTGAGTAAGGTTTTTAACGCTTCTTGAATATCAGCTGTTGTTTTGTTGTCATATTCTTTAATCAGTTCGGCGATGATATTCTTTTTAGTCTCGCTCGTTCTTTTTCGTCTTCCTCTTGCTAAAAAAATTCATCATATGAGTTCTTTCTATTCTATCATAGAAAGAATCGTTTTTACAACCCTTTTTCATATAGAGTCTAACTATCACTATCACCAACAATCTGGCGGGTATGACTGAATTCGTGAATTGTATCCATGATGAAAGATATCAAAGCTATTTTTAATTATTTTTGCTTGTTCAGCGTTGATTGTCCTATACCAAGTAACAATATTTTCTATCGTTCTTTTTTTGTAAAACCCTAGAGCAGTAAGCTGGTGCGAATCCTCATTCTCCACAACATCAATTTCAATATGTTCTGCCACACTAAGTTCCTTGATTTTGAGGTAGAGATAAATATTATAGTCTCTAATACATACAGCAAAAATATCCTGTTGAGCTTCAAAATAGCTTTTGGGTAGTGCTACTTCTTTGTGCATTAATATATATATTTTTGAGTGATTATTTTTATTGTCAATGGCAACAATATTACCAGTAATTTTTCGCCCATACCATATAACATCAACTTCTTGATTAAAATTCACTTTAGATAAAATGATAGTTTTATCTTTCTCAATAGTAAACGATAGAAGATAATCGCATTGCTTTTTTTATCAATTATATGTGCGCAACAACTTACTAAAAAAGGGTTGTTTAAAAATAACCGTTGTGTCTTCAATGTAAATCCCTCCTAGATATTATGATCCATTACATACGTAGAATAATAATCAAAATAGTAATATCCAGCATCAGGTGCGATTGTAACTATTTTTTTCTTGGGACCCATTTGTTTTGCTATCTTAATAGCAGCACAAATATTGGCACCAGATGATATACCCAAAAATAAACCTTCATGACGGCAAAGAACGTTTAAAGTGTTGGCAACATCTGTATTATTAACAGTTATAATATCATCAATTAAATTATAATCTAACAATGCTGGTTTGATTCCCACGCTAGCCCCTTGAATTAAATGTGGCTTTGCATATCCTGTCATAATATTTGAACCTTCTGGTTGCACAACATAACACTTGGTATTTGAATCATACTCCTTTAGACGCTTGCTAATACCAGTAAAAGTACCCGCACTTCCAACCACAGACACAAATCCATTTACAGTATCAATGGAATTAATTATTTCTATGGCTGTCCCTAAGTAATGGGCATCAATACAACTTCTATTATTGAATTGATTTAAGCAAAAATATGTATTGTTGGCATGTACAATTTCTTCTGCTTTCCTTATATGTGAATCATTTCCCAATAGATGATTTGATAAAACAACCTTTGCCCCATAAATTTTTAATAAGTCTATTCGTTGTTGGCTATAATTATCTGGTACAACAGCAATAAAATTATATCCTTTAAGTCTGCTAATAATTGCAATTCCAATACCTGTATTTCCGCCTGTTGCTTCTATCAACGTAATACCTTTATGTAGTACTCCATTTCGTTCAGCGGATTTTATCATTTCGTGTGCAACTCGCGTTTTTACCGAACCCCCTAAATTGTAATACTCCAATTTAACGTATATATCTGCCATGCTATCATTAGACAAATTTTTCAATTTTATTATAGGAGTATTGCCTATCAATTTACGCATAATATACACTCACCTCATTACAATAATCGAATATTAGAGAAACGTATAAATAAGTTTAATTTTATATATACTAAACTAATATAGTGATATACCAATGTGTTCGCAAATCTATATATTTTGCGAATTAGTATTAAAAAATATAGCATTTATCAGCATTTATTAATAAGATTGACAATTTTTTTGACGGCTTATAGTAATTCTTATTCACGGAGTATCATGCCGCCATCGAAGTATCGTTATGATAAAGGCATAATCAAAGATAAAAGATACGCAGACTATACTCTGTGGCGCATAGCTACGCTTAAATCAATGCTCCAAAACGAAGTATATATCGGCAATATGGTTCAGGGCAGACGTAAATCGCAATTCTATGACGGCGGCAAAGAAAAGTACGTCGATAAGAGTGATTGGGTAATCGTTCCCAATACTCATGAGCCGATAGTTTCAAAGGAATTATTCGATAAGGTGCAGAGACAGCTTGCCGAAACAAGCGCGGCGTATCATAAAAATCTCGGTAAATACGATAAAATCAGTAATAACAATAATCTGTTCAAAGGCAAAATCGTATGCGGTGACTGCGGTACGAATCTGACGCGGTACAAAACCGCCAAGAAAGGCTATAAAAAGGCGCGGTATACGTACATATGCCCTCATCACGCGGTTTTCCCCGATAAGTGCAAATTTATTATGATAGCGGAGGACATACTGAAAGAAATCGTTATGAACTCCGTCAGACTGCAAATATCGTATCTGGCGAATATTGAGAATATGCTTGCGAACGCGGCTAAATCGCCCGTAGTCAGGAAAAAGATGATGGCGGTAACGCGGGAAACGAGCAGTATTCTTTCAAATATCGCTTACATAAAGTCAAGCCGAATACGCGCCGCGTCTGATTTTGCGAAAGGCATTATAGATGAGCAGGAATACAAAAATGTGAAGGACGAGTTTGACGCTGAATTACACACTGAAACAAGCAATCTTGAAGTAGTAAATAAGGAGCGAGAGCGGCTTAACAGGCTGTTATCGTCCGGCAAATGGATTGCAGATTTAAAGAAATACAAGAGCAGTAAAAAGCTCACGCAGGAGATTGTTGACGCATTTGTCAAGCGTATAACGGTCTATCCCGACAAGAATATAGAAATTCAATGGGCGTTCAGCGATAAAATGAGCGAACTGTTGATAATGTGCAGCGATAATAACGCTAATGTCGGAGGTGAGCGACTTGCGGGATAAGTATGTAATCGCAAAATACTTGAGGCTATCCGTAGACGACGGCGATAAAGCCGAAAGCGACAGCATAGCTAATCAGCGGTCACTCATTGACCTATATATAGATAAGGAGTTGTCGGACAGACCGATTGAAACAATCGAATTGGTTGACGACGGATATTCCGGCACTAATATGAACAGACCAAGCGTTAAGAAGCTGCTGATATTAGCCGAAACTCACAGTGTAGACTGTATTATTGTAAAGGATTTTTCACGGTTCGCGAGAGACTATATAGAGATAGGCAACTATCTCGAATACAAATTCCCCGAATGGGAAATCCGATTCATATCCGTCAACAATAGATATGACAGCAAGGATTATCGCGGAATTACAGGCGGTACGGACGTGGCGTTAAAGAATATAACGTACAGTTTATACAGTATCGACTTATCCGAAAAGGTCAAAAGCACGAGGCGGATTCAATCTAAAATGGGAAAATTCCTTGCTCCGTATGCCTTTTACGGATATGTGAAAGACCCCGACAATAAAGGGCATATCATAATAGACGAGCCTGCCGCCGAAATCGTAAGACGTATTTTTAATATGCGTCTGAGCGGCAGAACAACAAAAGAAATCGCGCAGCAGCTTAATAAGGAGGGCGTATTAACTCCGGCGGAGTACAAAAAGAGCATAGACCCGATGTGTCGCGAGTGGAATACGGTCAGCAAATATAAATGCTGGACGGCAAGTATGATAACTAATATCGCATCTGACGAGCGATACACGGGCAAGCTGATTAGTCATAAATTCGAGCGAATTACCGTGGGAAGCCCACAGGTCAGAAGCGTGAAAAAAGAGGACAGAATTGTTGTCGAGAACACGCATGAGCCTATCGTTTCCTGTGAGGTCTATAACGCCGTAAGGGCAATAGCGCAAAAGAGGACGCACCCGAACGGCAAAAAAATCGGCTTAAAAGGATTTGTCAGATGCGGCGGCTGTGGTCATCTTATGAACAGCTACGGCAGAGCAGACGCAACGTATATGTGTTCTTATAAGCAATTCACCAAGGAAAACGATTGCTTTCAGGACAAAATAAAGGAAAGCCAAATAGCGAAGGTTGTAACTGCCGCCATAAAAGCGGAAATTTCGAAAGCCGCCGATATATCAGAAATAGAGCAAAAGTGCGATGATAAGAAACAGCAAATTGAAACCGAGATAGAGCGGCTTTACCGAAAAATCGCTGATGAAAAGCGAAAAATAACGGAACTGTATATACGGCTTACTAAGAATGAACTCGCCGAGGACGAGTTTACAGAGGCAAGAAGCATCATAAACGACGGCATAGACGAATACACTCGCCGCATAGAGAGCCTTACCAAAGAAGCCGCATCTGTGGACAGCCTATCGGCAACAGGCATTTTCGATAAATATATCGGAATAGATGAAATCAACCGCCAGACGATTGAGGACTTGATTAAGGCAATCTATATTTATCCTGATAAGAGGATTGAAATAGTGTGGACTTTTAAGGAAAAGGAATAGTAAAAAAATCAATTATTTTTTTATCCCTTGCTTGACATAAGCAGACGAGGACTATAGCGGCGCTGACAGGAACAGACCGGCATTTAATCAGATGCTCCGTGACTGCGAGGAAGGTAAGGTCGATATAGTTCTTTGCAAAACACAGTCGAGATTTTCGAGAGATATGGATTGAACTATAAAACCCTAACGCGGAAAGCGCTTTTTCACGGCAGTGGCGCGACAGTTCAATATTTTATTTGCTTTGGCAGCAGATTTATACATGAGTGACAGTATAGGGAAAAACTAAAATAATAAAAATCACAATCACCCCATAAAATATACGGGGTGATTTTTCTATGAAGAAATATGCAATATTCATTTTGGCGCTGACTTTCGGCGTAGCGGCGGGGATTTGTCTCAGGCATATTCCGGCGGCACAGGTGTTCTCGGAAAAAACATACTGCGTCGTCGTTGACGCGGGACATGGCGCGCCGGATGGCGGGGCGGTGGGAGTCAATGGGACTATGGAGAAGGACGTTAATCTTGCGATCGCGCAAAAGCTCGGAGAGGTGCTTGAAGCGCGCGGGGTGCGGGTCGTTATGACGCGCTGCGGCGACGACGGGCTTTGGGACGAGAGCGATAAGACGATCAGGCAGATGAAGGTCACGGATATGCACAAACGGCGCGATATTATGGAGCAAAGCGGCGCGGACCTGTTTTTGAGCATTCATCTTAACTCGTTTTCCGATTCAAGAGTGAGCGGGCTTCATATTTTCTACTCCAAAAACCACGCGGAAATAGAGGAGCTTGCCGAGAGCATACAGGATAAAATCGCGGGAGTTACAGGCGCGGAGGCTCACGCGGTAAAAACAGCCGACGAAAGCCTGTTTCTGATGAAAAATCCGCCGATACCCGCGATACTTGCCGAGTGCGGGTTTATATCCAATCCCGACGAGGAGGCAAAGCTCAACGACGAGGATTATCAGGCGAAAATCGCGTGGGCTATAGCCAACAGCGTCGCGGATTATTACGAAATTCTTTGAAATTTATACAAAATGGTGAAAAAAAACGCCGAAACATGCATAAATTTCTGTCACCGCTCATATTGACGAAATGCGCCGCTCGTTATATAATATATGAAATAAAAACAATGTGAAGATTTTAACAATCCTTACGCATGAAAATAATAAAAATGGAGGAATATATAATGAGCAGAGTTTACAATTTTTCGGCGGGTCCCTCAATGCTCCCGCTTGAGGTGCTTGAAAAGGCGGCGGCGGAGATGACCGAGTACGGTACGACAGGTCAGTCTGTCATGGAGATGAGCCATCGTTCGAAGGAGTACAAGGCGATAATCGACAACGCGGAGGCGCTCGTAAGAGAGCTTATGCACGTTCCCGACAATTATACGGTACTGTTTTTGCAGGGCGGCGCTTCGTCGCAGTTCGCGGCAATTCCGATGAACCTCGGCACGAAGTCGGGTAAGGCTGACTATATCATCACAGGTCAGTGGGCTAAAAAGGCGGCTCAGGAGGCTGAGAGATATATCAAGGTCAACAAGGTCGCGTCGTCGGCGGATAAGACGTTCTCGTACATTCCCGAGACCGATAAGAGTATGTTCGACCCCGAAGCGGACTACTGCTACATTTGCTATAACAACACGATATACGGTACGCACTACACCGAAAAGAAGCTCCCCGACACCGACGCGGTGCTCGTTGCGGATATTTCGTCATGTGTAATGGCGGAGGAGATTGACATAAACAAGTTCGGTATTCTTTACGCGGGCGCGCAGAAGAACTTAGGTCCCGCGGGCGTTACGCTCGTAATCGTACGCAACGATTTAATAGGCGACACGCTCGAAGGTACGCCGACAATGTTCAAGTATTCAATTCACCGTGACAACGGCTCAATGTACAACACGCCGCCGACATACGGCATATATATGCTCGGTCTTGTTCTTCAGTGGATCAAGGATAAGGGCGGAGTTAAGGAGCTTCAGAAGATAAACGAGAAAAAGGCTAAAATTCTTTATGATTTCCTTGACAGCTCGGAAATGTTCAAGGGTACGGTCGTTCCCGAGGACAGATCGCTTATGAACATACCGTTCGTAACGGGTGACGAGGAGCTTGACGCGAAGTTTGTAAAGGAAGCTACGGCGGCGGGCTTTATCAACATAAAAGGTCACAGAACCGTAGGCGGCATGAGAGCGAGCATTTACAACGCCATGCCGATAGAGGGCGTTGAGGCGCTAGTTGAATTTATGAAGAAATTTGAGGCTGAAAATAAATAATAGGAGAGATCAATCATGTTTAATATACTTACGTTAAACAAAATCGCCGCTGTCGGATTGGATCAGCTCGGCGATAACTACACAATAACCGACGATGTAAATACAAATGCCGACGGTATAGTTTTAAGAAGCTTTAAAATGCACGACATGGAGCTTCCCGAGACGCTTCTTGCGGTAGCGAGAGCGGGCGCGGGTGTAAATAATATTCCGATTGACAAATGTACCGAAAAGGGTATCGTTGTTTTCAACACCCCGGGTGCTAACGCGAACGCGGTCAAGGAGCTTGTTATCGCGGGACTGCTGCTTTCGTCGAGAGATATTGTTGAGGGTATCGAATGGGCGAGCACGCTGAACGGCGACGACATTGACAAGCAGGTCGAGAAGGGCAAATCGCATTTTGCGGGCAACGAAATTATGGGCAAGACGCTCGGCGTAATCGGTTTGGGCGCGATAGGCATACTCGTAGCTAACGCGGCTGTCGCGCTCGGCATGGACGTAGTGGGCTACGATCCGTTCCTGTCCGTTGCGAACGCTCTGAAGCTGTCGGAAAAGGTTAAGGTCGTAAAAAATATCGACGATATTTACAAGGTTTCGGATTACGTTACGATCCACGTTCCGCTGACAGACGAAACGAGAGACTCGATAAACGCGGAAGCAATCGCAAAGATGAAGGACGGAGTAAGAATTTTGAACTTCGCGCGCGGCGGACTTGTAAACGCGGATGACGTGAAGGCGGCTATAGCTGAGGGCAAGGTTGCGAAATACGTCGTAGACTTCCCGGGCGCGAGCGCGGTAAGTGAAAACGGTATACTCGCGATACCGCATTTGGGCGCGTCAACCGAGGAATCGGAGGATAACTGCGCCGTTATGGCTTGCCAGGAGATAGCGGACTATCTCGAAAACGGAAATATAGTAAATTCCGTAAACTTCCCGCGCTGCTGGCTGCAAAAGAGCGCGGGCGGACGTGTGGCGATCATTCATAAGAATATCCCGAACGCTATCGCGAAGTACACGGACGTTATCACGGTAAACATCTCCGACATGATGAACGCGTCAAAGGGTGACATCGCGTATACGATTATCAACACCGACGAACCTATTCCGGCGGAGGTTATGGAAAAGCTCTCAAACACGAGCGGCGTTATAAAGGCGAGACTTATTAAATAAGTTTATTTTCAAAAAGCTGTAGTCTGAAAAGATTACAGCTTTTTTACATTTTCTTAAAATTTTTGTTGCAATTATGAAATAAATATGGTATAATATCTAATGTATATATGTTTACAGTTGATAATGAATAAGGAGACATAAAATATGAAAGTTCTTGTGGTTGACGACGAAAAACTTCTTGTTAAGGGCATAAAATTTAATCTTCAGCAGGAGGGCTATCAGGTAGAAACCGCTTTCGACGGCGAGGAAGCTATACATCTCGCGCACGATGAGAGTATAGATATAATACTACTCGATTTAATGCTTCCGAAGGTGGACGGATTTACAGTGTGCCGCCAAATAAGAAGCTTTTCAAACGTGCCTATCATAATGCTAACGGCAAAAAGCGAGGATATTGACAAGATACTCGGTCTTGAATACGGCGCGGACGATTATATAACAAAGCCGTTTAATATACGCGAGGTAACGGCGCGGATAAAGGCGATAATGCGCCGCTCGAATCCCGCTCCGAAGGGCGACCGCGACAAGGTTATCGTTTCGGGAGATATTACGCTTGATTATAACTTCCGCCGCGTTGTAATACGCGGTGAAAATGTGGAGCTTACGAGCAAGGAATTTGACCTTCTTGAGCTGTTTTTGCGAAATCCGGGGAAGGTATACACGAGAGAAAATCTGCTCGATATAGCGTGGGGATTCGATTACCCGGGCGATGTGCGCACGGTTGACGTGCATATACGCCGATTAAGAGAGAAAATAGAGGAAAATCCGGCTGAACCGGAATATATAAAGACAAAATGGGGAGTTGGTTACTATTACCGTAAGGACTAAGAAAAAATCCGGTGATAAAATAAAATCAAAATTCAGCTCTGTATTTTCATCAATGCGGTTTACGATGCTGATTACTTATATCGCGGTCATACTTATAACTCTGATGCTGATGTGCGCTTACGTCATAGGACTTTTAAGCGAGAACCTCTACAGCAGAGAATCGGTCGATATGCTCGCTAAGGCAAATACCATAAGCGCGATAATTTCCGAGAATTGGGAAACGGATATAAGCGTTTCGGACGCTAAGTTTTCGGATATCGTTGACACATGCCTCGGCGGAACAAATATCCGAGGAGTTGTCGTTAATCCGTCGTATACTGTTATGTGCGACACGAACAAGGAATCCCAGCTTCTCGGAAAGGTATTCATGCGCAGCGTTATGCGTTCCGCTTTGAACGGGGAGCAGGTTGACAGCATCGGCGACGATGAAAGCGGTATGCGTCTGATATCGGTGGCGGTTCCGGTCAGCCGCGACGGCATCATAATAGGCTGCGTATATTTGGCGGAATCGGCGGAAAAGATAAGCGGAACAGTTAAATCGACGCGAAACAGCCTTATTGTGTTTTGTGTGCTTATACTTGTGGTGATAGGAATGCTGAGTATCGGAATGAGCTACATAATCACGTCGCCTGTGGAGAGCTTTATAGACGCGGCAAAGAGCATATCGCGCGGAGACTTTTCAAAGCGTATAGACGTGCGCGGACATAACGAGATTTCCCAAATGGGCGAGGCTCTCAATTCTATGTGCGATGAGCTCAGTCAGCTTGAGGAAAACCGAAGAAAGTTTGTTTCGGATGCGTCGCATGAGCTGAAAACGCCTATGGCGGGAATAAAGCTGATATGCGACAGCCTCGTTTCCGCGGAAAATCCCGATATGGATACGGTTAAGGATTTTTTGGGGGATATGTCGGATGAGGTTGACAGACTTACGCGAATAGTTGAAAGACTTCTCGCGCTCACAAAGCTTGACGCCGCGGGCGCGTCTCTTGATTTTGAAAACTGCGACATAAAGGCTCTTACCGAGGAGGTAGTGAGAAAGCTCAATCCCATAGCCGCCGCGCGCACGGTCGTGCTCAGTACCGGATACCATGACATAGAGTTTGGACCGGTGCTTATGGATTATGATAAAATTTATGAGGCGGTCTATAATGTAGTCGACAACGCCATAAAATATTCGCCGGAAGGAACGACGATCAATATCGATATAAGTGAAAAGGATAACTCGATCGTAATTGCGGTTCGCGACAGCGGCCCCGGCATACCGGAGGAGTTCAGGGAGAAAATTTTTGAGCGCTTCTACAGGCTCGACGATTCGCGCGCCCGCGAAACCGGAGGAACGGGACTGGGGCTTGCCATCGCGAACGAGGCAGTCACAGCTCACGGCGGCAGTATAACCGTAACGGACGCGGAAGGCGGCGGCAGTATATTTACAATAACATTGCCGTATCATAAAAATAATAATCTCTCGGGAGGCAAAAATGAGTAGAAAAAGTGTTATAGGTATTTTGGCAGCAGTGCTGATTGTCGTTATCGCCGTAATAATCGGCGCCGTAAACAGCGGCAGGAACAGAATAACCATGAACACGGATTTATATTTTTTCAACGAGTCTGAAACGGCGATATCGGCAGAACAGCACGAGATAGTCTATGATGCCGATGAGGATGTGGTAGAGGCTGTGGTTGACGCGCTCATAAAGGGCCCCGAAAACTCGCGTCAGCGCAGAACGCTTCACAGGGACGTAAAGCTTTTGGCTATAGACCGCAGCGATCCCGCGAACATAATTGTAAATTTTTCAAGAGAATACATAACCGGCGACACGACAAAAGATATTTTAGCGACGTATTCGGTGGTAAAATCATTATGCGCGCTTGACGGGATTCAAAGCGTAAAGGTGATAATAGAGGGTGACGATATTGTCGCTCCTGACGGTACCGTGATAGGATATCTTACGAATGAGGATATTAATCTTCCCACAGACACGAACACCACCGAAACACGCAATATAAAACTGTATTTCACTCAGCGCGGCACGAACAGGCTGTACGGAGAGATGCGCACGATCCGCGCTGCCGACCAGCAGCCGATAGAGCAGTATATAATAAACGAGCTTATAAAAGGTCCGCAGGCGGAGGGGCTTTCCGCAACACTCAGCTCAGAAACGACGCTTATCGGCGTGGACACTATAGGCGACGTTTGCTTCGTAAACTTCGGCTCGAATTTTGCCGAGCGCAACTCCGGCGATCAGGATAAAGAAATTTTGGCGGTATATTCGATTGTGGATTCTTTAACCGAGCTTGACACGATAAACAGAGTGCAGTTTTTCATAGACGGAAAAAAAGTCGATATGTTCGGAACGCTCAACATAAACAGCATGTTCGGACGAAACCAGGAAATGATAGCGGAATAGGGAGATCCCTGTTCCGTTTTTTTGCTTAATATCCACAATATATTGTGTTAAAACAGGTAAAAATGCACATATATTACCCATGTTTTTGTTGCATATTTACCAATGTTTGAAATGTTTGTAAAATTACTGTTGCATTAGTGTAAACTGTAGTATATAATTCTATAAGATGAATTAGTACCTGATACTAATAATAAATATCAAATCGGAAGGGAGCGTATGAAATGGACAGGGCGGCGCTGAAAAAAGAGCGGCAGGAATTTTTACTGAAAAAAATCAAAGAGGAGCCGTTTTTAAAGGACGAGGAGCTCGCTAAAGCTTGTCATGTCAGCGTTTCCACAATTCGGTTTGACCGCGCCGAGCTTGGTATAGCGGAATACCGCGAGAGGGTAAAGTCCGTTGCCGAAAGCGCGGGACACGCCGTAAATTCGGGCGAGCTGCTCGATTTGGAGCTGTTCCATAACGGCTTATCGGTATTGAGCACAGACGATTCCATGACGTTTGAAGGCACGGATATAGTGAAAAGCCAGTGCATATACGCTCTCGCGGAAAATCTCGCTTTGAGCGTTATTGACGCGAAGGCGGCTCTTGTCAAGGTCGCGAACGTCAAGTACAAGGCGGAGGTTCACTCGGGCGAAAGGCTCGTCGCGCGTTCGGAAGTCGTGCGCGTGCGGGAGAAGGAATTTATCGTTCACGTTTTTATAAAGGTGAATATGACGGAGGTTTTCAGGGGCAAATTCAGCCTGCTGATACCCGCTTAAAAATATGAAAGGAAATACGGCGAATGAAAATAATCATTGACGCTATGGGCGGCGACCACGCGCCCGAAGCTCCGATAGAGGCGGCGGTAAAAGCCGCGAAGGAGCTTGACGTAAATATAGCGCTTGTCGGCAGGGACGAGGTAGTGCGCGCGGAGCTCGCGAAATACAAATACCCATCGGACAAAATCGAAATCATAAACGCCGATGAGGTCATAACAAACCACGAAGAACCTACAAAGGCGGTTAAAAGCAAGAAAAACGCGTCCGTTGTAGTCGCGGCGAATATGCTCAAAAACGGAGAGGGCGACGCGATGCTGTCAATGGGAAACACAGGCGCGCTGCTCGTTTCGGGACTGCTTGTAGTGGGAAGAATAAAGGGCGTACTGCGACCCGCGCTCGCGACTTTGCTCCCAACGGCGCAGGGGGCAAAAATGCTCATAGACGCGGGCGCGAACACGAACTGCCGCCCCGAAAATCTTGTTCAGTTCGGCATAATGGGAAGCATTTACATGAATAAGATTTTCGGCATCGCCGAGCCGAAGGTGGGGCTGATGTCCAACGGCGAGGAGGAAGGCAAGGGCGACGACCTTACAAAAGACACCTATCCGCGCATGAAAAACGCGCCGTTCAATTTTATCGGCAATATCGAGGGACGCGACGTTATGGAGGGTAACGCCGACGTAATGGTATGCGACGGATTTGTCGGAAACGTGATTTTAAAAACTGTCGAGGGCATGGGCGGCGTAGTAGGCAAAAAGGTTAAAAATATTTTTACTAAAAACCTTTTTACCAAGATGGGCGCCGTGTTCGTGCTTAAAAGTCTCGACGAGTTCAAGCAGGCGATGGACTACCGCGAATACGGCGGCGCGCCGCTCTTGGGTACGAAAAAGCCCGTAATAAAGGGTCACGGCTCGTCGGACGCGAAAGCTGTTTACTCGGCGATAATTCAGGCGAAAAAGTTCGTCGAAACGGATATTATAAACGAAATATCCGCAAATATAGGCAGATAACGGAGGAAAATTAACGATGGTAAACGCGAAAATAATCGGTTTGGGCGGCTACGTCCCCGAAAAAATATACGATAACGCATACATGGAGAGCATAGTAGACACGAGCGACGAATGGATAACGCGCCGCACGGGAGTTAAGGAACGCCATATTTCGGCTGACAACGAGTACACGACGGATATGGCGGCGATCGCGGCAAAACGCGCGCTCGAAAACGCGGGAGTGTCGGCTGAGGAAATAGATTTGATAATCCTCGCCACCGTAACGCCCGACTATTTCACACCGTCGTGCGCGTGCGTGGTGCAGAACAGCATAGGCGCGGTAAACGCGGCGGCGTTCGATATAAACGCGGCTTGCTCGAGCTTCGTAACGGGACTTACGGTAGCGAAGCAATTCATCGCAACCGAGACATATAAAAAAATACTCGTAGTCTGCGCCGACACATTAAGCAAAGCGACCGACTACAACGACCGCGCCACCTGCGTACTGTTCGGCGACGCGGCGGGAGCGGCTGTAGTCGCGGCGACGGACGAGCCCGGAATAATCGCGACAGAGATCGGCGCGGACGGAACTGGTTGCAAAAGCATAACGCAGCTCGCGTACAGAGACGACGAGGAAGAGGTCGAAAAGCGCGTCAGCCACGACAAAAAATCAATCTGGATGGCGGGTCAGGCGGTTATGAAGTTCGCGGTAAAAGCTATGGCGGATTCGACGCTGCGCGTTGTTGAAAAAGCGGGGCTCACTATGGACGATATCGCGCTCGTAGTACCGCATCAGGCGAATTACAGAATAGTCGAAAGCGCGATAAAGCGCATGGGCATAACAGACGATAAAATATATCTCACACTGGAAAAATACGGCAACACCTCCGCCTCGTGCATACCCGTAGCATTAAGCGAAGCGGCAGCCGCGGGCAGAATAAAAAAAGGCGACAAAATAGTCCTCGTAGGCTTCGGCGGCGGCTTAACATGGGGCGCATTGGTAATGGAATGGTAATATCGAAAAACCGTAATTGAAGGGAGAATAAACATGAAAACAAGATTAACAGACCTGCTCGGCATAGAATACCCGATCATACAAGGCGGCATGGCGTGGGTCGCAACCGCCGAATTGGCGGCTGCCGTATCAAACGGCGGCGGACTCGGCTTGATAGCGGCGGGCGGCGCTCCCGCTGAGGTAGTGCGCGAACAGATCAAAAAGGCGCGCACGCTCACGGATAAGCCTTTCGGCGTAAACGTGATGCTGATGTCCCCGTTCGCGGACGAGGTAATGCAGGTTATAGTAGAGGAAAAACCTGCTGTTGTCGCGACGGGCGCGGGCAATCCGGCGAAATACATACCGGCTTTGAAGGAGGCGGGTATCAAGATTTTACCGGTTATCGCGAGCGTCGCGATGGCGAAGCGAATGGAAAAATCAGGCGTTGACGGAGTGATCGCCGAAGGCACGGAAGCGGGCGGTCATATCGGCGAGCTTACCACCATGGTGCTTGTGCCGCAGGTAGCTGACGCGGTTGAGATCCCCGTAGTCGCGGCGGGCGGATTTGCGGATAAGCGCGGCACGGTCGCGGCGTTCGCTTTGGGCGCGGACGGAATACAGGTCGGAACGCGCTTCATCTGCTCGGACGAGTGCATAGCTCATGAAAACTACAAGCAGGCTGTTTTGAAAGCGAAGGACAGAGACGCGGTTGTAACGGGACGCTCGACCGGCGCGCCGGTAAGAGCGCTCAAAAACAAGCTCACCCGCGAATATGAGCGTCTTGAAAAAGCGGGCGCGCCGTTTGAGGAAATAGAAGCCCTCGGAGTGGGCGGACTGCGCCGCGCGTTCGAGGAGGGCGACGTTCAGACAGGCTCGCTCATGGCGGGTCAGTCGGCGGCAATGGTAAACAAAATCGAGCCGTGCGCGGATATAATAAAGAGCTATTTTGACGGCGTAGAGGAAATTTTGGACAATATTTCAAACAAATTAAAGTAGGAGTAAAACAATGGGAAAATTAGCATTTGTATTTGCGGGTCAAGGCTCGCAGGCGGTAGGAATGGGCAGGGAGCTTGCGGAAAACTTCGCGGTTGCGGATAAGGTGTTCGACGAGGCTTCGGCGGCTCTCGGCTTCGACGTAAAGGACATGGTCTGGAACGGCGACGCGGAAACGCTTATGATTACGGAAAACACTCAGCCGACGATACTCACCGCAAGCGTCGCGGCGCTCAGAGTTTTGGAGGAGAAGGGCATAAAGCCCGACGTTGTGGCGGGATTGAGCCTCGGCGAGTACACCGCGCACGTCGCGTCAGGCTCTATGGATTTTGCCGACGCGGTAAGGCTTGTCAAAAAGCGCGGCAAGTATATGCAGGAGGAAGTCCCCGTAGGCGAGGGCGCTATGGCTGCGATAATCGCTCTTTCCGCAGACGACGTAAAGGCTTGCTGCGATGAAGCGTCCGCAATCGGCGTATGCTCTCCGGCGAATTTCAACTGCCCCGGACAAATCGTTGTATCGGGCGAGGTCAAAGCGGTCGAAAAGTGCTGCGAGCTCGCGAAGGCGAAGGGCGCGAAGCGGGCTATGGTTCTTCCGGTATCCGCTCCGTTCCATTGCAGTATGCTTATCGGCGCGGGTGAGAAGCTCGCGAAGGAGCTTGAAAACGTCGAGGTAAAGGACATGAATATCCCCGTGATAACGAACGTAACGGCTGATTATATCAATAGCAAGGACGATATCAAGCCGCTCCTTATAAAGCAGGTTTCCTCGTCCGTATTATGGGAAAACACTATCCGCAAAATGCTCGCCGACGGAGTGGACACATTTGTTGAAATAGGTCCGGGCAAGGCGCTTAGCGGATTTATAAGGAAGGTAACGAAGGAAGTTAAGGTCTTTAATGTAGAGGACATGGCTTCATTGAATAAAACTTTGGAAGGATTGGAGGGTTAAACCCATGTTAAAAGGAAAAACGGCAATCATAACCGGCTCGGGACGCGGCATAGGCAAGTCGATCGCGATGAAGTTGGCGGGATACGGCGCGAATATCGTCATAAACGACATTCCCTCGGCTGATTACGCGGACGAAACCTGCGAGGAAATCAAGGAGCTCGGCGTTGACTGCATAGTGGTAAAGGGCGACGTGAGAAAGCTCGACGACGTAGCCGCGCTCGTCAAGGCGGCGCAGGAAAAATTCGGCACGATAGACATTTTCGTAAACAACGCCGGAGTAACGCGCGACGGACTGATGCTGAGAATGTCCGAAGCCGACTGGGACTTGGTTCTCGATATAAACTTAAAGGGCGCGTTCAACTGCATCAAAACAGTCGCGAGACCGATGATGAAGCAGAGAAGCGGAGCTATTGTAAATATCGCGTCGGTAGTCGGAGTTATGGGCAACGCCGGACAGGCGAATTACAGCGCGTCAAAGGCGGGACTTATCGGTCTTACAAAGACGACCGCGAAGGAATTTGCGTCGCGCGGCATACGCTGTAACGCTGTCGCTCCCGGCTTTATCGCGTCCGACATGACGGATAAGCTCCCCGACGACGTAAAGAAGCAGTATTTCGGCGCGATCCCCCTCGGAAAGTTCGGCACGACCGACGAGGTAGCCGAGGTAGTGGCGTTCTTAGCGTCCGATATGGCGAAATATGTTACGGGTCAGGTAATAAATGTTGACGGCGGGCTTGTAATGTAGTATAATCCAGTAGGGGCGGATATTATCCGCCCGCAAAAAACGTATATATTCTTTTTAGAAGTTTATATAAAAAACTCGAAAGGGGGTGCGCAGACAATGGAAGAATTTGAGAGAGTAAAATCGGTAATCGTTGACCAGCTTGGCGTTGACGAGGAGGACGTAACAATGGAAGCGTCCTTCGTTGACGATTTAGGCGCGGATTCATTGGATATAGTTGAGCTTATCATGGGTCTTGAAACGGAGTTCGACCTTGAAATTCCCGACGATCAGGCGGAGAAGATAAGCACAGTAGGTGACGCTGTAAATTATATTAAAGAAAACGCGTAATCGGCTGATTGTGTTGTATGGGCGACCCTTGCGGTCGCCCGCTGACAACACGAAAATTAATTATGTAAACCAATTCAATTTATATATAACTTAGGAGGCAAATCAATGAAACGAGTTGTAGTAACCGGTCTGGGCGCCGTAACTCCCCTCGGCAACGACGTAAACACGTTCTGGGAGGCAATCAAAAACGGCGTATGCGGCATAGATAAGGTAACTCTTTTTGACGCGGCCGGCTATAAGACGCAAATCGCCGCCGAGGTTAAAAACTTCGACGCGACAGAGTTCATCGAAAAGAAGGAAGCGCGCAAAATGGATCGCTACACGCAGTTCGCGATGGTCGCGGCAAGCGAGGCGTTCAAGAGCGCGGGTATTGACATGGAGAAGGAGGATCCGTGGCGCGTGGGCGTTATCACGGGCTCGGGTATCGGCGGCATAGGCACGTTCGAGGATCAGCACTGCGTTCTCCTGGAAAAAGGTCCAAACAGAGTAAGTCCGTTCTTTATCCCGATGATGATAAGCAACATGGGCGCGGCTCAGATCGCGATAAAGTTCGGCGCGAAGGGCATAAACGAAAACGTAACGACCGCGTGCGCTTCGAGCACTAACGCCATAGGCGATGCGTTTCGGCATATCCAGTACGGCTCGAACGATATAATCGTGGTAGGCGGCGCGGAGGCGGCTGTAAGTCCGCTTGCATTCGCGGGCTTCTGTAACATGAAGGCGATGTCAACGCGCAACGACGACCCGAAAACCGCGTCAAGACCGTTCGATGCGGAGCGCGACGGCTTTGTTTTAGGCGAAGGTGCGTGCTTTGTGGTGCTTGAGGAGCTTGAACACGCGAAGGCGCGCGACGCGAATATAATATGCGAAATGGCGGGCTACGGCGCGACGGACGACGCGTACCACATCACAAGCCCCGTCCCCGGCGGCGCGGGCGGCGCGAAGGCTATGGAGCTCGCGATCAAGGACGCGGGAGTAAAGCCGGAGGATATAACGTATATCAACGCGCACGGCACGTCCACGAAGTACAACGACCAATTTGAGACCGAAGCGATAAAGTCGGTATTCGGCGAAGCGGCGTACAAGGTAGCGGTAAGCTCGACAAAGTCAATGACGGGACACCTTCTCGGCGCGGCGGGCGGCGCGGAGGCGATCGTATGCGCCCTCGCGATAAGAGACGGATATATCCCTGCGACAATAAACTACAAAACCCCCGACCCCGACTGCGATTTGGACATAGTACCGAACGAGGGAAGGCATCAAGAAGTAAAATACGCCCTATCCAACTCCCTCGGCTTCGGCGGACATAATGCTACTATTGTAATGAAAAAATATGAAGGATAAATTATGATTTAGCGCACCCAATAGCCTTCCCCTTTCAGGGGAAGGGGGACCGCGAAGCGGTGGATGAGGTGAAACGCGCTGACCTGAAAGCAGTGTAAATCTTCAATGCGCCGCACACAACCTCATCAGTCAGCTACGCTGACAGCTTCCCCTACTAGGGGAAGCCTTTCGCAGATAAATCATAATTTACACGGAATATATTTTGCGGCTGTTATATTAGTGCGTAATTAATATAACAGCCGCAGGGTATATCGGGAAGGGAGAAAATGCCCATGACTGACAGAGAAAAAAAAATAGGCTATGCATATAAAAATCCCGCGCTTCTCAAAACTGCGCTCACGCATAGCTCGTACGCCAACGAAAAGAATACCGAAAGCAACGAGCGTCTTGAGTTTTTGGGCGACTCGGTTCTCAGTATAATAGTAAGCGATTATATTTTCAATAATCTCAAAGGCAAAAGAGAAGGCGCGCTTACAAGAATCCGTGCCTCGCTCGTTTGCGAGCAGTCGCTCGCGGAGATTTCAAAAAAAATCTCGCTTGGCGAAATCATGCTGCTCGGACGCGGCGAGGAAATGACCGGCGGCAGAAAGCGCGCGTCAATTATCGCGGACGCGTTCGAGGCGGTGCTCGCTTCGATTTACCTCGACGGCGGCTTCGAAGCGGCAAGAAAGTGGCTTTTGAACCTTATGGGCGACGCTATCGAGGACGCAATAAACGGCAATATGTACGACGATTATAAAACCATGCTCCAGGAGCTCATACAAAGGCGCAGAAACAGCACGATCGAATATAAAATCACAGCCGAAACGGGGCTTGACCACGAAAAACGCTTCGAGGTTGCCGCCGTTATCGACGGAAAAATACGCGGCAGGGGAGAGGGACACAGTAAAAAGGAAGCCGAACAGCGCGCCGCGCATGACGCGCTTCGGTTTATAAAGCGATGAGGACGTACAATATCCCGATTTTCGTGCCGCACAAGGGCTGTCCGTTCGACTGCGTTTTCTGCAACCAAAAGCGCATAACGGGCGAGATCCGCGAGGTCACGCCGACGGACGTGACGGAGATAATCCCACAGCACCTAAAAACGCTCCCGAAAACCGACAGATACATAGAAGCGGCTTTTTTCGGCGGCAGCTTCACGGGAATACCGATCGACGAGCAGAGCGCGTTGTTATCGGCGGCGCATGAGTTTCTCGAACGCGGCGAGATAGACGGAATACGTCTTTCCACGCGCCCCGATTATATTTCCGAGAAAATACTCGACAATCTGCAAAAATACGGCGTAACAACGATCGAACTCGGCGTGCAGTCGATGGACGACGAGGTTTTAAAAGCGTCGAACCGCGGTCATACACGCGCCGATGTAATAAAAGCGGTCGAGCTTATAAAGCGCTATCCGTTCACGCTCGGACTTCAGATGATGACGGGCTTGCCGCTCGACACACCCGAACGCTCGACAGAAACGGCGAAGCAAATTATCGCGCTTAAGCCCGCGATCGTGCGGATCTACCCGACGCTCACCATAAAGGACACATACCTCGAAAAGCTGTACCTTTCGGGCAAATACAAGCCGCAGACCATAGACGAAGCGGTAGAATTATGTAAACGCCTTCTCATAATGTTCGAGGAAAACGGGATAAACGTTATACGAATAGGACTGCAGGCGACGGACGAGATATGTGAAAACGGCTCGGTGGTCGCGGGGCCTGTACACAGCGCGTTTCGGGAGCTTGTCGAGAGCGCGGTTTATTACGATAAAATTGTAAATGCAACACAAAATTGTGAAAGAAACGCTCTTATCGCGGTAAATCCGCGCGAAATTTCAAAGGCGGTCGGAAACCGCAGAGCGAATGTAATTAAGATAAAATCAGAAAAAAATATAGACCTGAAAGTGACGGGCGACGAGAGCCTGTCAAAGGGCGAGGTGAAACTTGTTTGTTTTTAAAAAGACTTGAATTGCAGGGCTTTAAGTCCTTCGCGGACAAGACCGTGCTTGATTTTACCGACGGCGCGACGGCGGTAGTCGGTCCGAACGGCAGCGGAAAGAGCAATATTTCCGACGCTATACGCTGGGTGATAGGCGAAAAGAGCGCGAAATCCTTACGCGGTTCGAATATGCAGGACGTTATATTCGCGGGAACCGAAGCGCGCAGACCGCTTAATTTTGCCGAGGTAAGCCTCGTGCTTGACAACAGCACGCATATTTTTAATATAGATTTCGAGGAAATCACGGTAACGCGCCGTCTGTTCCGCTCCGGCGAGAGCGCATACAGAATCAACGGCGCTAATTGTCGTTTAAAGGATATTCACGAGCTTTTCATGGATACGGGTCTCGGACGCGACGGATATTCGATAATCGGTCAGGGCAACGTCGCACAGATATTGTCCACAAAGGCTGAGGACAGAAGAAGCCTGTTCGAGGAGGCGGCGGGAGTCGCGAAATATAAATACAGAAGAGATGAAACAGCGAGAAAGCTTGCCTCGACCGAAGAAAATCTTATAAGAATAGGCGATATCACAACGGAGCTTGAAACTCAGATAGGGCCGCTGAAAAGGCAGTCGGAAAAGGCGCGCAAATATCTTGATCTGTACGGAGAATATAAGCGGCTCGATATAAATCTCAGTATGCTTACGCTTGAAAAGAACAGGGCGGAGTCCGAAAAGGCGGACATGCTTTATGACGGAGCTGCAGCGGAGCTTGCCGAGCGCAAGGCAAAGTCATCCGAAGCAGAAAAGAAAATGTCGGAGCTGTATTCGGAAAACAGAAAAATTGACAGCGAGCGCGACGAAAAGAGCATGAAGCTGATGGAAAACGAAGGTCTCATCTCCGAGGCGGAACGGGAAATATCGCTTTCCGAAAATAACATAGAAAACAATTTCACGTTGTCGGAACGTGTAGATAATGAAATAGAAGCTATGCAAAAACGCATAGCTGAGCGCGAAAACCAAATTGACGGACTGAACGCAGAAATCAGTGAAAAGCAAGACGAGGGCAAGCGTATACACGGTGAATTTGACGCGGAGAAATCCGAAACGGAAAAAATAGCTCAAATGCAGGACGCGCTGCGCGCGGAAATAGACTCTCTTAAAGGCGATATTATAGAGCTTATGAACAGCGCGGCGGCAAAAAAAGCGAAAATGAGCGGTATGGAAAGCCTTCGCAAAAATTTTCTCGATCGGCGCGCGGCGGTAGAAACGGAAATCGGCAGCTTCCGCGCGGGAGTTGAGAACAAGCTGAATGAAATAAAAGAGACCGAAGAAAAGCTGTCTGAAAAAACGCAGAAGCTTGAAAAAATGCGCGCATCCGTTGAAAAGCACCGCGATAACGCGGACAGGCTCGGCGCCGACATAAGCGATATAACAGTTAAGCTTAACTCCGCGCAGCTTGAGCAAAGCTCAAAATCATCAAAAAAGACAATGCTTGAGAGCATGGAAAACGATTATGCGGGATACGCGAAAAGCGTAAAAGCGGTGCTGAAAGCCGACGAGCTTAAAAGGCTCGCGATATACGGCGCGGTTTCAGGGCTTATAGATGTAAAACGCGAATATGTGACCGCCATAGAGCAAGCTCTCGGCGGCGCTATGCAAAACATTATAGTCGAGTCGGAGAACGATGCGAAAAAGGCGATTGAATATCTGAGGCGGACAAACGCGGGACGCGCGACGTTTTTACCGGTCACGTCCGTAAACGGGAGAACGCTCGATAATGTCAGAGAGATAAGCAGATACGCGGGATTTATCGGAATAGCAAGCGAGCTGATATCGTATGATAAGAAGTACGACGGAATTATGAAAAGCCTGCTGGGACGCACGGTCGTGGTTGATAATATGGACAACGCCATAGCGATGAGCCGCGCGTTTGGGTATAAATTCAGAGTTGTGACGCTCGAGGGCGATATTTTAAATGCCGGAGGCTCGATGTCGGGCGGAAGCGTGAACAAGCAGAGCGGATTTTTATCGAGAGCCGCTGAAATAAAAGAGCTTTCCCGCGATTTGACGCGATTGGCAGCCGATGTACGGGAGATGAAAGCAAAAAAGGAAAGTCTGGAACGCGACCTTTCGCTGGTAAACGATCAGCTGTCCGCGTATGAGCCGATTATGCGCGGCTACGAGGATGAAATACTCACGCTTAAAAACAACGCCGTGTATTTGAAGGAATCGCTCGAAACGGGCGAAAATACTGAAGCCGGACTAAAAGCGGAGCTGGAGCAGATCGAATCGAATTTGTCGGAATCATCCGATGAAATAGCCGCGATTTTGCAGTCGATACGCGACGATGAAAAGCGCACCGAGGCGCTCAACGCGGGTATTGAGGAAAAAGAGAGCAGATACGCGGAAATATCCGCCGAAAAAGAGGAAAAAACGCAGAGCATAGTTGACAGGACGCTGCTGCTCAATTCCGTAGAAAAGGATATAGAGGCTTTGCGGGCAGGCATAGAAACGGCAAAGCGGGAAATAGAACAAAGCGGCGAGGAAATTTCGCAAAAAGAGCTTGAAAAGGAACGGATAAACCGCGAAACACAGGATTACCGCGAGGAAATCGTGAACAAAAGGGCTTCGATAGAGAAGCTTCGCGGTCAGTCCGAAAATATAAAGAGTGAAATATCAGCTTTGGACGAGCGTAAACAGCGCGTAAATGAGAATATTCAGAAAATGCAGTCCTCGAACAAGGATTTGACGGACACGCTGCTCGCTTTGCAGCAGGAATTGTCAAGGCTTGAAAATCGCAGAGAAAAACTTGAAACGGAGCGCGAAAACGTAATCAATCATTTGTGGGAGGATTATGAATTGTCCCCGAGCGGTGCGGAGGAGCTGCGCGGCGAGTTGGAAGATGAAAAAGAAGCCGTTCGGCGAGCCGCGGAGTTAAAGGCGAAGTTAAAGGCTCTCGGAAGCGTAAATATGGACGCGATAGAGGAATTTAAAGAGGTCAAGGAGCGTTTTGAATTTCTCAGTGCCCAAAAATCCGACCTTGAAAAGGCGAAAGAGAATCTGACAAAGCTTGTAGCCTCGACGGAGGATATAATGCGCGATAAGTTTACGGATCAGCTCGAAGTAATAAACGACAGTTTCGGAAAAGTATTCAGAGAGCTTTTCGGCGGCGGACAGGGCAGGCTGTATCTGTCGGAGCCCGATAACGTGCTGGAGAGCGGAATCGAAATCGAGATACAGCTGCCGGGTAAAAGCCGACAGAATTTGAACCTTTATTCGGGCGGAGAAAAATCGTTTATTGCGATCGCGCTGCTGTTCGCGATACTCAGGGTAAAACCCACGCCGTTCTGTATCCTTGACGAGATCGACGCGGCTCTTGACGACGTAAACGTGGCGAGGTTTGCCACATATCTTAAAAATTACATAGAGGACACGCAGTTTATAGTGATAACGCACCGCCGAGGCACGATGGAGGCGGCGACTATACTCTATGGAGTAACAATGCAGGAAAAGGGGATCTCGAAGCTGCTTTCACTGCAAATCGATGATGTTGACGGAGAAATGGTAAGTTAGGAATGAGGTATATATGGGATTATTTGAAAAATTAAAAGCGGGACTGAAAAAAACGAGCGACGCTATATCAAACCAGGTAAACAGCGTTTTCAGCGTGTTTGTAAAGGTTGACGACGAGCTTTTCGAAAGCCTTGAGGAAGCGCTGATAATGGCGGATATAGGCGTTGAAACGGCGGAGGACATTATAGAAAGGCTGAGGGAGCGCGTGAAGCTCAAGCATATAACCGACGGCAACGAGGTAAAGGTTGAGCTGCAGGCTGTGATAAGCGATATTCTGCGCGAGCAGGACTGCGAGATGCATCTTGATACCGTCCCGTCAGTGATACTCGTTATAGGGGTTAACGGTGTGGGCAAAACGACAAGCATAGGTAAAATCGCGTCATACTATAAATCACAGGGAAAATCGGTATTGCTTGCGGCGGCGGACACGTTCCGCGCGGCTG
Organism: uncultured Clostridia bacterium; assembly: GCA_947631085.1. Taxonomy (GTDB): domain Bacteria; phylum Bacillota; class Clostridia; order UBA1381; family UBA1381; genus CANQXJ01. The sequence continues at coordinate 243,063 of CANRJY010000001.1, read as the reverse complement.
CGATCGATCAGCTCGATATATGGGCGCAGAGAGCGGGCTGCGACATAATAAAGCACCAAGAAAACAGCGATCCGGCGGCGGTTGTGTTCGACGCGTGCGCGGCTACGAAGGCGCGCGGCGTTGACGTGCTGATATGCGACACGGCGGGAAGGCTTCACAACAAGAAAAACCTGATGGCGGAGCTTGAAAAGATAAGCCGCGTAATCAACCGAGAACTGCCGGACAGCTCCCGTGAAACGCTGCTCGTACTCGACGCCACGACGGGACAGAACGCGGTAAGCCAGGCGAAGCTGTTCTCCGAGGCGGCGGACATTACGGGAATAGTGCTCACCAAGCTCGACGGTACGGCGAAAGGCGGAATAGTAATAGCAATCTCGCGCGAGCAGTCGATGCCGGTAAAATTTATCGGAGTGGGCGAGGGCGTTGACGATTTACAGCTGTTTAATCCGGATGATTTCGCAAAGGCTCTGTTTGACGAGGAATAACGGGGTTTTGTATTTCGGCGGTAACAGCAAGATGAAATATTTTCAATAATTTTTCAAAAACCCCTTTTCAAAAGGGAAAATCTATGATATAATTATGATGTATGTAAATTAAGAAATCATAGGAGGGTAATAATATGAAACATGTACAGACATTAAACAAGGCTAATTTAAAGGAAACGGCTAAGCATGGCGGCTGCGGCGAGTGCCAGACCTCGTGCCAGTCGGCTTGCAAGACTTCTTGCACGGTTGCTAACCAGAAGTGCGAGAATAACGACTGATTAAAAAGAAACGATTCGAAGGAGTCGGCGCGGTTTTGCGGCGGCTCCTTATATCTTAATTACGGAGAGATTTTAAGTGATACATAAATATAAATTACTGGATTTGAATATCGTGCTCGATATTTATTCCGGCGCGGTGCACGTTGTGGACGATATCATGTACGATATGCTCGACTGCACGCTCGAGCCGTTTATGCCGGAAAGCTCGTGCCTCGATTACATAATCGAGTGCATGAAGGATAAGTATGACGAGGCGGAGATACGCGAGAGCTATTCGGAAATATGCGAGCTTTACAGGAGCGGTCAGCTCTTTTCGGAGGACAGCTACGCCGAGATCGCCGCGAACTGGAACAAGCGGTCGGTCGTCAAGGCGCTCTGCCTTCATATCGCGCACGACTGCAACCTGCGCTGCAAATATTGCTTTGCCGACACGGGCGAGTACAAGGGCGGCAAGCGCTGCCTTATGAGCGCCGAGGTCGGGAAGAAGGCGATAGATTTCGTAATCGCCAACAGCGGCTCGCGGAGGAATATCGAGATAGACTATTTCGGCGGCGAACCGCTGATGAATTTTGACGTTGTTAAGGAAATTACCGACTACGCGAAAGCCGAGGGCAAGAAGCACGGCAAGAATTTCCGCTTTACCGTTACGACGAACGGTATTCTGCTCGACGAAAAAAAGAAAAAGTACATAAACGAAAATATGTCAAATATCGTTCTGAGCATCGACGGACGCAAAGAGGTCAACGACAGAATGCGCCCGCGCGTTGACGGAAGCGGCTCGTACGATTCCATTCTGCCGAAATTTATCGACATGGCTGAGAGCCGCAATCAGACCGATTACTATGTCCGCGGCACGTTTACCGCGTATAACCTCGACTTCTCTAAGGACGTTCTGCATTTGGCGGATTTGGGCTTCAAGCAGACGAGCGTTGAGCCGGTCGTTGCCGAGGAAGGAGAGGAATACGCATTAAAGCCAGAGCATTTGCCGCGTATTTTCGAGGAATACGAGACGCTTGCGAAGGAGTATGTAAAGCGATACAAAGAGGGAAATTGGTTCAATTTCTTCCATTTTATGATAGATCTCGACCAGGGACCGTGCGCGATAAAGCGTTTGTCCGGCTGCGGCGCAGGACATGAGTATCTCGCAATTTCGCCCGAGGGCGATATTTATCCGTGCCATCAGTTTGTAGGTAATGAGGACTTCAAAATGGGCAGTCTCGACGACGGGAAAATTGACGAGAGCATAAGCAAGGCGTTTGAAAAATCGAACATTTACACAAAGGAAAAATGCCGCGATTGCTTTGCGAAATTCTATTGCAGCGGCGGCTGCAGCGCGAACGCGTACAACTTCAACGGCGACATAAACAAGCCGTACGAATTGGCGTGCGAAATGGAGAAGAAGCGCGTAGAATGCGCGATCGCGATAGAGGCTCACAAAAAATTAATGTAACGGAAAATATAAAACATTTTCAGAAATTCGTCGAGATGAGGCAAACAAGGCGCAGACGTATGCGATACTTCAAGCCCTGTTTAACGAAATATTCGGCGGATTTATGAAAATGCGGATATATTAAAGAAAGGAGATTAATAAAATGATTCACAAAGGTTTTAAAATGAAACTCTACGACGGTATGGCCGCCGAGTACGAAAAACGCCACAACGAGCTTTGGCCCGAAATGCGCGACATGATCCACGAGCACGGCGGAAAAAATTACTCGATCTATCTCGACAAGGAGACAATGGTTCTCTACGGCTACATAGAGATTGAGGACGAGGAGCTGTGGGCAAAGGGCGCGGACACGGCTATCAACAGAAAATGGTGGGATTTCATGGCTGATATCATGGAAACAAATCCCGATAACAGCCCCGTTTCGACCGATCTCGATTTGGTGTTCCATCTCGATTGATTTTGTCCCCGATTCGGGAGGCATAACATTAGCAGTATATTAGACTGCCGGATTAGGTGTTGGAAACGGCATATCGGTTTAACTGCGATATGCCGTTTTTTCTATATGTTTCTTTTTTCATTCGGCAATTTAAAAACTTTCCGGCACAAGTGCAAGCTTATTGATAGACTCATGCGCTCGTACAAGCGCATCATACACAGCCAAAACATCATCCGACTCCCACGTTCTCAAAGACTTTTCATCGATTACGCCGGCGCTTTCGCTTATTATTTTTGCAAGCTGTTCTTCGTCGGCAACAGCAACGACTGCTTGCACCGCCGCGTTACTTTGCGCTTTTTTCAAATTCAGAATAAGGCTGTCAATCGAACCTTTAGACTGCACCTCAAAAACATATATAGCTTTGCCCATATTGCCGATTTTGGCTTCCCAAACAGCGTCTACAATCGCGCCTGTTGCAATTTTGACTTCGGAACGGCTTTCAAAACCGAGAAGCGCCCCGATTTCAACCAGTTTATCCTTGATCTCATCATGCAAGGATTTTGATTCCTTGTCGCTTACAGGTTTGTCTTTCTTCGGTGACAATTCATCTGTATTTGTCCCTTTTTTCTCCGCGAGGGGAAGAATTTCATCCCACATGAAATAGTCAACCGCCAAGAGGTCATAATTTTCCTCGCCCGCTTCTTTTAACTCTTTTGAAATTTCTTTTGCGATTCTGCACACTTCGGCATACTTTTTTCCGGTATACTGATAATTATATTTAGGCATATCAGGTATATCGAAATAAGTAAAACAAAGGATCGTTGTTTTATTAAAAATAACATATTCTTCAGGATTTGCATATGTAAGCAGCTCGCTCATTGTGGCGGGACCCATACCTTTAACGGCTTTTAAAAATACGTCCCAGCGTTTTTCAATGGGGCTTGTACCGTAAAGCAATTCGGATAACTGCTTTTTAAGCGTATCAAAACCGTTATCTGCAATAAGCTTGTCCACAATATACTGTTTATTTCCCCAAATGAGCTTGGTGAAAGATTGATAGTACCCCTTGCGCTCTTTTCTCTCTGACCAATTTTCTTCATAATATGCCGTATTGGCTTTTTTATTATCGGAAAAATCCGATATGGCAGCTCTTAATTTTTGCTTATTCATTTGTTAATTCTCCTATTGCTTATTTAGTTTACAAAATCATATCTGCACAATAATTACTTCTTTTATATGACTTATTTCATTATATCATAACTGCAAGGCGGCACCGTCGCCGCAGCGTTATGATACAATGTTCTCTCAGGCGTCAAAATCTTTGATTTTGGTAACGCCGTGAGGTTATTATATCACAAATGATGTATTGGTACAATAGCAAATTTTTAAGAAGCGGCAAACACATTTTTTGCAATATAGAAAAATCTGCTCTGATTTTATCTCATGCGCCTTTCAGGGGAAATTTTTTATTGAACACCCTTGACAAAACACATATCATATGATATACTATATACATAGTAAATCTATGCATATAAGAAGTCTATATGAGAGGTGAATAATATGGGCATAAACAGAGAGCTTATCAAGGGCAGTACGTCAATATTGATTTTAAAGCTGCTCGCTGAACGGGATATGTACGGCTATCAGATAACGCAGGAACTTAAAACTCGCTCGGATAACGAGCTGCAGCTGAAGGAGGGAACACTCTATCCGATGCTTCATTCGCTCACCGAGGTAGGCGCGGTGGAATGGTACTGGTATGACACCGACGAGGGACGCAGACGCAAATACTACAAAATAACCGACACAGGCAGGGAAATGCTGTGCGAAAAGCGGCGCGAGTGGAAGGAGTTTTCAAAGCTTATGAACGTGCTTATCGACGGTCCCGAGGAGGCTTTATCATGACGAGAACGGAAATTTATCTTGACGAGGTCTGCCGTAAAATCAAGTATAGATCTATTCATAAAACGGTGCGGTCGGAGCTTAAATTGCATATAGAGGAGAGTACGGAGGAGCTTGAGCGTTTCACGAGTGAGCAAAACGCGGAAATTCAGGCAATTCACTATATAGGCAGCGCTGACGATGTGGCGCATGCATACAACAGATACCATAAAATGCCGTTCGGCTCGCGGTACGGGCTTATCATATGGGCGGCGCTTGTCACGGCTGTTTTCTATGTCTCCGCGCCGGTGTTTAAAATATTGATAAATCAGCCGAAAAACGCGCCCGCGATGATACTCGGTCTGTTGTTCCTGTTCGGAGCGCTTAATTATATGTTTTTGCGTCGGGCGCACATGATAATGTCGGGACGCGACGTGCGCGATATATTGCTCGGTTTTCTCGCGGGCGCGGGCGCGTCACTCGGTATGCTGTACGCCGCTTCGTACACAGACGGCTGCTTCGGGTTTTATCCGTACTATACAAATATGAAAATACTTTTTATGAACTCGGTCGAATTTTTCGGTCAGCCGCTCAGAGCACCCGGAGATGAGTTATTGATTATTTTTTACGAGGTTATTATTTATATGATATCGGTAAAGATTAATAATACTAAGACGCAATTTTTCGCGGTATGGAATTTTCAGAGCGGCATTATTATACCCGATTTGGACAGCTTCATTAACAAGAAAACGAGAATGATTTTTTTTGATCCGTTCTGCGAAAAATTTTTAAAAGGGAAGTATAAAACGGAGGAAAAAGGGGATAATTAATAATGACCTCACAAAATACATTAAAAGCCGCCGGAATTACCGGCAGGTTTACCCCCTTATTACAGCGGCGATAATAGATCGCGGCAAAAACTCCGTCGTTTGATACGGCGGATTTTTGTTTTAAGAAAGGATTTGTACATATGGATATCAAAATTGAATTTACTGATTATCTCACGGACGCGGAGCGCAATATCAGAACCGTGGTTTTTATGGACGAACAGGGATTTGTTGACGAGTTTGACGACGAGGATATTCGTGCGGAACACGCCGTACTTTACGCGGACGGGAATGCTGCCGTATGCTGCCGTTTCTTTGAGAAGGACGGAGTATATATGATAGGGCGTTTCGCGACTGTGAAGAAATACAGAGGAACGGGACTGGGCGCTAAGCTCTATTTTGCTGTCGAGGAAAAGCTGAAGAGGCGCGGAGTGCAACAGCTCGCTCTTTCGGCGCAGCTGCGCGCAAGGGGATTTTATGAAAAGCTCGGATTCTGCGCGGTGGGCGATATTTATCTTGACGAGTGCTGCGAGCATATCCGAATGGAGAAAACTATTTTCGCATAAAACAGCCTTCTTTTGGAAACGCTACCATAAACAGCTTAATTGAAAGAAGTGATATTTATGGTTAATTTTGAAAATTCGCGTACTAAGGCAAATCTCATGGCGGCGTTTGCGGGAGAGGCGCAGGCATGGATGAAGTATAGCTTTTACGCCGATAAAGCGCGCAAGGACGGATATGAACAGATTGCGGACATATTTGAAGAAACGGCAAAAAACGAGCGTCAGCATGCGAAAATTTGGTTCACTCTGATTCACAGCGGATGTATCGGTATGACGCAGGGAAATCTCCGCGACGCGGCGGGCGGCGAGCATTTCGAATGGGAGGAGATGTACTCCGAGTTTGAAGATACGGCGCGCGAGGAGGGGTATAACGATATTGCCGCGCTTTTCAAGGGAATAGCGAGGATCGAGCGCGACCATGAAGCGCGTTTCCGTCAGCTGATAGGAAGCATAGAAAACGGACGCGTATTTTCGCGCGATGGCGATGCGGTATGGATTTGCCGCAAGTGCGGTCATATTCATATAGGACAGAGCGCTCCTAGAGCATGCCCGATATGCCGTCATCCACAGGCATATTTTCAAATCAAGGCGGAAAATTATTGAATCGTACAAATGTCAGGGAACAGACGGTTTCCTGACATTTTCATATGATAGTGACAGATTTTCACCCTCCGGCGGCGCGCCTTTGCACGAAATATTAAAAAATTGTAAAAATTCCAAAAAATGATTGAAAAAAGGATAATGTTGTGTTATAATGTAGCGTATGTAAATATGTCTAAAAGACAATAAGGAGGAATTTAATCACTATGGCAGTGAAACAGGAACAAATCGAGAAAAATCTCGTGAAGCTTACCTTCGAGGTGAGCGTTGAGGATTTCAACAAGGCAATAAATAAGGCTTACGCAAAAAATGCCAAGAAATTCAATATCCCGGGATTTAGAAAGGGAAAGGCTCCGAGAGCTATAATTGAAAAGTATTATACACCGGCTGTGTTTTATGATGACGCCGTTAACGATGTTCTTCCCGCTGCGTACGACGCGGCTATAGAGGAGTCGGGACTGGATGTTGTTGCAAGACCCGAAATCGACGTTGAGGAAATCAAAAAGGGCGAGCCGGTTGTATTTACCGCCCTTGTTACAACGAAGCCCGAGGTTGTTTTGGGCGAATATAAGGGTATAGAGATAGAAAAGATTGACTATACTGTAACGGAGGAAGATGTAGATAAGGACATAGAGGCTACGCGCAAAAAGAACGCGAGACTTATCACTGTGGACGATAAGGCTGTCGCTACGGGCGATATAGCCGTTATTGATTTTGAAGGCTTCGTTGACGGAAAACCGTTCGACGGCGGCAAGGGTGAAAACCACGAGCTTGAAATAGGCTCGGGAACATTTATCCCCGGATTTGAAGACCAGCTTATAGGCGCGAAAGCGGGAGATCTCGTTGACGTAAACGTAACCTTCCCCGAGGACTATCACGCAAAAGAGCTTGCCGGAGAGGACGCGCTCTTTAAGGTGACCGTAAAGGAAGTGAAGATTCGTGAGCTGCCTGAGCTTGACGACGATTTTGCAAGCGAGGTAAGCGAGTTTGACACGATGAACGAGTTCAGAGCCGACGTAAGAAAGAAGCTCGAAGCTGCCGCTGAAAATAAGGCTAAGGCCGAAACCGAGGATAAGGTTGTCGAAGTGGCTGTAAAGAACGCTGAATTTGAGGTTCCCGACGCTATGGTTGAGGCTCAGATCGATAACAACGTAAGGGATTTTGAACAGAGAATGGCATATCAGGGCATGAATATTGACTTATATATGCAGTATACCGGTCAGACGATGGAGCAGTTCCGCGAGCAGTTCAGAGACCGTGCGAGAAAGCAGATAGAAGGCTCGCTGGTTATCGAAGCTATCATGAAGAAGGAAGGCATTGAAACAGGTCCGGAGGAGCTGGAGCTCAACCTTGTCGATATGGCGAAGAAGTATAATATGGAGCTTGACAAGCTCAAAGAGCTTATGAGCGACAGAGAAATTGAGGGTATAAAGAGAGATATGGCGATGAACAAGACTATAGAGATGCTTGTCAACAACGCTGTTATTAAATAATTTCATTAAAATTTCTGAAAGGAATGTGAATTATGGCATTAGTACCTATGGTCGTGGAACAGACAAACCGCGGCGAACGCTCGTATGATATTTATTCAAGACTTTTGGAGGATAGAATAATTTTCCTTGCGGATCAGGTTGACGACGCTACGGCGAGCCTTGTCGTTGCGCAGATGCTGTTCCTCGAGGCGAAGGATCCCGATAAGGACATTCAGTTTTATATAGACAGCCCGGGCGGCTCGATCACCGCGGGAATGGCTATTTATGACACTATGCAGTACATTAAGTGCGATGTATCGACGATTTGTATCGGTATGGCGGCAAGCATGGGCGCGTTCCTGCTCACAGCCGGAACTAAGGGCAAGCGCTTCGCGCTCCCCAACAGCGAGGTTATGATTCATCAGCCGTTGATTTCGGGAGGACTCAGCGGTCAGGCGACGGATGTTAAGATTTATACGGATCATCTTGTAGCGACAAAGGAGAAGATGAACAGAATACTTGCCGAGCGCACCGGTCAGCCGTATGAAAAGGTATGCGCCGATACGGAAAGAGACAACTTTATGACAGCCGAGGAGGCAAAGGCATACGGTCTTATTGATGATGTTATCGTGTCGAGAAAGTAATTTGCGAGAGGTGTAGGATATGGAGGATAAAAAACCAACGCGCAGATGCTCGTTTTGCGGGAGACCGGAAAATGAGGTCAGTAAGCTTTTGTCGGGCCCCGGGAACGTATATATATGCGACGCCTGCGTTGCCACATGCAATTATATTCTTGAAGGAGCGCTTGACAGCGGCGTTACCGCCGAGATGGAGCTCCCGAAGCCGAAAGAAATAAAGGAGTTTCTTGACGAGTATGTTATAGGTCAGGATAAGGCAAAGAAGATTTTGTCTGTGGCGGTATACAATCATTATAAGCGCATAGACCATATGCAGTCGGCAAGCAAGGTGGAGCTGCAAAAGAGCAATATTCTTATGGTAGGTCCGACAGGCTCGGGAAAGACGTTTCTCGTTCAAAACCTTGCGAGAATTTTAAACGTACCGTTTGCGATTGCCGATGCTACTTCTCTTACGGAAGCCGGTTACGTCGGCGAGGATGTGGAAAATATTCTTCTGAAGTTGATCCAGGCGGCTGATTATGATATAGACGCCGCCGAGAGAGGCATAGTTTATATTGATGAGATCGATAAAATAGCGCGCAAAACGGAAAATCCGTCAATCACGCGCGATGTCAGCGGCGAGGGAGTTCAGCAGGCTTTATTGAAGGTGCTTGAGGGAACCGTCGCGTCTGTTCCGCCGCAGGGCGGACGCAAGCATCCTCATCAGGAGCTTATTCAGATAGATACGGCAAATATCCTGTTTATATGCGGCGGCGCGTTTGACGGGATCGAGAAAATAATCAGCGACAGGATAGGCAAACAGTCGCTCGGTTTCGGCGCGAAAATCGAAAGCAGGAAAGAGATGAATTTGACCGAAATTTTAGAGCAGCTTTTGCCGCAGGATTTACTGAAATTCGGTTTAATTCCCGAATTTATCGGCAGACTTCCCGTATTTGCGAAGCTCGATCAGCTTGACCGCGATACGCTTATAACGATCCTCACAGAACCGAAAAACGCGCTCGTGAAGCAATACAAGGCTCTTATGGAATTTGACGGCGTGGAGCTTACGTTTGACGACGACGCTATTGCCGCGATCGCCGACAAGGCAATCGAGAGAAACACCGGCGCGAGAGGCTTGCGTTCGATTATAGAGGAAACCATGTCCGATATTATGTTTGACGTGCCGTCAGACGAAGAAATAAAAGAGGTCAGAATTACAAAAGAATGTATAACCGACGGCGCTGAGCCGGAAATCAAGCGTAAAAAACGCGTGTCGCTGCATGAGCAGCTTGAAATCGAAACGCCGGTGAAGGACGGAACTCACGGATAAATCCGGCGCGGTGAGGTTGGAATAAATATTGCACAAGGGGGAAAATCATATGTTTGTATCAGAAAATTTATCAGTCAACGAAAAGGGACATCTTGTAATCGGTAAGAATGACGCCGTAGAGCTTGCAAAGCAATTCGGCACGCCTCTGTATGTTCTTGACGAGGATTTGATAAGGAAGCACTGCCGTGTATACAGAGAAGCTATGGAAAAGTATTACGGCGGCAACGGACTTGTGCTTTACGCCAGCAAGGCTTTTTGCTCAATGTATATCTGTAGGGTCGCGAAAGAGGAAGGATTGGGACTTGACGTCGTTTCGGGCGGAGAGCTGTACACGGCGCTGAAGGCAGATTTTCCTATGGATAAGGTCTATTTCCACGGTAATAATAAAACCGTTGATGAGATAGAGCTCGCGGTTAAAAACGGAGTGGGACATTTTATCGTGGACAATATCTACGAGCTTGAAACGCTTAACGAGACCGCTAAAAAAGCCGGCATTGTACAGAAAATCATGTTCAGGATCAAGCCAGGCGTGGACGCTCATACTCACAGCTTCATTCAGACGGGTCAGATCGATTCAAAGTTCGGCGTGGCGCTCGAGAACGGCGAGGCGTTTGAAATCATAAAAAAGGCAAGCGAAATGTCAAATGTTAAGGTTGACGGTATTCATTGTCATATAGGCTCGCAGATTTTCGATATCGAGCCGTTCTGCAAGGCCGCGGAAATTATGATGAATTTCATAGGCGATTTGAAGGACAAGCTCGGTCTTGAAATTGATATGTTAAACTTAGGCGGCGGCTACGGTATAATGTATACCGAAAGCGACGATCCCGTTCCGTATGACGAGTATATACGTCATATAAGCGGAATCGTTAAGGAAACCGCAGAGAAAAGGGGAGTAAAGGTTCCGTTTATTTTGATGGAGCCTGGACGTTCGATAGTTGCTCCCGCGGGAGTGACGCTTTACACTGTCGGCGGAGTAAAGGATATAAAGAATGTGCGCAAGTACGTTTCCGTTGATGGAGGTATGGGCGACAATCCGAGATATATTATGTATCAGTCGGAATACGAGGCGGTTATCGCGAACAAGGCGAGAGCCGAGCGCACCGAAAAGGTGACGATAGCGGGCAAGTGCTGCGAGTCCGGCGACATACTGTTGAAAGACGCTATGATGCCGGAAATTCACGTCGGCGACACGCTCGCGGTATTGGCCACGGGAGCGTATAACTATTCAATGGCGAGCAATTATAACAGAATCCCGCGTCCAGCTGTAGTTGCGGTGGCTGACGGGAACGCGAAAGTAGTCGTAAAGCGCGAAACGTACGAGGATTTGATCAGCAACGACCTGTAAGAAGGAAAATAAAAAGGCTTCGGGATTTAATCCCGAAGCTTTTTTTGTGACATAAAATTCTTTTTCATAAAATAATCCCGCGGATTGCTCCGCGGGATTATTCGGTTTATGCTTTTGTGTATTAAATCCTGATTATTTAACGGCTATTCCCGTTTTGATTTCCGATACGCCGTTTATCTTGCCTGCCATCTTGATGATGTAGCTGCCTGATGCGGCATTCGGAATATTAACCGCTGTAAGCTTTTCAAGGTCTGCGCCGTTTACTTGTTTGATGTAAACAACGTCGCTGTCCTTGACGCTCGTCGTTACCGTATCGGGCTTTACAACCATTACGATGACGGGCTTAGAAGCGTCGAACGTAGGAGCTTTCGTAAACGTCAGTGCATCGCCGCTGAACGCCGCCTCAATCGTGCCGTCAGCTTCCGTTACCGCTTCGTTCTCGCTGTTCGAGGTCATCGCATAGATGTAGAGAACATCACTGTCCTTATTGAAGCCTGCGGGCATGGGAGCATCCATGGGTATCGCCGAAACCTCTTCACGCGCTATGCCCTTCGCCGACATCTTCCTTGTCGTAACACTCTTAAGAGTCGTTTCAGTGCTGTCATATACAGCTACGATAAATGTTACCGTATCGGAATACGCGAAGTTCTTCGTAACCTTGAGCTGCGTTACCTTTGAGTAATCGTCATTGAAGCCGATTTTGTTTATTGCGAATATGTCGCCGGACTGAATCGTAATCTTAACCGCATCGCTGAGTTCTCCGCCAAGAGTCTGCGCTCTCAGATAAACGGTCTGCGGTTCGGTCATTGCGTCAACCGTCATCTTGCCAGACGCGTCAACCGTGATAAGCTCCGAACCGAGAGGAGCGGTGTTATCGGCATTGTATACAACCCATCTGATAAGACCGGCGAGCGTGTTTCCGAACGGAATGCCGTTTCTCAATGCCGTAGCCGTACCCTGGATTGACTGACCCGCGAACATTGTGTCCTTATCAACACTTGCCTTAAGCTCGTCGGGAACAATTTTCGCACAGTATACGTTATCAACACAAGTATTCGGATTGACTCCTATATGGTTCGCCGTGCTCTCGGAGAGATTTCTCATCGGAATACCCTCCGCCACATACGGCACGCCTTCTTCACCTGTTTCGGGATTGACGCGTTTGCCGTCAACGTATTTGTAAACAATAAGGTTAGCGTATGAGTTCGGGGTTACGCCTGTCGCGCACATAATTTGAACATTGTACCACGATTCAGTATCAACATCGCAATATGTGTTTGTGTTGCTGCTGTCTCTTACTATACCGAGCTTGCCGCCCTTAACGGTAACCTGTAAGCCCTGCTTGCCCTTGTTATTGTTCCAAATAGTCCAGCCTGCTCCTTCGCCGCCGAACTTGAGATCTGCGCTGTAGAGAACATTTTCACCGGTATCTCCGGGGAAGCCGACAAAGTCTGTGGCAGCGGTTACTTTATAATAACCTGAACCGTCCCATGAACCGTCAGCAATTTCGCGTCCTGTCATAACCTCTTCGCACGCGTCGCCGGATACGAATACGTCCTCGTTTCCTTCCTCGCCGTCGAGAATCATTGTTCCGGGCTTAACAGTGAGCTTAATATCCGCAGAAGCGCTGCCGGATATGTTGGACGCTCTTATGGTTATTGTCTGCGGAATTACATCCTCGGTTACCTCCACCTTGCCGTTTGCAACCTTAATGCCCGTATTGCCTGTTGCGCGTATGCCGGCTTCATTAAGAACCGTCCATACTATATCGTCATTCGACGGTGTGACAGCCTCATCGTCCATCTTCGCCGATACTGTGATTTCAGCCGGTTCATCAAGACGAACATAATCCTGCTCGCTTGTAATCTCAATGCTGTTAAATGTATCGTGCGAAGTATCTATAGCGGTTATTTTGATTTCAACTTCACCGTACGGATTGCCCTCAGTCTGAGCTGTCGCTCTTACCTTGATTGTCTGCGTCTGTGTCTGCGCGGTAGTGATAAGCATATTGTTCTCTACCTTTATCGTATCGTCGTTAAGAGGATTACCATCCGCGTCGTAGATTGACCATTCAAATTCGGGTATTGTTACAGCGTTGCCGTTTCTCTTTGCCGTTGCCGACAGCATTACGTTTTCATTGGCTTTTATGTCGGTCTTTACCGCCGAAACCTCAACCGCGTTTGCGTAAAGCGATGTAACCGAAACATTGTCAATGCTTACACCGTTTGTAACCTCCAGTCTGTCCGCAAGGTAGTTGCTGGAATTACCGAAGTTTCTAAGGTTCATGCCTTTTGTCGCTTGAATTTCCGTAGGAGTATCTCCGTCAAGACTGTACAGCCAGCAGTCGGCATACGCGTTATCAATAGCCATTGTACCCTCGATAACAAGTCTGTACCACTTGCCCGTTTCAACATTGCCGAGATTTTGCCATGAGCTGCCGCCCGTCTGCGTTCTGAAATTGGTACCGTTTAACGAGAACAGCGGACCTGTCTTGTTGTGGCTGTTTGTAAATCTTATTGTAGCCGTCGATCCCTCGTCAAAATTGAAGTCGAACGAAATACGGCTTTCCTTGTTGAGCGTATTACCCACATCAATGCCGAATATGTTGCCTACAGTTTCCGTCGGAGTCAGACAGCCGTTCGGCTGGTCGTCATATGTAAGATTAAGAACATTAGTCTCACAGTCTGCGGGATCTAACGGTTCGATAGCAGCCGGCTCAATATCGTCCTCACTCATAAGCTCGATGCTGTCGAGAGAAGCTTGCGAAGCCGCGCTGTAGGTTATAGCGTATGTGTGCTCGGTATCATTCTTTGAACCGTTTGTGCCAGGAATATATGTGAGAAGCGCCTGATAGTTCGCGAACAGGTCGCCGCCCTTTACCATAGTGTTTTCTATGATTTCCGTGCCGTTTGTACTGTCGTCTGTGTAAATCGCGTTTTCGTTTTCCTTAACTGTATACTTGTGTCCGCCCGCGCGGAAAGTCAGTACCTTCGGAGTTCCGTCAACGCTATAGCTTTCAACCGCGCCGAGAGCTTTAAGCTTTTCAAACAGCGGACTTACAGGTCCGAATACGCCTGTATTCATTGAGCCTTCAACCGCCCGTAAATCGCCTTCAAGATTAAGTGCCTCGCCGTTTACGCTTACGGTGTAATAAACATTTGTATCTACGTCCTTAACAACCTCTGTGTTGCCGTTTACGCCGAAGTCAGCCTTCAAAGGAGCAGCCAGCGGCTTGAATGCTTCAACCTTCTGCTCTACAACAGGAGGCTTTTCGTCAGCCTTATACGCGCGCTGCATGGTAGTTGAAAGACCTTCCGCATTATCAACGCTGTTATCGAACGCAACGGAATCAACGCTTGCCTCAAAGCTTCCGAGTGTCGCGTGAGTAACCTTCAATGTTATCTTACCCGCGTTTCTCGTTGAGCGTACGAATATTCTGTTTGTTCCGCACTCAGCGTATGTGTAATCCTTATGCGTTGTGTTCAGCTCGCCTACGCCGCTCGTGTAGCCGCCTAAGAGCACGCCGTCACCGCTCAGCTCAAGATCGAGTCTGTCATAATTGATCGGACATACGTTGCCGTCCTTATCGACTACTTCAACATCGAAATACATTACGTCAGAACCGTCCGCGATAAGTCCGTCGGGTCCCATAACAGGAGTAAGACGAATGCTGTCCGCGTCGCCTGTTCTCTTTATAGCGTCCTCGGCAACCATAATATCGCTGTCGTTATATGCCTTTGCGCTGATCTCGTCGCCCTTTGTTACGTCTATTTCCGTAAACTTGTATACGAAATTGTTTTCGGGTTTTACGTTTGTCTTTGCAAGCTCTCCGTCTATGTAAAGCTCTACCTTAACTATATCGGGCGAGCCTATCACATATACGTCCTTCTTGGTAGGATCTCTTTGCAGGAAGGTACCGTTCGGTTCGAAGTGAGCGGGATCGCTGGTCTTAAGTGTCCTGTCTTCGTACCAGTAGTTTCCGTTTTCTCTGTCATCCTTTATATACTCGGGATAGCTCCAGTGACCTACGATATGAATCGCCGGAGTGTCGGACTGAACAGCCTGCAGCGCGTAAAACGCTTCTTTTTTCTGTCTTACGGGGTCAACCTTACCCGAGGTACGGCAGTTTTCCGAATGTGTGTTTCTGTTGTGCATGTTCGAATCTGACCATACCATTATAGCCGCGCCGGCGTATAATTCGCTTCCGCCGCCGCCTACTCTGCCCGACCAAAATTCGTTATATGCAGATGCGTTTATTCTCGCGAAATCCTCAGATGTTTCGTCCCACATATCATAGCCGTCATTCTTGTTCGCACCGTTTAGCCACCAGTTCTTATAATCGTAATCGGGCGGCGAGAAGTCGTCCCAAACGCGTCTGGGAGCCTCGTCACGCGCGTACTCAGTTTCCATGATAGGCATATACTTTCCGTCCGCCGACGTCATTGAAGCCTTTGCCGTCGCGGCGTTTCTGTTAAGCATTGTGCCTACATATTCCGCCGCCTGAATATCGGCAACGCTCGAAATTGTACGGCTTCCGGCAAAACGTCCGCCGTACGGGTCAAGAGCCGCCTTTAAGTCGGTCATTTCCTGCATATGAGCGGGAGTTATCGAGTTGTTGCCCGCTTCCCAGAAGAGCACGGAAGGATTATTTCTGAAGTAAATCATAGCGTCGCGCATAGCCTCGACACGCTGATCCCATGATCTTCCCTCAACGTCGCCTTCCTTATCGCCCGCGGGGCAGGTTACAAGTATTCCGTATTTATCCGTACTTCTTACTTCAACAGGCTTCGGAGCAACGTGCATCCAGCGGATGTGGTTGCCGTTTGATTCCTTAAGAAGCTGCATATCAATATCGGTGAGCCAATCGTTAGCCGTACCGATAACAGCCCACTCGTTTGTCGCTCTCTGAGCGTAGCCTTTTAGGTAAACGCTCTTGTCGTTTATGAGCAGACCGCCGTTGTTTATATCGTAGTCAACCTTTCTGAAGCCAGTAACCGTCTTTTGAACGTCAATAGCCTTGCCGTCCTTGTCCTTAAGGATTGTGTAAACAGTGTAAAGATACGGGTCTTTATCGCTCCAGAAGCGCATATTTGTCATCTTCGAGGAAGCTGTCAGATACGATACCGCCTCAGGAGAAATATCCGTTGCAGCGGGCTCTTCCGCGTATGCGTCCTCGGGAACCATATTCATATGATGCTTAATTTCCGCTGTGTTTGATGTAAACGATACGTTCATCGGCTTCATATCCTTAACCGAATCCCATACCATTATCTTTGTCGTTCCAGATGCAGAAGCTACAGAGGCGGGTATATCAAGAGTTTTTGAATCCCCTGCCGCAAGCGTGAGCTTTTCGCCAAGCGCGACGCTTGTGAGCTTATCTCCGTCATATGCGGCGTAAATAACCTGCGCGTCATTGAGCGCCTCGTTAGCCGTTACGCTCTTGGTTGACGGAACTTCAGCCTTGCCGTCCTGACTGAAGCTGTAAGCGAGCTTACCGTCCATTCCGACAACGTCAACCTGAAGAGTTACGTCCTTATCTTCGCCGCTCTCATTACGAAGCTCCGCCTTGACGTTGATTGTCGCGGATTTCGCGTCTATGTCGTAGTCCGAACCGTAGATATAGTTACCTGTCGTTTTTAGGTTGTTGTAAAGCGGAAGAGTTTGGTAAACCATGCCCTTTGCGTACAGATTTACGTTACCCGTAATACCGCCTTGGACTTCGTTAAAGTCCGCTGTGTTCCACTGATAACCGTTGCCGTCAGCCGCGCCTGGAGCGCTGCCGGGCTTGGTTTCTCTTGTATCGTTGTTGTTGCCGCGTGACGCACTGTTATCCGTCGCGACCGCGATAACGTTGTCCTCTCCGGGGTTTACATAATCGGTGATATCAAAGCCTATCGGCGCGATACCGGCTTCATAATAGCCGACCATTTCACCATTTACATAAAGATATACTGACTGTCTTACAGCCTCGAATTCGAGGAACATTTTCTTTCCCTCGTCCGATGACGGAATTGTCACATGCTTTCTGTAGAACATAAAGCCGCGGTAATAATTCTGTTCACCCGAGTCCATCGCCGCGCCGTCGAAGGTGTCCTCGGCGTTGATAGGATGCGGTACGGATACGTTTTCCCAGTCGCTGTCGTCGTAATCGACCTCGTAGAACTGTTTTCCGTCTTTTTCTACGCTCGGTAAAGCCGACGCGAGCGGATAAACCGTTCCCGAAGCCTTCTTGAACTTCCAGTCGACGTTCATGTTATAAGTAACCGCCGGACTTTCCGGAGCGGCATACTGTTCGCCGCCTGTTTCCTCTTCTGCCATTACAGGCGCAGCCATAAGACAAGAGCTGAGCATAGCAAGCGACAGAAGAACCGAAATTAGTTTTTTCATGCTTTTTCCTCCTTACTTTTTTCCCGCAATAACAGCAATAGATATAAAAACATTCGCGCGGCAGTGTAAATGCTGTAATGAGGGAGATTTCATATAACTTTAATAAATTTACTGCCGCGCGCATACTTGTTCTTGTATCAATTATACCATAAATTTGAAATGGTTAATATTCTTTTTATTGCGATTTATATTGCAAATCTTGCGATTGTATGATATAATAACCTCACGGAGATGATATTAATGGGAAAGCTTTCCATAAGGCGCGAGCATTTTATGTACAGTTACAATAAATTTGAGCCGCAGAACCTGACTTTTCAGATGCATCATTATTATGAGATTTTATTTTTTGCGTCGGGACAGGCGAAATACATAATTGACGGAAAGGAATATGAGGCAAATTCGGGAGATGTGTTCATAACGCGGCCAGAGGAGCTTCATTCAATCGTTTTTACCGGCGACGAGGAATACGAGCGTCATTTTGTTCAGTTCGACCGCGAATTTGCCGCGGCGCTTTCGCCGACGCTTCCGGAACGCTTTGACAATGCGGCGAGAAGGAAAAAGATAGCAGCTCCGGATGTAAAAAAATACGGAATAGACACATATTTTACGAAAATAAGAGAATGTGTGCTGGGAAAACCAATAGAGTTCGAGGCGCTTATGCAGACGTATATAATTCAGATGCTTGCAGCGATATGCGGCTGCGCCGGCAAGATTTTTGAGCCGCCGGCAACGCCGAGCAAAAAAACTATGGAAATAAAGCGTTACATAGACGGAAATTTCACGCGTAATCTGACGCTGGATGAAATTGCCGAGCATGTTTTTTTCAATAAATATCATATGTGCCATGTTTTCAAGGCTGAAACGGGAATGACGGTAAAGGAATATATTGAGCTTTCGCGGTTTATGTACGCGAGGAAGCTGCATTTTCAGGGAAAGAAGATGTCGGAAATAGCGTCGCTGTGCGGTTACAGCGACTATTCGCTGTTTTATAAGAATTTCACCAAATACAGCGGCGGAATGTCGCCAAAGGAATTTTTTATGATGAATAACAGCGACGATGTTTTGGAATAAAACGGGACGGCTGCTGCCGCCCCGTTTTATCATATTTTTAATTCATACCCGCCTACCGGTCTTACCGACAGCACATGGCACATTCCTTCGCCCAATACGGCTTCTATCCTCGTTTTAAACTCGTCCAGCATATCGAGCGGTACAAACGCCTGTACCGTTCCGGCGAAGCCGCCGCCGTGAACGCGGTACGAGCCGCGGCTGCCGAGTATTTCGTCGCACATCGCAAGCGTAATCGACATAGCCTGCGCCTTCGGCATACTGCTTGCGTAAACGTTTTGCAGATACATATACGACGAGCGTCCCGACTCTCTGTTGAGACGGAGAAATTCGTCAAAATCGTTATTTTTGAGCGCTTTTACCTCGTCCTGCGCGGCTTTGTTGTCGCGGAAGAAGTGGAACGCCCTAAGCACCGCGCGGTCGTTTTTGAGACTTTCGCGGATGCTTTTTATATTCGCCGTGAAATCAGCCTCGTCGACCTGACGCAGATATTCCTTGCCAAAATACGCCGCGACCGCTTTCATATCAGCCGGAATGGTCGCGTATTCGTCGGTCAGATCCGCGTGGTCCGCGCCGGAATCTATTATGCAAAGAGCGTAACCTTGTCTTTGCAGGTCAAGCTCCACCTTCTCGATTTTCGGATTTTCCGTGCTCTCGAAGTCAATCGCGACGACCGAGCCTACCGACGACGCCATCTGGTCCATAAGTCCCGACGGCTTCGCGAAATACACGTTTTCCGCGTACTGACCGAACTTTGCGATCTCAACAGGTGAAACCTCGTTATTGCAGAAAAGACCGTTTATAATCGTGCCGATAAGCACCTCGAACGCCGCAGATGACGAAAGTCCCGAGCCTTTGAGTACATTCGAAATAGTGTACGCGTCAAAGCCCTTTACGGGATAGCCCAAATCCACAAATTTTTTTACAACGCCGCGTATGAGCGCGATCGCCTTGTCGAACTGCTCCTCGTGAATGCCGAGATCGTCAAGCTCGATTATGTCCATTTTATAGTTTCTCGACTGCACCCTTATCGTGTTTGTGCCGTTCGGGCGCGCCGCCGCGATTACGTCGAGATCAACGCTTCCCGCGAGCACACAGCCGTGCTGGTGGTCGGTATGGTTGCCGCCGATTTCGGTTCTGCCGGGCGCGCTGAACAGAGCAAGCTCGTCCGCTTCGCCGTATGTTTTTTCAAATTCGTTTATAACGTCTATGTATCTGTCTGCGTAATAGCTGGTTTTATCGCCGCCGCAGGAATAAAGATACTTTAATTTTTCATCATATTCGCCGTTTTTCAATCCGGCTTTTATGTCAGCTGTTGAACGCATTGTAATCCTCCTAATATAATATAGGGGCGAACGTCGTTCGCCCCATGTTTACACGGTTTTTACGGAACGTCATTTTGACGTTCCGTATTGTTATCCGACGACATGCGCGTCGGATAAATCAGGATTAAAAAAGTTTCCTCGGGAACTTTTTTAATTACTCAATTCCGCAATCAAATGAAAACGCAGTTTTCATTTGGTGCGTGCGGACGCGCACGCACGTCATTCTATCATCAGAAAATCGCTTACGATATTCTGCATTTCGTCTTTATCACATACGAGATTGAATATTTTCTGCTTGTTTTTGAGCTCTCCGAGCGATCTAGGTACGTCCATACCACTTTTTTTCGAAAGCTCGTCAAGAAGCTCAAACTCGTTCCTGCCGATAACCGCGCTGTGGTCGCCGAGAGCGATAAGTACGCTCTGATTGAATTTGAACGGACTTGCCGTTGACGCGATAACCGTCTTTGTGGTGTCGCCCGTCTCGGCGGCGTACTTGTCGTATACCGATTTCGCAACGGCTGTGTGCGTGTCGATTACATAATCGTATTCCTCCGCGCATTTCTTTATCGCCGCCATAGTCTCCGCGTCATCCGAGCAGCCGCCCCAGAACATTGATTGGAGCTTCTCCTTCACTTCGTCCGACACGGCGTATTTTCCCTCGCTCGCGAGCGCCGCCATCCATTCGGAAACGATATTGTCATTCCCGCCGGTGAGGTCAAACAGAAATCTTTCGAGATTTGACGAAATAAGAATGTCCATTGACGGTGAAATAGTCGTGTGGAACTCTCTGTTTTTATCGTAAATTCCCGTTTTTATGAAGTCCGTAAGAACATTGTTCTCGTTCGAGGCGCATATGAATTTCGCGATAGGAAGCCCCATTTTCTTCGCGTAATAGGACGCCAGTATGTTGCCGAAATTGCCGGTCGGAACAACCACGTTGATTGTGTCGCCGACGGTTATTTCGCCGTTTTTGACAAGATCGGCATATGCGGAAAAGTAATACACGATCTGCGGAACGAGTCTGCCCCAGTTTATGGAGTTTGCGCTCGAAAGCTTAAACTTGTTTCTCGCCAAAAGCTCCTTATAGGCGTCGTCGGTGAAAATCCTCTTAACGCCGTTCTGTGCGTCGTCAAAATTGCCTTTAACGGCGGCTACGCTTACGTTGTCGCCCTCCTGTGTTACCATTTGCAGCTTCTGTATCTCGCTTACGCCGTTGTCGGGATAGAACACGATAATGCGCGTTCCCGCCACGTCCTTAAAGCCCTCGAGAGCCGCCTTTCCGGTATCGCCCGAGGTCGCGACAAGTATTACTATTTCCTTGTCCTCATTCGTCTTTTTCATCGACACGATGAGAAAATGCGGAAGAATTTGCAAAGCCATATCCTTAAATGCGCAAGTCGGACCGTGCCAAAGCTCAAGAAAATATGTCGAGGAATTTAGCTTATATACCGGCGCGATACTGTCCGTTTCGAACTTTTCCTTTGTGTAAGCGCCGTTTATGCACTGCCAAAGCTCCTCATCGGTGAAGTCTGTCAGAAATTTGCTCAATATGAAGTACGCGCGCTCGCCGTACGATTTCTGCGCGAGACTTTCTATATCGCCGAGACTTACCGAAGGAAAGCTTTCCGGCACAAACAATCCGCCCTCGGCGCTTAAGCCCGTTTTTATCGCCTCCGCCGAGCTTACCGATATGCTTTTATTCCTCGTACTCTGATAATTCATATGTTAAAACCTCCAATGTTCCTTTGCCTGATTAAGTTTACTGGGCCAGCGCCTTTATATAGTCCGGAGCCGTCTCAGCGTCGATGCTCATAGAAATTACGAACGCGATATTGAACTGTCTGCTCATTTTTTCGAGTCTTGTTGAAAATTCCTCAAAGCCTTCGAGAGAATCTGTGCCTACGATCTTAAATATACCGTCGATAAAGACGTTCGTAATATCGAAGTCGCGGCTTACGATACCGCAGATAAAGCCGAAAAGCTCGTTGTAGCTTTCGATATCAAAATCAGTCGTGTCAGCCATTCTCGCTTTGGAGCTGACGTCATACATATTTCTTCCGGTGTCGTTGCTGATGAAAACAACGTTGCCCTTCGCAACCTTTACCGCGTTGTTGACGTGGTCGATAAGCTGCTTCGTTTTGCCTGTGCCTTTTTTGCCTATAAGAAGTTCTACCATAGTAACTTCCTCCTTTAAATTATTTATTTTACGGGATTACTAATCCCTTTGATTACCTGCATTTATTCGGCGAGTCTCGCTTCGAGAGCGGCTTTCTGATCCTCGTAGCCGGGCTTGCCGAGAAGCGCGAACATATTCTTCTTGTACGCCTCGACGCCGGGCTGGTCGAACGGATTAACGCCTAAGAGATATCCCGAAATGCCGCAAGCCTTCTCGAAGAAGTATACCAGCTTGCCGAAGTTGTACGCGTCGAGCGCGGGGATTTTTACCGCGAGGTTGGGTACTCCACCGTCGGTGTGAGCCAAAGCCGTACCCTGTGAAGCCTTTTGGTTTACATAATCTATAGTTCTGCCGGCTAAGAAGTTCAAACCGTCGATATTTTCCTCGGACGACTCGATCGTCTTATCCTTGCGCGGATTTTCAACGAGCAGAGCCGTTTCGAATAAAATCCTCTGTCCCTGCTGAATGTACTGTCCCATTGAGTGAAGATCCGACGAGAAATCCGCCGCGGCGGGGAATATACCCTTGTTGTCCTTGCCCTCGCTCTCGCCGTAGAGCTGCTTCCACCATTCGCCGAAATAGTGGAGCGCCGGCTCGTAGTTTACTACCATTTCAACGGTCTTGCCCTTTCTCGCGAGAGCGTTTCTTACAGCCGCGTACTGATAGCACTGATTTTCGGCTAAATTCGGATTATTGTATTCGTCCTGAGCTTCCTTCGCGCCCTTCATCATAGCGTCTATGTCTATGCCCGCAGCCGCGATAGGGAGAAGTCCCACGGCTGTGAGAACGGAATAGCGTCCGCCTACGTCATCGGGAACGACGAATGTTTCGTAGCCCTCCGCGTCCGCAAGAGTTTTTAATGCGCCGCGCGCCTTGTCGGTAGTCGCGTAAATTCTCTTTGCTGCTTCCTCCTTGCCGTACTTCTTTTCAAGCAGATCCTTGAAAATTCTGAACGCTATAGCCGGCTCGGTGGTAGTGCCGGACTTAGAGATAACGTTTACGGAAATGTCCTTGCCCTCTATCGTTTCAAGCAAATCGCTCATGTATGTAGAGCTTATGTTGTTGCCTGCGAAAAATACGGCGGGACCCTTTCTCTTGTCCGCGTCAAGAGCGTTGTAGAACGAGTGCTGAAGCATCTCGACAGCCGCTCTCGCACCGAGATACGAGCCGCCTATGCCGATAACGATAAGCGCGTCCGAATCGGAACGGATTTTCTCCGCCGCCTTTTTAATTCGCGCAAATTCGTCCTTGTCGTAGTTGGTCGGAAGCTCCACCCAGCCGAGATAGTCGCTGCCCGCGCCGGTTTTGTTATGGAGCGTCTCATGCGCCGCCGCAACGAAAGGCGCGAGATTATCTACCTCGTGCTGTCCGACAAACGGCAGAGCCTTTGAATAGTCAAAAGTTATATTACTCATTGTATGTCCTCCTTATGTGAAAATACTATATATATTAATTCTAATACATTTCGGGCAATTTTGCAAGTAGATTTTGTATTTTTATATAAAAATCCCGTAAGAATTTAAAATCGAGGGATAAAAAATATTAAACTATTGATATTTAGAAGGAAATCATGTATAATAGAAGCGTGATACGCACAGGCACACATTCGGATTTATTTCGATATTAAAAATGTTAAGGAGAGCAATATGAAGCCCAAATTACCAACCGAATCGTCGGCCGTGCTCGCGGAGCTGGTTTTGCCGTATCAGGCTAATCCGGCGGGAAACGTACACGGCGGCGAGATAATGAAAATGATGGACTCCACCGCGGGAGTCGCGGCGCAGAAGCACGCGCGCACAAACGTCGTTACGGCGAGGGTGGAGGAAATAAACTTTAAACAGCCCGTGCTTGTGGGCGACCTTGTAACGTGCCGCGCGAACGTTATCTACGCGGGATTTTCGTCTATGGAGGTTTTCGTAACCGTTGAGTCCGAAAACCTGAGAAGCGAAGGGAAGCAAATCGCGCTTACCGCTTTTTTCACAATGGTATCGCTCGACGGAAACGGCAGACCGTCGGAGGTGCCGCCCGTGGCTCTCTCGGAGGATGCGTACTGGAGGAAGCTGTATCTCGAGGGACAGAAACGCTATGAGACACGTCGGAAAAAACGTCAGCGCTGACGGTATGAAAGCGGCGTTTCGCGGCAAAAATTATACGGGAAAGGAGCGATAACCGCTATGGCGGAAAAGGAAAACATAAAAATTCTCGCGCAGAACAAAAAAGCGCGTCACGATTATTTTATAGAAGAAACGCTTGAAGCGGGAATCGAGCTTTGCGGCACAGAAGTGAAATCCGTAAGGCAGGGCAAAGTAAACCTGACCGACGCGTACGCTTCAATTACGGGCGGCGAGGTTTATGTAAAGCAGATGAACATAAGCCCGTTCGAGAAGGGAAATATTTTTAACCGCGATCCGCTCAGAGAACGCAGGCTGCTGCTCCATAAAAAGGAAATCCGAAAGCTCGCGGGCGCACTGCAGCAGCAGGGCTATTCGCTGATACCCTTGTCCGTGTATCTCAAAGGCTCGCTCGTGAAGGTATCGCTGGCTCTCGCTAAGGGCAAAAAGCTCTACGACAAGCGCGAGGACATGGCAAAGCGCGACGCGCAGAGAAATATAGACAGAGCGATAAAATCACGGAACAGATAAAAAATACTTGCAAAACCGAAAAAAATATGCTATACTATATTAATCTCATGGGGCTGCAATGGCTTCGACGGGGACAGGGAAACCTGAGAAGCGAGCCGCGGACGGGTCAGCCGCGTTAAAAAGGCTCACTTTAAAAATAAACGCTAACGATTACGATTTAGCTTTAGCTGCCTAAGCAGCTTTCGTCTCCTCCGCGAGTACCGCGGCGCGGACTGAGGCGCATACCAGCGGTGAACGTGAGTGCGGGATTGTTCCGCCCCGCGCCATGAACAAGGGACTACCGACGCTATAGCTTCGGTTACGGAGATTTAGCGAAGGGAATATAAATCGTAACCTGCGCTCGGAGAAACTCAGGCGGATTTGTTTTCGGACACGAGTTCGATTCTCGTCAGCTCCACCAAACTAAAACCATGCGAACACTCGTCCGCATGGTTTTTTTATATCCGAAAGCTCGCTCTTATCAGGGTTTTCGTCATCGTTGTCAGTGTCTTCATCATCGCGCTTTCCGTAATGTTTTGCCTCCGCGAATGTATGCGGAGCGTGAGATTTTGAAAATGTGAATTACGCTTAGCGGCGAATTAATAATTTGTGTAGAGGTTTTGTTCGTATATGCGATTAGATATTTGTATATAGTATTTATTCTGCGAACTTTCATAAGCCGAGTTGACTGCGTGCCGCAAATAGTAAGAATTATTATCATCATTTACAAATCTTTCATTTTTATCTGAAAGTCTGAGCGCAATAGCCGCCGCCTCGGCTCTTGTCAAAGACTGCTGAGGATTATACATACCGTTTTCATCTGTGCCGATAATGCCGTTTAACAGAGCGACAAGTACATCACGTCTGTAATTGGGTGTAACACCCCATACGCCGTTACCTTCTGTTAAACCGGTGTCAATGTCTATATTGCAGATTACACCGGCTAAAGGTAGGTTATCACTGTAGCTATATCCATGAAAATTAACCCAGCTTTCAGGCCATTTATAGCAAATTGCCGTACTTGCATACTTATAACTCAATGTATAAGGAAATTCATATTTGAAAGACGTATTATTAACGCTTTCATACAAATGATCATTATCGTGCGTCAGATACAATGCTCTTGTGACAAGTCTTGCCGCCTCTTCACGCGTGATAGGCGTATTGGGCGCAATATTGTCGGTATCATCGAGGTCGATTTCAAGCGATACGGGGATAAAATCATAGGTGAATTTGCCTGTTACGCCGTTTTCGGTATTGAGGAATTCACCGTGCCACGGCTCAACAGTCGTGCCGTTTATGATTTCATCGTAGTCGTCGAGAAGTGTCGCGATTTTCTTATTGCTTGCGTCGCTGCCGTCGCCGATAAGACCGAGCTCAAGTGCCTTGTCAAGGTAGGGCTGTGCCCATGCTTCCCAGTGATTTGTCCAATACTGCGGATTTGACGGATCGTTCGTTATAACCTGCCGGTAATCCGCGTCCTTCGGCGTAACGCTGCCCGGAGCGACGTATTCAACGATCGTCTTTATGAACTCTTCGTGTGTAATTGATTGCTCGGGACGGAACGTGCCGTCCTCATAGCCGGAGAAAACACCGCGCTCCGCCATTTTTGTAACGCTGTTATACGCCCAATGGTCGGGACCGAGGTCGGTGAACTGTGCGGCTTGCGCTGTTATTGCCGCCGCTGCCGTTATCGCCGCTATTGCGAGCGATAAGATTTTTTTGATTCTTTTCATTGTGTAGAACCTTCCTTTCCGTTTTGTTTTTTTTGAGGATTTAGCGCAAATAAAAAGGCGTGACCTCACTTAACGCAAAGCCACGCATTAAAAAAACGCGGTCTTTGACATTAAATGTTGTCACACATTTACCCTCAAAAAATATAAATTTACCAATAACGGAATATAGTCAAAGTAACCTACGCTTTTTTCATAGCGTAAGCCGTTATCGGTAAAATATTAAAATTTAAGTAAATATGTGACATTTTACATTATAACACTTTTCGGGAAATTTGTAAAGGGGCAAATCACAAAACCTGCCGCCGGTTTCCGCACAGTGCCGTTTGTGCCGGCGGATCGGGAATTTATGTTTTTTTGACATAAAAAAGGGTTTTCGGCGTCAAGCGTCGTATTATTAAAAAGAGAGAAACGCAAAACGGACGGAAAACGACCTTGATTCCCGAAAAAAGTGTTATTAATTTAAATTACGGGGTAAATATACTATAGCGGCGTCTGCGCGCAGACGGCGTACAGGTATA
Source organism: uncultured Clostridia bacterium (assembly GCA_947631085.1). GTDB lineage: Bacteria > Bacillota > Clostridia > UBA1381 > UBA1381 > CANQXJ01. Next base: position 215,945 of record CANRJY010000001.1, on the reverse strand, counting down.
ATTTTCTTGATGTTGTGCAAACTTAAATATACGAAACAATGAGACAGCAGCGCTGTTGGAGGTGAGAGTGTGCCGCAGTTTATATCCGACGATCTTTTGAGCGAGATCTGCAGCGGAAACGATATAATAGATTATGTGTCCAAATATGTGCGGCTTAAGAAATCGGGACGCGATTACAGCGGTCTGTGTCCGTTCCACAACGAAAAAACACCCTCGTTTCATGTAAGTCAGGACAAGCAGCTTTTTCATTGTTTCGGATGCGGCGCGAGCGGGAATTTGGTTCAGTTTGTGATGCGGACGGAAAACCTCGATTTTGTCGAGGCGGTGAAGCTTTTGGCGGACAGGGCGGGGATAATAATTCCCGAGGGCAGCGCGAATATGAGCAGCGCCGCTCACGAGCGCAAGAAGCGTATTCTCGAGATGAATAAAATCGCCGCAAGATTTTTTTTCAACAACTTAAAGCATGAGGAACGCGGCAGGGCCGCGAGAGAGTATTTCGGCCGCCGCAGAATCTCATGGAAAACGGTGACGGTTTACGGGCTGGGCTACGCTTTGGACGAGCGCGACGCGCTTTTGAATTATTTGAAAAGCAAGGGCTATACGGCGGAACAGATAGTGGACGCGTCTTTGGCGGTAAACCGTGACGGGAAAATATATGATAAATTCCGCGCAAGGGTCATGTTCCCGATAATAGACGTGCGCGGGAACGTCATAGGATTTGGCGGGCGCATTATGCACGACGGGGAAATAAACGGCTTCAAACCGCCGAAATATTTAAACAGCTCCGAAACCGCCGCGTTTGATAAGGGAAGGAATTTGTTCTCGCTTAACCTTGCCAAAAACGCGAAGGCGGACGATCTTATTTTGTGCGAGGGTTATATGGACGTTATAAGCGTGTATCAAGCCGGAATAAAAAATATAGTCGCGACGCTCGGCACGGCGATAACGGAAAATCAGGCGAAGCTGATGCTGCGCTACGCCGGCGAGATACTCATCTGTTACGACAGCGACGAGGCGGGCGTAAAAGCGGCGCTCCGCGCGATTGATATAATCGGCGCCGCGGGCGGCAAATCAAGAGTTATACGGCTAAAAGGCGCGAAGGATCCCGATGAATACATAAACAAAAACGGTATCGAGGGCTTCAAGGCGGCAGCGGCGTCGGCCATGCCGTCAACCGAGTTTAAAATATCTCTTATAAAGGGCAAATATGACACGACTACAACAGACGGAAAGGTACGCTTTATCGATGAGGTCGTAAATGTATTTTCCGGTCTTTCCGATATGGTTGAGATAGACGCGTACATGAGCAGAGTGGCGGAGGAAACAGATATCAACAAAGAGGCTATTCTGAGCAAATACAAAGAAAAAACAGCTAAAAACCGATATCAAAGACTGCCCGCAAAGCAGGAATATAAGCGGCGCGAGGTAATGCGCGCAAACGCGGGTGCGGAAAAGAAAATCACTGTCCCCAATACGCTGCTTGAAGCGGAAAAGCGGCTTTTGGGCTTGATTTCAACAAGTAAAAAGCTGTACAGGCTCGCAAAGGAGCAGCTTGCTCCCGACGATTTCTCGACGGACGTGTACAGGCGGCTCGCGCGGAAGATTTATGATTGCTACGAAAACGGCGTACAGCCGGACGAAGCGATGATTTTAAATGAGTTCAGTTCCGCCGAAACGGAAACTGACGAGGCGTCGGCTGTTTTTTACAACATGGAGGTTTACTCAAATGACGAAAGCACGCTGAAGGACTTAATTTACACTATCCGGCTCGAAAAGCTGCAAATGATGATCAACGGCGAAAACGATCCGGCAAGACTCGGCGAGCTGTTCAAACAAAAACAAGAGCTTCTTGAAGGAAAAAATACTTGGGAGGAATGATTTTATGCAGGAGAAAAAAAAGGCGATAAGAAGGGCGTTGATAGAGCGCGGCAAGAAAAAAGGCGTTCTTGCCTATAAGGAAATTGCCGAAGCCTTTGAAGAACTGGAAATAAGTCCGGAAGAGCTTGAGCTTCTATACGACCGCTTCGAAAAGGAAGGCATAGAATTAGTTGAGGATATGGATAAAGAGCTTGAGGAAATCGAGGTTTCCAAGGAGGAGCTCGAGGATTTGTCCGTACCCGAGGGAATAAGTATTGACGACCACGTCAAGATGTATCTTAAGGAAATAGGAAAGGTCGACTTGCTCAGTCCCGAGGAGGAATTGGCGCTTGCGGAGCGTATGGCGCAGGGTGACGAGGAAGCGAAGAAGCATTTGGCGGAGGCGAATCTGCGCCTTGTCGTTTCGATTGCCAAGCGCTATGTAGGACGCGGCATGATGTTTCTCGATCTTATTCAGGAGGGTAATCTCGGTCTGATAAAGGCTGTCGATAAATTTGATTACACAAAGGGATACAAGTTTTCAACCTACGCTACATGGTGGATAAGACAGGCGATAACAAGGGCAATAGCGGACCAGGCAAGAACAATAAGGATACCGGTTCATATGGTCGAGACGATCAACAAGCTCGTCAGAGTTTCGCGACAGCTCGTGCAGGAATTGGGACGCGAGCCCACTCCGGACGAGCTTGCGAAGGAGCTCAACATGCCTATTGAGAAGGTAATGGAAATATCAAAAATTTCACAGGAACCCGTATCTTTGGAAACTCCGATAGGCGAGGAGGAGGACAGCCATTTGGGCGATTTCATCCCCGACGACGACGCTCCCGCTCCGAGCGAGGCGGCAAGCTTCGTGCTCTTAAAGGAGCAGCTCGTGGATGTTTTAAAAACCCTAACACCGCGGGAGGCAAAGGTGCTGCGGCTGCGTTTCGGTTTGGACGACGGCAGACAGCGCACGCTTGAAGAAGTAGGCAAGGAGTTTGAAGTGACGAGGGAGCGTATACGTCAAATAGAAGCAAAGGCGTTAAGGAAGCTCCGCCATCCGAGCCGTTCGAAGAAATTGAAGGACTTTTTGGATTATTGATTTACCAAACGGAGGAAACATGGACTGGATAAAGGTTTCAATATACACGACGTCGGCGGGTATAGAGCCGGTCAGCGGCAGACTGTATCAGCTCGGTATAACCGGTATCGAAATCGAGGATGAGCAGGATTTTAAGGATTTTCTTGAAAACAATCATCAATACTGGGATTATGTGGACGATGACTTAATAAAGCAAAAGCAGGGCGAAACGCGCGTTATAGCATATGTGAGCGACAATGCCGCGGGGCGCGAGATGCTCTCGGAAATACGCTCGTCGCTGCTTGAGATGAGCGAGCTTAACGAAAACGGAGAGTTCGGCAGGCTTGAAATCGAGCTTGACAATACAAGCGAGGAGGATTGGGCGAATAACTGGAAAAAATATTTCCATGCGCTCGAAATCGGGAAAAAACTGATTATAAAGCCGGAATGGGAGGATTTGGAGGAGCCTGCCGGTAAGGTCGTGTTCAGCATAAACCCCGGCATGAGCTTCGGCACCGGCTCGCACTATACAACTCAATTATGTATCGAGGCGATAGAGGAATATATAAAGCCGGACGATATGATGCTTGATTTGGGCTGCGGAAGCGGCATTTTGTCGGTAATTGCGCTGATGCTCGGAGCTAAAGAGGCGTACGCGGTGGATATCGACCCTAACGCAGTCACTGTAGCGTATGAGAACGCGGACAGAAATAACGTGAGCCGCAGCCGATACCACGTTATGAGCGGTAATATACTTACAGACGAAAACCTGCAAAATACGCTCGGTGAACACAAATATGATATTATTGCGGCGAATATAGTCGCGGACGTTATAATAGGTCTCGCGCCGAAGGCGAAGGAATATCTGAAGGACGGAGGCGTGTTTATCACGTCCGGAATAATCGAGGACAGAGAGGACGACGTTCGCTCCGCTTTGGAAGAATGCGGATTTAAGATAGAGGATATACGCCGCCGCAAGGATTGGTTGTCGATAATTTGCAGGTAAGGAGAAAAAATGAGCAATATATTTAATGTCGGTATACGCGGCGGTTCCGCCGCGTATAACTCATATTTGATAGAAAATGACGGAGTATGCAAGGCGATAGTGGGCTGCGTGCCGGAGAGCGCGGCGGATGAATACATAGATAATATAAAATCAATAACAAAACGGAACAAACCCGATTATCTCATTCTTCCGAATACGCAGACGTGCTATGCGGGAACCGTTGCGCGGATGATTGAAACATATCCCGAAATTAAAATCGCGGCGACAACGGCGGGACTTCGCAATTTAAAGGAAATCACGAATTTGAAGTTTAACGAGTATCTTGTCAAGGATGGAGGAACGCTTGATTTGGGCGGCGCGTTGCTGAAATTTATGATAGTCCCTAATCTTCCGTGGCAGGACAGTATGTTCGCATATTTTGCGTCTCAAAAGACGCTTTTCACGGGCAACGCGTTTTCGTCCGAAGGCTGTGATTATGCGCGCGGAGCGGGGGAGTATTACGAAAAATTTCTGTCTCCATTTTCCGATTACGTCAGGAACGCATTGAACAGAATTAAAGATTTAGAGGTTGACATAATATATCCGTCGCGGGGAGTGGTTTCCGACGTTAAATCCGCTTTGGAAAGCTACGCAAAATGGAGCAAAGAGAAGGCTGAGGGAATAAAAACTGCGGCGGTAGTTTACGCGTCAACGGACGGATGTACGCGGCGTTTGGCGGAGGTGATCGCGGAAGCGTTTACGAACAGAGGGATAAAAACCGAAGTCTTTGACGTGTCCGAGGGGACGGAGAGAGCGATAGAAGCCGTAAAATCTGCTGACGCGCTCGCTTTCGGTTCGCCGACGGTCAATAAAAACGCGTTAAAACCGGTTTGGGACGTTATCGCGTCAATAAATCCGGTATTGAAAAAGGGAACGCCGTGTCTTGTATTCGGCGCTTACGGATGGAGCGGCGAAGCGCTGAATCTTCTGCAAACACATCTGTCGGCGATAAAAATGCGTATGCCGATAAAGCCGATAAGCTGCTGTTTCCGCCCGTCGGACGAGGAAATTAAAAATGCCAAAGAGCGCGCGGCGGAGTTTACGGCGGAGGTTTTATGTTAAATTTTCGTTAAAAATACGGCTTTTCACGATAACGATTTGACTTTGACGAAATACTATGGTATAATAGCTCCAAGTATCGATAAAAGTGTTTTTGATACTCGAGAAAATATTGAAACATAATGCTGCGGCGACGCAGCTATAAAAATTCTTAGGAGAGTGAAAAAGAAGAATTGGACAGTGACACTATTGTACAAATTTTAATATTGGTATTGTTAATTCTCGGATCCGCGTATTTTTCCGCGAGCGAAACGGCGTTTACGTCGATGAATAAGATTCGCGTGAAAAGTATGGCGAATAACGGGAACCGACGCGCAAATGCAGCGTTGAAGCTCGCGGAGGATTACGATAAGCTGATTGCCGGAATACTTATCGGAAACAATATAGTAAACATAGCCGCGACTTCTCTCGCTACTGTGATCTTTATAAGCCATTTCGGCGAGATAGGCCCTACGATCTCTACTATAGTTATGACCGTGCTGGTGCTGATTTTCGGTGAGATTTCGCCGAAAACAATGGCAAAAAACTCGCCTGAGAAATTCGCGATTGTTTCAGCGCCGTTTATGAAAGCTGTCGTAACCGTGCTGAAGCCTTTAATTGCGCTGTTCGGATTGTGGCAGAATATGATTTCAAAGGTGTTCAAAAGCGACGATTCGCGCGGCGTTACTGAGGAGGAGCTTCTCACTATGGTTGAGGAGGCTCAAAATGACGGCGAGATTGACAATGAGGAAAGCGAGCTTATCCGAAACGCTATCGAGTTTAATGACATCGAGGCGATAGATATTCACACAAGCCGCGTTGACGTGGTGGCGGTGGATATTACCGAGGATAATGAAGAAATCAACAGAAAATTCCGCGAAAGCGGCTTCTCGCGTCTGCCTGTTTACAGCGACACGATTGACAATATTATCGGTGTGCTCAACGAAAAGGATTTCCGCCGCATAGAAGATGCGGGAATTTCGATACGAAAGGTAATATCCGAGCCGGTTTTTATAATCCCGTCAATGAAAATATCCGAGCTTATGCGCGAGCTGCAGCGAAAAAAATCACATTTGGCGGTGATCATAGACGAATACGGCGGCACGGTCGGTATCGTCACGCTTGAGGATATAATCGAGGAGCTTGTCGGGGAAATTTGGGACGAACACGATAAGGTGGTCGAGAATTTCCGTAAAGTGGGCAGAAACGACTATATCGTAAAATGCGGAGCGGATTTGGAGGATATGTTCGAGTACCTTGGTATGAGCGAGGACGAAAATGAGGATATCCAAACCGTCGGCGGCTGGGTGACTGACGCGCTCGGCAAAATTCCGGAGATAAACGACACGTTCAAATACAAAAATATTACCGTAACGGTAACGAAACGCGATTCCCGACATGTTCTTGAAATAAGAGTACATATGGACGCGGAGCCGGAATCGAAAAAAGACGAATAATTGAAGGAGCGGAAATATCCGCTCCTTTTTTATCCCGATAATACAGCCGCCGCGACTGCTCTTGCGGCTTCGCGCGCTCCCTCCTTCGCCTCGGCGAGCGTGTTGCCGTTCGAGCCTACCTCCATAATCAGACTGCCGGGCGTCATGTGCATGTTAAAGCGCTCTGTCCGCAGATTTATCGGACGCATCAGCCCGGGGTACATTATTTGCGCGGCATTTTGTATTTTTGCCGCAAATTTAAGATTCTCGCGCCAGTTGTCGTGTGAGAGCCCCATGCTGTCGGTACCGGCGACGAGCATAACCTGCGAGGCGGGCGGGTCGCAGCCGGCGCGGTCGACTTTCAGCTTGGTGCCGTCCTCGTAAATGAACGCGTCGCGGTGTACGTCAAGCACAATTTTTATCGACGGATATTGCCCGAGATTGCTTTGAATTGTTGAAAGGGCGCGCGTATATGAGCCCTGGTATGACGGGTAGTCGTGATAGGTGATATCGTGTACGCAGCCTATGCCGTTTTCCTCAAGTACGCTTTGAATCACATTCCCTATTTCAATCACGTTCTTTGTGTCGTCTGTGGTGCGTTCCGTTTCGCCTGCCATTTGGTCGCCGTCATAGCATTCGGTGGTATGCGTGTGGACTATCAGCACAAGCGGTTCTCCGGCTGTGTTGGAAAACGTCAGATTTTCGGCGCACATGCGGTCAACGTCTACCGAATAGCTGCTCGCATTGTTGACGGACAGTCCCGTTGATGTGCGGATTTGCTCCGGCATGGGTAGGGGCGGATCGGATATGCTTTCGGACGTGTTTTCCGGCGATACGGGTTCCTCCACTTCGGTATTTTCGGCAGGTTCAGCGGTTACTTCGGCAGCCTGAGCGGTATCCTGCGGATATTCCGCCGCCGTCGAATCGTCCATAACGGGCGAGAACTCCTTTAGTATTGTTTCCGGCTCCCGAGGGTCAAAGCCCAAAAGCTTGGTTATAAACGATTTTATATTAAATTCGCCGCCGTTTGAGAGCCCCTCGTCCAAAATTTCCTCGTAGTTAGGTTTGTCCGCGTTAAAGACGGGAAGGACCTCGGCGCCGCGCGCTTTAAAATAAGCCGCCGTTCCCGCAAGAACGCCGGCGGCTGCGAGAACGGCTGCAAATCCGGTTAATTTCTTTTTCGTAATGACGATAGTTTTGAATTTCATGATTAATCCTCCGTTGTAATACTATCCTACGAGCGTGTGCGCGGATTTATGTTTAAAAAATTTTAAGTATTTTTTTCAAAAAACACTTGCATTTTCCGTTACAGTGTGTTATAATCCTATAGTTATTACGGACAGTCCTCTGCCTCGGTCGGCACGAAAGTCTAAGAATTTAAGGAGGAATTAATGATGGCAAACGCAACAGAAATCATTAACGCTTTGACAAAAGACCAAATCAGAACAGATTTACCCGAGCTTGTTGTCGGCAACAATGTAAAGGTATATCAGAGAATCGTAGAGGGCAGCCGCACAAGAACTCAGATGTTTGAAGGAACAATCATCAAAAAGCAGGGCGGCGGCATCGCGGAGACCTTCACTGTAAGACGTCTTTCTTACGGCGTAGGCGTTGAAAAAACATGGCCTGTAAACTCACCCAACATCGAGAGAATCGAAGTTTCGAGAAAGGGTAAAGTAAGAAGGGCGAAGCTTTACTATCTGCGTGACAGAGTAGGTAAGGCGGCTAAGGTTAAGGAAAGAATATAACTCCTTGACATATGCGAACGGGACATGTTTGTGTCCCGTTTTTGTCTTGATTATTTTGGGATAAATTTATAGAATGTTTATCTCATGTTCATTATATTGTAATATTTACATGATAAAATGTGAACATATTAAAAACAGGGAGGTCCAAAAATGAGCGAGCAGAATGAAAATTCTCAAAATCAGGAAAAGGAATTTAATTTAGGAAAAGAAATATGGGAATGGGTGTACACGATTGCGATCGCGGTTATTATCGCGCTTTTGATAAGAGCATTCGTATTTGACGTGGTGCGTGTGGACGGCTCCAGTATGTTCCCGACGCTTGTAAACAACGACAGATTGATCGTGACAAAGCTCGGATATAAGCCGCATCAGGGCGACATAATAATTCTCGACAGCCGATATAAGGCGCGCGAGGAAATATTTGACGAAATGGCTCTTGCGCAGGACAAAGAGGAGCTGTCGTCATTTACCAAGATGAGACTTTCATTCTTCGCGAATCTGCCGTTCCACAAGCCGAACGAGCTGGAAAAGAAATACTATGTAAAGCGCGTGATCGGACTCCCGGGACAGACGATAGATTTGCGCGACGGCAAGGTATACGTCGACGGAGCCGAACTGGAGGAGCCGTATTACGACGGCGAGACGACGCCGCTTGACCCGACGGTACAGTACCCGCTTACGGTTGATGACGGAATGGTGTTTGTAATGGGCGATAACCGTCCGCGAAGCAAAGACAGCCGAACCGCTGAGCTCGGACAGGTGCCTATGGAGGCCATACTGGGTAAATCGCAGATACGCATTTGGCCGCTTAACAAAATGGGTATAACGCGGTAAAAATAAAACAGTTGAGTATATTATAGGGGCGAACCGCGCTCGATGTTCGTGAGATAATCACGGACGGGTCAACACGGTTCGCCTCTGCTTATAGGAAAGGAAAAATTATGCAGAATTTACAATGGTTTCCCGGGCATATGGCGAAAACGCGGCGCCTGATCGAGGAAAATCTGAAAATGATTGACGTGGTCGTTGAAATTCTCGATGCGCGCATACCATATTCCGGCAGAAATCCGTATTTTAATGATATAATAAAAAACAAGCCGCGACTTATTGTCTTGAATAAGTCCGATTTGGCCGACCAATCTCTCACCGACGCGTGGATAAACCGATACGGTGGCGAGGGAATAAAGGTTATTCCGATAAGTTGCGCCACAGGCGCAGGTGTAAATAAAATAACCGCTGAGGCGAGAGGGCTGATACAGGATAAAATCGACCGCGAAAGAGAAAAAGGGCGCAACAGGACGCTCAAAATTATGATGGTGGGAATACCGAATGTGGGCAAATCAAGTCTTATAAACCGTCTCGCCGGCAAGGCGAGCACGAAAACCGGCGACAGACCGGGCGTTACGCGCGGCAAGCAGTGGATACGGCTGAAGGGCGACGTTGAACTTTTGGACACCCCGGGCATACTCGCGCCGAAATTTGAGGATCAGGAGGTCGCGAAACGTCTTGCATATACTGGTGCGATCAAGGATGAAATAATCAATACCGAGCTTTTGGCGTATTCCCTTTGCGAATATTTGAGGGACAACTATGCCGATTTGTTATGCGCGAGGTATAAGCTTGAAAGCGTTGACGGGTTCGAGGGGTATGAAATACTCGAAAGAATAGGCAAAAAGCGCGGTTTTGTAATATCGGGGGGAGAAATCGATATGGAGCGCGCCGCGAATATGGTTCTCGATGAACTGAGAAGCGCAAAAATAGGAAGAATAACCCTGGAAAAGCCGTAAAGAAACGAAATATGATTTATGTAAACGAATGCTGAGGTGTTTATATTGATAATATTTATGGCTGCGCCTTTTGAGGACGGCAATTTTGATTTTGAGTATCTGTACTTAAAATACAAGAATATGGTATGGGCTCAAATTAATAATTCCACAGTGACTGACGAGTCTTTAAAAGAAGAAATCATGCAGGATGTATTTGTGAAATTATACGGCACTTTAGGAAAATTTCAGAATGAAAGAGCAATTAAAAGGTGGATCAGATTGGTTACCAAGAGTACCGTTATAGATTCGAACAAGAAGGACTCCACTTATAAAAAGCATATAAATATTGTTTTGGATGATGACGCGGTATTTGACGAGTGCGCGGATATTTTCGAAAACGCGCCTCTTAACGAACTTGTAAGAAAGGAAGCGGCGAAGGAGCTTATGGACGAGCTGCGTGCTCTGAAGCCGATACATTCCGAGGTCATCGTCCTGCACTATTACATGGGCTTTTCGGTAAAGGAGATAGCAGAGTGTCTGCACTTATCCGAAAATACGGTATATTCGAGATTGAGCAGAGCGAGGTCTATATTATATGAAGCTGTAAGCGAATCTGTAAAGGAATATTTTTTGGGCGGAGGTGAGTCCGGTGAAAAATAATGAGAGGTATGAAAGGGTCAGAAATGCCTTTGATGAAATCATAAAAGAAAGCGCCGCGCTATATATGGAAAGCGAGGACGACACTCCGGTTCTCAGCGATGATGAAATGAGAGAAAAAGGATATTCACTGCCGCCCGAGGATATGTATAAAAGAATCATGAGCGCCTGCAAGGACAGCGCCGCCCGTGAAAAACCCGTGCGCGTGAAAAAGACATGGAAGAAAGTACTGCTCATAGCGGCGATTATATCTGCCTTGCTCGCGATATCGCTCTGTGTCGGCGCGGTTAAAAACTTTGTGTTTAACACAATTAATCAGATAACGTCCGACACAATCAAAATAAAAAGAGGAAACGAAACTGATTTGGAGCGGGATGACGCAAATAACGGCGAAGCCTTTCACAATGCCGAAAATCAATTAGGAATAAAGCTTCAAAAACCTAATTATATGCCGGATAACATGATTCTCGACAAGATACAAATTTATTCAAATAAACAAATCAGGGCAGATTACAAAGACGGGAACGATATTATCAAAATTGATATAACGCTAATCGACGAGAACGAGGCTTCGGGCATGACAATACACACCGAAAACGGCGAAGCTTCGGACAAAGCGATAGGTGACAAACAGGTGCGGCTGTATTATTACACGCGTGACAATGCGGAAGATTGGACGACCGCGGAATGGAATGACGGCACTGCGCTTTATGAGATAAGCTCCAACATTGACAGAGCGGTTTTGGAGGAAATTATAAAGGAATTTCATTATTAAATATGACAAAAATCATATCGTTATCCGTTTATATGATATGAGAGGGACAGAAAGATATTAAATTTTGACGGATGATATGATGAAGAACATATTTAAAAAGGTAATATTGCAAGCTTGAATGTAATATTGCCGCAGAAAAAATGCATACCGCATTCTGCGGTATGCATTTTCTGTTTTTTCTCAATTATAACAATCGTAAATTATTTAACGATGAACTTGTCAACCTCAGCAAGGAACTTATCGCAGTCATCTGAATGAATCTCAACCTTAATCGGCTTTGATAAATCAAGACTGAATATTCCCATGATTGACTTAGCGTCTACGACATATCTGCCTGATGTTAAATCAACGTCAAAGTCGTACTTGCTAACCGTGTTAACGAAATCCTTTACGTCGTTAATCGAGCTTAAAAGTAAGTTGATTGTTTTCATGGTTTTTCTCCTCCTTATTTTCTGTAAATTTTATGTACTCTCTCTCAAGTACAAGGGCATAATACACTTTTTTCTTTTAGAAGTCAAGGGGGTATTGAAATTTTTGTGAAAATTAGATATAATAATTTTGTTAAACCGTAAAAACAAGGCAAATTTACATAAAATAAGGAGCAATAAATGAAAAAAGCGGCATTTTACACACTCGGATGCAAGGTAAATCAGTACGAAACGGAAGCTATGACGGAGATTTTTAAGAAAAAAAATTACGAAATAGTGGATTTTTCCGAAAAGGCGGACGTTTATGTGATAAACACCTGCTCGGTTACGAATATCGGCGACAGGAAATCGCGTCAGATGATACGCAGAGCGAAAAAAACCAATCCGAACGCAATAATCGCGGTAACGGGCTGCTACGCGCAGACCGCGCCCGACGAGGTGCTGTCGATAGATGGAGTAAATCTCGTTATCGGCACGAAGGAGCGCGCGTCGATAGTCGAGCGCGTTGAAGATCTTACGGTCAAATCGAGCGTCAACGGCGTGGGCGATATTATGACAAATCATGAATTTGAGGAGCTTCGCATAAACAGCTATGAGGGACGCACGAGGGCGTATATCAAAATTCAGGAGGGCTGCAATCAGTTCTGTTCGTACTGCATAATTCCCTACGCGCGCGGACCTGTGAGGAGCCGCCGCGAGGAGAGCGTGCTTGACGAGATCGGGGAGCTTGTGAAAAACGGTTTTTCCGAAATGATCCTCGTCGGCATACACGTCGCGTCGTACGGCGCGGATTTGGGGAACACTTCGCTCGCGGATTTGATTTTAAAGGTTGACAAAATCGAGGGAGTGAAGCGTATCAGGCTGTCGTCGATCGAGCCTATGACGCTTGATCATGAGTTTATAGAAAAAATCAGCCGATCGAAAAAGCTGTGCCGTCATTTTCATATATCGCTCCAATCGGGCTGCGACGCGACGCTCAGGCGAATGAACAGAAAATACACGACGGCGGAGTTTGCACAAATCGTTAAAGGCTTGCGCGAGGCGTTCGACGACGCGGCAATCACGACGGATATCATGGTGGGTTTTCCGGGCGAAACGGACGAGGAATTTAACGAAACGCTGAAATTCATTGACGAGATAAAATTCGCCGACGCGCATGTATTTCAGTATTCCCGCCGACGCGGCACACCCGCCGCGAAGCGTCCCGACCAAATCGCGCCCGAGGTAAAGGAGAAACGAAGCCGCGAGGTAATAGAGCGAACCAAAAATCACCGCGACGAATTTTTATCGGGATTTATAGGCAAAACCATGCCCGTTTTGTTCGAAAAACGCGCAAAAAACGGCGAATACGAGGGCAAAACCGACAATTATATAACCGTGCGCGTACAAAGCGCGGACGAGCTCGGCGGGCAGATACGCGATGTAATTTTGGAAAACGCCGAAAACGGAGTGATGAAAGGGGCTTTACAATTCGAGTGAGATTGTGTATAATATATAGAAGGAAAATGAAAAGGGAGAATTTTGATGGATCAGAGTAAAATCAGGAATTTCTGCATTATCGCGCATATCGACCACGGTAAATCCACGCTTGCCGACAGGCTGCTCGAGCTTACCGGCGAGGTTCAGGAGCGCGATATGGAGGAGCAGCTTTTGGATAATATGGATTTGGAACGCGAGCGCGGTATTACGATCAAGGCTCACGCGGTCACGCTCAAATATAAGAAGGACAACGGTGAGGAATATACTCTCAATCTTATAGATACTCCGGGACACGTCGATTTCAATTACGAAGTCTCGCGTTCGCTCGCGGCTTGTGAGGGCGCTATTCTTATCGTGGACGCGTCGCAGGGGATAGAGGCGCAGACGCTGGCGAACACATATCTCGCGATAGACCATGATTTGGAAGTAGTTCCGGTTATAAATAAGATAGATTTGCCGTCCGCACAGCCCGATATGGTGATACGCGAAATCGAGGACGTGATCGGCATACCCGCCGAGGACGCGCCGCAGATTTCGGCTAAGACTGGGCTTAACGTTGCGTCGGTGCTCGACGAGATAGTTGAAAAAATCCCCGCGCCGCAGGGCGATGTGAACGCGCCGTTAAAAGCGCTGATTTTCGACTCGTATTACGACAGCTACAGAGGCGTTATCGTGTATGTGCGCGTCAAGGAGGGAACGCTGAAGGCGGGCGATAAGATAAAAATGATGGCTACCGGCGCGGAGTTCGAGGTAGTCGAGGTAGGCGTTATGCATCCGTCCGGACTTATTCCGCACAAGAGCCTGTCGGCGGGCGAGGTAGGCTATATCGCGGCGAGCATCAAAAATATCCACGATACGCAGGTAGGAGACACGGTAACGACGGTCAATAATCCCGCCAAAGAACCGCTCCCGGGCTATAAAAAGGTAAATCCGATGGTTTACTGCGGTATTTATCCCGCCGACGGAGCGCATTACGAGGATTTGAAGGACGCGCTCGCGAAGCTGCAGCTTAACGACGCGGCGCTTATGTTCGAGCCTGAAACGTCTGTCGCGCTCGGCTTCGGCTTCCGCTGCGGATTTTTGGGACTACTGCATCTCGAAATAATACAGGAGCGTCTTGAACGTGAATACGACTTGGATCTCGTGACGACCGCTCCGAGCGTTATATATAAGGTACACAAAACCGACGGCGAGATGATTTGGTGCGATAACCCCGCCAATCTTCCCGACCCGTCGGAGATAGACTATATGGAAGAGCCGATGGTAAAAGCGACGATAATGTCGCCGAAGGACTACGTCGGAAGCGTCATGGAGCTGTGCCAGGAGCGGCGCGGCATTTACAAGGACATGACGTACATGGACGAGAGCAGAGCCGAAATTTTCTACGAGCTGCCGCTCAACGAAATAATCTACGACTTTTTCGACGCGCTCAAATCGCGCACGAAGGGCTACGCGTCGTTCGATTACGAGCTTTGCGGATATGTAAAGAGCGATTTGGTAAAGCTCGATATGCTCTTAAACGGCGAGCTTGTGGACGCGCTTTCGTTTATTGTTTTCCGCGACAACGCCTACAAGCGCGGCAGGCGCATGGCGGAAAAGCTCAAGGAAGCGATCCCGCGCCAGCTTTTCGAAGTCCCCATCCAAGCGGCGATAGGCTCGAAGATAATCGCGCGCGAGACGGTAAGAGCGATGAGAAAGGACGTTTTAGCGAAGTGCTACGGAGGCGATATTACGCGTAAGAAGAAGCTGTTAGAAAAGCAGAAGGAAGGAAAGAAGCGTATGCGCCAGGTAGGAAACGTGGAAGTACCGCAGGAGGCATTTATGTCGGTGCTTAAGCTTGATTAAAATTATATTGGGAAGCCGCGGGAAAATCCCTGCGGCTTCCTTTTCGGTAACATCGGGGTTTTGGATCTTGCGCAAAACGATTAACAAAAAACGGCTTGAAACACAAGGTTTCAAGTCATTTTTTAATGGTGCCGACGGCGGGGGTCGAACCCGCATGGTATCACTACCACCGGATTTTGAGTCCGGCGCGTCTGCCAGTTCCACCACGTCGGCACGGATTTATTGAAATTACTTAAACAGTATAACATGTCTCACTTTAAAAGTCAAGAAAAAATTATACTATTCATAAAATCAAAAATTTTTTGGGAATTTTTTGTAATATTATTGACAAATCGATTCGACAGTTGTTAAATTAAAGGAGCAAATAAAAATGAAACGATTACCCGACAGCGAACTTGAAATAATTCTGATTATATGGGATGCTTCCGAAAGCGTTACATCCGATTATATTCTTGAACGAATTGAGCGGGACTGGACTAAAACCACACTGTTAAATCTTTTGTCGCGGCTGTGCGCGCGCAGATTTCTCGGCTGTGAAAAAGACGGAAGGCACAACGTTTATACGCCGCTTATCGATAAAGACGAGTATTTGAAGGAAGAAAGCAGCAGCTTTTTAAAGCGTGTTTATAAAAATTCACTCACGAAGCTGGTCGCGTCGCTCTACGACGGAAACGGAATTTCCAAAGAAGATTTGAATGAACTGAGAAAATTTATTGAGGAAAAAGAAAATGATTGATATAATATCTTTGCGATGATGCATTAACGCGCGGCCGCGGCGCGGAATTTAGTAAAGAATATTCGCTTGTAATTTTAAAGACGATAGGAGATAGGGACAATGGCAAAATACATTAAGCCGCCGTATTTATCGACGCATTTGTCGCAGAACGGTAAACAGGCAAAAAAAGCGGGATTGTTGGGCTCGGCTAATGGGTCAGTGAGAGCTTCGAAAGACGGCAGCTCGGTTTATATAGGCAATACCGATTTCACATATACGAAATACGATATTGAAAATGATGAATTTACCTATTCTGTAAATGAGTATGATTTTTTTGATGAATATGAAGGTATTGGAGTAAAAATTAATGAAAATAAATATTGTTTTCTGCTAAATCCGTATACGGATATCACCGCAGGACGGCTGCAATTTGGCGATATTCGGAAGCGCGGCTTATTATTCGATCGATAAAGAAAGCATGAATCGTATATGGGAGATGTTTCCCGAAGCCAACGAACGCAAAAATAATCCGTAAAAATCAACCGCCGTTTGCAAACGGCGGTTTTGTATTTTATAAATAGTCCACATCACCGCAGAGCAGGCTTTTGCGATGCACGGCGAAAAATTCAGGCTTGAAGCCGTCTATATACTTTTCCATCGCGTCAATCACGCTCTCGGGCTTTAGGTTGTACACACTGCCAACGGCGAGTGTCATCGAAAATGCCGCCGTTTTTTCATCGGAACCGGTCAAATCAAGCTTATAAATATACGGTCTGATGTCCGATTCCTTCACGCCGCTCTTTGATTTTTTCATCACGATAAGCCGCGGCTCGTTCAAAAAATCGGCTATATCCTGAGCGTCGATCGAGCCTTCGTATTCGACCTTGACCCAATACTCGGCTCTGTCGATTTTCGTCAAATCTATTTCCTTGCCTTCGACCTTTCTTGCCGACAAAATTTTAAATCCCGGCGGAAGCGCGGCGTTCAATCTGTCGGTCAGATCCTGCGGTGAAAACTCGCCGTCGAAGCCTACCTTCATATATTCTCCGTCCGAGGTAACTCCGACCGAAAGCGGCTGCGCAACCGTCATAACAGGGTGCGGATTGAAGCCCTGCGAGAACACGAACGGCAGTTCCGCCCGCCTTGCGGCGCGATGGAACATACGCACAAAATCGAGGTGCGATATGTATTTTACTCTGTCGTCGCGCGAATATTTCAATATATAATTACTCATAGCAAACTCCCGTCCCGAACGAATTGGCGCCGCAGCCCGCGCATTTTTCGCGGCAGTTGGGCGTGGTTTCGCCCGCGCGCGCCTTCTCGCTCTCGCGTATTAAAAATTTCTTCGTAACTCCTACGTCGATGTGCTCCCACGGCAAAATTTCGTCATAGTCTCTCGCGCGGGTGCAGTAGAAATCGGGGTCGACGCCGAGCTCGTCAAACGCCTCGAGCCATGTGTCAAACTTGAAATGCTCGTCCCAGCCGTCAAACTTGCAGCCCTTTTCGACCGCGCGTATTATAACCTCGCAGAGCCGCCTGTCGCCGCGAGCGAAAACGCCCTCGAGGTAGCTCGTTTTGTTATCGTGCCAGTTATATTTAATTTTTTTCGAACGTATAGCGCCCTTTAGCATATTTTGTTTTTCGATAAGCATATCGCGCGTATTCATAGGCTCCCACTGGAACGCCGTGAACGGCTTCGGAACGAAGCTCGACGTGCTGACGGTAATATTTACCTGCTTCGCGCGCTCCTCCTTCGGTATCGCGTAGTAGGTATCGAGCACCTTATGCGCCAAATCCGCTATGCCCTCCACGTCCTCCGCCGTTTCGGTCGGCAGACCTATCATAAAGTATAATTTAACATTTGTCCAGCCGCCGCTGAAAAGCAGGGCTGTGGATCGCACTATATTTTCCTCTGTTATGTTCTTGTTTATAACGTCCCTGAGCCGCTGCGTACCCGCTTCGGGGGCGAAGGTTATTCCGCTTTTACGTACCTTCTGAACCTTTTCCATCAGTTCGAGAGAGAAGTTGTCTATTCTCAGCGATGGTAGCGAAAGCCCGATTTTTTTCTTTTCCGTTATGTCGAGAAGCCCGTCGGTCAAATCACGCAGACCGCTGAAATCGCTTGTCGATAGGGAGGAGAGCGAAATTTCGTCATAGCCGCTGCAAGAGAGCAGCTTGTCCGCGAGAGAAAGCAGCGTATCGCTTTTGCGCTCTCTGAGCGGTCGGTAAATATACCCCGCCTGACAGAACCTGCACCCGCGCAGACAGCCGCGCATAAGCTCCAGCATCACTCTGTCGTGGACGACCTCGCCGAACGGCACGATAATTGTTTCGGGCGCGTAGGTTTTATCGAAATCCTTCATTATCCGCTTGCGGATTTTCGCGGGCGAGTTGGGATTATTCGGCGTTATGCTCTTTATCGTGCCGTCCGCGTTATATTCCACGTCATAGAACGACGGCACGTATACGCCTTCGATTTTCGCAATCGCTTCGAGATAGTCCTTTTTGTTTTTCTTACCGCTTTTCTTCCATTTAATATACTCGTCCGTGACCTCGTGAATCAGTTCCTCACCCTCGCCGAGCATGAAGAAATCGAAAATATCCGCGACAGGTTCGGCGTTGTACGCGCACGGACCGCCGCCGCAGACTATGGGATAGCTTTCATCCCTATCCCTCGCGCGGACGGGAATATCCGCGAGCATTAGCATATTCACGATATTTGAGTAGCTCAGCTCGTACTGCATTGTGAAGCCGAGTATGTCAAAACGCGTCACCTCGTCGCCCGATTCGAGCGCGAACAGCTTCATGCCGCGCTCCTTCATCTGCTCCTCCATATCCGTCCACGGAGCGAAAACGCGCTCGCAGTATGTGTCGGGACGGTCGTTGAGAGTATGATACAGTATTTTAAGCCCCAAATGCGACATAGCGATCTCGTATGTGTCCGCGAAGCAAAAGCCGAAGCGCACGTCAACGGACGCGGGATCCTTTATGACGGCGTTCAGCTCGCCGCCTGTGTACCGCGTCGGTTTTGTAACTTTCGATAAAATTTTGTCCTTTAATGCTATTGTCATTACTGTTTATTCGCTTTCCTGTCCGCCATAAATCCGTTTACCTTATCCATGATGCCCGGAACCATATCTATGATTTTGTCCGCCGACGACTGGTTACCGCCTATGGGCATCAGACGCACATTGCCGTTGCTTATTACGAGAAACGTAATCGGCGTAACAGCCGCGCCTCCGCCGAAACCTCCGCCAAAGCTGTTTGTCGGTTTTTTGGACGCTTCCTTCGCGTCGTTTCCGCCGCCGCCGAAGCCGAAGGTCAGCTTTGAAACGGGGATAATGACCGTTCCGTCGGGCGCGGTTATCGGCTCGCCTATAATAGATTCCACGCCCGCCATACCCTTCAAACCGCTGAGCACGGAATTAAGCATTTCCTTGATATTTCCGTTGTTTTCGTCCATGATTTTATCCTCCTAAATATTTTTCATATTTTTCTGTATTTTTATAAATGTCCGTATAACTATTCCCGCGAGCGCGAGCACATGGAAAATGTTAGTGCTTATCACGCAATGCGCGCCCGCCGCGATACGGTTTTCGCTGAAATTCGGAACGAGGCTCACATTACTGCTTTTGAGCCGCATATGATCGTCCATAAAATTCAACATCCCGTAAGCCGCCGCGTTTGCCGCGCCTATCGCCATACCGGTCGCGGCGGGGTCTTGAAGCCCCAAATCGGCTGACACATTAAGTTCCCGAAATGTCACCGCATGGCGCGAAACATATCTTAAAAGACGCTTTATCCCGTCGATACCGGGCTCGTATACAGCTTTCGCGAGCTTTATATAATCAGTTTTTTTATCGCTTTTCTTCTTTTTTTTCTCTTTCTTTTTTACGTCCTTTTCCGTTTTCTCCGCTTCCTCCTCAATTTTTTTCTCTTTTGGGAACACCTTTAAATTGAGAAACAAATAGCGAACGGATATATCGCCGCCCTTTTCATCGGCGTTAAAATGAAAATCAAGCGCGGCGCTAATAGGCATAGCGAAAAGAAACGCGAATACCGCGAGAACAATTAAAACAATTATCAGCGCCGTCATTGAGTTCACTTCCTTTATTCCTCTTCCGCCCGAATTTTCCCGAAATCAATCGGCGGCAGATCCTGCGGGGATTTTATGCCGAAACAGCGCAGAAAATTGTCCGTCGTGCGGTACAATACCGGCTTGCCGGGCGCGTCGAGCCTTCCCGCTTCTTCAATCAAGCCGCGCTCATACAAACGGTTCACACAGCCGTCCGAGTTTACTCCGCGTATGCGCTCTATCTGACCGCGCGTTACCGGCTGTCGGTACGCTATTATCGTGAGCGCCTCCATAGCGGCGTTCGACAGGGGCTGATTGCGCTGCTCTCCTAATATTTCCTGTATGTACGGATAGTATTCGGGATTGGAGCAAATCTGATACCCGTCCTTTATTTCGATAATATGAAATCCGCGCTTTTCCGTTTCATATTCCTCTTTCAGCTTGTCCGTTTCGGCGATGATCTCATCCTCCGTCTTTCCGAGCGCGGCGGCGATATACGCCGTTTTTACAGGCTCGCCCGCGGCGAAAAGTATCGCTTCTATTGCGTATTCTATATTTTCCATCAGTCCACCTATTTCATTGATTGTATGTCAAAATCATTTGTTTCTTCGTTATAATCCGCTCTTATGCGGTTCAGCTTTATCATTTCGAGCACCGCCAGAAATGTCGCTATCATCTCGGGCTTTGACTCTCCGGCGCGGAAAAGCTCCGAAAAACGCACTTTGCGGCTTCGGCGGAGCACCTTGCATATTTTTTCAACCATATCGTCAACCGATACCTTTTCGCGCCCGACTATACCCGAGAACGCGCGCTTTTCGGGCTTCTGCAAACGAAGCTGACGCGCGAGTATGTTGCGAAACGCCTCCGTAAGCTCCGCGATATCGTGATGACGCGAATATTCGGGGATCGGGAATTTTATTTCCTCCTCGTCTCTGAACACCATATGCCGCGACGAAAACTCGCTCTTTCTCAGCTCCGCCGCCGCCTCCTTGAACGCCTGATATTCCGCGAGCCTCTGTGCAAGCGCTTCGCGGGGATCTTCCTCCTCCTCGTCCTCCTCGGGCTTCGGGAGCAGCATACGCGACTTTATATACAAAAGCTGCGCCGCCATTACGAGAAATTCGCTTGTATTCTCGAGATTGCTTTCCTCTATGCCGTCTATCGCTTCAAGGTACTGCTCGGTTATCTCGACGATAGGTATGTCGTAGATGTTCACCTTATTTTTCTGAATAAGCGTCAGCAGCAAATCGAGCGGACCTTCAAAGTTTTCCAGCTTATATTTCACTTCCTCCATACCGCACCGCCTTAAAGAACGACATTGACAAGCCCGTTTATAACTCTCATAATGCCGCCGAATACGAAATTAACGCCCGTGCCTATCACGCTTGAGAAAATGCCGGTAAGGCACAGTACCATAAGTATGACCATAAATATATTCTGATACCGCATCATAGCGTAATACTGGCGGTTCGGCAGGAACATACCGAGTATTTTCGACCCGTCGAGAGGCGGAATGGGTATAAGGTTAAATACCATAAGACAGAGATTGCGGAACGCGAAAATGTAAAGCAAGCTGCCCGCAATGCCTATAAAGCCTCCGCCGATGCCTGTTTTTTCGCCGATTATAAACAGAATAGCATAAATCAGCATAGCCGCGAACGCCATAAGAAAATTCGCGAACGGTCCGGCGAACGAAACGAGCGCCGTGCCTTTTTTGCGGTCTTTGTAGTACATAGGATTTATCTCGACCGCCCTCGCCCAGCCGAAGCCCGTGAGGATCATCATGAGCGTACCGAACAAATCGAGATGCTGCAGCGGGTTCCACGAAAGCCGCCCCTGCATACGCGGAGTGGGGTCGCCCAGCTTTGTGGAGACCCATGCGTGACCTAACTCGTGACCGGTCAGCGCGATAAGCGTGATCGGCACGTTTATTAAAATTGTTTTCCAGTCAAATCCAAACATTGTTATCCTCCGAAAATAGATTGCATATATTTATATTATATAATTTTTTACATCAAAAGTAAAGGAAAATAATTATAAATATCGTACAAAATATTAAATTTTTATTAATATTATTGACAAAAATATCAAATGAGCATATACTATATCTATATTTATTTACAAAAGGAGATACAAAAACATGAAAATTAAAGGATTACTAACGGCTGTTATTGCTGCGGCGCTGCTTTTGGGTGGATGTTCTTCAAGCGGCAAAACAGCGCTTACGGTCGGCAACAGCGCTGTATCGGAGGGCGCGGTTAAATTTATGTGCGATTACGGCGGCGCGGGCAGCGCTCAGGATGCGGCCGATTCGTTGAAGCAGTCATATCTTGTCAACGCGGTTTCCGAGGCTATGAACATTGAGATGAGCGAGGAGGACGAGCAGACAATTTCGGATCAGGTGGCTAATATAAAAGCGCAGATTTTCGGCGGATATAAGGCTGCCGAGGAAACATTAAAGGATTACGGTATCGGCGACGATGTTCTCGAGCAGATATTCAGAGCGAGCGCAAACGCGCAGCAGCTGATGGAACAGCTTGAAACCGCTGATCCCACGGATGATGAGAAAAAACAGTATTTTAAGGATAATTTCATGCGCGCAAAGCATGTTCTTATAATGACGACCGATCAGGCTACAGGCGCGTCTTTGGACGATGCAAAGCTTGCCGAGGCAAAGACGAAGGCGGACGAGGTTCTCGCAAAAGCTCAGGCGGGCGAGGATTTTGACGCGCTTATCACTCAGTATAACGAAGATCCGGGAATGGCGTCGAACGCGGACGGATATATTTTCACCGAAGGCGATATGGTGCAGGAATTTGAGGACATGACAAAATCGCTGCAGCCGGGTGAAATAGGAATGTGCGAGACAAGCTTTGGTTATCATATTATAAAGAGACTTGCTCTTGATGAAACTCCGGAGCTGTTCGATAAGTTCTATAATGATAATTTGTCGACAATAGAAAGCGTGATGGAATCGGCGAAATATGACGCGGCTCTTGAGGCGAAGGCTGAGGAGTTCGGCATAAAGGTGGAAATGAACCAAGACGTCATCGATGCACTTGACGCGGAAGACAATGCGGAAACCGATACGGAATCCGAAACGGAAACGGAAACAGAATAAACCAAAAAAATCACCTCGAAAATTTTCGAGGTGATTTTTTGCTTCTTAAATATTTTATATATGGGTTGAAAAAGATATTAAAAAGTGATAAAATAAAAAAAATTATCAGTTTTTAAGAAGGGGAATTATTATGTTAAGATATCTTACAGCCGGAGAAACACACGGCAAATGTCTGACGGTTATAATAGAGGGTATGCCGTCAAATGTGAAAATCGATGTTGATAAAATAAACTCCGCATTGGCGAGCCGCCAAAAGGGTTACGGACGCGGCGGCAGAATGCTGATTGAAAAGGATACGGCTGAAATTCTGTCCGGCGTGCGCGGCGGACTTACGCTCGGCAGCCCTATCGCGATTAAAATCGAAAACAAGGACTGGAAAAACTGGGAAGAAATCATGGGCGCCGAAAGCTCAAACGGCAAGCGCTGCGTTGACTGTCCACGCCCGGGTCACGCGGATCTGACCGGCGGAATGAAATACGCTCACCGCGATATGCGTAATGTTCTCGAGCGCGCCAGCGCGCGTGAAACCGCGGCGAGAGTCGCCGTCGGAGCGGTATGCGAGCAGCTTTTGGACGAATTTGGAATTAAGCTGTCAAGACATGTGGTAAGTATAGGTTCCGTCAAGGACGCGGGAAAAGTTACCGACGCGGGCTTTTTCGAGCGCGCGGCTCAGTCTCCCGTAGGTTTTGCCGACGAACAGTCCGAAAAAAAGGCTATGGAATATATTGACGGCGTGAAGGCTGCGGGCGAGTCGTGCGGCGGCGTTGTCGAGGTCATAGCCGAGGGTGTTCCTGCGGGGCTCGGCAGCTATGTTCATTACGATCGCAAGCTTGATGCAAATATCGCATTTTCGGTAATGAGCGTGCAGGCGATCAAGGGAGTGGAAATCGGTATGGGCTTCGAATGCAGCGCCAACGTCGGTTCAAAGGTGCATGACGAGATTATTTATGACGGCGGCTTTAAGCGTCTTACAAATAATGCCGGCGGCATCGAGGGCGGAATGTCAAACGGAGAACCGATCGTGGTACGCGCCGCCATGAAACCTATCCCTACGCTCTATAATCCGCTTAAAACCGTGGATATAAACGATAAGACCCCGCGCGAAGCGACGGTGGAACGCTCCGATGTGTGCGCGGTTCCCGCCTGCTCGGTGGTGGTAAAAGCGGCTGTCGCTTTTGAGCTTGCGAAGGCGTTCCTCGATAAATTCAGCGGTGATTGCGCGGAGGACGTGAGAACCTACTATAACGAGTATATTTCAAGAACGGAAAAATACTAAAATACTCTGAAATTCCGCATATAGGGGGTGAGCGGGGATTGAGCGAAGCAGATTTAATAAAACGCTGTAAGCGCGCCGACAGAGACGCGTTTAATGAGCTTGTGCTTAAATTTCAGTCGCCTGTCATAAATATGGCATACAATATGCTCTCCGATTATGAGGATGCAAACGATGCGGCGCAAGAGGTTTTTGTGCGTGTGTATAAGAGTATTGGCTCGTTTAAGGGAAATTCCTCGCTCACAACATGGATCTACCGCATAACGTCCAACGTGTGCGCCGATATATTAAGAAAACGTCAGCGCGCGGGCGGAGTTATCAGCATAAACGCTCCTCCGGATGACGGAGCGGAGAGGGAAATAAAGGACACGGCTCCGGAACCGGAAGAACAGATAGAGCAAAATGAGCGGCAAAGAGCGGTGAGGGACGCGATTGCGTCCTTGAAGGCAGAATATCGTGAGGTTATCACTCTGTGCGATATCGAGATGATGAGCTACGATGAGGCGGCAGAGGTGCTGCGATGTCCCGTTGGGACAGTGAAATCGAGGCTTAACAGAGCAAGAAACGGGCTTAGAAAAATATTGATAAAAAATAAGAATATTTTTTAAAAAAACGGGAACTTTTTTGTGAAAATAACGTCTAATAATATGAAAAATGATAAAGAAAGGGGGAGTATATATGAACTGCGATGATTTTCGTTTAATGCTTGACAATTATGCAAATTTGACGGACGACGAGAAAGCCGCCCTGTCCGAACACGCGGAACAATGCCCGAAATGTCGGTCAGAGCTCGATTTTTTGATGTCCGTTATCAATTATTTGAATACTCTCCCTAAAATAGAGCCGCCGGCTGATTTCCTTGAAAAGGTGAACAGCCGAATTGACGCGGAGGAAAACAAAGGAAGAATATGGCGCGCGGTCAAGAAATATAGCCGCGATTATTCGTCGATCGCCGCTTGTCTGCTTCTTGCGGCGGTGATAGGCAATAACGGAGAAACGCTCTCGGAAAGGGTAACGTACAATAATGACGGAGCTGCTGTTTCATCATTTGAAATATCGGAGGGCAAGAACGCGCCGGAGATTGATTTCGCTGCGATGCTTTTGCCGACAGCCGCGCCGCAGACAGGATTTTCCGAAATACAGCCGCGAACGTCACAACCGACGGCAGCGCCTTCAAACGGCGTGAAAAAGACATTCGGCAGCGCTTCGGGAACATCGGACAATACGGCGGAGAACTCGGGAAATACTGCGAGAATATCAGGCGGTACCGGCAGAACGTCCGCAGGCGCGCCGAAATCTTCTGGAACGTCGGGCTCCGCCGGAAGCTACAGCAGACCGTCATATACATATCCGTCCGTTTCGGGCGGCACGGATACCGGAAAGAGCAATATTACATTAAACGACAGTATTCCGTCAAACGACAACATTCAGACTTCTCAGGGAATGCCTGAGACCGCAAACGAACCCGTATACGGGCCGTCAAATGACCAGGGCGGCGGAACGGCTGTAAAACCGACAGCGCCCGCAGCGGTGCCGTCAAATGTTTTAAAACCGTCCGCAACGCGCGCGCCGGTACAGCAGGAATCATCGCCGCTTCGCCAAAATGTTTCAAACGGCGAAACAGACGACAGCGACGACGGCATAGCCCAGGTAAAAATAGATCCGATGGACGAAAAGGAGAATATTTCCGAAAGTCAGGGCGGTGTGAGCCACAGTCATGGCAGCGCCACTGCCGGCGGTTCTACGAGTTCGGGAGGAATCGCACCGTCCAAACCCACTGTCAAGCCGAATCCGACTGTCAAGCCCGATAACGATGACGTTGAAGATCATCCCGAGCCCACAAAAAGACCGGACACGAGCTCGGGAAGTTCGGGTTCACACAGCGGCTCCGATGAGGATGTGACGCATCCCGAACCGCCCGGCAGCAGCGGCGGCGGGGGCCCCAGTGGTTCCGGTGGCGCAGCTTCCGGCAGCGGCGGAGGCGGTTCATCAGGGGGCAGCTCGGGCGGCGCTGCGCCTCCGACTGAGGGCGATTCATCCGATGAGATCGGCGAGGCAATTATAGAAATCAGCTATACCGATGAAGAACAGCTTTCAGAGATAAAAGAAATTCTCAACGGATATGCACTGTATACAGAGCGGGACGCTTACATGATAGACGGAGACAGCATTAACGATCTCGAGTCGGAAATACTAAGCGTCGCAGACAGCTGCAGCGTGAATGTTTACAGCACAGGAAATATAATAAGCGTAACGCTTGTGTATTAAAACGGCGGTAAACGGGGTATTTGAGAAAAACAACATTTAATTATGCAAAATGGCGCAGCTCAGGCTGCGCCATTTCTCATTTCTGCGAGGAGCAGACAGTCAAACGGGAAAAATTATCGGATTTGCATCTTTACAAATTTAAATATGTATGATAATATTATGAATGCGGCATACTACTTAATACTTCATATAGGCTTGCGCTAGTAAAAAGCGCACGCTTTGGTTTTCATACCTATATGAAGTGTTTGTATGATAAAGTGTGTCGCAGCATTAAATCAAAGTGGCGTTTTTGGGTGCGCCGCTGAGAATTTATGCGGCGCACTTTTTAATTTACAATTTTTCAGAGAAGGGAATGTTTTTATGAAAAAAAGGTTGGTTAGTTTGATTACGGCGGCAGTAATGCTAATCTGCGCGGTATATATCGCGCCGATGAGCGCGGGAGCGTACACCTACGACGAGCCGAACGCGGCGGAAGTAAAGTATAATGTCGAATATGACCCGTGCTCGGAAACGGATTTGGAAGAAACTGTTACAGTCGTCCAATCCGTCGATGCGCTGCCCTCGGATATGACAGAGCCGGAAAAATACAATGATGAATTTTTTAAGGATAAGTTTCTTATATTTTTGGACGTGTCCGGCAGCGGCGCATGGCGGTACAGAGTTCTTTCCGTCAAAGAGGGTGAAAGCACTTTTGATATTGACCTTGAAATGTTCGGCGATTACACATGGTATCCGGCAGACTGGCGATCCCAAACAATATTGCTTGAAGCGGATAACTCTCAGCTTGGAAAGGAAATATCCGTGCATGCGCTGTCGGATATGTCAAGGCTGCTCGAGTCAGAGAATTATAAAACAACTAAATATTATACGGGCGGACTTGATATAGACGAAAACACGCTAAATCCTCAAAGCGAGCCGTATATTGTAAAATGTAATTCCATAGAAGAACTAAAGGAACGATATACAGGTGATGATTTGGATCAAATCATTTCCGGCTGTAAAGCTTTTTTCGAAAACACTTCGACCGGCTATCTGCTGTTTATTCAGTGGGTTGAACCTACTACGCAGCGTGCGCATGAGATCGAATCGGCTTATTATTATATTGACGAGGAAAGTCCGGTTACGATAAAGCTTGTGCCGAGCGTACCGAGCGGGGGAACCGACGTTTATAAGCCGACCGCGCATTGCGCGGTGCTGAAGGTGCATTACTATTTGGCGAATAGGGAGTTTTTGCTTGAATATGACGACATGCCGCATATACATAGAATATGCGCCGATGCGGACTGTACCGACAACCACGAGGTCAAAACGTGGACGGCGTGGGACAGCTCGGACGCGCTGCCGGAAGAGGCGGGATATTATTATCTCACGAATGACATTGTAACGTCAACCAGTCTGAATATTATTGACGGAGTGTATATTTGTCTGAACGGTCATATTATACAAAACATCGGCACAGGCACCGTAGCGTTGACCGCGACGCCCGCCTGTGACAACTGCGGACTTACCGATTGTACCGATACCGTCCACAACTTCAGCGCCCGCGAGGACGGGTTATGGACGCTCGACGAGGAAAACGGCGACATACCGATTGAGGGCGGAACGATAATAGGCAGTATGCTTATCGCGTCGGACAATATGTTTGAAATGTATAACATAAACGCGGTCGGCGACGACGGCAACGGGATCTTTCTGTACAGCAGAGGAAACGTCCTTTTGGAAAACTGTATGCTTGCCGGCAATAACGGCTCACACGCGCTTAACGCCATATCTCCGGTGGAGCTGCGCAACTGCATTATATCCGCAAACAGATGTGACAGCGCCGTACGCGTGTCAAGCGAATTTAAAATCGGCGGCAGAATGACTATAGGCGCTAATATGAATGCGGACGGAAAAAGCTGCAATCTCGAACTGAGGGAAGGGCGAACCGTTACGATAGCCGAGCCGATTTGGGAAGGCTCGTATATCTGCGTAAGCACCGAGGCTGTGCCGACAATAGGCAACCCGATAAGCGTGACGGGCGCAAACGGCGAAGATTACAGTGAGTATTTCCACAGCGACAACTACAATTACATAATTGTGAACGGCGAAAACAATGTCGTACAGCTTACGGAGGTAAATCCAAAAACATATCCGTACACGATAAATTCATTAAGGCTCGTTTCAGCAAGCGGTGAGGAATACGACGAAATCCCGATCAGTACGAGCTTTATAGTGGATATGGACGTTACAAAAATTGCAGAACGCAGCGGGCAGGATCATTTTATCGTCGCGGCATATGACGAAAACAACGCGCTTGCGAGCATGAATTACATAAAAGCCGATTTACCGACAGGCACGAGTTTTTCCTGCGGCGTGAATATTCAAAAGTCCGATACGCCGATAGCAAGTATAAAAGCGTTCGTATGGGACGCTCTCGGCACAATGACACCGCTCGCCGAAAATCGGATATTTACATACGATGACCCATACGAGGGAGACGAATTTGAAACGGACGAAATAATTGTCGGTATATATGACGACGATTCTGTTACGGAGGATTTTTGCGGCTATTACCTCGATTATTTCAATAAAACGCTGCCGGAGCTTAATTTGCGCGAATGCCGTTTCTTGTTCAGCAGCGGAAACCCGCAGTATGACAATGGGCGAAAATACAGGACATGTCTTCTGACGCTTAATAACGGCAGCCGCAAAAGGGTAATTGACGCGATAAGGAAATTAAGCGAATTGGATGTTATAATCTATGCGCAGCCCAATTATATATATTATCCGGATTGATTAAATTCGTTAAAGCTTGGAATATAAAAAGTAAACAAACAACAAAAGAGCGTATCATTTTCACTGATACGCTCTTTTGTAAGTGGAATATCATAAAATAACGGTTATGTACGGGCTTGACCGCTTTTTGCAAAACAAAACCCCAAGATAACCGTTATAACAGGTCGAGTTTCTACCTGCTATTGCAGGTGGGTCGCCGCCCGAGTGCATTATATGTCCACTGGCATTTCCGAAGAAACGGAGGCGTATACGCCGCAGCCGGAGCCGGCATCCCTTATAAGATGTGTTGGTAAAAAAAAGACCTAAATACG
Source organism: uncultured Clostridia bacterium (assembly GCA_947631085.1). Lineage (GTDB taxonomy): Bacteria > Bacillota > Clostridia > UBA1381 > UBA1381 > CANQXJ01. The sequence continues at coordinate 186,249 of CANRJY010000001.1, read as the reverse complement.
CGAAATCTCAGGGATTTTTATTAAGTTTTGTTTCTGTAATTATAATACCACAAACGCGGCAAAATTACAATAGGAAATTTTATGTTTTTTCATTAAAATATCTTTACAGGCATATTACCGCAATATTTTAATTATTCCTGATTTAACGCTTCCTCGTCACGGCGGAGAAACTCGTTGAACGCCGCCTGGAGCCGGTCCTCGTCCTCAACCATTACAAGCTCGGCTTCCTCGCTGTCGATATCGCCCTCAACCTGCATGATAAGAACCTCGTCGTTTTCCTCCTCCTCGGGAAGAACCTCCAAAAGCGCAAAATAAGTAACGCCGTCAAGCTCGAATACGTCTATTGTCTCAAACTCTATTTCGCAGCCGTGCTCGTCCTCTAAAATAATGATATTGTCCTCCATATTTTTTTCTCCTTTTAAGTTTATTTGATGATTATATTGTATTATAGATCGGCGCAAATGTCAATCTATTTCTTTTGTGAATTGAGATAACCCTCGAGAATTATACACGCCGCCACTGTGTCGATCACGTTTTTGCGCTTTTTGCCGCGCGTGTTCGTTTCGTTTAAGAACCGCGCCGCCCCGACGGTGGAGAGCCGCTCGTCGCGGAAAACTATTTCGCCGGAATAAATTTCCTTCAAAGCGTCGGCGAACTCATATGTCGCTTCGCCGCGAAAGCCGACTGTCCCGTCCATATTTTTCGGCAGACCTATAACTATTGTTTCGGGTTTGTACTCGTCGATTATTTTTTTAAGCTCGCCGAGCAGCCGCTTTTTGCCGGTATTTTGAACAGTACCCACGCCCTGAGCCGTAAGCCCCATAATATCGCTTACCGCCACGCCAACACGCGCGTCGCCGTAGTCAATTCCGAGAATGCGCATATAAATCCCCCTTTTCGACAAACTAAGAAAAAACCGCATAAACACTGATATTGCAGCATTTATACGGCATATGGTGACTCGTGCGGGAATCGAACCCGCGTTGCCGGCGTGAGAGGCCGGAGTCTTAACCGCTTGACCAACGAGCCATACAGCTTTTATATAATAACATACAAATCAGTTGTTGTCAAGAAATTTTTTTGATTTTTTAAAGTTTTTTAATGCGTTTTTTACATTATTTTTTCATTATAATAACACATCTCGACAAAATCCGTCATATATGCTATAATAACAGCGCGGAGAGATCCGCGGGTAACGGCAAGATTTTCTTAACGGTGTATTCACCGGCGGTTATGCCCGTCCTGCTTAATACAGGCTCGTACGAGCCGAGTAATTGAGAAAGGAGGGCGGTGCTTATGAAAAGTAGGCACATTTTTGCACATGGCAAAAAAGAAATTATGGCGAGTGATCCTCAAAATAATTTTAACGGTTATCAGAATTTTGATAACTTGCGCTATAGAAGCAGAATAACCGCCCACTGACCCTGGACGGTTATTCTTATAAAATAACCATATTAAGGGCATAACCGTTTGAGGTCTTGCCTTACTTTTTTATTATTATACTACATTCCTTTTCAAATGTCAAGAAATTCGAAGCAATTTAATTATTTTTTGCTTATTCTGAGCGCCCGCAGCGCGTTTAATACCGCAAGCAGAGCCACTCCCACGTCGGCGAAAATCGCCATCCACATATTGCTCAGTCCCAGCGCGCTCAACGCCATTACGATTACCTTTATTCCGAGCGCGAACGCTATGTTCTGCTTTATGATTCTCATAGTTTTTTTCGCGATTTTTATTCCTTTCAGGAGCTTCGAAGGCTCGTCGGTCATCAGCACCACGTCAGCCGCTTCGATAGCGCTGTCGGAGCCGAGCCCGCCCATTGCAATTCCTATGTCGGCAAGCGACAGCACCGGAGCGTCGTTTATTCCGTCGCCCACGAACGCGCAGACGCGGTTTTCACTTTTTTTTGATATGATTTCCTCCATTTTCGCGGTCTTATCCTGCGGTAAAAGCTGCGCGTGATAATCGCGTATTCCGAGCATTTCGGCGGTGTCGGCGGCGGATTTTTCGGCGTCGCCGGTAAGCATTACGGTATTGATACCCTCCGCGTTGAGCCCTTCGACCGCGCCGCGGCTGTCGGGCTTGATTTCGTCCGATATTACGATATAGCCCATATATTCGCCGTCGCGCGCGATATAAACCACGCTGCCGCTCTCGCTCACGTCAGGCACGGCAATACCGTTCATCAGCTTCGCGTTTCCCGCGAGAACCTTGTGTCCGTCTATATTCGCGGAAATTCCCATGCCGGAATGCTCGGTATAATCGAAAATTTTATCCTTGTCAATATCGCCGTACGCGCTTTTTATCGAAGCCGCGATAGGGTGGTTTGAGTAATATTCGGCGTACGCGGCGAGCTTTAAAAGCTCGTTTTCGTCCGCACCGCAGATTTTGCTTACGCGGAACACTCCCTTTGTAAGCGTTCCCGTTTTATCGAAAACGACGCTTTCCAATTTAGATAAAGCCTCAAGATAATTGCCGCCCTTTACGAGTATACCGCTACGCGAAGCGCAGCCTATTCCCGCGAAAAATCCGAGCGGAATGGAAACCACCAGCGCGCACGGACACGATACTACGAGGAATATCAGCCCGCGATAGATCCATTTTGAAAATTCCTCGTGAAGCAGCAGGGGAGGGAGGAGCGCCAAAAGCACCGCCAGCCCGACTACGACAGGCGTATACACGCGCGCAAACGACGTGATGAATTTTTCCGATTTCGCCTTTTTGCCCTGCGCGTGCTCGACCATTTCGAGTATTTTTGAAACCGTGCTGTCGTGATACGCCTTTGTGACGCGGATTTTGAGCGGCGAGCCCGTGTTTATGCTGCCGCTTAATACCTCTCCGCCCTCGCGGATCGTGCGCGGCACGCTTTCGCCCGTCAGCGCGCTTGTGTCGAGATATGATTTTCCGTCTGTAACAATGCCGTCAAGAGGTACTTTTTCGCCGTTTTTAACTACAATAATGTCGTTAATTGACACGTTTTCGGGCGAAATACGCTCTATTTTACCGTCCTTTTCGATATTCGCGTAATCGGGGCGTATATCCATCAGCTCGGTAATGGATTTGCGGCTTTTGTCCACCGCCATATCCTGTAAGCTCTCGCCGACCTGATAAAACAGCATTACGGCTACCGCTTCGGGGTGTTCGCCCACGATAAAAGCGCCGATGCTCGCGACAGCCATAAGGAAATTTTCGTCGAACACATGACCTTTAAACAGATTTTTCACTGCTCTCAGAACAATATCATACCCGAGAACGATATACGCGGCAACGAAAAGAATTGTTGACAGAGGCTCTTTTTTGAGAATTATCGCCGCGGCAAAAATCACCGCCCCCGCTATGATACGCGCAAGCATGACCTTGCCGTTTTCCTCGCCGTGGTCACAGCCGCAGCCGTGATCATGGCAGGAGTCCCCGTGCGAATGACAGCTGTTATGATCGTGGTGCTCGTGCTCATGCGCGCAGTCATGATGCGCACATCCTTTATGCAATTCCATACCCTTTTCCATAATATGACCCCCCATTATTGAACATATGAACATTTGCTCATGTATTCATTATATGCCATGATATATGTTTTGTCAATAGGAAAATGAAAAAATATGAAAATATATTATATATTTTACATCGCGCCGATATATACCTGTTCGCGGAGGTATAATCCGGCGCTAAAACATAGCCGTAAATCGGGAAAAACAGTATTATGTCAGATTTTTGTTTATATTGGAATACGTTTGTCAATGAATATTTGTTGACTAACGGACAAGTTTGTGCTAAAATATATAATTGTAAGAGAATACATAATTTGGAATTGACATCACGGAGGGACATCATTATGAATATTTCTGCTAATCTGAAAGCGATTGATACTATAAAAAGCGAAATTCTGTCGGAGGTGGCGAATCTGTACCGCGCTTTGTCGGAGTACGACGAGATGAGCGGCGGCGACGCGGTAACGAGCAGCATAGCCACGATTATTGCTATGGACTATATACTCGCGCGCCGGCTGGGACTGGGTTTCGGAAGTATCGATTACAAAATAACGGAGCTTCTTGAAATGGCGGTCGAAAACGGTCACGAGCTTGAAACGGCCTTTTCCGACATGTCCGAGCTCAGGAAGTACATTAAAAGCCGCTGAGGCGGCTTGCCGCGCCGATGCGGCAAAATTGGAGGAGCTTTATATGAAGAAGCGATATGGACATATTGTACGCTCATACGGGATTATAGCCGTATGCTCGGCTGTGCTGCTTTTGGCGTGCGGCGTTTTGACCGTTTTTTTTACCGAAAACCGGTATATAGGCGTAATTGAGTCCCTGGCGGGACTTGCTTTGCTGTTTACGGCGGCGGTCATAGGGAAAAAACACAGAGACCGCGTGTCGGATTACCTTCAGCTTGTAAGAACCGATTCCGGCGCGGCTACGGCTAATATTATGGCGAGCTTTCCCATACCTATACTTATGGCGCATATTGACGGGACTGTCGGATGGTATAACGACAGGCTTTCCGAAATGTTCTCAAACAGAAATCTTTTTAACAGCACAGTGGAAAGCATATTTCCCGACCTTAAATGGAGCGAGGTTTTAAAAGCGGGCGAAAGCTTTGAAAGGAGCGTGCGCGCGGCGGGAAAAATTTATACGGTCATGGGCAGACTGGTCAGGGAAAAAACGCCGCCGTCGGGAAACGCGGACGACAAGTATTCGGTGTACATGTATCTGCTCGATAAGACGGAGGAAACCGAAATTCGGCACCTATACGAAAATGAGCGCGCCGATATCGCTGTTATCAGCATTGATAATTACGACGAGGTAATGCAGCGCGTTACCGATATCGAGGAACAGTCCGTAAACACTCAGCTGCGCTCTATAATAAATGCATGGGGTACGGAAGGACACGCGATGGTTAAAAAGACCGACCGCGACAGATATTTCCTTGTGTTTGAACACCAGTATTTGAAAAAATACGTTGAGAATAAATTTGATATTCTCGATAAAGTGCGCGCGGTGGGCGATCAAATAAAAATGCCGCTCAGCGTAAGCATAGGAATAGGCACGTCCGGCGGCATACTCGAAAACGAGGCAAGCGCGAGGAACGCGCTTGAAATGGCTTTGGGCAGAGGCGGCGACCAGGTAAGCGTGAAGGACGATACGCAGTATAATTTCTACGGCGGCAAATCGCGCGATTATGAGAAGAGCACGAGGGTAAAAACACGCTCTGTCGCGCTTGCGCTGAAGGATTTTATAAAAAATTCGGATAAGGTAATTTTTATGGGACATTCCGGAGCTGACTATGACTGCTTCGGTGCGGCGATGGGACTGCAAAGAGCGGTACGCACGCTCGGAAAGCAGCCGTACATACTTGATGACAGAAATTCTCCGGCAATAGCGGGTATGTATGAGGAGCTTCGCAAGATCCCCGAGTATGACGGAATGTTTGTTGACGAGGAGCGGGCGCTCGGACTTGCCACTCCCGATACGCTGCTCGTTATCCTTGACACGCACAGACCGTCAATGCTGCCGAGCAGACTGCTTTTGAGCCGCCTGTCGAAAATCGTTCTCATAGACCATCACAGACGCTCGACGGAGTTTATTCCGAATTGCTCGCTTATTTACCACGAGCCATACGCGTCGTCGGCTTGTGAAATGGCGACGGAGCTTTTGGAATATATGAATTTGGGAGGAGCTCTCACCACGACTGAGGCGGAATGTCTGTATACGGGAATACTTATGGACACAAAGAATTTCATATTGAAAACGGGCGTCCGAACATTTGAGGCGGCGTCCTATCTGCGCCGATTGGGACTGAGCACTGTTGATGTAAAGAAGATATTTAATGTTGATAAGGCTGATTACGATCACAAGGTCGACATAGTGAAAACAGCCGCGGAGATCGCTCCGGATATAGCCGTTGCAAAGTGCTATGAGAAATTTGACAACATAAAGGTCATCGCGTCGCAGGCGGCTGACGAGATGTTAAATATCAATAACATACACGCGTCGTTCGTGGTTTATCCAATGGATAACGGCATTGTGGGAATAAGCAGCAGATCGCTCGGAAACATCAACGTTCAGCTTATCATGGAAGCGCTCGGCGGCGGCGGACATATGACTGTGGCGGGCGCCCAGATAAAGGACACGACGGTCGACGCGGTTGCCGAAATGGTAGAAAAGGCTGTAGCGGATTATCTTAAGGAAAAATAATCATGACATAATATAAACGGAGGGATAAAAATGCAGGTTATACTTAATCAGGATGTAAAGGGACAAGGCAAAAAGGGACAAATGGTAAATGTTTCCGACGGTTACGCGAGAAACTATCTGCTTCCCCGAGGACTCGCAAAGGAAGCGACAAAGGCAAACATAAACGAGCTTAAGGGCAAAGCCGAATCTCTTGAATACAGAATACAGACCGAGAAAAACGAAGCGGCTTCGATTGCGGAAAAAATGAAGGAAATTGAGGTCGTAATAACGGCAAAGGCAGGCGGAAACGGCAAGCTGTTCGGCTCGGTAACGTCGAAGGACGTGGCGGAGGAGCTTACAAAGCAGCACCACATAAAGCTTGACAAGAAAAAGTTTGTAATGCCGGAGGGCATAAAAAATCTCGGAGTGACCGAGGTGGACGTCAAATTGTACACCGGAATTACCGGCAAATTAAAAGTAGTAGTAAAAGAGGCGTAAAGCAGAAAATCCGTTTTTGGGGGTGAAATTATGGCAGACGCATCTATTTCGGCCGACGTTATGGGCAGAGAGCTGCCATACAGCCGCGAAGCGGAACAGGCTGTGGTCGGAAGCGCTTTGACAAACGCGAAAAGCGTAAACGAAGCGGTGGAGATCGTCAGACCGGACGATTTCTATTTTGCTCAGCATAAAATGATATTCGGCGCGGTTGTGGATTTATTTAACGAGAATGTGCCTATTGATTTCATAACCGTTTCAAATAAACTCGCTCAGGCGGATATGCTCGAAGCGGCGGGGGGCATGGATTACCTCAGGACAATAGCGTCGTCCGTTCCCACCACTCGCCATGTGACATATTATTCGAAAATCGTTAAGGAAAAGGCTATTCTGCGGCGATTGATTGAAGGGGCAAACTCAATTTCCGACATGGCTTATGAGGGCGCGGATAAGACGGAGCGCATTTTGGAGCAGGCGGAGCAGACTATTTTCGATGTCGCGTCCGCAAGGGAGCAAAATGATATTGTTCCGGTAAACGATATCCTCGTGGGAAGCTACAGGACTCTTGTTGAAAACTCGATGAGCCAGGGTTCGCTTACGGGTCTTTCGACGGGCTTTGACGAGCTTGACAGACGCACGGGCGGTCTGCACGGCGGCGAGCTTATACTTATCGCGGGACGTCCGGGTATGGGCAAATCCACGCTGGCGGTAAATATAGCGGAGCACGCAAGCATAAACGACAAGAAAACGGTCGCGATATTCAATCTCGAGATGCCGAAGGAGCAGATCGTAAACAGAATAATCTGCTCGCAGGCGTTTGTGAATGTGGGAAAGATACGCAACGGCGAGATAAACATAGATGACTGGGAAAAAATCGGCGGCATCGTGGACAAGGTTACCATCGCTCCGATGTATATTGACGATACCGCGTCGGTAACGGTATCGCAGGTACGCGCGAAATGCAGAAGGCTGAAGCAGACAAAGCAGCTTGCGTTGATTGTTATTGATTATTTACAGTTAATGCAGTCGAGCGGAAGAAACGACAACAGACAGCAGGAAATTTCGGAGATATCACGTTCCTTGAAAATACTTGCAAAGGAGCTTGACGTGCCGGTAATAGCGCTGTCGCAGCTTTCGCGTGCCACCGAAGGACGAAGCGACAAGCATCCGCAGCTTTCGGATTTGCGTGAATCGGGCGCGATAGAGCAGGACGCGGATCTTGTAATGTTTATTTACCGCGATGACTACTATAACAAGGACAGCAACGAAAAGGGCATAGCGGAATGTATTATAGCAAAGCACAGAAACGGAGAAACGGGAACGTTTAAGCTTGGATTTAAAGGCGAGTATGCGAAATTCCAGAATATAGAATATGTCATAAAGGAAAACTGATGACGATTGTGGAAAAAATAAGGAAGAAAATTTATAATACGATTAAATCCTCCGCTCTCATAGACGAGGGCGACAGGGTGCTCGTGGGCTTATCGGGCGGAGCGGACTCGGTATGCCTTACTCACGCGCTGTATTCCATGCGTCAAGAGCTTGGGATACAGCTTTTTGCCGCGCATCTCAATCACGGGCTGCGCGGAGCGGAGGCGGAGCGCGACGCTGACGAGGCAAAAAAATTTTCCGAAACGCTCGGTATAAAATGCGTGACGGAGACCGCGGATACAAGAGGCTTGGCGAGGGAAAAAGGGATTTCCGAGGAAACCGCCGGCAGAGAGCTGAGATATGCTTTTTTCGACAGGCTGGCTGACGAAATGAATATTGATAAAATAGCCACGGCCCATAATAAAAACGACAACGCCGAAACGATTGTGATGAATTTCATGCGCGGCGCGTCAATGTCGGGACTGTGCGGAATACCGAAAAGACGCGGTAATATCATAAGACCTCTCATAGATGTCACGCGCGCGGAAATAGAAGAATACTGCCGCGAGGAAAAGCTTGAATATGTCACCGACAGCACTAATTTGGCGGACAACTATACGAGAAATAAAGTTCGTCATATACTTCTGCCCGAAATGGAAAAATTCAATCCGAATTTTATTGAAACTATAACGAAAAATGCCGGATTAATCGCGGACGATGACGCGTTTATCGCGCGCACCGCGGAAAAGGAATACGCGGAAAATGTAAGCGGCGGCTCTATAAATATTGACGCGCTTGAAAATCTCGATATTTCCGTAAAAAGGCGGGTAATCCGAAAATTGATAAGCGAGATCCGAAGCGGACGTGATTTGTCGTCGGATTATATAGCCGATGTTTTGGCGCTGGCGGAAAAAAACATAACCGGCAGCTCCATAAATCTTCCGGATGGCGTAATTGCAAGGGTCGAATATGGTCGGTTGATAACGGAACGAGTCGGATCCGAAACCAAGGATTTTGAATACGAGCTTGAAATGGGAAGGGAAACATATGTTCCCGAGTTGGATATAACGGTTATGATCGAGTATACCGACAAGTCGGACGGGATATGCTTTACAGCGCCCGAGGGGGCGAAAATAACGGTAAGGAACAGGCGTGACGGAGATTTCTTTTATCCCGTGGGCATGACGGGACGAAAAAAACTCAAAGAGTATTTTATAAATGAAAAAATTCCGCGCGCCGAACGTTCGGCGGCGGGTTTACTCACGTTTAACGGCGAAATCGCCTATATAATAGGCAGACGGCGCGACAGGCGCTTCGGCTTCAACGGCAGCGGGCTAAAATTTACCGTAAAATAAAAATTTTGATATTGAAAAAAAATATAATATATGATAGAATGAATTGATAAAACTGCAAGGAGGTATGGCATTGCACAGAAAAACACGCGGTATCGGTATGTGGATAGTGACGCTGATTGCTTTGTACATAGGCTTTTCGTTTATCACGGGCATACTGATGCCACAAAATAAAATGGTATATTCCGACCTCGTCAGCGCGATAAAAGCGAAAGAGGTAAGCGAGATAATAATTGACGGCAACGACGTGACCGCGACAATACCGGTGCTCAAGGAGCAGGGCTTGAGAAGCGACAAGGTAAAGGTACAAATTCCGTCTCTCGACATATTCCAGGCTGACGTAGGCGACGAAATGCGCGCTCAGATGGCGGCGGGAACGCTTTCGCAGGAGGCGGACGAGTCAATGTCGTGGATACCGATAATAAATATACTGCTGTCGGTGGCTATGCTGGCGCTGTTTATTTATCTGTTCACAAGACGCGGCGGCGCGGGCGCGCCGAATTTCACAAGAAGCAACGCGAAGGTGAACACGGTTCAAAAGGTGCGCTTTAACGACGTGGCGGGCGAGGAAGAGGAAAAGGCGGAGCTCGCGGAAATAGTTGACTTTTTGAAAAGTCCGCAGAAATTTATAAAGCTGGGCGCGAGAATACCGAAGGGCGTATTGCTCGTGGGCTCGCCGGGAACGGGTAAAACGCTCCTCGCGAAGGCTGTCGCGGGAGAAGCGGGAGTGCCGTTTTTCTCGATAAGCGGCTCGGATTTTGTCGAGCTTTACGTCGGAGTAGGCGCGTCAAGAGTACGCGACCTGTTCGAGCAGGCAAAGAAAAACAGACCGTGTATTATTTTCATAGACGAGATCGACGCTGTCGGCAGACAGCGCGGCGCGGGCATGGGCGGCGGTCATGACGAGAGAGAGCAGACGCTCAATCAGCTTCTCGTCGAGATGGACGGCTTCGGCGAAAACGACGGAGTTATCATAATCGCCGCGACGAACAGACCCGATATTCTCGACCCCGCGTTACTCAGACCCGGACGCTTCGACCGTCAGGTCGTGGTCGATTTGCCGGACGTAAAGGGCAGAGAGGAAATTTTAAAGGTTCATTCGCGCAAAAAGCCGCTTTCCGACGAGGTTGATCTTGAAAAGATTGCCAAGTCAACGTCGGGTTATTCGGGCGCGGATTTGGAAAATCTAATGAACGAGGCGGCAATTTTCGCGGCGCGCAGAGACCACGAAAAAATTACAAATCAGGACATTGAGGACGCGAACCTCAAGGTCATGATGGGCTCGGAGAAGCGCTCGAAGAAGGTGACTGAAAAGGAAAGAAAGCTCACCGCGTATCACGAAGCAGGTCACGCGATCGTGGCGCGGCTCGTGGACAAGGACTCGTCTATCCATAAGGTGTCGATAGTACCGAGAGGCAGAGCGGGCGGCTTTACGATGTATCTTCCCGAGGAGGACAAAATGTATATGTCGCGCGGAGAGATGCTCAGCCGCATCATGGTAATGCTCGGCGGACGCGTCGCGGAGCAGCTTACGATGGACGACATCAGCACGGGCGCGTCGAACGACATAGAAAGAGCCACGGCTACCGCGCGCAAGATGGTAGCGAAATACGGTATGTCCGACGCCATAGGACCGGTTTCGTACGATGAGGGCGGCGAGGTGTTCATAGGACGAGATTTCGGTCACGCGAAGAATTATTCAGAAAAAACGGCTTCGGATATTGACACCGAGGTCAAAAACATTCTCACAAAGCAGTACGCGGAAACGGAAAAGCTGTTGAAGCAGAATATGCCGAAGCTCGAAGCGATCGCCGCGGCGCTTTTGGAGAAGGAAACGATAGACGGCGACGAATTTGAAAAATTCTTCACCGAAAATACGGAAGGAGGGGACGATAATGGCAATAACTAAGGAAACGCTTATAGGCGAGGCATTGCAGCAGAACATGGGTATCGCGCCCATACTGATGAACATAGGGATGCACTGTCTGGGCTGCCCGTCGGCGCAGATGGAGTCTATAGAGGACGCGTGCATGGTTCACGGCGTTGACCCGGACGCGCTCGTAAAGGAAATAAACGACTATATAGCGCAGAACTAAAACTGTAAATTTTTGGATTGGAGGGCGGATATTATCCGCCCCCGATTTTTATGTAAAACAATGAAACGAACATTTACTTACACGGTCATGCCCGATTATGACGGGGAAAATTTGAAAACGCTTTTGAAACGGCATTTTAAAATGTCGTCTAATTTGGTGAAAACTCTTAAAAAATACGACGAGGGCATACGCGTGAACGGCGCGCGTGAGCGCGTTTCGTATGTTCTCAAAACCGGCGACGAGGTCAGCGTTACGCTTGTTGAAGGCGCGTCGGAAAATATCGCGCCGGTCAGGCTTCCGCTTGATATAGTCTACGAAGACGAGGACGTGATGGTTATAAATAAGCCGCCCGCGATGCCGACGCATCCGTCGCCCGATAATTACGACAACACGCTTGCGAACGCGCTTATGTACTATTTTCTCGAAAAGGGAGAGGAACGCGTGTTCCGCGCGGTAAATCGGCTCGACAAGGACACGTCGGGACTGATGGCTGTTGCTAAGAACAGTTACGCGCATGCGCGGCTCGCGGAGGATTTGAAGGAGAAGAAGCTCCGCAGAAAATACACGGCGATAGTATGCGGCGAAATCGACGAGGACGGAGTTATAGACGCGCCGATAAAGCGCCGCGAGGGGAGCGCTATAGAGCGTGAGGTTGCCGAGTACGGGCAGAGAGCCGTGACGCGTTATAAAATCCTCGAAAGGCTTGACGGGTACACCGTTTTGGAGCTGGAGCTCGAAACGGGGCGCACGCATCAGATACGCGTACACATGGCGTATATCGGTCATCCGCTTTTGGGCGATTGGCTCTACGGCGAGGAAAACCACGCGCTGTTCGACCGCCCCGCGCTTCATTCGTGTTTCCTCGAAATGACGCATCCGCTGACGGGCGAAACGCTTAAATTCACCGCGCCGCTTCCCGAGGATATGCGGAAATTTATTGTTAGCAGGCAGAAACTTCGATAAACATATTGAAAAAGTATAAAAAATATGATACAATATTCTAAATGCGAAATTTTTATTAAAATTATATATGAGGTGAGGTAAAAATGGCATATAAAATTGTGAGGAAAGAGGTGCTGAACCCTCAGATTTTCCTGATGGAGGTCGAAGCGCCGCTTGTCGCGCGCAAGGCTGAGCCGGGTCAGTTTATCATTCTCCGTATCGACGAGTACGGCGAGCGCGTTCCGTTTACGGTCGCGGACTTTGACAGGGAAAAGGGTACGGTTACGATCATTGTTCAGATAGTCGGCAAGACCACGCGCGATTTGGCGCAGGTCGAGGAGGGCGAATATCTGCTCGATTTCGCAGGGCCGCTCGGAATGCCCACTCCGCTCGAGGGAATAAAGAAGGTCGCGGTCATAGGCGGCGGCTTGGGTACGGCTATCGCGTATCCGCAGGCGAAGAAGCTCCACAGCTTAGGCGCGGACGTAACCGTTATTACGGGATTTCGCGACAAGAGCCTGATCATACTCGAGGATGAGCTTAAAGCCGTTTCGGATAAGCTCATCATAACCACCGACGACGGCTCGAACGGCGTAAAGGGATTTGTTACCGAGCGCTTGCAGGAGCTTATCGACGCGGGCGAGAAGTTTGACGAGGTTATCGCGATAGGCCCGCTTATTATGATGAAGAACGTCTGCAAGGTTACTGAGCCTTACGGAATAAAAACCACGGTCAGCATGAACCCCGTTATGATCGACGGCACGGGAATGTGCGGCGGCTGCCGTATAATCGTCGGCGGCGAAACAAAGTTCGCGTGCGTTGACGGACCTGACTTTGACGGTCATAAAATAGACTGGGACAGCGCGATGAAGCGCGGCAGAATGTTCAGAGAATACGAGCAGCGTTCATGCGACGAAGGACACTGCAGAATAGGGAGGTCGAATAGCAATGCCTAATATGAGAGCCGATAAAAATCCGATGCCCGAACAAGCGCCCGACGTAAGAAACAAAAATTTCTTGGAGGTAACGACAGGCTACACCGAGGAAATGGCGCGCGACGAGGCTGACAGATGCTTAAACTGCAAAAACAAGCCCTGTATGAACGGCTGTCCGGTATCGGTCAAAATACCCGAATTTATATCGCTTATAAAGACAGGCGATTTTGAGGGAGCGTATCAGAAGATAAAGGAAACAAACGCGCTTCCGGCTGTATGCGGCAGAGTTTGCCCGCAGGAAACACAGTGCGAGTCGAAGTGCGTGAGAGGAATAAAGAACGATCCGGTCGGAATAGGCAGACTTGAAAGATTTGTCGCCGACTGGCATATGGCGAACGTTGAGGAAAAGATTGAGAAGCCGAAGCCCAACGGCAAAAAGGTAGCCGTGGTAGGCTCGGGTCCTTCGGGACTTACCGCCGCGGGAGATTTGGCAAAGCGCGGCTATTCGGTAACGGTTTACGAGGCGTTCCACACCGCAGGCGGCGTGCTTATGTACGGCATACCCGAGTTCAGACTGCCGAAGGACATAGTTCAGAAGGAAATAGCAAATCTTAAAGCTATGGGCGTTGACATTCAGACAAACGTTATAATCGGCAAGACGATCATGGTTGACGAGCTTCTTGAAGATATGGGCTACGACGCCGTATATATCGGCTCGGGCGCGGGACTTCCCTCGTTTATGGGAATAGAGGGCGAAAGTCTTAACGGCGTTTACTCTGCGAACGAGTTTTTAACGAGAATAAATCTTATGAAGGGCTACAAGTTCCCCGAATACGACACGCCCGTTTACGTCGGCAAAAACGTAGCGGTACTCGGCGGAGGAAACGTTGCTATGGACGCGGCGAGAAGCGCGAAAAGGCTCGGCGCGGAGAACGTGTATATCGTATACCGCCGCGGTAAGCAGGAGCTTCCGGCGAGAGCCGAGGAGGTAGAGCACGCCGAGCAGGAGGGCATAGTGTTCAAGCTGTTACAGAACCCGACGCGCTTTATCGGCGACGAGAACGGCTGGGTAAAGCAGATGGAGGTAATCCATATGGAGCTCGGCGAGCCTGACGCGAGCGGCAGACGCAGACCTGTTCCGGTTGAGGGAAGCGAGGAAATTCTCGATATCGACACAGTCGTCGTATCGATCGGTCAGACCCCGAACCCGCTTATCCGCAAGACAACGAAGGGACTTGAAACGAACAGACACGGCTGTATAGTCGCGGACGAAGCTACGGGCAAAACCTCGCGCGAGCATGTATACGCGGGCGGCGACGTTGTAACCGGCGCGGCTACGGTAATACTCGCTATGGGCGCGGGCAAAGCCGCGGCTGAGGCGATAGATAAGGAATTAAGCGAATAATAGATTTAAACCGTCCTGGATTTAAACAGGGCGGTTTTAATATTTTCTTAAAAAATAAGCATAATATTTTCCGAACGGCAAAAAATAAGAAAAACGCGAGGAGAAGATTATATGAGCAGAAGAATTGGCAGACAAACGGTGGAGCTGGACAGGCCGCCGGTTATTTCACAGACGGCGTCCATAGTGGGTGTAAAGGAAGGCGAAGGTCCTCTCGCTCAATATTTTGATGAAATTTTAAATGATGATAAATGGGGCGAGAAAAGCTGGGAAAGAGCGGAAAGCAAGCTGCAAAAAGAAACAGCGCTAAAAGTCCTTTCAAAAGCCGGATTAAAACCCGACGACATACATTATGCGCTTGCGGGGGATCTGATAAATCAGTGCGTCGGCGCTCATTACGGAATGCGCGATTTAGGCGTGCCTTTTTTGGGACTTTACGGAGCATGCTCGACTATGACCGAAAGCCTTTCAATCGGCAGTATGCTGATATCGGGCGGCTGTGCGGAGCGGGTGCTGTGCGTCACATCGAGCCATTTCTGTACGGCTGAAAAACAATTCAGATATCCGCTTGAATACGGCGGTCAGCGCACGCCTGCAGCACAGTGGACGGTTACGGGCTCCGGCGCGGCGATACTTTCATCGAACGGCGGCGGACCGAGGGTAACGCATGTCACAACCGGCAAAATCGTTGATATGGGAATAAGCGATCTGAGCAACATGGGCGCGGCTATGGCGCCTGCCGCTATTGATACCCTTACCGCCCATTTCAGGGACACCGGCCGCAGACCGGATTACTATGATTTGATTTTGACGGGTGATTTGGGAGTTGTGGGCTCGGATATATTTCAGGAGCTGATGCTCGAGGACGGATATGATATTCGCGAGCTGCATAACGACTGCGGCAAAATGATATTTGATATTGAAAAGCAGGATGTTCATTCCGGCGGAAGCGGCTGCGGCTGCTGCGGCAGCGTGTTCTGCGGATGTATTTACGACGAAATCAAAAAGGGAACATATGAAAAGGTGCTTCTTATGGCGACGGGAGCGCTGATGAACCCGATGACTGTGGAACAGGGAGAAACGATCCCGTGTATAGCGCACGCGGTCGCGATAGAAAGGTAGGATTATATGGATTTTGTAAAAGCGTTTGTGGTCGGCGGCCTGATATGCGCGGTCGGTCAGGTATTGATAGATAAAACCAAAATGACTCCCGCGAGAATACTTGTTACATTTGTGGTTCTCGGGGTATTTTTGCAGCTTATAGGCGTGTATGAGCCGCTTGTAAGATTTGCCGGCGCCGGAGCCACGGTGCCGCTGACGGGGTTTGGGTACAATCTCTGCAAGGGCGCGTATAAGGCGGTTTCTGAGCAGGGATTTTTGGGAATATTTACGGGCGGGCTTACCGCCGGAGCCGGAGGCATAGCCGCGGCGCTGATATTCGGATTTTTAGCAGCCGTAATTTTTAAATCAAAGGCAAAGAAATAAAAAAGCCTTTTCAAATCGGAAAAGCTGTGGTATAATAAGGAAAACGATTAAAAGGAGAATGACGATGCTGAAAGTAGACGGTCACACAAAGCAGCTCGGCATAATCGGAGATCCTGTTGATCACAGCTTTTCGCCGATTATGCACAATTTTATATCGGGCGAAACGGGAAATAATTACATATACAGCGCTTGGCATGTAAAGCTGGAGAGCTTGGGAAAAGCCATGGACGGAGTGAGAGCACTCGGCATACGCGGACTGAATGTTACCGCGCCGCACAAGGTAGCCGTAATGGAGTACATAGACGAGGTCTCGGAGCAGGCGAAGCTTTTGGGTTCAGTTAACACCATAGTGAACAGAGACGGTAGGCTGTGCGGATATAACACCGACGCTGACGGATTTTATATGTCGCTTGAAAAGGCAGGCATAGAGGTAAATAAAAGCAAAATATTGATTATAGGCGCGGGCGGCGTCGTAAAGCCGGTGCTTATAAGGCTAATTCAGGGAAAACCGGAATCGGTCACGGTTGTAAACCGCACTGTGAGCAAGGTTTACGATTTGGCTGAGAGGATAGCGGAGCAGAGCGGCTATAAAATAAAAACGGAGCTTGACGAGCTCGATTTTGACATAGTAATCAATATGACCTCCGCCGGCATGGAGCCTCAGACGGAAAAGCTGCCGACGGACGCGATAGAACCGCTTAAGGATTTGTCGTTTATTAACGATAAAACGGCTGTGGTTGATATGATATATAATCCTGACGAAACGCTGTTTTTGCAAGAGGCGAAAAAGCGCGGCGCGAAAACCATGAACGGCTTGGGTATGCTTATATATCAGGGAATAATAGCTTATGAGCTGTTTACCGATACCGCAGTACCCGACGGCATGGCGGACAGGATAAAGCGGGAGGTATTCGGAAGATGAATATAGTTATAACGGGTTTTATGGCTTCGGGAAAGACCACGATATCAAAAGAAATCGCGGGAATGTCAAAATTCGAATTTATAGACACGGACGAATATCTTGAACAAAATGAGGGAATCACAATAAACGAAATTTTTGCAAAATACGGCGAGGAGTATTTTCGGGCAAAAGAGCATGAAATTATAAAAAAAGTATCGGCTATGGACAATATGGTAATTTCCACCGGCGGCGGAGTCGTTCTAAACAAATCAAATATGACGGAGCTTCGCCGAAACGGGATTATATTTAATCTCTCGCCGGATTTTGAGGTTATAAAAGAACGTCTCGAAAAAGCCGCGGCTACGCGTCCGCTGCTTAAAAATCAAGATATAGCCGACGTCAGACGGCGCTTTGAGGCGCGCCGTCCGTTTTATGATGACTGCGATTACAAAATCAAAATAGTTCCCGAACGCAGCGCGCGCTCATGCGCTATGGAAATACTTGATTTGATTAAATCACGAAAAAGTAATATATAAGTCCTGCGACAGAGGAAGCGATGGTGCCGTAAAGTATTACCGGACCCGCGATTGTAAATATTTTCGCGCCGACTCCGAGAACCATACCCTCGGTTTTGGCTTCCAGCGCCGGAGCGACTACGGAATTTGCAAAGCCGGTAATCGGAACGATCGTACCCGCGCCCGCGTGCTTGGCTATTTTGGGATATATGTCAAGACCGGTAAGCAGCGCGCCGAAAAATACGAGAGTGATCGCTGTGGCCGTGGACGCCGCGTCCTCGCTAAGCCCGAGCTTTTCGAAAATTACGCGTATACACTGACCGATTGCGCAGATAAGCCCGCCTATCAAAAATGCCTTAACGCAGCATAAAAATGTTTTCGAGTCGGGCGTTTTCCGCTTTACATATTCATTATATTGATCGCTTGTCATGTTTTTCATCGAAATACCACTCCTTTCGGTTAGTATTTGCTGCGGAAGGCGAATTATTCATAAATATTAACAAAAAGAAAATTTTACAAAAGACGGTTGAAATTTATCGGAATTAGAGTTATACTATATGTCAGAGTTATCGGAAGGCGGGTTTTGCCATGTTTGGGTATGTGACTGCCGCGCGCGGAGGCCTCAGCGCTGAGGATTTCGGTACCTTCAGCGCGTATTACTGCGGCTTATGCGAAGCGATAGGAAGCGAATGCTCGCAGATATCAAGGCTCGGATTGAGCTACGACATTACATTTCTTGCTCTGGTTCTCTCATCGGTACTGTTTGAAAACGCGGAAACAGCGGAAAAAAGATGCGTTATACATCCGTTGAAAAAGCGCGTGCATGTAATAAATGACGACGCGGTAAATTACGCTGCCGGAGTGGGCGAGCTTTTGATGTATTTAAAGCTTAAGGATGACCGTGACGACGACGGCAGCATGAAAGCGCGGTTGGGTATGACGGCTCTGAAATCGGGCAAGGAAAAAGCGCTGAAAAAACACGGCGGAGCGTACAATTTTATATCGGAAAAACTCTGTGAGCTTTCCGAGCTTGAGAAACAGGGCTGCGCCGAAATAGATGAGGTTGCCGACAGGTTTGCGAAGATACTTGAGTTTATATTTACGCCGGAGCTTGTTAAAGATCCCGACACTGTTCGGGTATTGGCGTGGTTCGGGTACAATTTGGGCAGATGGCTGTATATAATAGACGCGTACAACGATATGGAAAAGGATTTTAAATCGGGGTCATACAATACGTTCCTTGTAAACGCCGGCTCGGACGTCTTGGAGGAAAAGGAAAAAATCCGCGAGCGCGTGGATTTTACGCTTACGCTTACTCTTGAAAATATGGCGTCGGCATTGGAGCTTTTGAAGCTTCACAGGAACCGGCGGCTTATTGAAAATATAGTTTATCAGGGACTAAAGGGAAAACAAAAATCTGTATTGGGAGAATAATCTATGGATCCGTATGAGGTTTTGGGCGTCGGAAGGGACGCGGATGAGGAAACAATAAAAAAAGCGTACCGTGAGCTTGTAAAAAAGTATCATCCGGACAAGTACGTTAATAATCCTCTCGCCGATCTTGCGGCGGAAAAAATTAAGGAAATCAACAAGGCGTATGACATGATTATGAATAACAATCAGACGTCGGGCGGATCGTCCTCGAGCGGGTATTCGGGACAATCATCGTCGGGAAATTATTCCGGCGGCGCGGCTTCGTTTGCGGCGGTGCGAGCGTTTATATCGCAGGGACGCATGAATGAAGCGCTGTCGATGCTCAATTCTTTGCCGAGAACGGCGGAATGGTATTATCTTTCGGGGCGCGTCCGTATGCAGATGGGCTGGTATGACCAAGCGCTGAGCTTTTTTCAGACTGCGGTCAACATGGAACCGAATAACGTTGAATATTTGGATGCGCTGCAGAATTTGCAGGCCCGCCGAAGAGGGTATTCCACATCGACGCAGGGCGGAGGAATGTGCTTGCCGTGCGACCCGTGTACAATGTGTCTTTGCGCACAATGCCTAACTCCGTGGTGCGATCCGTGCTGATTTTTTATGAAAGGATAATATGATATGGACAATAAAGAGCTTCATATAACGTCGATAGGCGGTCAGGCTGTAATGGAGGGCGTTATGATGCGCGGCCCGTATAAAACGGTTGTCGCCGTAAGAAAGCCTGACGGAGATATAGAGAAAAAAATAGACGAAAACGGTGTAAAAACGCGCTCAAGGTTTTTTCGTCTGCCGATTATACGCGGCTGCGTGAATTTTGTGGACAGTCTCGTAATCGGAATGAAGGCGCTGATGTTCAGCGCGGAATTTATAGACGTTGAGGAAGAGGACGAGGAACCCGAGAGCAAATTTGATAAATGGCTTGACGATAAGTTCGGAGATAAGGTAAAGGATATAGTAATATATGTAGCAATAGCGATTTCGCTCGTGTTCAGCGTGGCGATATTTATGCTGCTGCCGGCGCTGCTTACAAAGGGTGTGGAGGCGCTTGGCACGCTTGTTCCGGCGATTGACCGCATAACGTCCACAAGCGCGTTTACAAGCATATTCGAGGGAATAATCAGAATGGTTATTTTCATTTCATATCTTGCCCTTGTATCGCAGATGAAGGATATAAAACGCGTTTTTGAATACCACGGCGCGGAACATAAAACGATTGCGTGTTACGAGGCGGGCGAGGAGCTGACTCCGGAGAATGTGAAAAGGTACACGCGTTTCCATCCGAGATGCGGCACGAGCTTTCTGCTGTTTGTTATGATAATAAGTATTCTGTTGTTTGCGCTTCTTCCGAGATTTGACGGCTATGGGGCGATCGCCAGCACGCTTTTGAGAATGAGTACCCGTCTGCTGCTTCTGCCGGTTGTGGCGGGAATATCATATGAGATTATAAAGCTTGCCGGACGCAGCAAAAATAAATGCGTGGGCTGGCTGTCAAAGCCCGGACTGTGGCTGCAAAGGCTGACGACAAGGGAGCCGGACGAAAGTCAAATAGAGGTGGCTATCGAGTCCATGAAACCGTGTATTCCCGAAAATTCGGAGGATGACAAATGGTAATAGGCGCGCTCGTGCGGAAAATTCGCGGTATGCTTGATGAAAACGCTGAATTTGAGGCTAATCGGATTGTGATGAAAGCGCTGGACATACCGCGGACGGAGCTTATTATAAAAAACAAAGAAGAAGCCCCGAAGGAAGGCGCGGAGCGGGCAATTAAGATGGCGGAGCGCAGAATAAGCGGTGAACCGCTTCAATATATTCTCGGCGAGACGGAATTTATGTCGCTCAGGTTCAAGGTTAACCGTTCGACGCTGATACCGCGCTGTGATACCGAAACGCTCGTAGAATATCTTCTTGAATTTATGGACGGAAAACCTGCAAATATACTCGATATAGGCACGGGAACGGGCTGCATAGCGATAAGTCTCGCGCGCTATAATAAAAATGTCTCGGCGACGGGGTTGGATATAAGCGGCGAAGCGCTCAGGACGGCTCTGGAAAACGCGCGGTTAAACGGCGTTGCCGACAGGGTGAGCTTTGCCGAGATGAATATACTTGACGAGACGCCTTCGGGAATATATGATATTGTGGTTTCAAATCCGCCTTATATAGAAACAGATGTGATCGATTCGCTTCAAACCGAGGTTAAGGATTACGAGCCGTTATCCGCACTTGACGGCGGCAGCGATGGATTGAAATTTTATCGCCGCATTGTTGGGCAAGCTATGGGGCTGCTCCGCGGCGGAGGTATGCTCGCTTTTGAAACGGGATTCGATCAGGGCGAGGCGGTGAGCGAACTGATGAAAAACGCCGGATTTGAAGACGTCAAAATTATAAAGGATTTATGCGGCAACGACAGGGTCGTCGCCGGAAAAAAGCACAGAAATCCGTAACGGATTTCTGTGCTTTTTTATGTCAAATCGTTAAAATAGGATATATATTCAACGCCCGAGGGCTCGTCAAACAGGTATTCGTACAGGTCTATGAAATAGTCGTCGGTCATGCTGGCGATGTAATCAACGACTATCTGATTCGGTTCGGTAAGCGAATAGTCGGAGCCGCCCCGGAAACGGTTCTCGTGCTTGATATGCTCGATATGATGCGCGAAAATCGGTGATTTTCTGTTGCCCGAAATGATATCGTCAAGAAGCCGTGCGTATATTTTTTTAAACATAGGTCTGATTATTTCATCATATTTTTGCGAAAGCGCGTCATTGTGGTAAATATATCTGTAATTGTCGGCTTTGCTTTTTTTCAGAGATGCGTAATGCTCGTCGTCGAGCATGATATAGTCTTTGCCGTAGCTGTTTTCGACAATATTTACTATGAGATTGTTTATAATCTGAGCGTTTACGCGTCCTATTGCGCTGTCATCGAATATTTCCTCGCTGTTGATCGTATGGGTGCGAAGCGCGTCCTGACGATCCTTGCCGATGTACGCTATCATGTCGCATATGCGGACAACGCAGCCCTCAAGCGTTGACGGAACAAGCCTTTCTATGGCTGAGGGATCGGTATAGCATGATTCCATCTTTAAATCGAACTCATCAAAACCGCTGAGAGGCGCGGGACGGTATTCTCGGCATTCAAATTCGCCGTTGTGGCATAAAATTCCGTCAAGGGTCTGAAGCGATAAATTGAGATTAAGTATTTTATCGAGCACCCGCACGCTGTGAACATTATGATTAAAAAATCTTCCCGTATTTTTATTGTACAGCTCATTTAAAAAACGCTCTCCGGCATGCCCGAAGGGAGTATGACCTATGTCGTGTCCGAGCGCTATCGCCTCGATCAAGTCGATATTAAGACCGAGAAGTCTGCCTATGTTGCGCGCTATTCTCGATACAAGCTGCACATGAAAGGCGCGGTGAGATATATCGTCGTTTTTATAGAAAGAGAATACCTGAGTTTTGTCGGCATAGCGGTTATAATAGCTACAATGCATAATCTTTTCCACGTCCCTGATATATGCCGGACGCCATAAATTGGCGCGGTCATGTGATGGGTCGCGCCGTACAGCTTTTGGGATTTCCGCCGACACGGCCGGTCCCATATCCTCTGTGATTTTTTCTTGAATTTCCTTTGAAAGCCTTTGATATGTAAGAATTTTACTCAAAATATTCACCGCCTTTAATTATACTGTTTTATATATTTTATCATATTTTTGTTATTTTTAACAGGTATAATTTCTATACAATATACACAATAAAATTCAATTTATTAAAAAATATATATGCATAACACACAAAAATAAAAATCAATTTTAACAATCATATTACAAGTAGTGACAATGAAATAAAATTGTGATAGAATACTAAAGGATAATGAGGTGTAATATATTCTGATGTAAATAATTGTGGATTTTAAGGAGAGGAAAGCGATGAAGAAGATATTATCAGCAATCTGCGCGGCAGCGATGCTGGCGGTGTGTGTGTCACAAAACGTATTTGCTGCGGGCAATTCCAATATAGAGGTCAAAAATGAAGCAAATGCTTCGGTGAAATATTTTTACGACTCGGAAAAATCGCAAGAATGCGTAAAATCCATAAAGGAGCTTATAGATTTGAGTAAGCTTATGTCCTCGGGAAAGGTCACGCAGACTATCAGCGTGTGCAGTGAAAGCGCGGGCGGCAAGGTTGTTGATATAGCTGTCAGATTAAGCGTTGAAAAGTTTTCCGCGAAGGAAGATTACAGCATCGGCGAGGAAGACGTTTTGAACTATTATGATATAACCGTGACCGATGAGGACGGAGATTTGATTTATACCGACAGCCACGGCGATTACAAGCCTTCAATGGAAAGAGACATTCCTCTCGGTATTTTCAACAGTACCAACGGACATGATGTGAGAACATATAAAATAACCATACAGGCGGATCCCGAGGCGAACACCTCGGAGTACAGAAACGCCGCGCGCAAGGCAAATTGGAGCATAGTAAATGTTGCGTCGGACAGCGGGAGCGTTAATAAAAATGAATTGAGCACAGCCGCTCCGAATCGCACGCCTTCGCCTTCGATGCACCCGTCGGCGACAATACCTGCAGTTCCCGAAAAGTCAACAGCCGCGCCTGTAACAGCTCCTATGGCTACGGCTTCAGTAACAGCTCCGCCGATAACTCCGTATGTTACAGTCGTTCCGACTGCGACGCCGGCATCCGTTTATCCGGCAATAACATTGGCGCCGGGAGCAACTGAATCTATGACGCTTGCCGTCGGAACATATACTGCAGGACAGGATATACCTATCGGTAAATATACGATGCGCGGAAACGGAATTATTGAAGTCCGTTCGTCGGGGGGAGTTTTGAAAACTCGTATAGCATTGACAAATGACGGTACAGGTATCAGCAGCTACGATGTTGATTTGAAAAGCGGCGATACAATAACGCTTACCGATTTGGTTACATTTACGCCGTACACGGCGGCAACGTCGTCTCCGAAACCTACGGCTACTCCGAAACCGACAACCACGCCGAAACCGACGACAACACCGACACCTACGGCGACGCCGAGGCCGACAGCGACACCTAGGGCTACCACGGCTCCCAACAATAAAAACAATCCGAAGACGGGAGACGGAACTCCGATAATACCGTTGGCGATATGCGCTTGCTCGGCGCTTGCGGCAATAGCGGTTATAGAAGTGAAGAAAAGAAAGATGAAATAAAGTGAATATTGAGAAAGGAGTTGGACAATGAAAAAGCCATTAGTTATTGCTCAGCTCCTTTTTCTTGCGGTATTTCTTGCATGTGCCGGATATTTGGCAAAATATTTCTATGACAGTCATACGGCGCAGGAAGATATAGAAGAGCTCCAACAGGAGGTAAACGAGGCGTCCGATGAAACGCCGCCCGAAAGCGTCGGCTCGGAGCCGACAGCAGCCCGTGCCGAAAACGGTATGCTTCAAAAATATTACAGATTGTACAAGCAGAATGAGGATTTTATCGGCTGGGTGACTATAGCGGACACCCCGATCGATTATCCGGTAATGTGCAGACAGGATGACAACGAGTATTATCTGCACAGAAATTTTGAAAAAGAGTATCAGTACAGCGGACTGCCATTCCTCGATAATCAGTGCGATGCGTTCAAACCGAGCGCGAACCTTATTATATACGCGCATAACATGAAGGACGGGACAATGTTTGCGCCGCTCACAAAGTATGAGGACAAAAGCTATTATTCGGCTCACAATATAATCAAATTTGACACGGCTTATGAAGAAGGCATATATGAAATAATCGGAGTGTTCAGCACAACGATCGGCTCGGCGAATGAATTTGAATATCATAAGTTCATAAACGCCGACTCGCCCGACGAGTTTTACGGATATGTTAATAAGGTAAAGGAGCTGTCATATTACGACACGGGTATAAGCGCGATATTCGGCGACCAACTCCTGACGCTGTCGACCTGCTCATACGGAACATCGAATGAGAGATTTGTTATAGTCACAAAAAGAAAAACGGAATAGAAAGGGCGGTCATAACGACCGCCCTGAATTTTACCAAAATATCGGTTTAAATCCTTTTAATCTGTAGATTGCCTCCACAAAGAAATAATCTCCGTAGATAATGGGAATGTGTCTTCCGCTCTCGCCGTGGTAACGCTCGGTACCGTATTGGAGTATGGAATCTCTTTCGGGATCCCAATCGCAGAATTTTGCGTCCATGGACTTTAAAATATTTACAGCGGCGCTGTAGTATACGCGCTTTTCATTTTCCAGCACATTGTCCGCTATTTCCAGCAGTCCGCATGCGGCGCACGCTCCGGCGGTGGAATCGTATATGACGGGTTCCTCCGGCGCGCGGAAATCGCAGCGCGGAAGCCAGTCGCCGCATATGCAGGAAATGAAATAGTGCGCGACGCGTTTTGCCGTATCGAGATACTTTTTATCTCCGGTATGCTTATAGGAAAGCGCGAAGCCGTAAAGCGCCCATGCCTGACCGCGCGACCAGGACGAATGCTCGTCGTAGCCTTGTCCGCCCATAACCTCGAGGACTTCGCCTGTGTGCGTATCGTAATTTATTATATGCCGTGCGCTGCCGTCGGGGCGGATATGATTTTTCATGGTTGTGTCAGCGTGACTTACGGCGATGTCGTAAAAACGGTTATCGCCTGTTTCGCGGCTGGCGAAATAGAGAAGCGGCAAATTCATCATGCAATCGATAATCGCCCAGCCGTACATATCGCCGTTCCAGGCGCGGATGAAGCGTCCGTTTATGTTATATCTGCCGGCAAGCAGATTTGCCGCGTGCATAACGCGTCTGAGAGAATCCTTATTGCCCGTAAGGCGGTAGTCAGCGCCTGCCGAGATGTGCCACATAAATCCCACATCATGCATAAGGTCGTTGAAATTTTCCATAGCCTTGTCGAGAAGCTTCTCGCTGCTTTCGGCGGCGGTTTTGTATACTTCGCCTGCTTCAGCGCTGTACATAAGCCACATCAGCCCGGGCCAAAAGCCGTTTGTCCACCAGCTCACATCCGTTTCGTACCGGTTGTCGTAATGTCCGTTGACGGCGGTGTAGGGAAGAGTATTCTGATTTCTCTCCGCCGTTTTGCGCATTTTTAATTTGATTTTGTCCCATGTTTCGTTTATCCAATTATCAGTCATATAAAGCCTCCGTTATTTATTTTCATCGGGCGTGTGAATATAGCCAGAAATTTTTTCAATGGTGCGTATAGGCGCGTCCTGAGCCGTACCCCATTCCATATCCTTATGGCGGTAATCGAATTTAAGCGTGAATTTATGTATATCATCCTGAATACGTTTAAGCTCCGCCGACTGTTTTTTGTAAAGCGCCGCGACAAAGGCGGCAGCCTGAGCGTCCTTGAGCGATTTTTCGCAGTTTTCCAAAAGCATGCGCGAATGCTTCAGACATACGCCCTTTGATTTTTCAAACTTTACTCTGAATGCGTCGTCGTTTGCCCACATATACAGAAGCACGTCAATGTAGCGCGCCATAGTTTTATTGACCTTTTGGCAGACCATGCATCCGTCCTCGATTTTCCTGTGCTCCTCGGCGAGCTTCGCCGCGACCTCTGCCGCGCCGCTCTTTTTGAAAAGACCTCCCTTGGCACCGTCGAGAGCCATAGCCTGTTTTTCGAATTTGGCAAGCTTTTTGCGTATCTCCTCCAAATGAGTGTCAAGCACAAGCGCGAGACTCAGCTTGTTTTGACGGGCAAACATTTCCTTGTAATGTTTGTTGCAGTAGCCCTTATCGTTTGATTCGATACGATAATCCGGCTCCATCATAGCCGCTCCGAGCGCGTAGTCTACCGCTTCGGTTTCGAGCCTTCCCTCCAAAAGACAAAGCGGACATTCGCAGTCTGTGTCGTACACCTCATTTACGGGGATTGTATATATTTTTTCTTTCACGTTTTTCCCTCCAAACGCAGATATTGTATGTTTTTATTATATATCACTTTTTTGGGGCTGTCAATCGCTAATTTATTCATGGGCGCGTATTGACTTAACATGAAAACTATGGTATACTTGCGCTGTAAAAACATGAAAACGGAGAAGAGAACCATGTGCGCGAAAATAAATTTTGACGATAACTGGAAATTCTATTTGGGAGATCTTCATCCCAAGACGAGCGAGGACGGCTGGGGAGGCGCAAAGGCGCGTGCGTACAGCTTCGGCGGCGCGTCAATTTCGTTTGACGATTTAAAATGGCGCTCGGTGGATCTGCCTCACGATTTTGTGTCGGAGGGCGATTACACGCAAAAAAGAGCGGGGAATACCGATATGCAAAGGATACCAGAAATGGAGAGCATAGACAGCCGTCATCTTGCCGGCGGATCGCTTGAGGGCGGCGTGGGATGGTACAGAAAGCATTTTGATATTCCCGAGGATTCGGCAGACAGGCAGGTATATATCCATTTTGACGGAGTGTTCCGCGACAGCGCGGTTTATGTGAACGAATATTATGTAGGCTCGCACAAAACGGGATATACGGGCTTTTATTTTGATATCACTGATTTTGTGAATTTCGGAGGCAGCAACCTTATCGCGGTGCGCGTTGATTCGCGCGGACGCGAGGGATGGTGGTACGAAGGCGGCGGAATATACCGCCATGTGTGGCTTGAAGTAAAAGACAGCGTCCATATCGCTCCGCTCGGCGTATTTGTCACGGCGAAACCGAATTTGGACGAGCTGACCGCCGAGGTTAACATAAAAACCGAAATCGAAAATAAGCGCCGCGAGGATGTCAATGTGAGCGTATGCTCATATGTCATCGATGCGGACGGAAACAAAACAGCGTGCGCTCGATCGGAAATAACTGCGGAAGCGTGGGGAAGGACAGTCTGCAGCCGGAGTGTGAGCGTTAAGAACGTGAATTTGTGGGGATTGGAAAATCCGTATTTGTACAGTCTGAAAACGGAAATTTATGCTGACGGCGAGCTTGCCGACGAGGAGATCACAAGCTTCGGCATACGCGATATAAAATTCACCGCGGACAATGGCTTTTACTTGAACGGCAAGCATGTGCGCGTTCAGGGATTGTGCTGCCATCATGACCACGCGGGAGTCGGAATAGGCATACCCGACAGCGTATGGGAATACAGGATAGCGCAGATGAAGTCAATGGGCGCGAACGCGTACCGTTCGGCGCATCATCAGCCGTCGCCGGCGGTGCTGGATATTTGTGACAGACTGGGAATGCTTGTATTCAGCGAAACAAGAAGAATGTCAAGCGCGCCGGAGGATTTGGAGGCGCTCAGAACTATGGTAAGAACTGTGAGAAATCATCCGTCTGTGTTCCTGCTTGGCATCGGCAACGAGGAAATTTTCTCTCAGGACAGACCCGAAACCGCTCGGACTACGCTTACAATGAAGGCGGAGATATACAAGCTCGACGGCACGCGTCCGATCACCTCGGCGGTCGTATGCTGGAACGGCGAGCAGCGCTTCGATAACGCCGCGTCATATATTCCGGTCACGAAAAATCTTGATATAATGGGATTTAACTATTGCCGAAAGGCGTGGGACGACTATCACGAGCGGATGCCGGAGCAGCCGATAATTATAACCGAAGCCACATCCAACAGCGGTACGCGCGGCTGCTGTGAAACGGACGAAACGCGCGGACAATACTGCGTGTACGATCCCGACAATGAGACGAAGGTAAAAAGCGGGATGAAGGCAGTTAAAAAGGACATCGGCGAAACCGACTGGAAATATTTCGCCGAAAGACCGTATCTCGCGGGTATTTTTCTGTGGACAGGACTGGATTACCGAGGCGAGCCGACGCCGCTTGCTTATCCGGCGGTATATTCGCAGTTTGGCATACTTGATTACTGCGGTTTCCCAAAGGATAATTTTTACTACTATAAGAGCTGGTGGACAGATGAGCCTGTCATGCATGTTTTTCCGCACTGGAATCATATCGGAAAAGAAGGAAAGCCTATAAATGTTTATTGTTACAGCAATCTTGACGAGGTCGAAATTTTTGTAAACGGCAGAAGCTATGGTAAAAAAGCGGTTGAAAGAAATTGGTATTTGTGCTGGGAAAACGTAATCTACGAGCCCGGGGGACTCAGAGCTATAGGCTATAAAAACGGCGAGGCGGTTATGGACGAATTGGTTTCCACCACGCTCGCGCCGAGTCGAATCATACTTACGCCGTACAAAAAATCCGTGCGCGTCGGCGAAACGGCGATAATAAATGTGCGCGTTGCTGACAGAAACGGAAGAACGGTTCCGACGGCGGATAATGAAATCAGGTTTAAAATCAGCGGCGGAACTCTCCTCGGCACGGGAAACGGTGATCCGGGAAGCCATGAATCGGAAAAAGTACCGATAAGACGCGCGTTTAACGGGTTATGTCAAGTGCTTATAAAGGCGGCGGACGACGGAGAAATAAAAATAGAGGCGCAAACGGACGCGGCAGAGGGAGATATGTGTATCATAGACATACAAAAGAATTGAATAAGGAAAACAGCGCGGAAAATTGATTTTCGTGCTGTTTTAATATAGATTGCTTTCGAACGTAACATAATTGTAATGTTCATTTAATATAAAACACCAATTAGGCTTTGACAAAACAATATCTATGGTGGTATAATATATAATGTTGAAATATTGCCACAACATATAGATGGTAAGAATTGGCAGGGAGGATAATATGCCTAAAGGAAAGCAAAAGAAACAGGAATACGGAAACGACAGTATATCAATGCTAAAGGGCGCGGACAGAGTTAGAAAGCGTCCGGCGGTCATATTCGGCTCGGACGGGCTGGAGGGCTGCGAGCACTCGTTTTTTGAGATACTTTCAAATTCGATCGACGAAGCGAGAGAGGGCTTCGGCAGTCTTATAGAGATAACGCGTTTTATGGACCGCTCAATAGAGGTGCGCGACCACGGACGCGGCATACCGCTCGATTTTAACGAAAAGGAAAATAAATTCAACTGGGAGCTTGTCTACTGCGAGCTGTACGCGGGCGGCAAGTACAACAACAACGACGGCGGCACATACGAGTACAGCTTAGGCTTAAACGGTTTGGGCGCGTGCGCGACGCAGTATTCGAGCGAGTACATGGACGTAACCGTCGTGCGCGACAAAACGAAGTATACGCTGCATTTCGAGAAGGGCGAAAACATAGGCGGGCTTCAAAAAGAGCCGACAAGAAGCGTTCAGACGGGTTCAATTCAGAAATGGCGCCCCGATACCGAGGTTTTCACCGATATTAAAATACCGCTCGAATTTTATCAAGACGTATTAAATAAGCAGGCTATGGTCAATGCCGGAATTAAGTTCATTCTGTACAACGAAACGGAAACCGGTATGGAAATGTACGAGTATTACTACGAAAACGGCATAGTCGATTATGTGAGCGGCGCGGTGGGCGAAAAGCGTCTCACCGACGTTGTGACGTGGGAAACCGAGCGCAGCGGACGCGACAGGGAGGACAAGGACGACTATAAAATGAAAATGCAGATAGCGTTCTGTTTCTCAAACGACGTAAATATGCTCGAATACTACCACAACTCAAGCTACTTAGAGCACGGCGGCTCGCCCGATAAGGCTGTAAAAAACGCGTTCGTGTACGCGATCGACAGGTATTTAAAGCAAAACAACAAATATAATAAGAACGAATCGAAAATAAACTTCAACGACGTCGCCGACAGTCTCGCGCTTGTGATAAACTCGTTTTCGACGCAGACAAGCTACGAAAATCAGACCAAAAAGGCGATAAACAACAAGTTTATCCAGGACGCTATGACGGAATTTCTCCGCGCGCAGCTCGAGGTATATTTCATCGAGAACAAAAACGACGCGGAAAAAATCGCAAATCAGGTGCTCGTCAACAAGCGCAGCCGAGAAAAGGCGGAGAGCGCGAGAATAGACATAAAAAAGAAGCTCTCGGGCTCAATGGACGTTACGAACAAGGTGGAAAAATTCGTACCGTGCAGATTAAAGGATCCGTCGAAATGCGAGGTCTATATAGTGGAGGGCGACTCGGCGCTCGGCTCGGTAAAGCTTGCGAGAGACGCGTCGTTCCAGGCTGTAATGCCGCTTCGCGGAAAGATTTTAAACTGCCTTAAAGCCGACTATCCGAAGATTTTCAAAAGCGACGTAATAGTTGACCTGATACGCGTGCTTGGCTGCGGAGTTGAGATAAAAACAAAGCACAACAAGGATTTCGGCGGCTTTGATTTGAACAGTCTGCGCTGGGATAAGGTTATCGTCTGCACCGACGCGGACGTTGACGGCTACCATATCCGCACTCAGGTGCTCACAATGATTTACCGCCTTATGCCGACGCTTATCGAAGCGGGGAAGGTGTATATCGCCGAATCGCCGCTCTACGAAATAGCTATCACGAAAACAAAGCGCAAGGGCGAGCAGCTTTTCGCGTACACCGACGCGGAAAAGGACGCGATCGTGGAAAGATTGGCGAAGGAGGGCTTGTCGAAGGATAAGGACGATTTCGACATAAAGCGCTCTAAGGGCTTAGGCGAAAACGAGCCCGACATGATGAGCCTCACGACAATGAACCCCGCCACACGCCGGCTTATCCGCGTAACCCCCGAAAGCATGGAACGCACCGCCATGATGTTCGATATGCTCTTAGGCGACGATTTACAAAAACGCAAAGACTATATAGCCGAAAAAGGCGCGTTATACACGGAAATGTTAGACCTATCATAGATGATTTAGCCTCCCCTACTAGGGGAGGTGGCGCCGCAGGCGTCGGAGGGGTTATTTTCTAATACAGCATACAAGCTTAAATTATTGATATAAACCCCTCAGTCAGCTATGCTGACAGCTCCCCTAGTAGGGGAGCCAAATGTGTATGATAGACACTATCAATAAAACAGGAGAAAACACACATGCCAAGAAAAAAACAAGAACCAATCATAACACCCCCCGCGCCGATAGAGGAACAGCCCGTCACGCAGACGCTTGAAAAAAACTTCATGCCCTACGCGATGAGCGTTATAATGTCACGCGCGATACCCGAAATTGACGGCTTAAAGCCCGCGCACAGGAAACTGCTATACACAATGTACAAAATGGGGCTTCTCGACGGCAAGCTCACGAAATCGGCGAACGTGGTCGGTCAGACAATGAAGCTGAACCCCCACGGCGACGCGGCGATTTACGAAACTATGGTGCGCCTGACGCGCGGAAACGAGTCGCTTCTGCACCCGCTCGTGGAGTCGAAGGGCAACTTCGGCAAGCAGTATTCGCGCGATATGGCGTACGCGGCTTCGAGGTATACCGAGGTAAAGCTGGAGCCTATCTGCCGCGAGCTTTTCGGCGACATAAACAAAGACACGGTGCCGTTCGTGGACAGCTACGACGGCGAAATGAAAGAGCCCACGCTGCTCCCCGTGACGTTCCCGAACGTGCTCGTAAACCCCAATCAGGGAATAGCGGTCGGAATGGCGAGCAATATCTGCTCGTTCAATCTGCGCGAGGTCTGCGAGGCGGCTATAGCGTGCCTTAAAAGCGACAAGGTCACGGCTGACGAGCTGCTTGAGATCATGCCAGCGCCCGACTTCTCGCTCGGCGCGAAGCTCATTTACAACAAGGACGAAATGCGCGCGATATACGAAACGGGACGCGGCAGCTTCAAGCTCCGCGCGAGATACAATTACGATAGATCAAACAACTGCATAGAGGTGACCGAGATCCCGTACACGACCACGTCCGAGGCGATAATCGGCAAAATCATGGAGCTTATCAAAGCGGGAAAGCTCCGCGAGGTGTCCGACGCACGTGACGAAACGGGGCTTTCGGGCTTTAAGGTAACGCTCGATTTAAAGCGCGGCACAGATCCCGATGCGCTCATGACAAAGCTGTACAAGCTGACGCCTTTAGAGGACAGCTTCAGCTGCAATTTCAACATACTGATAAAAAGCGTCCCGATGGTGCTCGGAATAAAGGACATCCTGCTGCACTGGATAGATTTCCGCATGGGCTGCGTTAAAAACAGTCTGAAATACGACATAAAGAAAAAAAGCGACAGGCTGCATCTGCTGACAGGTCTTAAAAAAATACTGCTCGACATAGACAAAGCCGTGTCGATAATCCGCCGCACCGAGCGCGAGCAGGACGTTGTCCCCAACCTCATGGACGGCTTCGGCATAGACGAGATACAGGCGGAATATATCGCGGAAATAAAGCTGAGGAATTTGAACCGCGAATACATTTTAAACAAGACAGCCGAAATAGAAAAGCTGATGGAGGAATTGGAGCAGCTTAACCGCATACTCGCGAGCGATAAAGAGATAAAAAAGCTCATCGCGAAGCAGCTTAAGGAGATCGCGAAAAAATACGGCAAGGACAGAAAAACCGAGCTTATAAGCGGCGAGGATCTGGACGTATACAAGGAGGAGCACCACATAGAGGACTATGCTCTGACGATCTTCTTCACGCGCGGGAACTATATAAAGAAGGTCTCGGCGGTATCGCTTCGCTCGACTACGACCGAGCATAAGCTAAAGGAGGACGACGAGGTTATACAGACGATCGAAACGACGAACAAATCCGAGCTTATATTCTTCTCAAACAAGTGCGCCGCGTACAAAATGAAAACATACGACCTCGCCGACGCGAAGGTCAGCACAATGGGCGAATATCTCCCCGTAATATTGGGGCTTGAAGATGACGAGAAAATATTGTATACTGTAGTTACGGCGGATTACTCGGGCATGATGCTTTTCACATTCGAAAACGGCAAAATGGCGAAGGTAGAGCTTAAAAATTACGAAACGAAAACGAACAGGAAAAAGCTGGTCGGCGCGTACAGCGACAAGTCACCCGTATGCGACATACGATTTATCGGGCAGGACGAGGATATCGTGGTGATGTCCGACAACAACAAGGTATTATGCCTCAACACCGAAAAAATCCCGCTCAAAGCCACAAAGAGCACCCAGGGCGTACAGGCTATGACGCTCAAAAAGAAGGGCGCGAAGATAGCGAGAGTGATGAGAGCGGAGGAAAGCGGACTGGAAAACCTGAAATACTACACCACGAAAAACATTCCCGCGGTCGGCTGTTTCCTGAAAAAAGAGGATTTGCAGATGAGTTTATTATAGAGCGGTGAAAACGCGGAAAGGACAGTGACGATATGAACAGTAAAACAATAACGGAAGCAAGGCAAATGCTGGGCGAGCATTTCGGCGCGAAGGCGGCGAATATATACACCCCGTTCCCGCGCGAGATCTTCAAAAAATACGACGTAAAACGCGGGCTTCGAAACGACGACGGCACGGGCGTT
Source organism: uncultured Clostridia bacterium (assembly GCA_947631085.1). GTDB lineage: Bacteria > Bacillota > Clostridia > UBA1381 > UBA1381 > CANQXJ01. Next base: position 151,857 of record CANRJY010000001.1, on the reverse strand, counting down.
GTCGCGGGGCTTACCGCGGTCGGCTCGGTCAACGGCTACTATATAGAGGACGGCGAGAAGATCCCTATGGAGGGACATCTCCGCTACAGAGGCTACGATATTTTAGATTTGGTACGAAACTGCGAAAAGGAGAACCGCTTCGGCTTCGAGGAGGTAGTGTATCTCCTGCTGTTCGGAGATTTGCCCGAAAAGGGCGAGCTTGAAAACTTTTCAAAGCTCATAGGTAAAATGCGTACGCTCCCGCACGGATTCGCGGAGGATATGATTTTGAAAGCGCCGAGCACGAATATAATGAACAAAATGGCGCGCTCGGTACTCGCGTTTTACTCGTACGACGGAAACCCCGACGATCTGAGCCTCGGAAACATTCTCCGTCAGTCGGTTGAGTTGATAGCGCGTCTGCCCGTCACGGCGGCGTACGGCTATCAGGCGAAGAACCACTACTACGAGGGCGGCAGCCTGTATCTTCACACGCCGCAGCCCAATTTATCGACGGCGGAAAACCTGCTGTTCATGCTCCGCCCCGACAATAAGTACACGCGCGAGGAAGCCGAAATGCTTGACTTGATGCTGATGGTCCACGCGGAGCACGGCGGCGGAAACAACTCTGCGTTCACCGCGAGAGTGGTATCGTCGTCGGGTACGGACACATACTCGGCTGTCGCGGCGGCTATAGGCTCGCTTAAAGGCCCCAAGCACGGCGGCGCGAACGCTAAGGTAATGGGCATGATGGAGGAAATAAAGGCTAACGTAAAAAACTGGAAGGACGAGGGCGAGGTTTCTGATTATCTCGTAAAAATCCTCAAAAAGGACGCGTTCGACCGATCGGGTCTTATCTACGGAATGGGTCACGCGATATACACCTACAGCGATCCCAGATGCGTGCTTTTAAAGGAAAAAGCGTCGCAGCTTGTGGAATTAAAGCCCGAGTTTGAGGACGAGTATAATTTGTACTGCCTGATAGAAAGGCTCACTCCCGCGCTTTTCGCGGAGGTAAGGCATAATTCGAAGGTGATGTGCGCGAACGTCGATATGTATTCGGGCTTTGTTTACAAAATGCTCGGCATCCCGAGCGATATGTACACGCCGCTGTTCGCGATTTCGAGAATAGCGGGCTGGAGCGCGCATATACTCGAGGAGGTACAGGGCGGCGCGAGAATTATCCGTCCCGCGTACAAGTCTATCTCAAAAAGCAAAGAGTACATAAAATTAGAGGACAGATAAAACTGAAATAAAATAATGGGAGAAAAACTATGGATAAAGTAAACATACTCGGCGTAAAGGTGGACACCGTCACGATAGACGAAGCCGTAAACGCGATTTTGGGCTTTCTCGATGAGGACAAATTCCATTCGGTATTCACGCCAAATTCCGAAATAATAATGGCGGCGTACAAGGACAGCGAATTTTGCTCTCTTTTAAACCGCGCGTCGCTTCTCACCGCCGACGGAATAGGCGTGGTTTACGCGTCTAAAATACTCAAAAAGCCGATAACCGAGCGCGCGGCGGGATACGACATAGCGTGTAAATTAATTGAAAAAATAAACAATACCGAGCACAAGCTGTTCCTTTTCGGCGGAAAGCCGGGCGTCGCGGAGGAAGCGGAAACAAATTTGCTAAAAAAATATCCGTACCTCAATATCGTCGGAACGCGCAACGGCTATTTTAAGCCCGAGGAGGAAGCCGATATAGTAGCGGAGATCAACGCGTCGGGCGCGGATCTGCTGTTCGTGTGTCTCGGTGCTCCGAAGCAGGAGCAGTGGATCGACCGCCATAAGGACGAGCTGAACGTCCGCGCGGCGATGGGAATAGGCGGCAGTCTCGATATATTCGCGGGACGCACCGAGCGCGCGCCGGAGTTTTTCTGCAAAACGGGGCTCGAATGGTTCTACAGATTATGCAAGGAGCCGTGGCGCGCGGGCAGAATGCTGGAGTTACCGAAGTTTGCGGCGACGGTAATGGCAAAAGGCAGAAAATATAAGCAGGATCAAGCGGAATAAATATTTAATTTTTATATTGTAATTTATAAATAACTGCGGTATAATTAATAAAAAATATAAAAAAGGAATTTCATGGAATGAAGATATATAACACATTGACAAGAACGAAAGAGGAGTTTGTCCCGATAGACAAAAACGAGGTAAAAATGTATGCCTGCGGACCGACCGTTTACGACTATATCCATATCGGCAACGCGCGTCCCGCGATAGTGTTCGACATAATGCGCCGTTATCTCGAATATAGGGGAACAAAGGTAAAGTTCGTGCAGAATTTTACCGATATTGACGACAAGATGATTAAACGCGCCAACGACGAGGGCATCACCGTAAAGGAGCTTGCCGACCGTTTTATAGGTGAATATTTTGATGACGCTGAGGCGCTAGGAATAGAAAAAGCGACGATCCACCCGAAGGCGACCGAAAATATCGACGCTATAATCGACATAATAAAGCATCTTGTTGACAACGGCTATGCGTACGACGTTGACGGCGACGTGTATTTCTCGACGAAGCGCTTCAAGGACTACGGCAAGCTGTCAAAGCAGCCGCTGGAGGAGCTCGAAGCGGGAGCGAGAATAGAGGTCGGCGAGAAAAAGCGCGACCCTATGGATTTTGCCGTATGGAAAAAGCAGAAGGAAGGCGAGCCCGCGTGGGAAAGCCCGTGGGGAATGGGCAGACCCGGCTGGCATATAGAATGCTCGGCGATGGCGAACAAGTATCTCGGAAAAACGATAGACCTTCACGCGGGCGGCGGCGACTTGATTTTCCCGCACCACGAAAACGAGATTGCTCAAAGCGAATGCGCGAACGGCTGCCAATTCTCGAATTACTGGATGCACAACGGCTATATAAATCTCGACGGCAAAAAAATGAGCAAATCGCTCGGCAATTTCTTCACCGTGCGTGATATAAGAAAAAGCTACGACGGCGAAATAATCAGGTTTTTCATTTTATCGGCACACTACAGAAGCCCGATAAACTTTTCCGACGCGCTCATGGAGCAGGCGAAATCGGCTGTGGAACGCGTATATACATGCATTGACAATTTGGAGTTTCTGTTAAAAGGCGCGCCCGAGAGGGAGTTTACGGACGCGGAAAAATCTCTTTCTGCGAAGCTCGATAGCTTCAAGGAAAAATTCATTGAAGCGATGGACGACGATTTAAACACCGCCGGAGCGACAGCCGCGATATTCGACATAGTATACGCGGCGAACACCGAGCTGACGGGAGAAAGCTCGAAGGCGATAATCGAAAAAACGCTTGGACTTATCCGCGAGCTCGGCGGCGTTTTGGGCTTATTCCAAAAACAGAAAAAGTCCATAGACGCGGAGATAGAGGAGCTTATCGAGTGCAGAAACAAAGCGCGCGCCGAGAAAAACTGGTCTGAGGCGGACGCGATCCGCGACAAGCTCAAAGCCATGAATATAGTCCTGAAAGACACCCCGACAGGCGTTCAATGGAGTTATGCAGAATGACGCAAACAAAATCACCCAATCAATACGGACCTCTTCCGCTCGCATATGTCGGCGACGCGGTGTATGAGGTGTATGTGCGTACGCGCATTATCGCGGAGCATCCAGATATGCCCGCACATAAGCTGCATATTCAATCCATAAAATACGTCAAGGCTCACGCGCAGTCCAACAGCATACACGCCATGCTTGGGTATCTGACGGACGACGAAACAGCCGTGTATAAGCGCGGACGCAACGCCAAATCGCCTACCGTCCCCAAACACGCGGACTTGACCGATTACCGCCATGCCACGGGGCTTGAGGCTCTTTTCGGCTTCCTGCACCTCGCGGGCGAAACGGACAGACTTAACGAGCTTATGGCGTTCGCGTACGAGCACGCGTCGGACGAGCTGGATAAACAGTAAACAAAACGGTATAAAAACCGATTTATAAATAAAAATAAAATCACAGGAGGAAACGATATAATGGATGCAAAAAGAATAACAGAGCTGTCCATAATCGCCAATAAGGTGCGCAAGCACGCGCTCACGGGCGTGTATAACGCGGCTTCGGGTCACCCGGGCGGCTCGCTTTCGATAGCGGACGTGCTTACATACCTCTATTTCGAGGTTATGAACATTGATCCCAAAAATCCGAAAATGGAGGGACGCGACAGATTTGTGCTGTCGAAGGGTCACACCGCGCCGGCGCTTTACGGAACGCTCGCGGAAAGGGGATTTTTCGACCCTGCCGAAATGAAAAATCTGAGAAAATTCGGAAGCTTCTTACAGGGACATCCGGTTCTCGATAAGGTTCCGGGTGTTGAGATGTCTACGGGCTCGCTCGGTCAGGGTGTGTGCGTCGCGGGCGGAATGGCTCTCGCGGCGAAGCTTGATAACAAGGATTACCGCGTTTATTCTATTCTCGGCGACGGCGAGCTGGAGGAAGGACAGGTTTGGGAGCAGGCTATGTTCGCTCCGCATTACAAGCTCGACAACTTCACTATCTTCATTGACAACAACGGCTTGCAGATCGACGGCGACATAACGAAGGTTATGAACCCGACTCCGATTGATAAGAAGTTCGAAGCGTTCGGCTGGCACGTTATAAAGTGCGGCGCGCATGATTTTAACGAGCTTGAAGCGGCGGTAAACGAAGCGAAGGCTACAAAGGGTAAGCCGACCGCCGTTATAATGAAGTCGGTAAAGGGCAAGAACGTGTCGTTTATGGAGAACAATCCCGCATGGCACGGCGCGGCTCCGAAGGAGGACGATTACAATAAGGCAATCGCGGAGCTTGACGAGCAGATAAAGAGATTGGAGGCGAGCTTATAATGGCAAAACAGGCAACAAGAGCGTCATACGGTCAGGCGCTTGTCAAATACGGCATACCGAACGAGAATGTTGTTGTTCTCGACGCCGACCTTTCGAAGTCCACAATGACTACAAAATTCAAGGAAGCGTGTCCCGAAAGATTTATCAATATGGGCATAGCCGAGGCGGATATGATGTGCGTCGCGGCGGGTCTTGCGACGTGCGGCAAAATCGCGTTTGCGTCAACATTCGCGATGTTCGCGGCGGGAAGAGCGTTCGAGCAGATACGCAATTCCATCGGCTATCCGCATCTTAACGTAAAGATAGGCGCTACTCACGCGGGTATTTCGGTAGGCGAGGACGGCGCTTCGCATCAGTGTCTTGAGGATATAGCGCTTATGCGGACAATTCCGGGTATGGTCATTATAAATCCGGCAGACGATATAGAAGCGCAGATGGCTGTTAAAGCGGCTATGGAGCATAACGGACCGGTATATATGCGCTTCGGCAGACTTGCCGTTGAGGATGTGAACGGCGAGGATTACAAGTTCGAGATAGGAAAGGGCGTTCAATTAAAGGACGGATCGGACGTTACGATCATCGCGACGGGCTTATTGGTTCAGGAGTCTCTTAAAGCGGCTGAAACGCTTGCAAGCGAGGGAATAAGCGCGAGAGTTATAAACATTCACACGATTAAGCCTATCGACGAGGAAATTATAATAAAAGCGGCGAAGGAAACGGGAGCGATCGTCACAGCCGAGGAGCATTATGTGATGGGCGGCTTAGGCAGTGCGGTAAGCGAGGTCGTTTGCCAAAACGCGCCGTGTCCGGTAAAGGTCATCGGCACGGAGGATTTCGGTCAGTCCGGTAAGCCGGCGGAGCTTTTCGAGGCGTACGGACTGACGGCTGAAAATATAATAAAACAAGCTAAAGCGGTTATTTCTGTGAAGTAAGTTTTTTGGGGAGGGTTCACAATGAAAAAGTTTTTATTATTAGCGGTATCTCTTATTGCCACGATATGCCTGTGCGCATGCGGCGGAAAGGACGGCGGCGGGCTGTTCACAAAACCGACGCCGACGCCTATTCCCGAAATAAACCCCGTGGAAATACTTACTATAGAGGATGTGTACGCCGGAATAAATTATGCGTATGCGCCGGTTTTGGAAGGAAATGCGCCGGTCAGAAACGGTAATTCCGCAACGGCAATTTATCGGAGCGAGCCGATAGGACAGGGCGATCCGGTTATTGTGACCGTCACCCAGTTTAATGAAAGCGTCGCACAGGAAACGGTATGGTATGAATATGACTACATCAGAGTGAAAAGACCCTCCGCCGAAATGATTACCGGATTGGGACAAGATGCGTTTATAGCCTTCCCGTCCATTCATATCTTTGACAGAGGATGCCATATACAAATAACGGCAGGATCGGGTGCGGATGAAAATCAGCGTAATTTGCTGTTAAATCTTGCAAGCGTTGCGGTTCAGAAATTTGAAAGTCTGATGCCCGAACAGACGGAATAAAAAGGAGCTGAAGCATTTTGCTTCAGCTCTTTTTTATTTAAAAAGCTTTTTGAATAGATCAATATCGAGCGCCTGCTTTGGGGCGAATTTATCCGACGCGGCATAGGTCAGGATGCTGTTTTTGAGAGCGTTCGAAGCCTTGTCCGCCTGAGCGAGATCGAAGCCGCAGAACAGGATTTGAGCCTTGCCCACTACCGCCTCGAACAGCGGCGAGCGGGGAGTGTTGTCCGCGAAATTCGGGACGGGCTCGATAAGGAGCTTAAAATCACGCGGCAGAGCGGTTAAATCGGCGTTTGTGGAGTGGTCTGTCGGGTGTTTCCATTGGAAGTCCGCGTAATCGCCTGTCGGGAAGCCTTCGAAAATCGGGTGAGAGCTGTCGATGATAAGACCGCAGGCGCGCTTTTGGGGGAAATGCGCGGGCGACCAGAACACGGGCTTGAACAAGCCCTCGATAGGCTCGGCGAGATCGTCGGCGTTCGCGAGAACGACCGCTTTGCCGCCGTTTTCTATCATGCTTTCAAGCTCGGGAGTGAAGCCCGATATGATTTTCACGTCCGCGTCAACGGTTTCACGAGGATATACGAAGATATTCCAATGATTTTTATGGTCGTTCACACTGAGCTCGGCTTTGAGCATCGACGGTTTTTTGATAAAATCGAGAGCGAACGAAATATGATTTTCGCTCGTTTCGACCGATTTTACAAGCGTATTTCCGTCAAACAATTCCAATTTATATACGGGATTTTCAATTTTTTCCTCGCCGTAGTCGTATAAATCGAGGTCGGCTGTGAGTGTTTCGTCACTGTAAAAAATTCTTTCCGTTTTGAGAAGCGGGACAACGTCGGAGCAGAAGCCGCGCCATTCCTCGGGCGGGATTATGCCCTTGCTCCTGCGGAACACGTCGAGTATGCCGATCGTCGCCGTACCTTGTCCTGTATAGTCGTGTATCCCCAAAAGCTGGAAGCCGCCCATTTTATGGGTACGCAGAGCACATTCGATATCCTCCTTGTACAAAAGCGCCGCGAGACGTCCCGACGCGGCGATATAATCGCGCAGTTTGGGATACAGTCCGCTCTGTTTGAGCTTCATACCGATCAATTCAAAATTGACGGGCAGAAGGTTTCCCGTGAAATCCTTTACGCTGTCAACGTCGGGATAGACGCAGTATTGACCTACCTCGAACGAAACAATCGGTATATCGAGCGCGTTTACCGCGTCGTCATAGCAAAGGCGCGTGTGCTCGGAAACTACATCGTGGAACACCTGAATGCGTATGCGGTGACCCGCCGCCTGGAAGGCGTTGAAGTAGTCGTCAGCGGGAGATACGGCTCTGTCGAAGTTCGAGGTGAGCGTGTATAAGCGTCTGTTATCGACCGCCTTGACCTGCGCGGTGATGTATTCGAGCATCTCAAAATCGCCAAGAAGCTCGTTGCCGTTCGAGAACATTATAAACGACGGGTGGTTGCCGTATGTTTTCGATATAGTCAGCGCTTCGCGGCTGAAATATACCTCATGGATAGGATCGTCGCCTGTCGCGAGAGCGCACACGTCTGTATTGAGCCACAGCGGCATTTCGGCGAGCACGTAAATTCCCGCAATATCAGCCGCCGCGAACGCCGCCTCGGGCGGACACCACGCGTGGAAGCGCACATGATTAAGTCCGTATTCCTTTACGACCGCGAATATTTTGAGCCATTCGTCAATGTCCGTCGGCGGGTAGCCCGTCATAGGATAAATCGCGCAGTCGAGCGTGCCGCGGAGCGAGAGCGGTCGTCCGTTTATTTTGAACTGCTTTCCGTCGGCTTCGATTTTGCGTACGCCGAACGAAACCGTTTTTTCGTCACGCTGATTTTCGTACTCCATAACGGCGCGGAGAGTGTACAAATTCGGGTGGAACTCGTCCCACCGCATGATGTTTTCGCCGAGCGGGTATTCGAGGTGAAGAATTTGCTTTTTGTTGTACACGTCAGACGTATATGTAACCTCCGACAGCGCTTCGCCACTCGGGGAAACAGCTTGAAGCGTCACCGAAACGGTTTTTTTGTCATGCGGTGCGGTGCAGTCCGAGCAGGCTGTGATCTGCACCTTCGCGGTATTTTCCTCGGGGAAAACCTGAATGTTTTCCATATGGAAAATTTCCTCCGCGCGAAGCTCGATTTTGCCGATGATACCGAGCCATACCGACTGCGTATCGACCGAGTAGCCGCTTGCCATTATGTCGAGATTTAAAAGGTTGGAGTTGTCGATACGAAGCGTCAGAGTGTGCTTTCCCGCCGTGATTTTGCCTGTTAAATCGTAAATATGCGGCGCGGAAAGCTCCACGATTTGCCGCGCGATCTTCACCCCGTCAAGCCACAGCTCCGACGCGATATTTACGCGCTCGAGAAACAGCGTGACGTGCTTGTTTTCGAAGTCTTTGCCGATTTCTATTTCCCTTTGCAGCCAAAGCGCCCCGACATAGTCAAAGCGCGGGCGCAGCGTGCGTACGGCTTCGTAGTTCATTTGCGTATTTTCGTCCGGATGTGCGCAGGGCGTCCCCACGCCGTTCTCGCAGGCGCTCCCGGGCAGGGCAAAACCGTCGTTTGCAAGACGACGGTCATACCATTTATTTTGTTTTCCGATATTTTCGGGATCGGCTTCATAGAGCCATTTTCCCGATATGTCTATTGTAGTCATATTTTCTCCTTCAATTCAATCAATCCCTGGTGCGATATGTCGGCTTCAAGTCCGGCGTTTACATATTTTGACGCTTTTTCGTTGTTGCCCAGTCCGTGATAGCCGAGCGCCGCCAAGTAACAGCAGTTTACATAATTCTTTTTATCCATATCTGCTTCGTAAATCAGAAAGTCGGGCAGGGATACCGCGAAATAGTCTATTTCTACGTGGTCGTGCAAATGCTGTTCGCCGTAGGTCACGAGCTTGTTGAGCTTGCCTTTTGCCGCCTTTTCGTCGCCGAGCTTTCTTGCCGCGAGCGCGCGGTAGTAGAGCATTTCGGGCGGCTGGTCGTTGTAGTACGCCGCCGCGGAGAGGTTTTCGTCGCCTCGTGCGGCTAATTTGAAGCACTCCTGCGCCTTGATATAGTCAACGCCCTCGTACATACAGCCCATCATATAATAAACGTCGTTGTCGAGTGTGCCGAACAGCTTGCCTTCGCCTAAGTTTTCGGGATAAACGAGCGCGGCTTCGAGGTGCTCGATCGCGCCCTCGACGTCCTTGTTCGCGTAAAGCTCCGCCGCTATGCCCATGTGAGCTTTCTTATACTGAGCGGTGATCTTGCCCTCTCCGCCTTCCCACGGGTGGAATTTGTGCGGCGTCATAAACTGTAACGCGCGCTCGTAATATTTTTCGCAGTTCATCAGCGTCAGAAATTCCGTGAATAAATCGTCGCGCGACTCCATCATCGGGATATTGTCAGCCATGCTTTTAAGACGCTTCTTGACGGGCATATCGTTTGTCTGCTTTATGAGCTGGTCGTACTCGTAGTAAATACGCGCGTCGTCGGGTGCGAGACGCGAGGCGCGGCTCATTTCGTAGAGAGCGCTTTCGCTGTCGCGGAGCTTATTGAAGTACGCGAGCGACAGATTGCGGTGATTTACGGGGTTTACGTCGTTTATCTCGATCGACTTCTTCCAGCACTCCATAGCGCGCTCCCACTGTCCCTTGTCGTAGAGCAGGTTGCCCAAGAGGTAGTACGCGTTTTCGTCCGACGGGTTTTTCTCTATCGCGTATTCAAGCACAAGCATATCGGTGAGCCTGTTCGGGAAGCAGTTCATGCAGTCTGATTTGTGCGCGACCTCCAGCTCGACGTCGCTGTCCGAATAATACGCCATGTAGTAGTGGAGCATCGGACGGTCGGCTTCGGATATCAGCGCGAGAACCTTCGCGGCTTCGTCGAGAAGCCCGAACTCGTTGTAGCTCAGAGATAATTCTATGTAATTCTGCACGTCGTTACGCATGAGTATCGTCATTTCGTTGAGTATCGCGAAATCGCCCGTAATTTTATACAGCTCGTAACGGCAGCCGAAATTGAGCGGGTCTATTTTCATCGTTTCGAGCGCAAACGCTTTCGCTTCCTCGTTTCGTCCGAGAAGGCGCAGAAGCGTCGTTTTCAGATTGCGAGATTTCAGATTGCGTATACCCTTATTGAGCGACTGCTCCGCAAATTCGAGAGCCTGCTCGGTGCGTCCCTTTTCGGCGGCTATGCACGCGAGCTGATAGAAGCCCTTGTCCTGCATCGCGCTTGACCAAATCGACTTGTAGAACGCGTCGAACGCTTCGTCGAGCCTGCGCTGCTTTTTGAGCGTCAGACCTAAGTTGTAGTACGGCTCGCAGTCGTACGGGTTCGGGTTTTTCCATGTCGATTTCTTTATCGCCGCGCGGAAATGCTTTTCGCTTTCCTTGAATAAGCCGTTTTTATACAGGTATTTTCCATAGCCGTTGTTGAGGCGTATGTCGGTTTTGTCGCGCTTTAAGCCTTCGAGATAGTACGGCTCGGGCGAGTATGTCGCGTGGCGGTACTGCTCGAGGTGGACTGCCGTCAAGTAAAGCTCCTCCAATGAAGCTATTTCCTCGGGCTTTTTCGCAGCCTCGGCGGGCGAGGGGATAGGCTCGATTTTTTCGGGGAGCGGCGAATACTCGACAATTGTTTTTCCGTTTGCGTCCTTGACCGAAAGAGTTAAATCCGTGTCCGTCTCCTCGTGGAATTTTACAGCCGTTGTGAACGGCTTTTCGGGCGATAATTCAACCGTTTCCGAAATATACGTTTCCGTAAGCCCCGTGAGCTTTATCTGCGCGGTCAGCTTCATGGGCGAATATACGCTTACAAACGCTTCGCCGTCGTCGGTTTCGAGATTTATCGCCGCTTCGAGCGTCGCGTTCTTTACCGCGCCGACCTCCTTGTACGGGAGGAAATACTGCGTAAACGTCTTTTCCTCATACGGAGCGATAAATGTGAAATCGGGCTGATTGTCGGTGAACATACCCGTCATAAGCTCGATATACGGTCCGTTTTCGTCGGTGAGGTTTCTGTCCCATGCCTTGCCGAAATCGCCGCAGCCCCATGTCCACTGCTTTTTGCCCGGCGATATGTGATGGTCGGCGATGTGGAGAAGTCCTGCGTCCTTGCCGTAGTCGTAGTTGCCGATGAAATCATAATCGGAATGAGCCGCCATGTACGAGGTCGGGACGGGGATATTCTTGTAGCGCGAAATGTCCACGCCCTCGCTGTAGTCCATTTTGTAGTATGTACCCGTCGCGATAGGGAACGATGAAACATCGCGTTTGCCGTGATCCATTACGGCAGTAACGTCCGGCGGGAAGATCGAGCGTGTGTTCTCGTTTACCGGCACGGCGGGGTTTGCCCACCAAAGAAACGTCTGCGTGCGCTCGGTGGAGTTATAGAGCTGTCCCTTTATTTCGAGATACGCCTTGCCCGGGTAGAGCGTGAAGCCCGCCATGCCCTTCATGTGGTACATTTTTTCCGTTTCGCCCATCCATACCGTAGCCGAGCCGTCCTCGTTTTCGGTTATCGTGTACGAAACGGGATCGAATGTTGACGGTCTGTGGTGCTGCGGCCAGTTGAACTCAATTCCGCCCGATACCCACGGGCCTGCGAGCCCCACGAGAGCGGGCTTTATTACCTCGTTATGGTAAACCGCGTCGTAGTTGTTTGTTTTATCGAAAATCCTGTGAACCTTGCCGCCGATTTCCGGAAGAAGCATTACGAGAAGATACTCGTTTTCGAGAAATACCGCGTTGTATTCCTTGTCCGTCTTAACGTCCGCTACGCTCTCGCATACGGGATGCGGATAAACTCTGCCTGAGCTTCCCTGATAAACGCGCTTTTCGAGGAACATCGGAAGCGGCGAGTATTCGCCCGTTTCGTATGTCGGAATTGTAACGGCTTCAGCCCATACCTTTACCTTATCCATGACTAATTCTCCTTATAAAATATTTTATGGTTACATTATACAGTAGAAATTCGGAAAAAGCATTAGTAAAAATTGCATAAAAATAAAAAAATATTGCTCTGTTTGTTGCGGCGGGAAAAATAATGTGTTATTATTATAGAAGATGAAATATACAGAATTATTGCAATAAAAGAGGTGTATAAAATGCATATTGCCAATCTTGACATAGAGCCGTCGTCGGAGTGGGTCACGGCTACTCCGGCGGCAGCTGATATTTTACCGTTTTACATAACAGAAATAGGTCATTTTTACGCGCTTAACCAGTATTCCACGGAGCGGGAGGGAAATGACAGTCATATGCTTTTGTATACGCTTTCCGGCGAGGGCGTTATGGAGGCTGACGGCAGCCGGTTGACTTTGCAGCGCGGATATGCCGTTGTGGTCGATTGCATGAAGCATCATCTTTACCGAACCAAGTCGGAAAAATGGGATTTTATATGGCTGCATATAAAGGGAGCGGGCGTAAGCGGCATAGCGGAAGCGGTCAATTATAAAGGCGTGAGCGCGGTGCGGATTCAGGACAGGGCCGCGTTTGAAGCAGAGCTTGAACAGCTTTTGCATGACGCGAAACGTCCGGATTTAAAAACCCTGTCGGGGATATCGCTCGGGATACATAAGCTGTTTGATATTATACTCCAAAGCGAGCTGAGCGATGACAGCAACAGGAATATAAAATTGCATATACCTGAAATAGAGCAGACGATCCGATTTATACACGAGAATTATGCCGAGCCCATAGGTATAGAGGATATGGTTGAACGAGTGCATTTATCTAAGTTTTATTTTATAAGAATTTTCAAGCAGTATACGGGCGCCACACCATATAATTATTTGGTAAACCACAGAATAAACCAGTCGAAAGTATTGCTCAGGACTACGGATTTAAGTATATCCGAAATTGCTCTGAAAACGGGTTTTGCCGACACGAGCAGTTTTATAGCGCAGTTTAAACGTCAGACAAACCGCAAGCCGACCGCGTACAGAAAAGATTTTTTGTAAAACTGCTTGACAAACTGCGCAATATAAGGGATAATATAAAGGATAAGATAAAATTACGGAACATTTTGAAAGGAAAGGTTTTTTATGAAAAAGAGAGACGATATACACAAGGTTCTAATAATCGGCTCGGGGCCTATTATTATCGGTCAGGCGTGCGAGTTTGACTATTCGGGTACGCAGGCGTGTAAGGCGCTTCGCAAGCTCGGTTACGAGATCGTTCTCGTAAACTCGAACCCCGCGACCATCATGACCGACCCCGAAACGGCTGACGTTACATATATTGAGCCGCTGAACCTCGAAAGACTTACTCAGATCATCGAAAAGGAACGCCCCGACGCGCTTCTGCCGAACTTAGGCGGACAGTCGGGCTTAAACCTCTGCTCGGAGCTTGCAAACGCGGGTATTTTGGATAAGTACGGCGTGCAGGTTATAGGAGTGCAGGTTGACGCTATCGACCGCGGCGAGGACAGAATTGAATTTAAGAAAACTATGAACAGCCTCGGAATAGAGATGGCTCGAAGCGAGGTCGCGTATTCGGTTGACGAGGCGCTTGCTATCGCGGATAAGCTCGGCTACCCTGTTGTGCTTCGCCCCGCGTACACAATGGGCGGCGCGGGCGGCGGTCTCGTTTACAACACCGAGGAATTAAAGGTTGTTTGCGAGCGCGGCTTGCAGGCGAGCCTTGTCGGACAGGTTCTCGTCGAGGAATCGGTTCTCGGCTGGGAGGAGCTGGAGCTGGAGGTTGTAAGAGACTCCAAAAATAACATGATAACGGTCTGCTTTATCGAGAACATTGACCCCCTGGGCGTTCATACGGGCGACTCGTTCTGCTCCGCTCCGATGCTTACCATTCCCGAGGACGTGCAGAAGGAATTACAGAGACAGGCGTATAAAATCGTTGAAGCGATAGAGGTTATCGGCGGAACTAACGTGCAGTTCGCGAGAAATCCCGAGGACGGACGCGTTATCGTAATAGAAATAAATCCGCGTACCTCGCGCTCGTCGGCGCTCGCGTCGAAGGCGACGGGCTTCCCGATCGCGCTCGTTTCGGCTATGCTCGCGGCGGGACTTGATTTGTCGGATATCGAATGCGGCAAGTACGGCACGCTCGATAAATACTATCCCGACGGCGACTACGTTGTTATCAAGTTCGCGCGCTGGGCGTTTGAGAAATTCAAGGGCGCGCAGGACAAGCTCGGTACGCAGATGCGCGCGGTCGGCGAGGTAATGAGCATAGGCAAAACGTATAAAGAGGCGTTCCAGAAGGCTATAAGAAGTCTTGAAATAGGACGCTACGGCTTGGGCGGAGCGAAGGATTTCGCGGAGAAATCGAAGGACGAGCTTTTGAAAATGCTCGTATATCCGTCGAGCGAAAGACAGTTCATTATGTACGAGGCTTTGAGAAAAGGCGCGACTGTCGAGGAATTATGGGATTTAACTAAGATAAAGCACTACTTTATCGAGCAGATGAAGGAGCTCGTCGAGGAGGAGGAAGCGCTCAAAGCATATAAGGGCAGCGTTCCGCCGACGGACGTGCTCGAACAGGCGAAGAAGGACGGCTTCTCGGACAGATATTTGAGCGGACTTTTGGACGTTACCGAGGAGGAAATCAGGAACGCGCGTATCGCGGCGGGTATTACCGAAGCGTGGGAAGGCGTTCATGTAAGCGGCACAAAGGACGCGGCTTACTATTATTCTTCGTACAACATGAAGGACGAAAGCAAGGCTTCGGATAAGCCGAAGATCATGATATTGGGCGGCGGTCCGAACAGAATAGGACAGGGTATCGAGTTCGACTACTGCTGCGTTCACGCTGCGAAGGCGCTGAAACAGCTCGGATTTGAAACGATAATCGTAAACTGCAACCCCGAAACCGTTTCGACCGACTACGACACGTCCGATAAGCTCTATTTCGAGCCGCTGACATTGGAGGATGTTTTAAGTATACATGAAAAGGAAAAGCCGCTCGGCGTTATCGCGCAGTTCGGCGGTCAGACCCCGCTTAATTTGGCGGCGGAATTAAAGAAAAACGGCGTAAATATACTCGGAACGACGCCGGAAACGATAGATTTGGCGGAGGACAGAGATTTGTTCCGCGCGATGATGGACAAGCTCGGTATTCCTATGCCGGAGTCGGGAATGGCGGTCGACGTTGAAGAAGCGCTCGAAATTGCGGAGAAGATAGGCTATCCCGTAATGGTTCGCCCGTCGTACGTTCTCGGCGGACGCGGCATGGAGGTAGTTCACGACGCGGAAAGCCTTAAAGTTTACATGAGCGCCGCCGTAGGCGTGACGCCCGACAGACCTATCCTTATCGACCGCTTCTTAAATCACGCTACCGAGTGCGAAGCGGACGCTATTTCGGATGGCGAGAATGTGTTCGTTCCGGCTGTTATGGAGCATATCGAGCTTGCCGGAATCCACTCGGGCGACTCGGCTTGTATTTTGCCGTCTATGCACATTCCGGCTGAAAATGTTGAGACGATAAAGGAATATACGCGTAAAATAGCGCGTGAAATGAATGTGCGCGGGCTTATGAATATGCAGTACGCGATCGAGGACGGCAAGGTTTATGTGCTCGAAGCAAATCCGCGCGCGTCAAGAACGGTGCCGCTCGTATCGAAGGTATGTAACATCAGAATGGTGCCGCTTGCGACCGATATAATCACGTCTCCGATAACGGGCAGACCGTCGCCGGTGGCGGATCTGAAAGAGAAGAAAATCCCGCACTACGGCGTTAAGGAAGCGGTATTCCCGTTCAATATGTTCCAGGAGGTCGATCCGATTTTAGGCCCCGAAATGCGCTCGACAGGCGAGGTTCTCGGCATGGCGGCGGACTTCGGCGAGGCGTTCGGCAAGTCGCAGGAGGCTACGCAGACAAGGCTTCCCGTTTCGGGCAGAGTGCTCATCAGCGTAAACGACCGCGACAAGGAGGAAATGATAGAGGTTGCGAAGGGTTTCCACGACTTGGGCTTCGAGATAGTCGCGACGAAGGGCAGCGCGGACTTTATCAACGCGCACGGCATACCCGCGAAATCGGTCGCGAAGCTTGGCGAAGGCAGACCGAATGTGCTCGATATAATCACAAACGGCGAGGTAACAATGGTAATTAACACCCCGACCGACAAAAAGGGCGCGGCGGACGACAGCTATATCAGAAAGGGCGTTATCAAGGGCAGAATACCGTACATGACAACGCTCGCGGCGGCGAAAGCGTCGGTTGCGGGAATTAAGGCGATACAAAAAGGCGACTCGGGCGTTAAACCGTTACAGGAATTTCACAGTGAAATAAAGTAAAGCATATAAATGGACGGATCATATCCGTCCATTTTGTGAATGTCTTGAAATATTGGAAATATATTAACAGACGTTATTTAACGATATTGTTGACAAAATATTTTATGATGTTGTATAATGGATTTACTATGCGGATAGTTTATTAAGCATTGTATATTCTGTAGAAAAGGAAGAGTTCAATGAAGAAGTATATTGCATTACTGCTTGCCGCTGCCGCCTTTTGCAACGGCTTTGCCGTATATGCGGACGCTGACGGCAACAGGGCGGAATTTGACACGTCATCTGTAATAGCGGTGATGAGACCGACGGGAAATGTAAGACTGTTTTCGGCAGAACCGAGCTTTTACGGGCTCGGGATTGCTAAGGTTGAAAATCTCGATAATCATGCCGGCGGAATTTCACTGATGAGTATGTCCTCGGAAAAACGCGTCCTAAGGCTTACTCTTGAAGAACCGGGGAGAGATAATGTACTCCGTACCGTTGAAAGGCTTAATGAAATGCCGGATGTGGATTATGCCGAACCGGATTACATATATACTCTTGATGATTTGCCCGATGACACGGAATATGTATCCGGAAATCAATACGGGCTTGAAAAGATAAATGCTCCGGCGGTGTGGGATTTGAATATCGACTGTTCCGATGTTATCGTGGCTACTCTTGACTCGGGAGTGCTTCTGGATCATCCCGATTTGAAGGACAATATATGGACAAATCCCAATGAAATCCCCGATAACGGGATAGACGACGATGATAACGGCTTCACGGATGACGTTCATGGCTGGAATTTTTGTGACGACGACAATAACCCGAACGATGATCTCGGACACGGAACGCATGTTGCCGGAATAGTGAGCGCGGTGACGGATAACGGGATAGGAGTTGCCTCGCTGGCGCGCGGCGCTAAGATATTACCGCTAAAAATTTTTAACTCGGCAGGGAATACAAAAGTAAGCTACATATATGAGGCGATAAAATATGTCCAAAAAATGAATATTCCCATAGCAAACAACAGCTACGGCGGTCCCGAATTATCGAAAAGCATTGAAGATATTATAAAAGAATGTACAGGTACGCTTTTTATCGGAGCCGCCGGAAATGAGGGATCGAATAACGATAAATATCCGGTATACCCGGGCGGGTATGACTATGATAATGTGATCTCTATTGCGTTTACGAGTAAAAATGACACACTTGCTACTCTTTCCAATTACGGTGCAAACACAGTGGATATGGCTGCCCCGGGCGAAAAGATAATGAGTACATATGTGGAAAAAAGCGGCGCGGCGTCATATAAATACGAGAGCGGTACATCTATGGCATGTCCGTTTATAGCAAGCACAGCCGCGCTTATGATAGCGCGTTATCCCGATATAACGCCTGCCGAAATTATCGACAGACTTAAAAAAAGCGCGGACACATTGGAAACGCTTCAGGGTAAAACGCAGACGGGAGGACGCTTAAACGCGTATGCCGCATTGACATTGGTACCGACGCCGGAGCCGACATTAACTCCAACACCGGAGCCGACGGAAATACCTACACCTGAACCAACACCAACGCCGGAACCAATACCTACACCTGAACCAACACCTGAACCGACTCCGACACCGGAACCGACTCCAACGCCTGAACCGACTCCGACGCCGGAACCAACCTTGGAGCCGACGCTTGAGCCGACTACAACACCGGAGATAACCTCGGAGCCGACCCCGACGGCAGAACCGACGGTAGAACCAACCTCAGAACCAACCTCAGAACCAACCTTGGAGCCGACCCCGACGGCAGAACCAACCTCTGAGCCAACGCATGAACCGACTCCGACGCCGGAACCAACCTTGGAGCCGACCGCTGAGGCGGAAGCTACAATAGCTCCGTCTCCCACGCCGACATTACCTTCGAAAAATACAAAGGTTACGCTTTCGTTTGACAGCGTGTCAAATACGCTTAAGCTGTTTTCCGGCGATCCTGAGATCGGGGAGGCGGCGGTACTGAAGGCGGAATACAGTCCCGACGGGACGATGACGGGAATAAAAATATATCCGGTCAGCTTTGACGGCGGAGCGGAGGCTGAAGTCAACGATATCCAAATATCCGAATCGGAAAAAGTGTTCGTATGGCGGGCGGACGACGGGAATTTTACGGAACCGCTGGCGGAGATATTCACAATTCAAACATAGAAAAAAGCCGGATTTGATCCGGCTTTTTTTAATTGCTTGATGACGGGTAAGGATCGTATCTGCTTGACGGTAATGTGTGAGTGTCTACCAAGTTACCGTCCAAATCATATGTGTAGCGAACGGTGGTTGTGCTTACGGCGCCGTTCGGTAATGTTGTTGAATTGTTTACAATGCTTACCTTTCGGGGCGGATCCCAGCCTGTTCCGACGAGCGAAACGGAAATCGTTCCGCCGCCCGCGTTCGCGATGATTTTTACGGGATATTCAGAATTGTTGCGGAATTTGAAATCAACTCCGGAATCACTGACTGTCGCGTCCTGACCGTTCGGAATATATGAAACGGTAAACATATGGTTTGTGCGCGTCACGATTTCAAGCGATGCATAGAGAACCGCGCTGTAAAGCGTAGAGCTTACCTGGCACGTTCCGCCGCCGATTCCGTCCACGCTCTTGCCGTCAACGTATTCCTTTGCGGTTGAGAAGCCGTTTTCGACTGTTCGCTCGCCTACGGTATCGTTAAACGAGAACACTTCACCGGGCGCGAGGACAGTTCCGTTTATCAGCTCCGCTGCGCGCGCCACGTTTGAGGCGCGGTTTGCGGTAGAACCGCCGTATGAGGTCGAATATGAAGCCATAGTGCCGTTGAACAGATTAGCATTTAAGGTTTCGGCAGTTTTTGCCGCGTATGAGGTGTATACCGGTATTTCAACCGGCTCGCCGCCCTCGTGAACATTGGGCAAAATAGCCGCGGCTTCATCCCTGTTTATATATTGTCCGTTTTGCTCAGGAACAACTGACACCTCGTTATTTTCAACCACGAAATAAGCGTCTGTTGTATCCTTATATACGAACGCATCGACTTGGTCTACTGTAAGGTCGGGGGGAGGAGCCGATTCGAGAGTTACGGGTATATCGCTGAACTGTTCCGCCAGCATTGAGTCCATAACCTGCGCGCGCGCGGTTGACGGATCGCCGTTATAGCCGGTGTGCCCCGGGGTAATAATCGCCTTGTCCTGGGCTATCTCAATGCTGTGAGGTGTCAGCTCGCCGTGAATTTGTATGCCGAACTCGTTAAGCTTCGTGTCGAGCATAGCGCTGTCTGCCTGCGCCACAGGGACAAGCACATGCTTGCCGAATAGGAGCCTGAACGAAGTGAATGCATCGCGCAGGGTATTACCGGTCTTGCCGTAGCTGAACGCTTTTTGCGCTGTTTCCTCGGGTACGGCACTGAGACCTATATCGGCGCCGCTCATGGTGAACGTCTGATCGCCGTTAACCAGGGTGATAGTTTTGTTTTCAAATAAATATGTTTGTTTTATAGACTCCAAAGCGACGTCATATGTGAGTCCGCTTAGGTTAAGATTTTCCACATAAACATTCCGCGCTACCGTGTCGGTCGGAAGGGTCGCTATACAGAATATATATGCCGCCAAGAGCAGTCCCGCAATCGCGGAAGCGGCTATAATAGCCGGTTTTTTCGCGGCGCTCAGCTTTCGGAGCATTTCGTCGTTAAAAAATCTTTTCTGAGGCGCTTCGCCGCCTTCTTGGATTTCCTCTTTTATTTCCTGCTGTTTTTCTTCCGGCTGCGTATCTTTATTTTCATTCGGAGAGCTGAAATCGTCCTCGTCGTCATTGACGGGAAATTCTTCCGGCTCGTCCGTATTATTCTGTGTTTTTTTGCTTGTGTCCTCCATCTGAACGCCTCCCTTCATGTAATTTTAATCATTAAAAAAACGTCTGAAATCGTTTAAGTACGCCGAATACTCTGTCATAAACGCTGCGAAACGCTTGTTTTTCATAAGTAAACGGAAGGTTTTTTCGATATTTTTTACAAACTTTTTATCAAAATTTTCCAAATACAAGCTTTTAGCCAGCGGACATATGCTTTTGGCGCGGGGATCAACTATAATTTCCAAAGTGCCGTCACTGTTCACATATGGGGTGAGCGGGAAAATTCTGCATGCGAGCGGGCGCTGGTATCTGTCGCATTCCGATGTGCATAATGCGAGCGGAGTATAAAATGTCTTTCCGCCGTATGAATAGGAAAAATCGGTTTTTTCAATTTTTATCCAGTCAGGATTGAGCAGCTTGTAGACCTGCTCTTCGGCGGGGAACAGAAACATACCGCAGTCGTCTCCCTTGCAGCACGCTTTTTCGCATAATTGACCGCAGTCGGCGGCTATAGGTGTTGATTTATCAAAAAGACGGTACAGCTGTAAATATACATATGCAGCGTTCATAGCTTTATCCCTCATAGTAATAATATTATCAATTTCATATTCTATATTATCACAAAATTATTCATAAAACAATAAAAAATGCATCAAGTAACATAATTGTAACAATTATTTAACATAAATTCCCTATATAATTTTATCGGCATAAAAAGAAAACTGACGCCGATGTGAGCGGCGTCAGCTTGATTAATATGTTTAGTTTGTAACCTCATACAGGCTTGCAATCTGCTCGTCCGTGAGAGTTGTTCCGTTGTATATGTATAAATCGTCGATAAGTCCGTTAAACGGAGTGTCCCAGAAGTTTACGCCGAGATATGTATCGGTTGTCGATGTGACGATATTCGCGATGCTGCCGCTGCCGGTCTTAACTCCGTCAATATAGAGCGACGCGGTGTCGCCGTCAGCCGCTATCGTGATGTGGTGCCATGTATCTGTTGACATAGTTCCGTTAGAGTCAAGCGTCACATAACCGCTCGCGTACGACCAAATCATTGTATTTCCGCCGGTCATGGTGCCAAACGGAGCGCTTACCCAGCTTTGCGATGACTTTGTACCGGAATTTATAAATATTCCCGATGTATGCTGCGTGAACGCGTTTGATTTCATGCGGAACGCAACGGTGTATTTGCTGTTTGTTATAACCTTGCCTAAGTTCACACCCGTGCCGCCCGCGCCGCTGAACGATACGGCCTTGCCTTTATAGCCTTCCGCGTATGACGCGGAAGCGGTCGTTGAGCCTTCAATATTTGTCGGAGCGACCGTACCGTCCGCGACCGCGCCCTTTGTATCCTTAAGATTATCCTCAAACTCGAAGTATGAGGTAACTCCCTCCGGCATCTTATACGGATTTTCAAACTGCGTTATTTCAACAGGCAGAGCCGCTACGCCGGTGTCGCCGAAATATGCGAGTATAAACATCTGCGCGTCGTTGTTTTTACGTTCATACGGTATTTCAGCGCGCACGTTCAACGAATCAGCTTCAACCGAGGCTGTTATCTCCTTCTCGGCATTATCCTCTCCGCTCTGCTCGAAAATCTGTATATCAACCTTGCCGTAAACCGCGGCGTTGAGCAAATCGAAGTGGACCTTGCCATCCGCGTACCACGCGTTTTCGATTGAAGCGAGACATTCGATTTCGGGAGCGGTATCGCTGATTTGGAACGACGTTCCGACGCTGCTTAGCACGAGCGCTCCGTTGGGGCTGCTCGCAAGATAACTGCCGGGCTGTACGATACTCTCAAATTTAACGGAGCCGTTTTCTCCCGCGATGGTTTTGAATGTCATTTTATCCTTTGTCTGTGTATCATTCCGCTTTGAATCCTGCGTGAGCGTAACCGGATCGGAGTCTTTAGCGGGATCCGCGCAGATATACAGACCGGGCTTATTCACCGCCTGAATTGAAACGTAATACTCGTTGCTCTCGTCAGCCTTGCCGGGGACGATTTCCCACTGTGCGTCGGTTATATCCGTAATTCCGCCGCCTACATACATGGGAGTTGAAATCGGATAGCTGTCGTCAGAACCCGAATTTACGAAGCTGCCGTAGTTTACAAATCCGTCGTCGTTATAGATGTACGACTTTGTTCCCGTAAGACCTGTAGATGTTTCCTGTATCGGATCTATCGTGCCGTCCTCGTTAATTGAGAACTCCTCAACGCACACGCTTCTTCTGAAGCCGCTGCCCCAGGGGAGAGAACCGTTGTGATAGATGAAGTATGTATGACCCTTAAAGTCTATAACGGCGGGGTGGTTCGTGTTCGAGGTAGCTGTAGGAGGCATAAGCAGTCCTCCGTACTGCCATGTGGGATTGAGCGTGCCGTCCGCGTTTGTGAGCGTGTCAGCTACAGCGTACGCCATTTGCTCGCGCCAGCCCATAGCGTAGAACAGGTAATACTTGCCTGTATAATTGCCGTTTTCGTCCTGCTGTCTGTATATCCACGGAGCTTCGGTAAACTGAGCGGGAGTGTTTGCGACAGTCTGCTCTATAACGTCCTTGCCGAATGTGATATTTCCGTCGCCGTCGATATCCTTAACGGAAATCATATCCTCGTTAAGCTCGCATATAAACAGCTTCGAGTTACCCCAGCAAAGGTATCTGTGCTCTACGCCGTTGACTGTTTCGACCCATACGGTCGGGTCAATATCGTTCCATGCGCTCGAATCGGGCGTGAAGCTGCCGAGAATGAGCGGCTTGCCGCTGTCAACGTACGGACCTGTCGGAGCGTCCGCAACCGCAACGCCGATCGATTTTCCGCTATATTGATTTGCTCCCGAGCCGTGCTTTGTCTCGGCGCAGTAGTATAAGTAATATTTATCTCCGTGCTTGATAGCCTGGCTCGCCCAAGCGGAAACTTTGTCGTTTACCCAGCTTATGGACGACTCCTCCATGGCGATTCCCTCATATTTCCATGTTTTCATGTCCTTCGACGAATACGCGACCCAGTTCGGCATTTGATAGCCTTCGGTTGAGGACGTGTCGTGTCCCGCGATTATGTAAACCGTATCGCCGTCAACGAATGCCGCAGGATCGCCCGCGTAAAGCGTATTGCCATCGCCGTCAAAGCCGAGAATAGGATTGCCTCCCGCGCTTTTTTCAATTACTGCGGGTTCATATGACGGATCTTCCGACGGAGAGGGGGTTATGCTGCGCTCATTCGAAAGCGCTTTTTTCGCAAGCTGCGTAATGTGGTTCTGGTCAACGCCCGTAAGACCGATTACAGGAGTTCTTTCGTCCTTGTCGTAACCGAACAGAGCGTAAAGCGTCATAACGTCGCCGTTTTTGTAAAATTCGTCCTTATTGTTCGACGTATCGCCGTCCTCGGTAAATTTGAGCGTTACGGTGTGGCTGCCGTCAAACTCCCATGTGCCGATTCGATTGCCGTCAATATCTGTCATAGTGCCGTCGTCTCCGAGAATTATTTTTGACGAGAGCACAGGCAAATCGTAGTTGCGGTTCGTCGTGTCAACCTGCGAGCCGCTCATTTTTGTTTGTCCTACAGAAGCCAAATCATATATTCCGACTATCATATCCTTCGGGAGAGGCTGTTCGATCTCGCCCGCGTAGGTGACGGGGGAGACAACAGGCCAGCCGTCGGGAGTCCAAAGCATTTTTCTTATTTGCAGCGTAGCCGCGATCTCGACCGCGTTCTTTCTCGTGTGCGATACATAGAATGTCTCGCCGTTCGGAGCGGTGATCGCGCTGTTGTGTCCGGGTCCGTAATAAACCATAGCGTCGTCCGCGCCGCTTGAAACCTCGAAGTTGTCGTCGCTGCGCTTGGTGATCGTTCTTGAACCGTCGCCTAAACGGTACGAGCCTATCATCTTATAGCCTGTCGGGTTTGAATAGCTGCCCGACGACTGCTGATTATGCATTGTAACGCCGTTTGCGTCGGTTAAATTCCATCCGTTAGATGTTCTGAACTCTGTTGTAAGAGCGCTCTTAGCAACGCGCGTGTTGTAGTTTGAGCCGAGCCAGCCGTATGATACGAACGCGTAGCGGCTGCCGTCATGCTCTATCATCCATCCGCCTTCGGGGCCAACGCGTCCGCCGCGCTGCGTAAATATCGACGTTCCGAAATTCCGGCAGCTTGAAAGTATTGTCGCGTCGCTCGTGTAGTCAATGCCTTCAACAAGACCGTCAGCCGTCAGCGGAGCCGCCTGTATGCCGCCCCAGAACGAGCCCCATACGAAATACTGTTTGCCTGTGTTCGAATCTGTGTAAATGTTCGCGTCGATTGCGTTTGTCTTGTAATTGCTGTTTTCCTTTGTCGCGAATACTACGCCCGCGTCGATTATATCCGCGTCCTTGTCAGCCCAGAACAGCGGCGAATTTGACTTTTCAAGCGCGATAGCCGAGTTTCTGTAGCCCAAGCCGCACGAGAGTGAGATATACATCCAATACGGGTGGTCGTCGCCCTCGCGGTAGATCACATCGGGCGCCCAGTATGTGCCGTTCATTGTTGTATTTGAGTAGTTGCCGTTTATAAACGCGTTTGTTTTCGGCGAGATCGCGGACGCGTTTATATTCGTGAAATCGTATTTTGTCCAGTTTATCAGATCCTTCGACGTGAAGATAAGATGGTGCGACGAGTATACATAATAGGTGTCGTCGTTCGGGAATCTCACGATCGACGGGTCGTGCGCGCCGTCCGTAGTCGTGCCGCTGTCCGCGGGAGCGGTTACGGGCGATTTAACGCCGCAATAAAGCACAGCCGCATCGTCATATATATCTTCGTCATTGTTGATAACCGCCGCCACCGTCAGCTTCTTTGCCGTTGACGGAATAAGCGAGGAAGAATCGTCTATTGTCATCGTGATTTCGTTGCTTTCGAGAGACGCAATATCAACACTGTCACTTACGTCAACCGAATGTGACTGACCGTCGGCGTCAACGTAGCTTAGCATAATCGAAATGCTGCTGTCAATTCCTGTGTAATTTGTCACATTTGTCTTGACCGTGAGCGGAAGAACCTTCTGCGGGTCTTCGGGCGCGGGAGGATTGTATATAACAACAGGCTCCATGTCGTCCCATACGAGCACCTTTACATCGTCGTCCGCGTTCTTCTTTTCAAACGGAATTGAAACGTCGAGCGTACCGCCCGATGCAGCCGCGTCTTCGGCGAGAGACTTTTTCACGACCTTAACAAGCCCGTTCGCGTCAAATTCAGCTACATACGCGTCAAGTTCTGACGAGTTGCCTTCGGTCAGATTATACAGCGTAAACTGCGCCTTGCCGTCCGCGTATGCGGGCGCTTCCGTAAGGTACGGGAAATCGACCGGATCGGGCGCGTTCGGGTCGAGATACGAATATATCTCCGTGTCGCCCTGATAGAAGTGCGTGTCGAGCTTCAGGCTGTTATATTCGGCTACAACGGCTTGCTGTCTGTATTCCTCCGCGTCAGCCGCGAGAGTTGTTATTTCCGCTTCGGACAGAGCCTTGCCGTAGATACTGAAATTGTCAACGCTTCCCGCGAAGCCTTCGCCGTCGCCCCAGTTGCCGTGTCCTATCCATGTGGACGCGTCGGCAGTGAACAGAGCGGAGATATCGACCGCCGCTGTGTCTGACTTCGCGAGAGAGCCGTTTACATACAGCTTTGTGCCGTTCGCTTCGAATACGACGGTTATGTACTGCCATGTCGAATAGTCGCCGTTCGCGATAACGGAGCTTAAACGAGTTCCGCTGTTATTGTAGCGCTCGGCTGTAAGAGTCGTGTCGGTCGCGAGCATACCGAGGTATTTTTCGCTGAGATACGTCTGTGAAGCGACCGGAGTCGTCATAAAAGGCCAGCCCGACGCGGGCTTGAGCATAAAGCTGAATGTCGCCGCGGTCTTGCCGTTTAAAATGCCCTTCGGCAGCTCAAGGTAATTGCCCGCCGCGTTTGTTTCGATTTTAAGAGCCTTGTTTCCCTCGAAGCTCTCAACATACGAAACAGCGCCCTTTTCGGTGACGGTTCCGCCCGCTGTCGCCGCAAACGAGCCTGTACCCGTTTCGGCTTCGTCGAACGTCGCGTTAAACAGCAGCGAGTCCGCGGGCTCGTCAGCCGATACGACGGCGGGAATAGCCGCGAGAAGCATCGAAACCGAGAGCAAGCCGCTTAACAGTTTTCTTGTCAGTTTGTTCATGTTTTTCTCTCCTTTATTTTGAATTTATTTATATACAACGGAGCTTATCGCTTTCTTGCCCCATTTTGTTACGTTGTTTTGATTTGTGCCGGTGAACTGTATCGTCTGCGCGCTCGTTTCACTGTCGCAGGCGAGAGTTACAAACGCGGTTATAACCTCGTCTCCGAGCGTCAGTGTTATAACGTCCGTGCCGCCCTCGGTATAGCTCCACGTTCCCGAAATGTCTCCGAGTGTCAGTGTTTTATCGGCGTTAAGCACAAGTTTTTTTGATGTGAGCATGGCGTTTGTGTTGTCGCCGATTGAGATATAATCCCACTGTCCGGCGATATTGTCGGCGCTTAAGTTATTGCCGTCGCCGCTAGCACTGTCCTGATACCGCTCGGGCGTTACAACGGGCCAGCCGTCCTTGTTCCAGTACATTGGGCGGACATTGAGCGTCGCATAGCCGCCCTTTACTGTTCTTATGTGATGTACCAAAAACCATTTATCTCCGTCATGCAGTACGCTGTTGTGACCCGGTCCGTAGTACGTCGTACCCATAGGGAACTGGTACGAGCCGATCAGCTTGTAGCCGTAGGTGTTGTTAGCCTCGCTTTCGGGATCGTCAAAGCGGTCAACGTTGTTGCCGTTCTCGTCAACATACGGGCCTGTTATGCTCTTCGAGCGCGCCACGCGTATTTGATATGTGTCGGACAGGCTGTCGTAAGACGTGAAAAGATAATAGTAACCGGTGTCCTCGTTGTAGACAATATACGGACCTTCCGGACCGCCTATTCCGCAGAAACGGCTCATAATACGCGTGCCGACGGTGTTCGGGTCTTTAACCGTGTAATCGTCGTTTAGCTCCTTAATATGTATGCCTTCCCAAAACGAGCCGTAAACCATGTATTTTTGCCCTGTCTCGTGGTCAACGCAGATATTTGAGTCGATCGCGTTTACTCTGCCGAGCTCCGGATCGCCGCTCTTGCTCTGGAATATGATCTGTCCGTTTTCCCATGGTCCCTCCGGCGACGCAGATTTAAACAGGATTATCGCCGAATTGTTCTGCCCGAACGCGTCCGAGTACGAGCAGGTTAGATGATAGGGAGTAGTTGTATCGCTCTCGTCATAGTACATATCGGGCGCCCAAATGTTGGAGTACTGCGATTTATCGTCGTGCTTGTACGCGTCGTATACGCACTGCGGCACTTCGGGGAGCGTGTTCACTGTTTTAGTCCACGTTTTCAAGTCGTCGGATTTGAAAATGTCGATCATGCCCGTGGAATAGACGTAATATGTACCGCTTTTCGGGTCTTTGAAAATACTCGGATCATGCACGCCGACGGTGTTGTCGAGCGTGTCAACGGGGAGCGGCTCAATGTTGTATCTGCCCTTCATAATTACCTCCGACGCGACGTGCTCGATACCGCTTGCGTCGGTGTACAGATACGCGGCGGTCATGTGCGTGTCATCGTTTATCTCAATCGTGTTCGCCATGCCGTCAGCCGTTTCACCTGGCGCGAGAGTGATGCTATTCGTCGTTTTTACCGAAACAAGACGACCGTCCTTATCGTAAACCGCGCTCACAAGCGAGCAGCGCATGGGCGTATTCTTGTAATTTTTAACCTCGGCGTAAGATTTAACGCTTCCGCCGGACGCATAATCAAATCCCGCCTTGACCTCGACCGTGTCCGCGTTTGACGCCATTTTGACTTCCTTTTCGGTAAGCGCGTAATCGCGTATTTCGAAGTTGTCGATCATGCCCGTGAAATACACGTCCTGCGGCTGCTGCGACTTGCCGAGATAGTTTTGTCCCGTTTTGCCCAAAAGCCCCAAATCGTTTACAAACGATCTTGACGAAGCCGCGATTTCGCCGTTTATGTACAACCGCGCCTCGCCGCCGTTTCGCGTGATAACGGCGTGGTTCCATTCGCCGATCTTAAAGAAAACGCCGTCCGAATACAGATCGTCGCCCTTGTAGCGGAACTTCGGCACTCCGCCGCCCCAGGTGGTGAAGTACATAAAATTATTCTGGTCGCTCGCAAGGTCGAATACGCGCGCAAACGACGCTTCGTTTTCGGGGTACACATCGACCGATATTGAGTAATCGCCGGTCAGTCCTTCCGTAATATTATCGGCAAGCTTTACGTACTGATTTTTCGCGCCGTCAAGCTTTACCGCCTTGCCGTCAATTCCGTCAGCGAGCACCGCGCCGTCCATAAGCTCGTACGCGCCGCCGCCCTCGTCGAAGGTGACGCTATACCTCGCCGCGCCCTCGTATTTCGCCGCAAAAGCTCCGCTCCCGAAAGCGGAAACCGCGATCAGCGAGGCTATAATAAATTTGTTAAATCTGCACATACACATAATCCTCCGATTATACATTATTATAAATATTATATCAAATCATAGGCTAAAAGTAAAGATGTTTTGCTATAAATATCTAAAATTAACACATAAAAAACTGTATGTCCGAATATTCTTACAAGGGAGGCGGAAGCATGGAGGAGAAAAAAACAACGGAGAAGAAAAACGCGGTTTTTATGGTATTGTCAACGCTCGCGCTGCTTGCCGGCGTGGTGATAGGCAGCGTTTATCTTTTTAAAATCGGAGCCGACGCGCAGGAGGGGCTTCGGGGGTATCTTGAAAGCTTTGCTCAAAGCGCGCTGCAGGGCAGAGACGGAACGGAAATTTTCAAACGCGCACTTATCGGAAATTCGATAATGCTTGCGATTATGTTTATTGCGGGATTCTTTCGGTTCGGTATGCTTCTTTCGGCGGCGGTTATAGCCCGTAAGGGATTTATTATAGGCTTTACGGCGGCATCGTTTGTAAAATGCTACGGAGCCGCGGGGGTACTTATTATGGCGGCGCAGCTTCCGCCGATACTCGCGGCGGTGCCGGCGTTTCTTTTCTACAGCGCGGTAAGCGCGGGATTTTCTTCGAATCGGAGAGCAGGGAGAGGAACACTCGGAGCGTATATACTGTTCACGGTCATAATTTTCGCGGTGTTCTGCGCCGCCGCGGCCGCCGAGGGATATTTGACGACCGCAGTTATGAAATTCCTGTTTGCAAAAATTAGTGCTTGAAAAAGAATGTGATTTGTGGTACAATGTAACTTGGTAAATTATTTTTAACGAATTGGGGAGACTTAATGATAAAGCTGTCAAAAATACCGCAGGTCATATTCGCAAGCGTTTTGGCGCTTACAATGTGGACTTTTATAAGCGTGAACACCTCCGCGTTTGTGATAGAAGATGAGTTCGATTATTTTCAGTATATTTTAGCGTACGCAATTTCTCTCGGAACGTGGGCGGTGATTTCTTTTAAATTCAATCTTATGCCGCGTGTCAAGCAAGGGATAGGAATAGGACTTTTCGCGCTCACCCCTTTTTTCTGTATGCATATTTCCATGATTTTGTCGGGCTCCGCGGAGTTTCTGATGCAAATATACTTTATAAACGTATTGCTGTATTTCGCCGTTATGGCGGCTGTTTTTACCGTCACTCAAAGCATGAGATGGTCGGCGGTTACAACTCTCGTTTTATCGTATATTTTCAATTTGGCAAGCTTCGTTGTAAATTATCTGCGAGGCACGCCGCTTAGTCCGGGCGATTTTCTCGCTGTTCAGACTGCCGCGAACGTCGCCGAAAATTATGAGTTTGAAATGCAGTATCAAATAGTTATTGTAACCGTTCTTCTTGTTTTTCTTATATCGCTTATATGCGTTTTCGGGTACGGTTTTCCGTTTAAGGCATGGAAAAAGCGTTTGATTGCATTCGGCTGCGGAGCCGTGATGTGCGCGGCGGCGGTCATTCCAATATCGAAAATAGATATTTCAATGGTCAGCATGGACGATTTTGATCAATATCATGCAAATAACACTCACGGTGTTTTGTATAGCTTTTATGTAAACCTTTGTCGGATGAAGCTTGAGAAGCCCGACGGATATTCAAAGGAGGAGATGCAGCAGCTGCTTAAAGATACTGCCGCCGAAACGTTTTCGCCTCCGGAGGACAAGCCTAATATCGTCGTTATAATGAATGAAAGCTTCGCGGATCTCGGAGTGCTCGGAAATCTTGAAACAGACAAGGATTATATGCCGTTTTTCAGGGAGATTAAAAACAATGCCGTGAAGGGTGAGCTTCTCGTGTCGCCGTTCGGGGGTAATACATGCAATACCGAATTTGAATTTTTTACGGGTATGAGTATGGGGCTGCTTCCGAGGGGTACCGAACCGTACCTGCAGTATATAAACCACGACCGTCCCGAATCTCTGTGCCGTCATCTGACGGAGTTGGGTTATAAAAATATGGCGCTGCACCCGTTTTACGCTCACGGCTGGAATCGGGAAAAGGTATATAAATATTTGGGCTTTGACGAGTTTATAAGCATAGAAAATCTTGAGGAATACTTAAACCCGGGCGAGCTTAAATACGTTCGCAATTATGTGAGCGACAGAACATCCTACAGCGCCGTGATGAATATGCTCGAGAAGAAAAATCCCGAGGAGCGCATGTTTATATTTGATGTGACGATACAAAATCACGGAGGGTATACCTATCAGGATCCAAAGCTTATGGAGGATATAAAAATAAAAAATCTTGCGGGATCGTATCCGGCTGCGGAGCAGTATTTGTCCCTGATAAGGGAAAGCGACATCGCGTTTGAGGAGTTTGTATACCGTTTAAAAAGCTGGAAAGAGCCTGTTTTGCTCGTGATGTTCGGAGATCATCAGCCTGCGGTCGAGCAGGAATTTTATGAAGAGCTGTTGGGGGACGAGCTTGAACAACTGCCGCCTGAGGACATTCAGAAAAGATACAAGGTGCCGTTTTTGATATGGGCAAATTATGATATTGAAGAACGGACAGACCTGAAAACGAGTCCGTGCTTCCTGTCAAATTATATGCTTGAGGCCGCGAGGCTGCCGAAGAGTAAAGTAGGCGTGATCCTTGACGGCATAAAGCAGGAAATTCCACAGATAAACGAGAGAGGATATTTCAATACCGCCGGCGAATTGAAATCGATCGGCGACGATGATATACCTATGCTCAGTCAGTATGCAAAGCTTGAATATCATATAATGACGCAGAAACCCGACGAGCTAACGGAGCAGCTGAAATGAGAAAAAGGCACAGAAGATCAAAGGGAGTTATAAGCGCGTTCACAATTATAGCGGTTATGGCGGCGGCGTGGTTTATAGCGGATAGGGGACTGCCCGAAAGGATAGAAAGCTATATAAATGAGATTAAAAGCGCTTCCGAAAGCACGGAACAGACGGCTCTCACAGCCGAGGGTGCGCTTGAAGCGCATTTTCTCGATGTGGGACAGGCTGACGCGTCGATAGTTATGTGCGGAGGAGAAGCTATGATTATCGACGGCGGAAATGTCGCGGATGCTCCCGTTGTGGCGGGGTATTTGAGGACGCGGGGCATAAAGAAGCTCAAATATATGATAGCAACGCATCCGCACGAGGATCATATAGGAGGACTTCAAGGCGTGTTTGACGCGTGCGAGGTCGAAAATGTGCTGTGCTCAACGGATTCTTATGATTCTAAGGTATTTGGGATATTTAAAGAAAAAGTACAGAAAAACAGATTGACCATATCGGTGCCGAATCCGGGAGATACGTTTTCGCTGGGAGACGCTCGGATCGAAATTTTGGGACCGCTAAACCCGAGTGACGAGATAAACAACACGTCGATCGTTTTAAAAATAACGCATGGCGCGAACTCAATTTTGTACATGGCGGACGCCGAATACGCGGAGGAAGCGGATATAATAGCATCCGGACGTGATTTAAGCGCGTCCGTAATCAAAGTCGGGCATCACGGCAGCTATTCCTCGACCTCATGGGAGCTGCTGGATGCGGTAAAGCCGAAGTATGCCGTCGTATCGGTTCAGTTTGATAACGAGTACGGGCATCCGAGCAGCACAATAATGGGAAGAATACGTTCGGCGGGAACCGAGATTTACCGCACGGACGAGAGAGGCAATATTGTTGTGACACTTGAAAACAACGATATAAAAGTAACAAGCGATAAATAAATCCGCAGGATAAACTCCTGCGGATTTTTACAGCTTTTTAAGCTTGGCGAAAACTGCCATGAGCTGCTTTCTGCCTATGGAATCGAAGTCTATTTCAAGTATCGCGTCCTTTCCGAACTGCTTTGCGGATATTACTGTGCCGCGTCCGAATTTGCGGTGCTCCACGATATCGCCGGCTTTAAAGCTGCTTTCGTCTTCCTTACGGTCTTGAGTCATACCGGCGGCTGTGCTCTGCGGTATCGGATTTATTCCGAACATTCCTCCGAGAGAAGAATTGCGCACAGAGGATTTTTCTTCTAAATATTTTTTCGGTATTTCTTTGAAAAAACGCGACGGCTGCGACGGGATTGTCTGTCCGTATATCGTGCGCCGCGAGGTTTTTGTAATATACAGCTTTTCCTTCGCGCGCGTTATCGCGACGTAGCAGAGCCGCCGCTCCTCTTCGATGCTTTCCGCGTCGCCTATCGAGCGCATACCCGGGAATAAACCTTCTTCAAGCCCGCTTAGGAACACTACGGGAAATTCCAAGCCCTTCGCGCTGTGTATCGTCATCAGCACAGCCGCGTCCTGTTCTTCGTCGTATGCGTCAATATCGGATATAAGTGACACGCCCTCGAGAAATTCGCCGAGCGTTCCGTTGTTTTCGTCATCACTGTCAAATTCCTTTGCGACGGACATAAATTCCTCCAAATTTTCAATACGGGTTTGGTTTTCGGTGGACTTATCGACCGTCAGAGCCGCCATATAGCCGGTGTCGTTAAGCGTCCGCGCGACGAGCTCGGTAAGAGGTACCGCGTCCTTGAGCTTTATGAGCGAATGCATCAGAGCGGCGAAATCCGCAAGCTTCGAATGCGCCGAGCGCAGCTCCGGATAATCAGCCGAATTTTCCGCTATTTCGAACATATTGCATTCGTTCTCGTCCGCCAGACGCCGGATTTTTTCAACAGTCGCGCCGCCTATTTTACGCTTTGGTTCATTTATGATCCTCACGAGGCTTACGTCGTCGCTGGGGTTGTGTATAACCCGCAGATAAGCGACGATATCTTTAATTTCTTTCCTGTCATAGAAGCGCAGCCCCGCGAGGACTCGATAGGGAACAGCCTCGCGCATAAGCATTTCCTCAATAACGCGTGACTGTGCGTTCGTTCTGTAGAGCACAGCGCAGTCGCCGAAATGCCCCGTTTCCTCGTAGTGCTTTCTGATTTCGCGCGCGATAAAGCGCCCTTCCTCGTATTCGTTTTCGCTTGTGGAAACGCGTATTTTGGCGCCGGCGCCCTTGTCTGTCCAAAGAGATTTGTCCATTCTGCCCTTGTTGTTGGCGATTACGGCGTTTGCCGCGTCGAGAATCGTCTGCGTGGAGCGATAATTTTGTTCGAGCTTTATTACCTTTGCGTCGGGATAGTCCTCGCGGAAGCTGAGAATGTTGCCGACGTTCGCTCCGCGGAAACGGTATATGCTTTGGTCGTCGTCGCCTACGACGCATATATTTCCGCAGCCCTGCGCCAGCAGGCTTATCAGCACATACTGAGAATTGTTTGTGTCCTGGTACTCGTCAACCATTATGTATTCGAAACGCTGCTGATACCGCTCAAGCACATCGGGATTTTCGCTCAGAATGCGGACGGTCAGAAGAATTATATCGTCGAAATCCAGCGCGTTGTTATTTTTCAGCTTCTTTTGATAAAGCTTGTAAAGCTCAGCGATTATGCTCATGCGGTAGTCGTTTTTATACACGTTTTCGAATGTCGCCGCGTCCATCATATCGTTTTTGGCGTTGCTTATAACGGACAAAACTCCGCGGGGCGTGAATTTTTCCTCGTTTATGTCAAGCTCCTTCATGCAGCCTTTCATAAGCGTGCGTGTATCGGCTGTGTCATATATCACGAAATCGCGGTCATAGCCGAGCCTGTCGATGCAGCTTCGAAGTATCCTGACGCAGACGGAATGGAAGGTTCCCGCCCACAGATTGCCGGAAATATCGCCGAGAAGCCGCTCGATGCGCTCCTTCATTTCGTTCGCCGCCTTATTTGTAAAGGTAATTGCGAGGATTTTATACGGCGGGATACGTTTTTCGTCAATTAAATAGGCTATTCTGTTTACAAGCACTGTGGTTTTCCCGCTGCCTGCGCCCGCGAGAACGAGTACGGCTCCTTCGGTTGAGAGCACCGCTTCACGCTGCTTGTCATTCAGATTTTCCAAAATTTTGTTCATTTTTATCTCCTTATTTATTTGATAGTATCTCTATTATACCACACTTTTTTGTGTTTGGCTATGTTTTTTTAGACCATTTTTGCATGAAGTTTTAGAGTATAATCAAACGGCGATAAGGCAAACTTAAAACCGAGAAGGGTGGTGAAGCTTTTGCAAACAAATAAAGTAAAATTCTTTCGGGAAAATACGAAAATAATGTTTTTAGCTGTGCTGTTCGTATGCGCCTTGAGCTTTCCTGCGCGTGCCGCGCAAACGTATGTGATCCCGTCCGGCAAAGCTGTCGGGGTTAAACTGTATACGGACGGACTGCTTGTGATTGGAATGAACGAGGTAAACGGCAGCTCCGCTCCGGCTGAGAAATGCGGCGTAAAAATCGGCGACAGAATAATCAGCGCCAACGGCGAGGAGCTCAATACCTGCGAGCAGCTTGCGGAGATTGTAAACAGAAATCCGAACGGAGTTACGCTCTCTGTGCGGCGCTCTCGGGAAAGCGAGGAGCTTTGCGCAGTGCCGCAGAAAACCGATAACGGGTATAAGCTCGGTTTATGGGTGCGCGACAGTACCGCGGGGATAGGAACAATGACATATTACGATCCCGAAACAAACGCCTTTGCGGCGCTCGGTCACGGCATATGCGATGTTGATACCGGTAATATTTTAACCGTTAAATCGGGGAATATTCTGAATTGCAAAATATTATCCGTGAGAAAAAGCGAGCGCGGACGGGCGGGCGAGCTTGAGGGCAGTTTTGACGGCGCCCCGACGGGAAAAATAACGAAAAATGCTAAAAACGGAATTTTCGGAATATATGAAGCTGCCGAAACGGGTGAGGCAATACCGATAGCATCCCCCGAAGAGGTGAGCGAGGGCGCGGCTTATATACTCGCCGATATTGGAGGCGGAGTGAGAAGATATAATATAAGCATAACAAAAATATCGGATAACCGCTCGGCAAAAAGCATAACTCTGAGAGTGACGGACGAATCGCTTATTTCCGTAACCGGCGGAATAGTGCAGGGTATGAGCGGCGCTCCCATTATACAAAACGGTATGCTTGTCGGGGCCGTGACGCATGTATTCGTAAACGATCCGCTGCGCGGCTACGGGGTATTGGCGAAGTATATGACGGACGGGTAAATTATGATTTAGCGGCATATCGCAATGCGGCGCACAAACCCCTCCGACGCCTGCGGCGCCACCTCCCCTAGTAGGGGAGGCTTACACATTTGGCTCCCCTACTAGGGGAGCTGTCAGCGAAGCTGACTGAGGGGTTTATTGCGCTAAATCATAATTTAATACGCAACAAATTGTAAACCGATTTTATCAGAAAAAGGTTGACAATTCATAATTTCTCCTATATAATATACCCATATTCTATACCACGGAGGAAATACCATGAAAACAAAAATCACATCCGCGTCCATTACAAAAATTGCATTGCTGACCGCGCTTTTATGCGCGTCGGCATACATATCCATACCCATAGGGCCGTCGCCGATAACGCTGCAAACCTTAATTGTAAACCTTATCGCGTTTCTGTTAACGCCCGCCGAAGCGTTTTTCGCTATACTCGTTTACGTTTTGCTTGGAGCGATAGGACTTCCCGTATTCTCGGGCGGCGTGGGCGGCGTAGGTAAACTGTTCGGTCCGACGGGCGGATATATCCTTGCGTTTCTCGTGAGCGCTCCGCTTATGTCGCTTGTTAAAAATTACGCCGTCAAAGCGTTAAACCGCTTCGGGAAAAAGGACAGCTCCGTCAAGAAGATGACCGCGTACGGACTGACAGCCGTTTTTGTCGGCATGACAATAGTTTACCTGCTCGGCACGGCGTATATGAAGCTGTCCCTCGGAGCGTCGTGGCTCGAAACGCTCGCCATGGCGGTCGTGCCGTTCATACCGCTTGATTTAATAAAATGCGCCGCCGCGGCGTTTATCGCAGTACCTCTGAAACGGGCGTTGGCGAAAATGAGCTGAAATCGTCGTTAGAGCATATCACGATCCTCGGATAGTCCGCGCTCATTTTTTGAAGTATTTCAAGCGTACCGTCGCATGACGGCTCGTAAAACACGTCGATTTCTCTGTAGGGGTATTTGAGCATAAGACATCTGAGCACATATTCAAGCTCGTTCTCGCAGTCGCGCGCCTCTATTTCTACGGAATTTGTCATTCGCCGCGCGCGGAAATACCCGAAAACGCACATCACCGCGGCGATAAAAATATATGTAAAGCATAAAATAATCATATTGTACAAGGCTAACACTTCCTTCTGATAGTATTTACAGCTATTTTATACAATAATATCATATGAAATCGTGTTCGGTTTGGTGCGTTCGGTAATTGACAAAGCCTGTCTGATGGTATAAAATATATAAGAAGAAAAATGCGTCGAATTTATTCACGCGCGTATCAGGGAGGAATTATTATGGGACTTACATTAACCGAAAAAATCCTTTCCGCTCACCTCGTTGAGGGTGAGATGGTGAAGGGTACGGAGATAGGAATTAAAATCGACCAGACGCTCACTCAGGACGCTACAGGCACAATGGCGTACCTCGAATTTGAGGCTATGGGCGTGCCGCGCGTCAAGACCGAGCGTTCTGTTGCGTATATCGACCACAACACGCTCCAGAGCGGCTTCGAGAACGCGGACGACCACCGCTTTATCGGAAGCGTCGCGAAAAAGCACGGAATATATTTCTCGCGTCCCGGCAACGGAATATGCCATCAGGTACATCTTGAGCGCTTCGGCATACCCGGCAAGACGCTTATCGGCTCGGACAGCCATACCCCGACAGGCGGCGGTATCGGCATGATCGCCATAGGCGCGGGCGGCATGGACGTAGCCGTTGCGATGGGCGGCGGCACATACTATATCACATGCCCGAAGGTAGTAAAGGTAAATCTTACCGGAAAATTACAGCCCTGGGTTGCCGCGAAGGACGTTATTCTCGAGGTTTTAAAGCGTATGTCCGTCAAAGGCGGCGTCGGCAAGGTTATAGAATACTGCGGCGAGGGCGTTAAAACGCTGTCCGTACCCGAGCGCGCGACCATCACGAACATGGGCGCGGAGCTTGGCGCGACGACATCTATATTCCCGTCGGACGAGGTAACAAAGGGATTTTTGAAGGCGCAGGGCAGAGAGGGCGTATATGTTCCGCTCTCAGCCGACGCGGACGCCGTTTACGACGAGGAAATAAACATAAACCTCTCCGAGCTTGTCCCGCTCGCGGCTTGCCCGCATTCGCCTGATAACGTAAAAACCGCCGAGGATCTGAGCGGAATGAAGATAGACCAGGTCTGCATAGGCTCATGCACAAACTCGTCGCTTTTAGATATGCTCAAGGTAGCGCATATTTTAAAAGGAAAGACCGTCCACCCCGACGTATCGCTTTCAATCGCGCCGGGCTCTAAGCAGGTGCTCAATATGCTCGCGCAGAACGGCGCCCTGTCGGATATGATAGACGCCGGCGCGAGAATACTCGAAAGCGCGTGCGGTCCGTGCATAGGCATGGGACAGTCGCCTAATTCGAAGGGTATATCGCTCAGAACCTTTAACAGAAACTTCGAAGGCAGAAGCGGCACAAAGGACGGACAGATCTATCTCGTATCGCCCGAAACGGCTGCCGCGTCGGCATTGGCGGGCGTGTTCACCGACCCGAGAACGCTTGGTGAAATGCCCGAGTTTAAACTGCCCGAGAGGTTTACGATAAACGACAACATGATAGCCGCTCCCGTTCCCGCCGAGGAGATGGACAGCGTCGAGGTATTGCGCGGCCCGAACATCAAGCCGTTCCCCGTATCCGAGCCTTTGGAGGAAACGATAGACGCGAAGGTAAGCCTGAAGGTCGGCGACAATATCACTACGGATCACATCATGCCAGCCGGCGCGAAAATTTTACCGCTCCGTTCGAATATTCCGAAGATTTCGGAATATTGCTTCGCGGTATGCGACGAGAAATTCCATGACCGCGCTCTTGAAATGGGCAAAAGCGTTATAATCGGCGGCTCGAACTACGGACAGGGCTCGTCGAGAGAACATGCGGCTCTCGCTCCTTTATATCTCGGCGTAAAGGCGGTAATCACGAAATCATTCGCGAGAATACATATGGCAAACCTGATTAACGCGGGAATTGTGCCGATGACGTTCGCGAATGAGGCGGACTACGACAGGATAGACCAAACGGACGAAATAGTAATAGAGCACATCGGAGAGCAGATCAAAAACGACAACGGCAAAATCGTATGTGAGGACAGAACAAAAGGCTTCAAATTCGAATGCGTGACCGATTTTTCGCAGAGACAAAAGGATATGCTCTACGCCGGCGGACTGCTCAATTACACGAAGCAGAACGCGTAAAAATATAGAAGAAAAAGGGCTGTCAAGTCATGACAGCCCTTATGGTGTTTTTTGGTGGATAAATTGTGATTTAGCGCAATAAACCCCTCAGTCAGCTTCGCTGACAGCTCCCCTAGTAGGGGAGCCTTTCGTGGAGCGCCGCACTAGGTAAGCCTCCCCTACTAGGGGAGGTGGCGCCGAAGGCGTCGGAGGGGTTTGTGCGACACATTACGATACGCAGATAAATCATAATTTATCCATACAAAAATTGCAAGGAGACAATTATGCTCGAAATAAAATCAACATCAAACCAAAAATACAAATACATCAAATCCCTCTCCGCCAAAAAATCGCGGTACAAAAACGGCGTGTATACCGTCGAGGGGATCAAATCCGTTTCGGACGCGATCGCGGCGAAGAGCGATATTCGTTTTATCGCCGTGTCGGATTGGTTTTATGATAATGAAAGCTTCTCTTATCCTGAAAATACGGAAATTTTGAAAATTTCGGACGCGCTTTTTCCCGCGCTTTGCGACACGACCACGCCGCAGGGCATTCTCGCTGTTATAAAAATGCGCGATACGGGCGGTTTTTTGCCCGATATTACAAAATCGTACGTCTATTGCGACGGCGTGAACGATCCGGGAAATCTCGGCACTATAATCCGCACGGCCGACGCGGCGGGCTTCGGCGGCGTCATATTATCCGACGGCTGTGCGGATCTGTACAGTCCCAAAACGGTTCGCGCGAGCATGGGGTCGTTCTTCAATATAGAAATAATTCCCGCCAAATCGGCTGAGGATTTGAAAAAATACAAGGAAAAGGGATTTAAAATAATCGGCGGCGCTCTTTCCGATGATTCGGTCGATTACCGTGACGCGGATATGTCAAATCCCGTTATAATCGCCGTCGGAAATGAGGCAAACGGGCTCAGCGACGCGGTTTTGCGGCTTTGCAAAAAAGTAAAGATCCCCATTTTCGGAAAGGCCGAGTCGCTCAACGTGTCCGTCGCCGCGGCGATACTTATGTATGAGTCGATAAGAAAAAAGGGGTTGACAAATTCCTGATTTTGTAGTACCGTAAAAAAAGACGGTTGCGGAGGCGGATAAATATGGAACACATTTTATACTGGCTGTGGCTAACACTAAAGGGCGGAGCAACGCCTACAAGAATTGAAATGCTTCTTGAGCGCTTCGGCTCTGTCGAGGCAGTTTATTCTGCTTCGGACTATTCGGAGGTCAAGGAATTGGGAGCGAGGCTTCTTTCCGAGCTTACCGACAAACGCCTCACCAAGGCTGTCAACACAGTCGAACGCGCGAAAAAAGCGGGAGTTGAAATTGTGGTCTACGACAGCGACGATTATCCGGACATACTCCGTAATATTCCCAGACCGCCATGCGTATTATATATAAAAGGCGAGCTGTTGGACTGGAACAGCCTGTTTACCATAGCGGTGGTCGGGACAAGAAGACTTAGCACATTCGGCAAAACCGTAACGCGCGGCATATGCTCCGAGTTTGCCCGCAGAGGAGTTACCGTCGTGAGCGGAATGGCTGAGGGAATAGACGCCGCGGCGGCATGGGCGGCGCTCGACGAGGGAGGCAAAACCATAGCCGTCCTCGGCAGCGGTATTGACGTGATATATCCGAAATCAAATACATCCTTATACTATGAGATATGCAGAAACGGCTGTGTAATTTCAGAGTATCCGCCGGGTATGCCGCCGAGCCGATGGAGTTTTCCGGAGAGAAACAGAATTATCGCCGGTTTGTCAAAAGGCGTGCTTGTAACGGAGGCGCCGGAGAAAAGCGGAAGCCTTATAACCGCGAGGGAAGCGCTTCATATCGGGCGCAGACTTTTCGCGGTCCCCGGAGACGTGTTTAACGACAGCTACGTCGGCGATAAAAATGTAATTCAGCTTCGGGCTAAGCTCGTAAACAGAGCAGAGGATGTCCTATCGGACTTTGGTGTGTCGTCGTTTCCGAAGCCGGTCGTGAAAAGGAAAACATCGCCTGTCGATATTCCGGTATTTACGCAAAGAGCGGTGGAGGCGGTTCGTCCGGCTACCCGAAGCGCGGCGGATGAAACACCAAAACCCGAGGTCAAGAAGAAAATGCCGGATGACAAAGATATGACCGACGACGAGCGAGCCGTTGCGAAGCTGCTCCTTGAAAAGAGCATGACGGCAAACGAGATTGCGAGGGCGCTCGATAAGCCCGTAAGCAAGGTCAATATAACTCTTACTATGCTTGAATTGAGCATGATCGTGAAAAGACTGCCGGGAAACCGGTTTGAAATAAAATAATACATGTGTAAATGGAGGACAATATGGCAGCAAAAAAGCTTTTAATTGTAGAGTCGCCGGCAAAGGCGGGAACAATAAAAAAGTATTTGGGCAGCGATTATAAGGTGCTCGCATCTATGGGACATATAATAGATTTGCCCAAAAGCCAGCTCGGCGTTGACGTCGAAAACGGCTTCGAGCCGAGATATATAACAATACGCGGCAAGGGAGAGCTTCTGACGCAGCTTAAGAAGGAAGCCAAAAAAGCGGATAAGATCTATCTCGCGACCGACCCTGACCGCGAGGGAGAGGCAATAAGCTGGCACTTGGCGCGCGCGCTTAATATAGACGCAGAATCCAAATGCCGAGTGACGTTTAACGAGATCACAAAATCGGCGGTAAAAAGCGCGATAAAGGAGCCGAGAAGCATTGATATGGATCTCGTGAACGCCCAGCAGGCGCGCAGGATTTTGGACAGGATCGTGGGCTATAAAATAAGCCCTATTTTGTGGGATAAGGTAAAAAAAGGCTTGAGCGCGGGACGCGTGCAGTCCGTCGCGACAAGGCTTATCTGCGACCGCGAGGAGGAAATAGAAAATTTCACGCCTGAGGAATACTGGTCGATCGAGGCGGAGCTTACCGACCCTAAGTCAAAAAAGAGCTTCACGGCGAAATATTACGGCGAAAACGGCAAGGAAACAAAGCTTTCAAACGCTGAGGAAACAAAAAAGGTGACCGACGATTTGAAAAAAGCGGAATTTATCGTTGACTCCATAAAGCGCGGCGAGCAGACGAGAAAGCCGCAGCCTGCGTTTACGACGAGTACGCTGCAGCAGGACGCGTCGCGTAAATTCAATTTCCAGGCGGCAAAGACGATGCAGGTCGCTCAGACTCTTTATGAGGGCGTGAACCTCGGCGGCAAACTCGGCACTGTCGGTCTTATCACATATATGCGTACCGACTCTTTAAGAATTGCCGACGACGCTCAGAGAGAAGCGGTAGCGTTCCTGACGGATAACTACGGCGCTGAATATGTTCAGCCGCGTAAATACAAGGCTAAAAAGGACGCGCAGGACGCGCACGAGGCTATCCGTCCAACGTCGATAAACATAAGACCGATCGATATTAAGGACAAGCTGACGAACGACCAGTACAGACTGTATAAGCTCATTTGGGAGCGCTTCGCGGCAAGCCAGATGGCGAACGCTGTCTATGACACGGTTCAGGTTTCGATAGACGCAAACGGTCACACCTTCCGTGCGAGCGGCTCGGCGATAAAATTCAAGGGCTTCACGCTCGTATATGAGGAAGCGACCGATACAAAGACCGAAAAGAGCAAGTCCGACAAGGTTTTGGCGTCGCTCAGCGAAAAGGAGAAGCTGGAGCTTAAGGATTTGGAGGAAAAACAGCACTTTACACAGCCGCCTCCCCGTTTCACAGACGCGACGCTCATAAAGGAGCTTGAGGAAAACGGCATCGGCAGACCGTCCACATACGCGCCGACTATTTCAACGATAGTTTCGCGCGGCTACGTTTCGAGAAGCAAAAAACAGCTTATCCCGACGGAGCTCGGTATGGTTACGACCGACATAATGAAAAATAACTTTTCCGATATAGTTGACGTTGATTTTACTGCCGGAATGGAAACCGAGCTTGATGAGGTCGAGGAGGGCTCGGTAGAGTGGAAAAAGGTTTTAAGCGACTTCTACCCGCCGTTTGAAAAGAATCTCGAAAGCGCGGTAAAGAACGTTGAGAAAATCAAGATAAAGGACGAGGAATCCGATGTTATCTGCGAGAAATGCGGACGGAAAATGGTATATAAGCTCAGTAAATTCGGAAAATTCCTCGCATGCCCGGGTTATCCCGAGTGCAAAAACACAAAGCCGATACGCGAGGGTACGGGAGCGATGTGCCCGAAATGCGGCGGAGAGATACTTGTGAAGCATTCAAAGAAAGGCAAGACCTATTACGCTTGCGAGCATCTCCCAAAATGCGATTTTATGTTGTGGGATATGCCGCTCAAGGATGAGCGATGCCCGAAGTGCGGCGGACTGCTGCTCAAAAAAGAGGGACGCGGCAGAAAGATTTACTGTCAAAACGAGGACTGCAATTATGAGCGCAAAATAACGAGTGAGAAAAAATGACTGAAACAAACGTAAAAATCATCGGCGCCGGTCTCGCGGGCTGCGAGGCGGCATGGCAGCTTATAAAGCGCGGAATATCCGTCACACTATGTGAGATGAAGCCGGTTAAGTTTTCGCCCGCTCATTCGAATGAAAATTTTGCCGAGCTTGTGTGTTCCAATTCGCTCAAAGCCGAGAGAATCGAAAACGCGTGTGGGCTTCTAAAAGAGGAAATGCGTCTTTTCGGCTCTATTATGATGGAAGCGGCTGATGTAAGCCGCGTACCGGCGGGAGGGGCGCTGGCGGTGGACAGGGAGATTTTTTCGGACTACATAACGAAAAAGCTCAAAAAACATCCGCTTGTCACGGTCGAAAACGGAGAGGTCACTCGAATTGATACCGACGAGTACACAATAATCGCGACGGGACCGCTTACCTCGGACGCTCTCGCGGATGCAATCGCGGATTTGACCGGAGGCGAATCGCTCTATTTCTATGATGCGGCGGCACCGATCGTAACAGCCGAAAGCATAGATATGACGCGCGCGTTCAAGGCTGCGAGATATGACAGAGGTACGGCAGATTATGTAAACTGCCCGATGACTAAAGAAGAGTATACGGAATTTTACAACGCTCTCGTAAACGCGGAGACCGTTCCGTTAAAGACATTTGAAAATCAGAAGGTATTCGAGGGCTGTATGCCGGTAGAGGTAATGGCGAAGCGCGGATTTGAAACGCTGACGTTCGGGCCGTTAAAGCCCGTCGGGCTTGTTGATCCGAAAACGGGGAAGGACGACTCGTACGCGGTGGTTCAGCTCCGTCAGGACAACAGGGAGGGGACGCTTTATAACCTCGTGGGCTTTCAGACAAATCTGAAATTCGGAGAGCAGAAAAGGGTGTTTTCTATGATACCCGGGCTTGAAAACGCGGAGTTCGCACGTTACGGCGTGATGCACAGAAACACTTATATCGACGCGCCGAGGGTGCTTAACAAATATTATCAGACGGAAAAATATCCGAAGGTATTTTTTGCCGGACAAATAACGGGCGTGGAGGGCTATGTGGAGTCTGCGTCGAGCGGCATTTTGGCGG
The DNA here is from genome assembly GCA_947631085.1 of uncultured Clostridia bacterium. Taxonomy (GTDB): domain Bacteria; phylum Bacillota; class Clostridia; order UBA1381; family UBA1381; genus CANQXJ01. The sequence goes on along the minus strand of CANRJY010000001.1, from coordinate 107,194 downwards.
GATACAATATGGCGGCGCTCATAGAGGACAAGCCTATGTACGAGCCCGACAGACGCACGGCGATAGGCTCGCTGCCATTATATATTTCAGATAAAAGCATAACAAAGCTCCAGCCCATGAACGCAAACTTCGGCATAATGGAAGGGCTTTCGGAAAGAATCAGAAAAAAACAGGAAAGATACGCAAAAACGGCGCGTCGAGCGCTTGAAATAACAGAAAACATATTAAAGGAGAATGAACAATGATGAAAAGAGTAATTTCGGCAATTTTGGCGGTAATGATGGTAATTCCCATGCTCGCGGCTTGTGGGAAGAAGGATGGCGGCGCTATAGGCGGCGCGGACGGTCCCACTTCGGTTGAAATATCCGACAGCGGCGCTCCGCAGCGGAATACGGCTCCGACTGAGGAGGAAAAGGTAACTCCGACATTTATGTATTTTGTATCGGCAAAGGACGCGAATTATGACGAGGCGACGAAGACTGTCGAGGAGCTTCAGAAAAAATATGACGGCAAGGTCAATTTCGTTATAACAAATGTTGACGAAAATCCCGAAGCGGCGACAAATTTCTCCGTAGAGGGACAAACACCCGCGCTCATAATGCTTGATACCACAAACAACATTTCCGCCTTCAGATTTAAAACGTCCGACATGGCGACGCTTGAAGCGGATATAAAAGCCGCGCTCGGCAAATAATCGGGATATTCGGGGGTAAAGGATTATGCTTGGAATATTAATTTACGCGTACTTCCTTTTTATGGGATTTTTGTATGCGGACATGCTGTTTAAAAACAGAGATTTATATTTTAAAATATGGTTCGGCGGAATCTTCGGAAACGTTATTCTTATGACAGGAATGCTGCCCGTAGCTATGATTTTCGATTTCACCTATCTGAGCCATATTATATTAATCGTACTGACCGCAGTTCCGTACGCCGTATTGTATTTGCGGGGAAGGAACAAAATTTCGGCGGGAATACCGCGATTAAAAAAGGGTTCTGAAAAAAATAAAACAGCCGAAGCAATCGAAAATTCCGGTATGACGCATAAAATCTTTTTGCTGCTGATACTGCCCGTAACATTGATTATATGCTTGCTCATGACAAACCATATATACGCGCCCGTTGACGGCGGCGTTGCGTCGGGACAGTGTACTTACGGCGACCTTGCAATCCATTCGGGTATGATAACAAGCTTTGCCGAACAGGGAACGTTCCCGCCGAATTACAATATTTTGTCGGGTACGAAGCTTTGCTATCCGTTCCTGATCAATCTTCTTTCGTCGTCGCTGTATCTGTTCGGTTTGCCTCTTAGGTGGGCGATTTTGCTGCCGAGCTATGTGTTTGCGTTTTTACTTGTAATAGGATTTTACTTTATGTCGTATAAAGCTACGGGAAGAAAAACAGTGTCGATACTGGCAACGCTTATGTTTTTCTTTAACGGCGGATTTGGATTTGCTTACTTCTTTGAAGGCGCAAAAGCTGATTCGACAGCGTTTACAAAAATATTCACTGAGTACTATCAGACCCCTACCAATTACAATGATCATAATATTCGTTGGGCAAACACAATATGCGACATGATAATTCCGCAGCGTACAACAATGGCCGGATGGTGTATGCTCATGCCGGCATTTTGGCTGTTAATCGACGCAATAAAAACAAAGAGGACGCGCGCGTTTATAATTATAGGCGTATTTGCCGGTTGTCTGCCGATGATTCACACTCATTCGTTTATGGCTTTCGGTATAGTATGCGCGGTAATGTTTTTCCTGTATCTTATTGATGAAAAAAGCGTTGATGAAAAAAAACAATATGTGAAAAATTGGGTAATATTCGGAGCTATAACAATCGTCATGGCTATGCCTCAGCTTATTTTTTGGACTTTCCAACAGGCGAGCGAAGGCAGCTTCTTAAAATTTAAGTACGACTGGGTAAACGAAAATGATCCGTTCCTTTGGTTTTGGATTAAGAATTGGGGTATAGTATTCCTTGCGCTTATTCCGGCATTTCTGAATGCGGAACGCGGAATGAAAAGATTTATGCTTGCGGGATTGGTTGTATTTATTATAGCTGATTTGTTTCAATTCCAACCGCTTGATTATGACAACAATAAAATATTTTTCGTGGCATATATGATAGCGGTAGTTGCCGCGGCGGAATTTTTTGTCCGTATATATGAGCGGATGAATGAGATAAAGGGAAGAGAAGTAATGGCAGTGATGGTTGGCATTTGCCTGTTTACGTCCGGCATACTGACCATAGGACGCGAATTTAATTCGGGAGCGGAATATCAGACATTCAGCGACGCGGATATGGAATTTGCGGAATTTGTTAAAGAAAATACCGATCCGCATGCGGTATTCGCCACAAACACGGGACATCTTAACAGCGTATATGTGCTTGCCGGCAGGACAATATTTGTGGGGCCGAATAATTTTATATGGACTCATGGTATCGGAAGCGAATATACAAATCGTGAATCGGTGCTCAGAGAGCTTTATGAAAGCGGAAGTATTACCGAGCTTAAGAGCATAGCGGAAGAAAACAATATTAAGTATATTTTATACGGTCCGGCTGAAAAATCGGAATACAATATAAACCAAAACGTTTTCAATCAGCTTAACAGAATCTATGATGAAAACGGAACGGAGCTTTATGAAATTCAATAAAAGATATAAATCAAGGAATTTTATATTCCTTGATTTTTTGTATAAAATTCCTTTTTTTGCCCAAACTAATCCAAAAAAGGAGTTGATTTACATGGTAAATATACGAACAGACCTGGCTTTGGAGGCGCATGAGCTGTCAAAAAAAGCCGGCGAGGTCAACGGCGTGGAATCGCGGGTCAGACATTGCGGCGATATCACTGTTACGGAGGTCAAAATAATAAATGACGAGGGTGAAAAAGCTCTCGGGAAGCTGAAGGGAAATTATATTACGATAGAGGCTCCGAATTTAAAATACAGCGTCGAGGATTACGAGAACGTCTGCAAAATAATTGCGGATGAAATCAATAAAATGGCGCATATAGACGAAAACAGCTTAACTCTTGTTGCAGGTCTCGGAAACCGCGATATAACGCCTGACGCGCTCGGGACAGAGGTTGTGTCGCGGCTGCTCGTCACGCATCATATGAAGCGAATGTTTGGAGAAAATATGGGAAACGTCTGCGCAATAACGCCCGGGGTGCTCGGCACTACGGGGCTTGAAACGGTAAAAATTGTAAAGAATATTGCAAAACCGCTCAAGCCGAACCTGATTATAGCAGTGGACGCGCTTGCGGCCGCCGATATACGCAGGGTAAGCACCACGATTCAGATAACCGATACCGGTATTCAGCCGGGTTCGGGCGTAGGTAACAACAGGGAAGGACTGAACCGCGAAACGCTCGGCACGGATGTTATCGCGATAGGCGTGCCGACCGTAATAGACGCCGGAACCATATCAAAGGACGAAATCCCGCAGGAGCTTGCACCGCTTATGGTCACGACCAAGGATATAGACGTTGTGATAGAGCGTATGGCAAAAACCGTCGCGAACGGTATCAATCTTGCCCTGCACAAAGGTTTTACATTACAGGAAATTGAAAGCTATACCGCTTGATATTGACTTTTCCTCGAAAATAGAGTAAACTATATTAAGAACAGGAGGAAACGTTATGATAAAAAAGCAAATAAATGAAAATATCAGTCTTTGTTATATACCGATGACAAAGCTTAAAACCACTACGATAGGCGTGTATATCCACCGTCCTCTTAACGAGGCGGAAATATCGTTAAACGCGCTTTTGCCTTATGTATTAAAGCGCGGATGCGGGAAATATCCGAGCCAGGAGGAGATCGCGAGATATCTTGAGAATCTGTACGGCGCATCGATGGGAGCGTCCGTTATCAAGCGCGGCGACGATCAGATTTTGTATTTTGACTTGGAAACGATATCCGATAAATTTGCGCCGCAGGGAGAAAAACTCGTCGCGGAGCTTTTATCGCTTATAATGTCGGTGCTGTTCGAACCGAATATTAAGAACGGAGTTTTTGACGCGGATGTTATAAATCAGGAAAAGAAAAATGCGCAGGACAGGATAGCGTCGGTTATGAACGACAAGCGTGTATACGCGTCTGTGCGCTGCGCGGAGGAAATGTGCAAAGGCGATGTTTACGCCCTTTCAAGGCTCGGAACCGTTGAAGGGATTGAAGCCGTTACGCCGGCGTCCCTCACGGAGCACTACGGCAAAATAATAACATCGTCCGCGATAAACATATTTATCTGCGGCGAGGCTGATATAGACGCCGCTGAAATCGCAATAAGAAAATACACGGACAAAATGACGTTTAAATCGGCTCAAATTCCGTCTGCAAAACTGTTTAAACGCGGCGGGGAAATAAACAGAGTGACCGAAAAAATGAACGTGACCCAGGGTAAGCTTTCCATAGGCTTCCGTACCGGCGTTGCGCCGACGGACGAGGATTATCCGGCTCTTTGCGTATTCAACAGCGTGTTCGGGTCGGGAACCCATTCCAAGCTTTTCAACAATGTCCGCGAAAAGCTGAGCCTTGCGTATTACGCGTCGAGCCAGCTTGACAAATATAAGGGAATAATGCTTGTGAACGCGGGTATTGAGTTTGGAAATTTCCAAACCGCGTATGATGAAACTGTTCGTCAGCTTGAGGAAATCAAGAACGGAAACGTCACGGACACAGAGCTTGAGTCGAGCATTATCGATATAACCAACACATACGAGGAGTGCTGCGACGATCAGCGAATGCTGCAGGGCTTTTATCTCGGAGAGCTTTTATCGGGAACAGACCGCGATATAGAGCGCGCGAAAGCGGAGATAGCGGCTGTCACAAAGGAACAGGTCATAGCCGTATCGCAAAAGGTCGAGCTTGACACGGTGTATTTTCTTACAGGGGAGGACGCGTAAATGAAACTGAATAAAAGAGTAAATGAAATGACCGGAGAAACGCTGTACAGCGGCGTTCATTCCTCGGGACTGGGAATTTATATAATCCCGAAAAAGGATTACAGCTCAAGCTACGCGATTTTCGGCACGCGCTACGGCTCGGTGGATTCGAAATTCATCGTCCCGGGCGAGAGCGAGGCAACCGAGGTTCCGGACGGCATCGCGCATTATCTCGAGCATAAAATGTTCGATCAGCCAGACGGCAGCAACGTGTTTGACAAGTTTTCCAAATACGGCGGCAACGCTAACGCGTTTACCTCGTTTAATCAAACCGCGTATTTATTTTCGGCGACGGCTAATATAAACGAAAATCTCGCGACGCTTCTCGACTATGTTCAAAGCCCGTATTTTACGCCTGAGAGCGTGCAGAAGGAGCAGGGTATAATCGGTCAGGAAATACGCATGTATGATGATAACGGCGGCTGGCAGGTATTCTTTGACTTTCTTTCATGCCTGTACCATAACAATCCCGTAAAAAAGGAAATCGCGGGCACGGTTGAGAGTATAAGCCATATTACGGCAGAGCTTTTGTACAAGTGCTACAACACATTCTACAATCTTTCGAATATGGCAATAGTAGTCGTGGGAAATATAGATCCCGACGAGATTTTGGCAACTATTGAAAAGGGAGTAAAGAAAAACGAGCCGTTTAAAGAGGAGATAAAGAAAATCTATCCCGACGAGCCGGAAACGGTCGCAAGTCAGTATATGGAAAAATCCTTGAGCGTGGCGCAGCCTTTATTTATGCTCGGCTTCAAGGATAACGATATAGGCTACGGCGGAGATAAGCTGCTGAAAAAGAATATAGAAATGAGCATATTGCTAAAAATGCTTTTCGGCAAAAGCTCGCCGGTATATAAAAGGCTTTATGAGGAAGGGCTGATTAACGCGAGCTTCGCTCCCGATTACACAATGCAGCCGTCATATGCGTTTTCTTCAATAGAAGGAGAGTCGCGTGATCCAAAAAGGGTATATGATATAATTCTCGATGAAATAGAACGCGTGAGAGAGGAAGGACTTGATGAGAGCACGTTTAACCGTATCAAAAAGGTGGTATGGGGAAATTACATCCGCGGTCAAAATGATGTTGAAGAATATGCGGCCACATTTATGCAGCTTAAATTTATGGATATAGATTATTTCAACTATTACGACGTTTATAAGAGCGTAACATTTGAGGATGTAAAAAAGCGCTTCGCGGAGCACTTCAGAAAAGAGCTGTCAGTTTTGTCGGTTGTAAATCCGGTATAATTCGAATGTAGGAGTGACATTATTTGGAAACGCAGAAATTAAATAAGCTGAAATTATTTCTGACATTGTTTTTTTCCACATTGAAGATAAGCGCTTTTACATTCGGCGGAGGATATGTTATAGTGCCGCTGCTTCAGAAAAAATTTGTGGAGGGACTGGGATGGATTGACGAGGAGGAAATGCTTGACCTTGTTGCGATAGCGCAGTCCACCCCGGGTCCGCTCGCGATAAACGCCTCGCTTTTGATAGGTTATCGTATGGCGGGAATAGCGGGGGCGCTTGTGACGGTTCTCGGCACCGTTCTGCCGCCGTTTGTCATAATGTCGGTGGTATCGGTGTTCTACATAGCTTTCCGCGATAATGTCATTGTCAGCGCGGTTTTAAAGGGAATGCAGGCGGCTGTGGCCGCGGTTATACTCGATGTTGTTATAACGATGGCGCACAATGTGATAAAGGATAAACGCATTTTTCCGGTACTTATAATGATTGCCGCGTTTGCGGCAGCGGCTGTGTTTGATATAAACGTGGTATTCATAATAATCATATGCGGCGTTTTAGGCGCGCTGTTTATGCGCCCCGGGAAGGGGGAGGAGAAATGATATACGTTCAGATGCTCCTGAGCTTCCTGCAAATCGGACTTTTCAGCTTTGGCGGCGGTTATGCCGCGCTTCCGCTGATTGATTCGCAGATAGTTAAGCTGCACGGCTGGCTCACAATGACCGAATTTACCGACGTGCTGACTATATCGCAGATGACCCCGGGACCGATAGCGATAAATGCCGCGACGTTCGTCGGAATGCGAATAGCGGGAGCAGCAGGCGCGCTTGCGGCGACACTTGGATGTATTCTCCCGTCGACCGTGGTGGCTATTGTCCTTGCGAAAATATATTATAAATACCGTGAAATGTCGGTGATGAAGGGCGTGATGAACGGGCTTCGTCCGGCGGTGGTCGCGATGATAGCGTCTGCGGGTCTTTCCATAATGATTCAGGCGCTTTGGGCAGACGGCGTTGTGTCGTTTGCGGCGGATAAGATGGATTTTATCGCGGCGGCAATTTTTATCGCGTCGCTTATTGTATTGAGAATTTTCAAGCCTAATCAGATAATAGTTATGGCTGCCGCCGGAGTAATCGGCGGAGCGGCGTATTTGTTGCTGTAGGGCTGATTTATAAAACGGAGGATGGTAAAATGAATAAAATTGAGGAGTTTAAGCGCAGAATGAACGGCTGCGCGGTCACTGTTATAGGTATAGGCATTTCAAATCTGCCGCTTATAAAATATCTCGTGTCGCTCGGCGCTAACGTGACGGCGTGCGATAAGCGCGACAGAGAAAAATTGGGTGAGACATACGGAGAGCTTGCGGAGCTGGGAGTTAAATTCAGTCTCGGAGAAAGCTATCTCAAAAATCTCACGGGAGACGTGATTTTCAGAACCCCGGGACTGCGCTATGACGTTCCGGAATTAAATGAGGCGCGCGAGCGCGGAGCGGAAGTCACATCGGAGATGGAAGTATTTTTTGATTTATGTCCGTCGCACATAATAGCCGTAACGGGCAGCGACGGGAAAACCACCACAACCACTCTGATTCACCGCATGATGACAAAGGCGGGATATAAAACGTGGCTTGGCGGAAATATCGGAAATCCGCTTCTTACCGACGCGGAAAAGATGAAACCGGACGACTGGGTTATTTTGGAATTATCGTCATTCCAGCTTCATACCATGAGAAAATCGCCGGAAATAGCGGTTATAACCAATCTCAGCCCAAATCATCTCGATTATCATACCGATTATCAGGAGTATATCGACGCGAAAAAGAATATTTTTCTTTATCAGAACGAAAACGGCATACTTGTCACAAATGCGGACAACGCTGACAGCGTGAAAAATACAGGAGACGCAAAGGGCGTAATAAAACGCTTTTCGCGCAAAACTAAAGCGGACGTGTACCTTAGCGGAGACACGATCATGCGCGGCGATACGGCGGTGCTTAATATAAATGACATAAAAATCCCTGGCATGCATAATGTGGAAAATTACATGACGGCTATAGCCGCTGTGGAAGGTCTTGTGGATGATGATATAATAGTTTCAACCGCAAAGGAATTTGGCGGCGTCGAGCACAGAATAGAACTTGTGAGAAAGCTCGGCGGAGTAAGCTATTACAACAGCTCTATCGATTCAAGTCCGAACAGGACGATAAATACGCTAAGGGTATTTCCGGATAAAGTTATACTTATCGCCGGAGGTAAGGATAAAGGGATACCTTACGACGAGATAGGCCAGTCAATCGCCGAACATGTGAAAACGCTTATACTTATCGGCATGACGTCGGATAAGATTGAGGAAGCGCTCAAAAAGGAAACCGCAAAAACAGGCAAAGGCGCGGATGTGGAAATCATACGGGCAAAGACATATCAGGATGCGGTGGAGACCGCGAGAAGCCGCGCGCATGAGGGCGACGTTGTAATATTGTCGCCGGCAAGCACAAGCTTTGATATGTTTAAAAATTTTGAGGAACGCGGTAATTTATTTAAAGAAATTGTGAACGGATTGAAGTAACTATGAAAAAACTTATAAAGCAGCTCAGCGATATGCGGGGCATATCAGGCTTTGAATACAGAATAAGCGATAAAATAGCGGAATTGTTTGAAAAATATGCCGACGAGGTCCGCACGGACGCGCTCGGGAATGTTATTGCCGTGAAAAAATGCGGTAAGCCAAACTCGCCGAAAATTATGATAGAGGCGCATATGGACGAAATAGGACTTATCGTGACATCGGTAACCGACGACGGTTTTCTTACGTTCGCGCCGGTGGGCGGAGTTGACGAAAGGACTTTGCCGTCAACGGAGGTCATAGTTCACGGCAGGCGCGACTTAAACGGAGTGATAGGGATAAAACCCGCGTCTATGCTCGAAGCAGGCAAAACCGCAAAAATCAGGGATATGGCGATAGACATAGGCTATGACGGAAAAACGGCAAAATCGCTCGCCGCCGTCGGCGACAGTATAACGCTGGCGCAGTCCGTGGGAGAGCTCGGCTCGAGGCAGTTCAGCGGAAAGTCGCTTGACGATAGGGCAAGCGTTGCCGCGTTGATCACAGCTATGAAAAAGCTTAAAAGCGCGGATTTACATGCCGATGTATACGCCGTGGCGGCTGTGCAGGAGGAGGTCGGCTGCCGAGGCGCGAAAACGGCAATTTACGGGATAGAGCCGGATATGGCGATAGCCGTTGACGTGACGCACGGAATAACGCCCGACAATTCCGAGAACGCCTTTAAAGTCGGCGAGGGGCTGACCATATCGATGGGACCGAATATTCATCCCAAAATGGCGAAAAGATTGTTTGAAACGGCTGAAAAAAATAAAATAAAAGCCGAGCCCGAAATAGACGGAGGCAACACCGGTACTGACGCGTGGGTGATGCAGGTATCGCGCGCGGGAGTGCCTACGGCGCTGTTGTCGATACCGCTCAAGTATATGCATACGTCCGTTGAAACTTTGGCTTTGTCGGACGCGGAGGCTGTAGCGAAGCTGATAACCTGCTTCATTGAAGACTTACGGGAGGATATATCATGGCTGAAACTGTAAAAATACTGTCCGAGCTTGACGGCGTAAGCGGAAACGAGAAATGTGTACGGGATTACATAATTGAATATATCAGCCGATATGCCGATGAAATTTCCGTAGATACAATGGGCGGCGTTACCGCGCTGAAGCGGGGAAGGATTGGAAAAAGGCGTATTATGGTTGTGTGCCACATGGATGAACCCGGACTTATTATTTCCGGCGTGACGGACGAGGGATATCTGAAATTCAAGCTTGTCGGCGCGATAGACGAGCGGGTGCTCGTGTCAAAACGCGTGCGCATAGGCGGGGATAAGGTCAGAGGCGTAATCGGAATGAAAGCGATACACCTGCAGAAAAAGAAAGAACGCGAAACTACGGTGGCTCCGTCCGAGCTTTTTATCGATATCGGAGCAAAGTCGAAAAAGGACGCTCTGAAAAAAATTCACTTGGGCGACTATGCCGCTTTTGATACGGAATGCGGAAATCTCGGCGATTGCGTTAAGGGAAAGGCGCTCGACAGCCGTATAGCGTGTTACGCTCTTATGGAGGCGCTTAAGTATGATTACGAGGATGATGTTTACGCCTGCTTTACGGTTCAGCAGGAGATAGGAATGCGCGGAGCGCAGATCGCGGCATACGCGGTAAAACCGGATTTTGCCGTTGTTTTAGGCTCGGTCTGCGCGGCTGATACATACGGAGTCGAAAAAACCGAACGCGGCGCTGTCCTCGGAAACGGCGCTGTTCTGTCGCTTATGGACAGCAGGGCGATTTTTGACAGAGCCGTGACGGATAAAATCGCGGCTGCGGCAAAAGCTGAGGATATTAAGGTGCAGATAAATGAGTCGTCTGTCGGTACAAGCTGCGGAGGCGGAGTTATTATGTCGGGATCCGGAACGCGCGCCGTAACGGCTGCCGTTGCCTGCAGATATTCTCATACTCCCGTATGTGCGGCGCAACGCGGCGATATTGAAGCGCTGAAAGATTTGACAGTCCTTATTTTGAAGAAAGCGGGGGATTTTATATGATGAAATTGCTGAAAACGCTGACAGGGATAAACGCCCCGTCAGGACACGAGGAATTTGTGAGAGATTTTATAGAAAAAGAGATAAAAAATTACTGCGATGACGTAAAAACAGATTCGCTCGGCAATCTCGTAGCTCACAAAAAGGGCGCGGGAAGAAAAATCATGTTTGCGGCGCATATGGACGAAATCGGAGTTATCGCAAGAGCGATCGACGATAACGGATTTATACGTTTCGGCGCCGTTGGAGGATTGTGTATAAAGGAATTGGCTCACCGCCGCGTAGAATTTTTGAACGAAACGGTCGGAGTTATCGGAAGCGAGGAGGAAGCGTTCGATAAAAAGCCGACGATCGATAAGCTATATATCGATATCGGCGCAAAGGATAAAGCCGACGCGGAGAAAAGAATCACAATAGGAGATATGGCTGTGTTTAGGGGAGAATATCACGAGGGAAACGGCATAGTCATATCCAAGGCGCTTGACAACCGAGCGGGCTGTTATATACTCATGGAAGCCCTTAAGCGCGTAGGAGAAAGTGAAAACGATTTATATTTTGTTTTTACATCTCAGGAGGAAGTGGGATTGCGCGGAGCGAAAACAGCCGCGTTTTCGATAGAGCCGGATTACGCGGTGGCTGTTGACGTGACCGATACGGGTGACACGCCGAACGCTCCGGTCATGGACGTAAAAATGGGCGGCGGCGCTGCCGTAAAGGTAATGGACAGATCGGTTTTGTGCGATTCATATGTACGCTCGATGATAACGGAAACGGCGCGCGAAAACGGTATACCTTATCAGCTTGAAATAATGACAGACGGCGGCACGGACGCCGGAGCGATTCATCTTAGCGGTGCGGGCGTAAAAACCGGCGGAATATCTCTGCCGACAAGATATATACATTCGCCGTCGGAAACCGCTTCGGCAGATGATATAAAAGCATGTATAGATTTAGTGACGGCTCTTGCGAAGGAAAATTGGAAATAAAATGAAAACCGCTCAAAAGAGCGGTTTTGATTTGCATAAGCTTAAATTATGACAGATGCGTGCCTTGTCGCATGACAGCTTATATTTACAGCTACCGGAAGTCCGGCTATGTGTGTGGGATGGGTTTCAATGTTTACCGCGAGCGCGGTGGTCGTTCCGCCCATGCCCTGTGGGCCTATGCCTAATTTATTTATTCTTTCCAGCAGCTTTTTTTCCAAATCGGCGTAAAACGGCTTGGAATTGGGAATGGTTATGTCGCGCGTAAGCGCTTTTTTCGCGAGCACCATCGCCATATCCGCCGTGCCGCCTATTCCGATGCCCACAACCATCGGCGGACAAGGATTTGCGCCGGCTTTGCGAACGGTTTCCGTGACAAAATCCGTGATTCCGTCAAGCCCGTCGGACGGGTTTAGCATTTTAAGCGCGCTCTTGTTTTCGCTGCCGAAGCCCTTAGGAGCGAATGTGAGTTTTATTTTATCGCCCTTTATAAATTTACAGTAAATCACAGCCGGCGTATTGTCCTTGGTGTTGATTCTGTCCAAGGGATCGCCAACGACCGATTTCCGCAGATATCCGTCGATATATCCGCGCGACACGCCTTTGTTTATCGCGTCGTTGAGCGTGTCGCCCTCAATTAAAACCTCGTTTCCGATTTCCGCGAAAAACACAGCCATACCCGTGTCCTGGCAAATCGGCACTTCTTTTTTATCGGCTATATCAGCGTTTTTAAGGAGATTTTCAAGCACTCCGCGCGACACATCCGATTTTTCTGTTTTAACTCCGTTTTCAAGCGCGGATTTTATGTCGCAGTTAATATGACAGTTCGCGCGGATACACATATCGCGCACGGCCTTTACAATTTCATCCGAATTAATTATTCTCATAGCGTACCTCTTATATAAGCACCCAACTGTCGAACCACTTCAGGAAATGGTTAACATAATCAACCGAACACGGCTGACCCGACAGAACGGGGTAGAACATCGCAAACAATACTATAACAAGCGCCGAATAGACAAACGCTCCGTATATAACCTTCTTTTTGTTATTTTCCTTTGCTTCCTTGTATATCAGATATATTGAATAGCCGATCATCATTGTGATAAAAGGAACGCAGGGGAAGTAGTGGTATATATATGTGAGTCTTTTAATCGGTATCCACGGCACAAGCTGCGATAAATACGCGATTACGAGAAACAGCGCTCTTTTATCCTTTTTCTTGATTGCGATATATACCATGTAGATAAACGCGGGAATACCGAGCCACCATACAAGCGGATTGCCGAATGAGCTTATGCCCTCCTTGATACCGTCGGAAACCGTGCCGGAGTAGTACCAGATCGGGCGCTTCATTATGATCCATTCATACCAAAGCGACGAGAAGCTGTGGGTCGAACCGAGAACCGTTTTGCTGTGGTACACATACATCGATTCCTGATTTTGCAAAATCGTTTTTAAGCCCTCGGAATTTGGCGTCTGCAGATACGGAATGTATGACATGCAGTAAATCACTATCGGGACCGCTACGAAGAATATACAGCACCAGCCAAGTGTTTTAAGCATATTCGGAGTGAACGAATCGATAATATATTTGTATTCCTTAGGACGTTTTTTAGCCTTCAGATATTCGCTGTAGCGCCGGTAGAGCGTCAGGAAGAATATGATAGCCAGTCCGGCTCCCGCGTAAAGTCCCGTCCATTTGCTTGCAAAGGCCAATCCGAATGAAATGCCGGATAGGGCGAGTGGAACGAACGTCTTTTTTAATGGCGTATCGTAGAAGCTCATGGTCGTGTATTTATACATGAACAAATACATCAGCATTATAAAGAATGTAACGTACACGTCAATTGTTGCAATTCGTGTTTGGGCGAAGTGCATGAAGTCGAACGTGAACAGCAGACACGTTACTATCGCAAGCCAGGTCTTGTTAAAGAAACGTTTCGCGAACATATAGATAATCGGTACCATTATCATACCAAATACGGTTCCCACGATTCGCCAGCCGAACGGACACATACCAAATATCAAAATACCCAGCGCGATAAATACCTTGCCGAGCGGCGGATGGGTCCATTCATATACAGGGAGGCTGTGGACAAATTCGTAGCCTGTTCGTCCGTGATAAATCTCGTCAAAATAAGTGCTGTTTCTGAAGGTCTGACGTTCAGGAACCATTTCCTGCTCATCAAACATAGCCTCTACGGTCGTATCGGACGCGTTCGCCGGCAAAATGAGATTTCCGGAAGCGTCCAAAAGCGCCAGCTCGTTAATTTCCATTCTGTCCGTACCCTCTGTCGAGAGAGTAATATATCTTGCGGTTGTATTTATGTCTTTATGCTCCTCCCAGCGGAATACGGAGCCGGAAGTGTAATGCTCGTTGTGAACGACATTATTTGAGCTGTCTCTAAATTCAAGATCGAGCGGATGACCATCGTATATTCGCTCCGAGCCGAGGTAAAACTTTAGCTGAGAGATTTCTTTGTCGGCGCCCAAATCGACCGTGACGGGGTTGTCCGTAAGAGACACATGCGTTTGCGGAGCGTACATATCGCCGAGGTCATAGAGAGCTATACAGGAATATACGGCTGTTATAACGACCATCGCTATTATATCGGCGCGCGTAAGCTTTGATAAAACCTTGCTCTTTGCGGGCGTAAATCCTACAGAAGCGGTTTCCTTCGCCTGATTGGACGATTTCTTTGTCAGCTGTGTCTTACCTGGTTTGTTGACTTTAGAAGAAGCCGCAGCGTAAACCGCGATTTTATTTTGCGCGTACTGCGTGAGCGAGATGTATATAAAATACGCGTACAGCGCGATGTTGACAAATGACGCCGCGACGATAACCGGACTCTTGAAATACAGGTTTATATCCTGCTCGTATATGAACAGTACCCACGCCGTGTTGAAAAACTGTGAGAGCGTCAGCATTATATAAAGCGCGTAATTGCGTGCGCGCGGCGTTTCAATCAACGCGAGAAGCATGAGCAGCATCATAGGGAATGCGTAGCGGTCATGCATTTTTGTTGACAGCATAAATGTCGAAAACGCGAGAAGCGCTCCGGCAAAATAGTATTTAGACTTGTCCTTGCTTTTAAAGAAGATATATGTCACAAACGCAACTATCGCCGCGAGTATTATATATCCGAGAACGGTAGTGAACGGGTTCAGATCAGTCCAGTTCTGCCCGAAAGCGCCCCATATATTGAACGCGTTGACGGTCAGATGCGGGTACTGTGACAGAGTAATTGTGTATTGCTGTATAACGTTGCCTATACCGAACGGAATTGCCAAAACGAATATCATCGCGATAGCGCAAAGACCGAACAAAAGATTTTTAACAAACGCGTCCTTGTTGAATTTGGGAAGAAACACGTTTTCGATAATACCGTATATAATAAGAGGTGTGAAAATAAACGCCTGCGGTTTTATGAATATACACAGTGCGAATATAAAATATGATTTAATCATTTGCTTTTCGGAAATCATATAAATCATAACGGCGATCAAAAAAGTGTAGACCGTATCGACCTGCCCCCAAAGAGAACTGTTCAGTATAACCGCCGGATTGAACAGGTACAGCGCCGCGAAAAGAGCTGAGATTTTAACGTTGAATTTTTTTCCGGCGAGCTTGTACACAAAAAATCCGGAAAGCAGATCAACTATAATGGCGGGAAGCTTGACAACGAAATCGTTAGCGCCGCCCGAAAGATTGAGAAAATGACGGATCGCTCCTATCAGATACAGAATATACATATATCCGGGCGGATAGTCGTGGAATGCGTCGGAGTGATAAAAAGCCGGAATACCGTCGCTGAACAGCATTCCGGACCAACCGGAAAAGCAGCTCATATCGGTACTGTGACCGTGATATTTAAAAGCGCAAACAGCGCGTACTATAAATGCGGCAGCCATTATGACGATTATATATACCGCGTTTGTGTCGCTTTTTTTCATTTTTTTCAATCCGTCGTCAAGATAAAATCTCCATACGGAATAACCAAGCAGCGCGAATGCCGCCGTGATCATTAGAATTGCTAACATTATTACACCTCATATCTTTTATTATAATAAGATATTATACTATATAATGCACATTTTAGCAAGAAAAAACTTTACCAAAAACAAATTAATTATGACGAAAAAATGTTGAAACTCCACAAAGAAAATGTTTGAATTTAAAAAATAGTGGTATATATTATATAACAGGGGAAACCATGAAAACCATAAGAGGAGGGACGGATTATGAAGTTCACAATAATTGGAAGGAAAATAACGGTAACGGATAAAATCAGAAGCTATATCGAAAAAAAGCTCGGAAAGCTTGATAAATTCTTCAAAGATGAGTCTGAAGCGCGCGTTGTGATTGGAACAATCAAGGATAATGAATATATCGAGGCGGCTATCTATGCGGGCGGCATGATATACAGAGCCGAGGCGACGGATACGGATGTTTTGGCGGCGACGGATAAAATCGTTGATGTGATCGAGCGTCAAATAAGAAGGAATAAAACGCGCCTTGAAAAGAAAATCAAGCATTCGGCAACTCTTGACAGTATGCTGATAAGCGGACAGGACTATACCGGCGGAGACGATGACAGCGAGTTTGAGATTGTAAAGAGAAAGCGTTTCCAGGTAAAGCCGATGAGCGCGGAGGAAGCGATTTTGCAGATGAATCTGCTCGGACACAGCTTCTTCGTATTCAAGAATGTCGAAACGGACGAGATGAACGTCGTATATGCAAGACGTGACGGAAAATACGCGATTATTGAATCGGTTGAATAATAAAAAGGACGCCATACGGCGTCCTTATTCATTTTATAAAATTTGTTCTGACAACAGGTTCGCGTTCAGGAAAATCAATTCCGTTTTCGCGGCCCTTTTCAATACATTTTAAAAGCCACGCCATGTTTCTTCCGAGAGTACGCATCGTCTGCATACCTTCCTCGTCTCTTTTTACCTCGTCGGGAGTGTTGCCGTGTACCTGATTCCAATACTGCGACGAAACCACAGGCATGGAATTCATTGTGAAATATTTGTTCAAAGCGTCGAACGAAGCCGACGCGCCGCCTCTGCGGCAGCTTACCACAGCCGCGCCGAGCTTGCCGTCAAAGCCGCTGCCCGCGTAGAAAAATCTGTCGAGGAACGACTCTATCTGACCGCTCGGGCTTGCGTAATAGACGGGCGAACCGAATACAAATCCGTCAAATTCGTCTATTCTCGCGACAAGCTCGTTGACGCCGTCGTCATCGAATACGCATTTACCCGTCTCGGCGCATTTTCCGCACGCGATACAGCCCGCTACGGGCTTGGCGCCTACCCAGTAAAGCTCCGTCTCAACGCCGTTTTCCTCGAGCGTCTTTGCCACCTCGCAAAGCGCGGTATATGTGCAGCCCTCCTTGCGCGGGCTTCCGTTGATAAGTAAAACCTTCATAAAAATCTCTCCTTTTCCGTTTTTTATAATTATACCACCAAATCCCGTTCGGCGCAATAGCGCATTTTTTATTTATATTAGAAAAACTCAAGATTTATAACATTTTATGCGCGGATTTTACAAAGCTTGGGGGACACTAAAAATTTAGTGTCCCCCAATTATATATTTGAATATTTACTTGTAAAATACAAATCTTCCTCAATGCGCAGGAGTCTGTTATATTTTGCGACTCTGTCCGTGCGCGCGGGCGCTCCGGATTTGATTTGTCCGGCGTTTACCGCCACGGCGATGTCCGCGATGGTGGTATCTTCCGTTTCGCCGCTGCGGTGAGAAATTATTGCGGTATATCCGGCTTTGTGCGCCATATCGGCGGCGTCGAGCGCCTCGGAAAGAGTGCCTATCTGGTTTACCTTGATCAATATTGAATTACCCACGCCCTCGTTTATGCCATGACGAAGCCGTTTCGGATTTGTGACAAACAAATCGTCGCCGACGAGCTGAATGCGGCTGCCAAGACGCTCTGTTAACTTTTTCCAGCCGTCCCAGTCATCTTCGGCGAGACCGTCCTCTATTGAAAATATCGGATAATTCCCGCATAATTCGGTCCAGTAATCTATGAGCTCATCCGAGGTTTTCTCCTTGCCTGATTTTGATAAAACGTATTTACCGTCCCGATACCATTCCGACGAAGCCGCGTCGACGGCGATTTTAAAATCCTCTCCGGCGCGGTAGCCCGCTTTCTCGATCGCGCTCATGATAACATCGAGCGCTTTTTCGTCCGCCGATAAATCCGGCGCGAAACCGCCCTCGTCGCCGACGGCGGTGGAACAGCCCATATCGGCGAGAACGGTTTTTAATGTATGATATACCTCGCTGCACCAACGTAGTCCTTGGCGGAATGTTTTTGCGCCGAACGGCATGATCATAAATTCCTGAATATCGATGTTGTTTCCGGCATGCGCGCCGCCGTTCAGTATATTCATCATAGGGACGGGCAGTACATGCGCGTTTGTTCCGCCGATGTACTGATATAGCGGCATTTGCAGACTGTTTGCCGCGGCGCGTGCGGCGGCGAGAGATACGGCTAAAACCGCGTTCGCGCCGAGACGGGTTTTATTCTCGGTGCCGTCCAGCTCGCATAGCCTTGTGTCAAGAGCGCGCTGCTCCAGTACATTTCTTCCTATAATTTCATCGGCGATAATCATATTTACATTTTCAACGGCGTTTTTTACGCCCTTGCCCATATAGCGTTTTTTGTCGTTATCGCGAAGCTCCATAGCTTCAAACGATCCGGTGGACGCGCCGGACGGGACAATCGCGCTGCCGCAGCCGTGGTCTGTGCGTATTTCCGCTTCGATTGTCGGATTGCCGCGCGAATCCATCACCTCGCGGGCGAGCACGTCTATTATTTCAATATAGCGTTTCATATTATCAACCTCCTGTGCTTAGTCTTCCCGAAAAAATGGGAAATTATTCATTTTAAAATCGTCAGGGAACATAATCCATTGACAGACGCTGTTAAATAATATACTGATAAATAAAAAGCTGGGAGCATCAAGCTCTCAGCTTTTTAAATCCTATTCATTATTTACCCTGCTTAAAGAAGTTGGGAACGTCTATATTGCTCATTCCGGGCTTCAGTCTCCTTGAGAAAATAGCATCGTCCTCGTCAAGCGAGGATGTGAAGCTGGAGGGCTGGCGTCTCTCCGACGATGAAGATGATGACGGTCTTTCCGACGAAAGTCTGCCGGTCTGCGCGAACATCGGGGGACGTCTCTTGAGCGGGTCGCTCTGAGCGGCATTATCCTTTGCGCGTCTTGCAGCTCCGTCAAGTCCGGTTGCGATAAGAGTAACCTTTATTTCATCCTTGAGCGTTTCATCAACGGCTGTTCCGACTATGATATTAGCTTCTTCCGAAACCATATCGCGGACAATGCTTGAAACCTCGCCCATATCGACAAGCGAGAACTCCGTGCCGCCGGTGATATTAAGTAATACGTTTTCAGCGCCTGCGATGCTTGTTTCAAGCAGCGGGCTTTCGATAGCGGCTCTTACGGCGTCGGACGCAGCATTTTCGCCCTTGCCTATGCCGATACCCATATGTGCAACGCCGCTGTCCTTCATAATTGTGCGAACATCCGCAAAGTCGCAATTCATAATACCGCGCTGCGTGATAACTTCGATAATACCCTGTACACCCTGACGGAGAACGTCGTCGGCAAGCTTGAAGGAATCCGATATAGTAACCTTTTTGTCGGCAATTTTTAAGAGCAGATCGTTGGGGATAGTAACAATAGCGTCAACTTTTTCGGAAAGGTTCTTAATGCCCTCTTCAGCGTTTCTCATTCTCTGAGGACCCTCAAAGTAAAACGGCTTTGTTACAACGGCAACCGTAAGAACACCTGCGGATTTTGCCGCCTCGGCAATAATAGGAGCCGCGCCGGTACCTGTTCCGCCGCCCATTCCCGCCGTTACAAACACCATGTCGGTATCCTTAACGAGGTTTTTGATTTCATCCTTTGTTTCTTCAGCCGCCTGTCTGCCGATTTCCGGCTTTGCACCGGCTCCCAAACCGTTTGTCAGCTTTCTGCCGAGCTGCAGAACAGTTGGCGCGAGTACATTTGCGAGCTGCTGTGCGTCAGTATTGACACAGATAAACTCCGCTTTTGTGATGCCTGCCTCTATCATGCGGTCAACAGCGTTGTTTCCGCCGCCGCCGACGCCTATTACTTTTATTCTGGCGCCTTCCATGACATTGTTTTCCTCTAAGTCTATTGGCATAACACTCATATTATATCCTCCTTCGTAGCATAAACTCCGTAAAACAGAGAAGTACACACATATATATTTTATTATACTATTTTTTTGAAAATATTCAATAGTTATTTTTACTAAATTTACAGGTATAATTTTATTTATTACCAATAATTTATATAAAGTTTAGAAGTAATTTATGCAAAATAACCATTAAGGCGTATACACGGCTTTGCCCGTAACGCTTAAATCTATTGTTCCGCGCGCGTTTGAGGCAAGGTTGCTGTTTGTGACTGTCTCCTTGAACAGCCGCAGCTTGCGTTCAAGGTCTACCGGAGTGCCGCACAGCGCTTGTATTCTATTGTCATAATTAAATTCTATTCCGGTCATTTCCGTCATATCTATACTTATAACATTTGGAATGGTGCCGGTTTTCTCCATTGTGTCAAGACATGTGAGCAACGCGCTTTCCTGTTCCGAATCCTCGCACGAGAGCGTTTTTCCGACGGAACAGCTTTTTATTTTCACTCCGACAAGCGCCGGAATGGGGTTGGAATCGAATTTATCGGTATCATCGATGACTTTGAGGGATGAATCGACTGTTATGGTCTTACCGTCGAGCATAAAATACGCCGCCGGAATACATTCGCGTATAGTTACCTTTACCGAAGGCGGCAGAAGTCTCTTCGAGGCATCCGCATCCTCAATATAAGCTATATCGGAAAGACGCTTGCGGACTGCGCCGCTGCCGGCTTTGAATATATTCTGTCCGACCAAATCGCCGAGTTTCGCGTCGAGCTGCTCGTTGGTGACTATGGAGTTGCCTTCATAGGTTATCGAGCGAATGTCAAAAAGCGGCGTCAGGAAAATAACCAGTATAAGGGCAATAATTACGAGCGCAAGAATAACAGCCGCGCGTATGCGCTGCATTTTAAGCCGTTTGCGTTTCATCATCTGATGATAGCGCTGCTTGCGCTCAAGCTCTGTGATAGGCTTTTTTGCGGCGGGCTGATTAGCTGTTTTTCTGTCAAACGTGTCCCAATCGTAATCGGAATTTGTTTTGGTTACGCTCCTTACCGGTTTTTTGCCTTTTTCGTTATTCCTTTTGTCCATTGTGCAACAACCCTTCCGAATTATACTGCCGTTTTGCTCACGCGCGCTTTATATCGGCGCCGCACGAGCCCAAATAATTTTCTATATTTTCATATCCTCTGTCTATATACTCAATGCCGCTTATAACGGTTTGCCCTTCGGCAGCGAGAGCCGCAACAACGAGAGCCGCCCCGCCGCGAAGCTCGCGCGATACAACGTTAGCGCCCTGAAGTCCTTCAACTCCGCGTACGACCGCGCTCCTGCCTTCGACCTTGATATCCGCGCCCATGCGCACCAGCTCGTCAACATGCTGAAAACGGTTTTCAAATATGTTTTCCACAAATACGCTTGTTCCGCGCGCAAGCGATGCAAGAGCCATAAACGGCGACTGTATATCGGTCGGAAATCCCGGATACGGCATGGTTCTTACCGTGTGTACGCTTCGCAGAAGCCCCTTTGATTTGAGATATATTTTATCTCCGCCGATTTTGACATCAGGACCCATTTCGCGAAGCACCTGCAAAATTGCGCCCATATCGCGCGGTTCTGCTTTATTCAGTAAAATCTCGCCGCCTGTGATCGCCGCTGCCGCAAGATATGTCGCGGCTACTATTCTGTCGGGCATTATCGCGTACTCTGAGCCGTGAAGCTTGTCAACGCCTTTTATCCTTATTATATTGCCGCCCGCTCCTGCGATTTCGGCTCCCATAGAGTTCAGAAAATTCTGAAGATCCACGATTTCCGGCTCGCGCGCCGCGTTAGACACGGTAGTCACTCCATCGGAAATCACAGCCGCGAGCATTATATTTTCGGTAGCGCCGACGCTCGGGAAATCAAGATGGATATTGGCGCCGCGTATGCCGTTCGATGTACAATGTATGTATCCGTGCTTTTCCGATATTTCAACGCCGAGCTCCCGAAGAGCTTTAAGGTGCAGATCGATCGGACGCAGCCCTATCGGGCAGCCGCCGGGCATACTGACTACGGCTTCCCCGCAGCGGGAAACGATCGCGCCGAGGAAGATTATCGACGAGCGCATCTGACGCATAAGCTCTTCGCATATTCTGCACCCGCAAAGTCCGTTCGGATTTATGTAAACCGTTCCGCCCTCGCGTCTGACCGTGCAGCCGAGTTCCTCTAAAACGAGATCGGTTTTATCAACGTCGCGAAGCTTGGGACAGTTATGTATAACGCTTTCGCCGTCTGCGAGGATAGTCGCCGCCAAAATAGGCAGCACCGCGTTTTTCGCGCCCTGAACGTCAATTTCGCCATGTATCGGATTTCCGCCGTTTATAATAAATTTGCTCAAATTCAACACCTCACATTATAAATACATAATTATATGTTTATAACTTTATAATATGGAAGGCGCCGACTTTGTGTTACTTTTCCATTAAGACATTATAGCACAAAAGAATTTGATTTAAAAGGAAATATCATAAATTTAACATCATTGTAACACAATAAATATAATGCGGTAAAATAAGTTTATAAATTAAGATTTATTTTAATAAATTTATAAAAACCTCTTGACATTTACTCCTACATAGTGTAGTATATAATTATCCTACAAAGTGTAGGAGTTTATACCGGTATAAAAATTGATGAAAGGAATGAATTTTATGAGCGCTAATAAAATTTCGGAAGCGGAAACCGAGGTCATGGAGGTGGTATGGGACAGCGACAAGTGGATAAGCGTTCCGCTCGTGCATGCAAGGCTGTCGGAAAACAAGAATTGGGCGTATAATACGGTCGGCACGTTTATGAACCGTCTGTGCGCCAAGGGATTTTTGGAAAGCAAAAAAGAGGGCAAAACCAATCTGTACCGCGCGCTGATTTCGCGCTCGGAGTACAAAAATGAGCTGACGCGCGAGTTTCTCGACGAAATCCATCACGGCTCAAAACGCAGCCTGTTTGCAGCGTTATACGGAGGAAAGCTTTCGGATGAGAAAATCGACGAGCTTATGGATTTGCTCGACGGAGAGTAAAAGGAAGAAGAAATGATTTTTGAAAAAATTTTAACGCTGAGCATAGCCGGAACGGGCGCGCTGTTGCTTAGCGCGGTATTCGCGGCGCTCGGACGGAGGATACTGTCGGAGCGGCTCAAATACTTTATCGCGGCGCTGCCGATACTGTTTTTCCTGCTGCCGATACACACCGGAATAAGCTTCCGCGTTGAGCGATATATCAAGCCGCAGACGGAGCAAATCGAGACGACGGAAACGGCTGAAGGCATGGGAACGGACGCGGCTGACACTGCGGAAACAACGGTAAATCCCTCCGTAATCGAGCCGATCGGTGAAAAATCGCAGTCCGCGGACATATGGCTGATACTGTCATGCGTATGGGTGGCGGGTGCGGGCGCGCTGCTTGTAAAGCGCGTATTCGATACCGCCCGTTTCAGCCGGATATGCCGCGAAATCGCAGCCGAGCCGCCGGAGGATGTACGCGCCGTATTTGAAAGGATAAAAGGGAAAACGAAAGCTGAATTGAAATGCTTTAACGGCGCGGCGACTCCGTTTACGGCGGGAATTATCCGCCCGACGGTATACGTTCCGTCGGTGAAGCTCAGCGAGAGCGAGCTTGAAGCGGTGCTTCTGCACGAGCTGACCCACGTCCGCCGCCGCGATATGCTTATCAAAACAGCGGCGGAGCTGGTGAAAATTATACATTTCATGAACCCTGCGGCGTACCTTCTGACGCGCGGAATCGACATGTACTGCGAGCTGTCGTGCGACGAGGTCGTGATGAAAACCTTCTCCGACAAGCGGCGGCGCGATTACGGTCGGCTTATCCTTGGACTGATGCGCGAGGGCGGCGTAAACTCGGGAGTGTGTCTTTGCGGAAACGAGAAAAATTTGAAAAGGAGAATTGGAAATATGATGAAAACGAGAAAATCAACAAAATTCACAGCAGCGCTGGGCGTATGCCTGACGGCGGTAACAATAGCGGCGTCAGCCGCGTTCGCCGGCGGAGTAAACTCCGATGAGGCGCAGATAAAAATATTGGAAACAGCTAACTTCACTTACGCCGGTTTTGCGGAAAAGGAGTTCAAAACGTCAACGGTTACAATAACCGCCGACGGAACAAAAACCGAGGATACTGCCGGAAGCTATGTAGCGGCTCAGATGTGCCATACTGACGGAAAAGCGGTTATCGTACACTCGCCCGTATACACTGGCTTCAGCGCCGATTTTAAAGCGTACACGGACGAAGCCGAGCCGGAGCATAAGGAAGCTCAGTTCGAGGTGAAAATGACCAAATACATAAGGACCTTCACCGACGGCAGCGATGTTGAGGGACTGTTCACGGTAAAGCAGGACGGAGCGGTGCTTGGAGAAAATCTGCACGGGTATATAAACAATATCGTTCCGATAACGCCTGATTATACCGAAATAGCCGTCAGCATAGACATAAACGGCAAACCGCTTGAATTTTTCATCACATCGGAACATGACAACGATGCGTATATGCTTTACGAAATAGATCACTACGAGAATCTTTACAATCATCCCGATTCCGTAAGGATATATTACAACATTACCTCCCAGCCGTTTATGGATAAGGCGAGAATTGCGCAGGCGAATATTTTGTATAACGAAACAACCCGCAGAGCCGAGTTCAGCGGCGTGATTATAGCTAATCCCGAAACGGTCAAGCCGAAATCTGACGCAGCGGTAATGGTTAAACCGTACTCTGACGAAACGGCAAATGATTATTGGATAATGAGCTACGGCGACATGGAGGTATTGGGAAATACAATCCGCGGCAGTTTCTATATACAAAGCGAAAACTTTTTCCGTGTTGACAGCTTCACAGGCACAATTACCTTAGACAAGGATAAAATTACGCTTGTTTCTGACGACGGAAGGTACATAATTGAAGGTTCCGCTGATGAAACAATGAATCAAGCGGCTATTACTCCGTCCACAATGTCTGTACTGAACGGCGACCATACTATCAACTGGTCAAATATAGTTGAGCTGAGACAGAAGGGCGAAGCTATGACATGGAGCGATTTCGAAAAATTTAAAAGCTATGACATTTCAAACGCCATGTCGGATAATTCCGAGACCACGCTTGTTTACAAGGTCGACGAAGGCTTTAACGAGCCGTATCAGGTGATCCTCAAAGGCTCGAAAAGCTCAAAGCCGTCGGTCACGCTGCAAAACACCGACACGGGCGCGGTTATGGATCTGCGCGGGGACGGAAGTATTTATGATTTTGTCTCGGCAAATTAGGCGGAAATTGGATAATTATGATTTAGCGATACTCCGACAGCGGTATAGGGGGCGGCGATTTGCCGCCCCTACTTGCCATACATCGGGAATTATGTTATAATAAAAATATCACAGAACAAAGAGGAATCCGTTATGACCTATGAACAAGCGTTAAATTACATACACTCTATCCCGAAATTCCGCCGTCCTTTGGGCAACGCCAATCTTGCGCGGCTTATGGAGGCGCTCGGAGATCCGCAGGACAAGACGAAATTTATTCATATCGCCGGAACGAACGGCAAGGGCTCGACAGCCGCCATGCTCGACGCGGTCCTGCGCGCCGAGGGCTATAAAACAGGGCTTTTCACCTCGCCCTATATCGAGATTTTCAACGAGCGCATACGCATAAACGGCGAACTTATCTCAAACGACGCTCTCGCCGAATATACCGAGCGCGTTAAAACCGCTATGGACGCCGCCGGCGCGCCCGTGTCGGAGTTCGCGTTCGTGACCGCGGTCGCTTTTTTGTATTTCTACGAGCAAAAATGCGATTTTGTCGTGCTCGAAACAGGCATGGGCGGCAGGCTCGACGCGACCAATCTCATAAAATCAAGCGTCGTTTCCGTTATTACCTCGATAGGGCTTGACCACATGCAGTACCTCGGTGAAACGATTGAGGAAATAGCGCGCGAAAAATGCGGCATAATAAAGGAAAACGGAGTTGTTGTGTCATATCCCAATCCCGCTGTCTCGGACATTATAGAAAACACCTGCGCTCAAATGAATGCAAAGCTCGTGACAGCGAAAACGCCGAAAATAATTGACGGCGGCTTTATATACGAGGGAAAAGCATACAATCTCGTCCTAAAAGGCTCATATCAGCCGCAGAACGCCGCAGTGGCGCTCGAAACGCTTTTCGCGATGCGTAAACGGGGAATAAAAATAAGCGACAAGTCAATCGAATACGGCTTGGCAAACGCGGAATGGGCTGCGCGGTTCGAGTTTATAGGAGAAAAAATTGTAATCGACGGAGGACACAATATCGACGGAATACGCGCGCTCAAAAAATCTCTCAATGATTTATGTAAACCATACATTCTCGTGATGGCGATGATGGAGGATAAGGCTTATGAGGAATGTATACGCGAAATTGCGGACGGGGCGAAGGCTGTTTTCGCGACATACGTCGATATGCCGCGCTGCTTAAAGCCCGAAAAATTTAAAGAAATACTCTCCGGTACGGGCGTTCCCGTGTTTACCGACAGCAGTATCGAACGCTCGCTCCGCGCGGCGGAAAGCTTTGCGGAAAGCGACGAAATTATCTGTATTTGCGGCAGTCTGTATTTGGCGGGAGAAGCGCGTAAAATTTTGAAAAAAACTCTTGCAAAAAAGGAAAAGCCGTGATATAATATCAAAGGTGTTTTTTATATGCCTAAAATTAAATTAGGAAAGGAGGAATTGTGATGAAAGAAGGTATTCATCCGAAGTATGAACCGACCACCATCACCTGCGCCTGCGGCAACGTGATAGAGACGGGCTCGACGAAGAAGAATATACAGGTCGAGATCTGCTCGCAGTGCCATCCGTTCTTCACGGGTAAGCAGAAGCTGGTTGATACAGGCGGACGCGTTGAGAAGTTCAACAAGCGTTTCAACAGAACGACAAAGCAGCACTGATAGTGCAAATAATTTATTTTGGAAATTTAAGGTTAAACCTGCGCTTGGTCAGCCGAGTCACCAACGGGCACTCAGCGTAAGGGGATAATTCATCATAGGAGGTGAAAATCATGACAAAGGAACGTAAGCAGCAGATAATCGCTGAATACGCTACACATGAGGGCGACACGGGTTCTCCCGAGGTTCAGATCGCGCTTTTGACGGAGAGAATCAACCATCTCAACAACGAGCATCTTAACACTCACAAGAAGGACCACCACTCAAGAAGAGGTCTGCTGATGATGGTAGGTAAGAGACGCGGTCTTATGAACTACCTGAGAGATCAGGATATCGAAAGATATCGTGCGCTCGTAGCTAAGTTAGGCTTAAGAAAGTAATTTTTGTTATATCGGGCAAACCGGTTTTTGCCGGTTTGCCTTGTTATATAATTAAACATGGGGGATATGATTTTTTAGCACATAAACAGAGGACGGGAATTTTCCCGTTTTGTATTTATATGCTAAAGCATATCTCCCGAAAAAATAAAAGAAAAGGAGATAAGCAAATGTTTAAAACATTCGAAACAACATTGGCGGGCAGACCGCTTATTATCGAGACGGGCAAAATGGCGCAGCTCGCGAACGGAAACTGCCTCGTGCGCTACGGCGACACAGCCGTAATGGTAAACGTAACGGCTTCGAGAACGCCGAGAGAGGGAATCGACTTCTTCCCGCTGTCGGTCGACTATGAGGAAAAGCTGTACTCGGTAGGCAAAATCCCGGGCGGCTATGTAAAAAGAGAGGGTAAGCCCTCGGAAAAGGCTATATTGACAAGCCGCGTAATTGACAGACCTATCCGCCCGCTGTTCCCGTCGGATTTGAGAAACGACGTGACGGTTGTGGCGACGGTGCTTTCTGTCGATCAGGACAATCCTCCCGAGGTTGCGGCGTTGATCGGAACGTCGATAGCGCTTTCGATATCGGATATTCCGTGGAACGGTCCGATAGGCGGCGTATGGCTGGGACTTGTTGACGGCGAGTACGTTATAAATCCGAACGTCGAGCAGCGAGAAAAGAGCCAAATGCTCGTTACCGTAGCGGGAACGAAGCAGAAGGTAGTTATGATCGAGGCGGGCGCGAACGAGGTTAAGGAAGAAGTAATGCTCGAGGGCATCAAGTATGCGCACAGCATTATTCAGGATTTGTGCGACTTCATAAGCGGCATACAGGCTGAAATAGGCAAGGAAAAGTTTGAGTACGAGTCGCACGACATCGATCATGACTTATACGACGCGGTCAAGGAGCTTGCGTACGAGGATTTAAAGCACGCGCTCGACACCGACGACAAGAATGTACGCGACGAGAGAATAGGCGAAATTACGGACAGAATCATGCCGGAGTTGGAGGAGCGTTTCCCCGAAACGATAGACCAGTTCGGCGAGGTTCTCTATAAAATGCAGAAGGAAATCGTGCGCAACTGGCTTTTGGAGGGCAGACGCGTGGACGGCAGACAGCTTAATGAAATCAGACCTCTTTCGGCTGAGGTTGATCTGCTTGCGAGAGTTCACGGCTCGGGTATGTTCACGAGAGGTCAGACACAGGTATTGTCCGTAGCGACACTCGCGCCGCTTTCGGAGCATCAGCGTCTTGACGGCATAGATATGGAAGAAGAAAAGAGATATATGCATCATTACAACTTCCCGTCATATTCGGTAGGCGAGACAAGACCGTCGCGCGGACCGGGCAGACGTGAAATCGGTCACGGAGCGCTCGCGGAGCGTTCGCTTGTGCCTGTTCTTCCGTCGGAGGAGGAGTTCCCGTACGCGATAAGAGTCGTATCGGAGGTGCTTTCATCAAACGGTTCGACGTCGCAGGGCAGCGTGTGCGGCTCGACGCTTGCGCTTATGGCTGCGGGCGTGCCGATCAAAGCTCCGGTCGCGGGTATTTCGTGCGGTCTTATAACCAAAGAAAACGGCGAGTTCACTACTATGGTCGATATCCAGGGACTTGAGGACTTTTATGGCGAAATGGACTTCAAGGTAGCCGGAACGAAGAAGGGTATCACCTCAATACAGGTTGACATAAAAAATGACGGACTTCCTTACGAGGTAATATGGGAAGCGCTCAGAAAGACGCGTGACGCGAGATATTATATCATCGACGAAATTCTCTTAAAGACAATTTCCGCTCCGCGCGCCGAGCTGTCGCCGTACGCTCCGAAGGTTGACGTTATGCATATCGACGTTGACAAGATAAGAGAAGTAATCGGCCAGGGCGGCAAGGTTATACAGGGTATCGTAGCCGACACGGGCGCGAAGATCGACATCGAGGAGGACGGAACGATTTACATCTTCGCAACCGATCAGGAATCCGGAAACGCGGCAAGAGCGGCTATCGAGGCTATAGTAAAGGAGCCGGAGGTGGGCGAAATTTACGACGGTCTTGTAAGAACGATCCAGCCGTTTGGAGCGTTTGTTGAGATATTGCCGGGCAAGGACGGTCTTTGCCACATCTCGAAGCTCGCCGATCACAGAGTAGCGAAGGTAGAGGACGTTTGTAACGTCGGAGACAGACTGCTTGTAAAGGTTATGGATATTGACCAAAAAACGGGCAAAATAAGCCTTTCGCATAAGGACGCGGTCAAAGCGCAGCAGGAGAACGAAAATAAATAATACAAAAAAGCCGGTCACGCCGGCTTTTTTGATGTAAATAATCAATACTCTATTGACATCGGCGGGAATAAAATGTAAAATTATATAAATAAAAAATCGGAGAACAGCTTATGAAAATCGGAAATTTGGAGCTTAAAAACAATATATTCCTCGCCCCAATGGCGGGCGTTACCGACACGACATTCCGCCGTATATGCAAATCGTACGGCGCGGGGCTTGTATATTCGGAAATGATAAGCGCCAAAGGACTGTATTATAACGACAAAAAGACGGCGGAGCTTATGAAAATCTCCCCCGACGAGCGTCCGTGCGCAATACAGATATTCGGCTCGGAGCCCGATATTATCGCGGAAATCATTCCTCGGGCGCTCGAAACAGGCACGGAAATGATAGATATAAACATGGGCTGTCCGATGCCGAAAATAGTTAATAACGGCGACGGCAGCGCGCTTATGAAAAATCCGAAGCTCGCGGGAGAGATAGTCCGCGCGGCTGTTCAATCGTCGAGCGTCCCCATAACCGTAAAATTCCGAAAGGGCTGGGATGCGGACAGCGTCAACGCGGTCGAATTTGCGAAAATACTCGAAGCGAACGGCGCGGCGGCAATCGCGGTACACGGCAGAACCCGCATGGAGTTTTACGGCGGAAAAGCGGATTGGGGAATACTCCGCGAGGTCAAAAACGCAGTAAAGATCCCCGTAATAGGCAGCGGCGATTTATGGACGGCTCGGGACGCGGCGGATATGCTCGATAAAACCGGTATCGACGCGATTATGATAGCGCGCGGAGCACAGGGAAATCCGTTTATTTTCCGCCAAATCACGGAGCTTCTTGAAACCGGTCAAATCTCATATGCTCCAACGCCGCGCGAACGCGTGGAACAAGCACTCGCCCACGTCAGGCTGCTCGTGGAGGAAAAGGGCGAAAACCGAGGCATAAAGGAGGCGCGCAAGCATATAGCATGGTATATAAAGGGACTTCCGGCATCGTCAAAGCTGAAGGCGGAGGTTTTCTCCATCAGTGATTTTGCTGTATTGGAGAGGGTTTTGACGGAATATATTGAACATCTTAAATAAACATTATTTTATTGATAAAAAAGCTTGCAAAAATCGGTAAATTTTGATATAATAAACAGAATAACAAACGGACCTATTTTATACGGAAAGGAGAACTATATGGATAATAAGTTTGCAAAAGAAGGCTTGACATTTGACGACGTGCTGCTTATCCCTCAGGCGTCGGAATTTACGCCGAACGAAGTGGATTTAACAACAAGACTAACCGAAACAATTAAACTGAATGTGCCGCTGATGAGCTCGGCGATGGACACTGTAACGGAGTCGGCTATGGCGATCGCGATCGCCCGTGAAGGCGGCATAGGAATTATCCACAAGAACATGACGATAGAGCAGCAGGCGGCGGAGGTGGACAAGGTAAAGCGCTCCGAAAACGGCGTTATCACCAATCCGTTCAGCCTGACAAAAAATCGTACTCTCCAGGACGCGGACGATCTTATGGCAAGGTTTAAAATTTCCGGCGTGCCTGTGGTTGACGATGATAACAAACTCATAGGAATCATAACAAACCGCGATTTGAAGTTTGAAAAGGACTTTACGCAGAAAATAGCGGACGTCATGACGCATGAAAACCTCGTGACCGCGCCCGTAGGCACAACTCTCACGGAGGCTCAGACCATCCTTTCAAAGGCGAAGGTCGAAAAACTCCCGATAGTTGACGACGCCGGTCATTTAAAGGGACTTATCACAATAAAGGACATAGAAAAAGCCGTTCAGTATCCGAACTCCGCGCGCGACAAGCAGGACAGACTGCTCGCCGGAGCGGCGATCGGCGTTACGACGGACGCGCTTGACAGAGTGCAGGCTCTCTACGATGCGGGCGTTGACATAGTGGCTCTTGACAGTGCGCACGGACATTCGAAGAATATCATTAACAAGGTCAAGGAAATAAAAGCGGCATTTCCGGATTTACCGATTATCGCCGGCAATATCGCGACAGCCGAGGCTGCTGAGGCGCTTATTAAAGCCGGAGCTGACTGTCTTAAGGTCGGCATAGGACCCGGCTCGATCTGCACGACAAGAGTTGTCGCGGGTATAGGCGTACCGCAGATCACCGCTGTTTATGACGTTGCGTGCGTAGCGAGCAAGTACAACATCCCGATCATCGCCGACGGCGGCATCAAGTATTCGGGCGACATAGTAAAGGCTATCGCGGCGGGCGCGGACGTTGTTATGATGGGAAGCCAGCTCGCGGGCTGCGATGAAAGCCCGGGCGAGTTCGAGATTTTCCAGGGCAGACGCTTCAAGGTATACCGCGGCATGGGCTCTCTCGCGGCGATGGAAAAAGGCTCAAAAGACAGATATTTCCAGACAGGCTCCAAAAAGCTTGTCCCCGAGGGCGTTGAGGGACGCGTTCCATATAAAGGACCTTTATCGGATACGGTATTTCAGATGCTCGGCGGCTTAAGAGCCGGAATGGGCTACTGCGGAACAAGGACAATACAGGATCTAAAGGAAAACGGAAAGTTCATCCGCATCACCGGCGCGGGCCTAAAGGAAAGCCACCCGCACGATATTTACATAACGAAGGAAGCGCCGAACTACAGCTACAATAATCAAGGCTAAATTGAAAATTCGTATATTGAACAGCCCCAATTTGCGCTGTCTGCGCAAATTGGGGCTGTTTGGTATATTTGTCGGTTTATTTATGATATGTTTCATTGTGAATAATTTTGAATGCGCGGTAAATTTGCTCCGAAAGCACCACGCGCATAAGCTGATGGGGGAGTGTTATCCTGCCGAAGCTGAGCCGTAAATCGGATCGGGCTTTAACCTCGTCCGAAAGACCGAGCGAGCCGCCTATTATAAAGGTTATTGCGTTTGCGCGCATTGATATATCCTCTATTTTGGCAGCCAACGCCTCAGACGGCATCTCCTGTCCTTCAATGCAGAGTGATATGACGTATGAATCCCTGATTTTTGCCAAAATCGCTTTGCCTTCTTTTTCTTTTATCCGTTCCTCCTCTTTGAAGGAAGCGTTATCCGGTATTTTTTCGTCCGGTATTTCAATTATATTAAATTTAACAAACCGCGACAGACGTTTTGCATATTCGTCGATCGCGGCTGTGAAAAATTTCTCTTTTATTTTTCCTACGCATATTATATTTATGTTCATATTAACCTCGTATGATTGTATCTGTCCGCCACCTTTAAAATTACATCTCTGCCGACGTCAACACCCGCGTCGGTGAGAGCATTATAGGTTTCGAGCATAGCTACCTCCGGCGTATTGTTTTCCTTGCTCAGATGACCGAGCATTATGTGCTCTGCGCCGTCGTTTATAAGCTGCAGCGCAAATTTTGCGGCAAGCTCGTTTGAAAGGTGTCCCACGTCGCTTAGAATACGCTGCTTTAGCGGATACGGATAGTTCCCGTAACGCAGCATATCGATATCATGGTTCGATTCAAGCAGCACATATTTGCTCCCCGAGAGCTCCTCGCGAATACCGTCGCGCAGATGCCCCATATCGGTGGCTATCGAAAGCTTTTCGCCGCCCGCTATGAAACTGTAGCCGACAGGTTCCGCCGCGTCGTGCGGTATTGAAAACGGTGTTACAGCTATGGAGCCGATTTCAAATTCAAGCTTCGGGGCGATTATTCTTATGTTTGCGTCGTCAATATCGCCGACGTCCATAGCGGCGTGAGTGCCGGCTGTGGCGTAGATGGGTATATTGTACCGCCTAGATACGACCCCCGCGCCCTTCGTGTGGTCAATATGCTCGTGCGTTATCAGCAGCGCGCTGATATTTTCGGGTTGAACGTCAATCCGCGCGAGCGCGTTTTTGAGCGCCTTTCCCGACATGCCGCAGTCAATGAGCAGATTTGTTTTGCCGTCAGATATATAAGTCGCGTTGCCTGACGAGCCGCTTATAAGTGAAATAAACGTAACCATACAGATTAATCATACTCCCCGTCAATCACCTGAACGCGCTCTATATCGCCGCCCAAAGCCGCAAATTTATCCTCAAAATTTTCGTAGCCTCTGTCAATGTGGTAAATATTGGTGATTTCTGTTGTTCCTTCCGCCATAAGTCCGGCTATAATCATAGCCGCGCCGGCGCGCAGGTCGGTCGCTTTTACGCTTGCACCGAACAGCTTTTCAACGCCGTCAATAATCGCAAGCTGACCTTCAACGCGTATATTAGCGCCCATGCGCTTTAATTCGTGGACATAGCGGAAACGGTTGTCCCAAACGCTTTCGCGGGCGGTGCTTGTCCCTTTTATGGTCGTGAGGAACGTCACAAGCTGCGGCTGCATATCTGTTGGAAATCCGGGATACGGACGCGCTATAAAGTTTACGCGCTTGAACACGGTGCCTTCCTCGACATATACGCGTACGCTGTCGTCGCCCTCCTCAACCTTAACTCCGGCTTCCTCAAGCTTCGCGCTTATGATTTCAAGATGGCGCGGAATAACGTTTTTGAGGGTAACGTCGCCTCTTGTTGCTGCGGCGGCAATCATAAAGGTACCCGCTTCGATTTGATCGGGGATAATGGCGTAAGTGCCGCCGTGTAGCTCCTTGACGCCTTTTATTTTTATCGTGTCCGTACCTGCGCCGCGGACATTCGCGCCCATGTTATTCAAAAAGTTTGCCAAATCCACAACATGCGGTTCTTTTGCCGCGTTTTCTATTACGGTAAGACCGTTTGCGAGAACCGCGGCAAGCATCGCGTTTACAGTTGCGCCAACAGTTACGACGTCAAAGAAAATACTTGAGCCATTCAGCTCGTCCGCTTTTGCGGTTATCATGCCCCTTGACATGTCGATCTCGGCGCCGAGAGCTTCAAAACTCTTTATATGCTGGTCGATCGGACGTGTTCCGAAGTCGCAGCCTCCCGGCGGATCAACGGAAAATTTATGAAACCGTCCCAAAAGTGCGCCCATAAGATAGCTTGAACCGCGCATCCGGCGAGTGAGGTCGCGGAGCGGATTGCATGAATTTACATTTGTACAGTCTATCTCAACGGTGTTTTTATCGATATATGTTATTTTCGCATTTAAATCTTCAAGTATGCGCAGAAAAAGCTTAACGTCTTTGATGTCAGGTAAGTTCTCGATGTGGCATTTATCTTTGACAAGGATACAGGCGGGTAAAATCGCGACTGCGGCATTTTTGGCGCCGCTTATCGTAACCTCGCCGGTAAGCCTTTTTCCCCCTTTGATCAAGAGCTTCTCCATAGATACACCCCTTTTATACTTTTTTCGTAAAACGATGTATGACATTACTATCCATACTATTCTATTATAACAGATAAAATTTCAAAAATCAAATAAATTTGTAAAAAAATACAAAATTATTTGCTTCATCGGGCAGAAATATCGTAACGGAGGTTTATTGCCAAGAAAAAACAGCTTGCGTTTGCAAGCTGCCATAATCTCTTATGAATTTAAACCGCGCGCTGAACCTTTCCCGAACGCAGACAGCGTGTGCATACATTCATCGACTTAACACCGCCGTTAACAACAGCTCTAACCTTTCTTACGTTAGGTTTCCACGCTCTGTTCGCTCTTCTGTGCGAGTGGCTGACCTTTATACCGAAGGTAACGCCCTTTCCGCAAATATCGCATTTTGCCATTTCTATACACCTCCTAACAGAAATATATCAAAACATCAGAAGTAATTTTACCACAAACATAAGGATTTTGCAAGTGTTTTGTTGTTTTTTATTAAAAAATTTTTAAATTTTTAGTAAAATCATAATTTTTATATAATATATTGTAAAAAAATTATACAATTTTATTGAAAACGCCGATGAAAATAGTGTGAAACGGCTGTGAATATAACCACAATTACATATCGGAAACAGCTAAACAGCTAAACTTTTATGAATATTTCACAATTTAGCAAAAAATTAAATTTACCTATTGCAAACTTTTTAAAAGTGTGGTATATTATATAAAGATACAGCAAGGACGTTGTTTTCGGAATTGACCGTCGGTCGTTTCCGGTAAACGCGTCTTATTTTTTTGAGATTGGAGACTGAATTATGTTTAATACGGAGCTTACCAGGCACTTAGCCGAGCTTTCCAAGCTCGAATTTACCGACGCGGAGCTTGACAAGATGACAAATGATATGACGAATATTATCGCGGTTATGGATAAGGTATGCGGATTTGATACGTCGAAAAAGCCGTACGCACTCGACGCGGTCGACTATAAGGATTTGCGCAGGGATGAGCACGGCGAGTCCTATCCAACGGAGAAAATTCTCGAAAACGCGGATATAAAGCGCGGCGCGACGTTTGTAGTTCCGAAGGTAGTCTGAGGAGGTGTTGGATATGGATTTAGTGACAATGCGCGAAAAGCTTGACAAAAAGGAAATAAGCGCGGTCGAGCTTACGCAAAGCTATTTGGATAAGATAAAGGAAAAGGATAAGGAATTAAACAGCTATATCACCGTCTGTGAGGACGCCGCTATCGAACAGGCGAAGGCGGCGCAGGAGATGATCGACTCGGGAAACGCGGGCGCGTTTACGGGGCTGCCCATCTCCGTCAAGGACAACATCTGCACAAACGGCGTTAAAACCACCTGCGCGTCGAAAATGCTCGCGGACTTCGTTCCCATTTACGACGCGACCGTTATGGAGAAATTAAATAAGGAAAAAATCGTGATGCTCGGCAAGACGAACATGGACGAGTTTGCGATGGGTGGCTCGTCGCAGACCTCGTATTTCGGCGGAGTTAAAAATCCGTACGACACGTCGCGCGTTACGGGCGGCTCGTCGGGCGGAGCGGCGGCAAGCGTCGCGGCGGGACTTTGCGCGGCGGCTCTCGGCTCGGACACGGGCGGCTCGGTAAGACAGCCCGCGTCGTTCTGCGGCGTTACGGGGTTAAAGCCGACATACGGCGCTGTTTCGAGATGGGGACTTATCGCGTTCGCGTCGTCGCTCGACCAAATTGGCGTTCTCGCAAACTCGGCGGCAGATACGGGCTATATGCTGAACGGCATTTACGGGCGCGATTTCAACGACGCTACCTCAAGCGCGAAATCTAAGGGCGATTATACTCGGCTTGCCGGTACGGACATTTCAAAATTAAAAATCGGAATACCGAAGGAATTTTTCGACGGCGTTACGGACGAGGTAAAAACAGCCGTTTTAAAGGCGGCTGATTATTATAAGGCTTTGGGATGCGAGCTTGTTGAATGCTCGCTCCCGAGCCTGGAATACGCGGTTTCGGCGTACTATCTTATTTCATCGGCGGAGGCGGCGAGCAATCTGTCGCGGTTTGACGGTATTAAGTACGGATACCGTTCGGGTTTGGGCGAGGATTTCAACGACCTCATAAAAGCGTCGCGCCGCGAGGGCTTCGGAGACGAGGTCAAGCGCCGCATAATGCTCGGAAACTACGCTCTCTGCTCCGGCTACTACGACGCGTACTACAAAAACGCGACGCGCATACGCACGCAGATACGCAAGGAATACGCTGATATTTTTGAAAAATGCAACGTTATTTTAACTCCCACCGCGCCGACTACGGCTTATAAAATCGGCGAGCAGGAGCATGATCCGGTTAAAATGTATCTCGCCGACATCTGCACGGTAACGGTAAATATCGCGGGGCTTCCGGCAATCTCGACCACCTGCGGGTACGGCGAAAACGGTATGCCGATTGGTATGAGCCTTACGGGACGCGCGTTTGACGAACAGACGATAATTGCCGTATGTGACCGCTTCGAGCGCGATTTTGACAGGAAGGAGGCGCGTATATAATGAGATATCAGCCTGTTATAGGACTGGAGATTCACGCGGAGCTGCTGACCGATTCTAAGGTGTTCTGTACCTGTCAGAATGAGTTCGGCGGTTCGGAGAACACGCGCGTTTGTCCGCGCTGCTCGGGAATGCCCGGCACGCTGCCGCTTTTAAATCAAAACGCGGTAAAGCTCGCGGCGAGAGCGGGTATCGCGACCGACTGTACGGTAAATAAGTACAGCGCGTTTGACAGAAAAAATTATTTCTATCCCGACCTTCCGAAGGCGTATCAGATAACGCAGTTTGAGTCGCCGATATGCACGAACGGTCATATCACCGTTGTCGGGGGCAAGGATATACGCATAAACAGAATACACATTGAGGAGGACGCGGGCAAGCTCGTCCACGACGACTACGAGGGCGTTTCGCTCGCGGACTACAACCGCTGCGGCGTGCCTCTTATCGAGATCGTCACCGAGCCCGACTTCCGCACTATCGAGGAGGTACAGGATTTCATGGAGCAGATCGCGTTAAGGCTCAAATACGCGGGCGTGTGCGACGCGAGAATGGAGCAAGGCTCGCTTAGAGTTGACGTGAATATCTCAATTATGCCCGTAGGCTCGGACGTGTTCGGAACGCGCGCGGAGATTAAGAATTTGAACTCCGTAAAGGCGATAGGACGCGCGATTGCGTATGAGATCGAGCGTCAGTCGGAAATACTCGATAACGGCGGCACGGTCGTTCAGGAAACGCGGCGTTTCAACGACAACCACGGCAACACGAAGGCGCTGCGCTCGAAGGAGGAAGCGCACGATTACCGTTATTTCCCCGAGCCTGATATCCCGCCGGTGCTCTTTACCGACGAGGAGCTTGAGGAAATCGTTAACTCGATGCCCGAAATGCCGCAGAAGCGTTTCGCGCGCTACACTAAAGCATACGGTCTGCCCTCGGACGACGCTTCGCTTATAATTTCAAATAAGGATTTTTCCGATTTCTACGATGAAACGGTCAAAATAAATCCCGACTACAAGCAGGTTTCAAATCTGATGCTCGGCGAGCTTTTGAGAAATTTAAACGACAGCGGTGCGGCTGTGACGGATTTGAAATTCGCTCCGTCGGATTTGGCGAAGCTCGTTGAAATGTCGTCGGGTAGCACGGTCAGCAAGAACGCGGCTAAGGATATATTGAAGATCATGTTCGATAACGGCGGCAAGCCGGAGGAAATAGCGAAGGAAAACGGCTTTATCATGGACAATGACGCGTCGGGGCTTGAAGCGGTGATAGACAAGGTCATTGTCGACAACGCGGACAGCGTGGAAAGCTATAAATCGGGCAACGCGAAGGTATTCGGCTTCATAATGGGTCAGGCGATGCGTCTTGCCGGAAAGGGAGCCAATCCGAAGCTTATCAAGGATCTGCTGACGGAAAAACTAAAATAATCGGAGGGATAGATATGCTGCAAATAGACGGAAAAAAGCTTATCGGCGAGGTCACGCTGGACGATATCGAACAGGCGGTCGGCTCGGAAATAACGTTCAGCGCGTGCGTTCATAAGCTGAGAAAAATGAGCGGCTTCACGTTCGTGATACTTCGCACGGGCAAGTATGTATTGCAGGCGGTACATGATAAAAACTGCGCGTCTGATTTAGCCGAGTTGTGCGAGGGAGCGTATATTGAAATCACGGGCGAGGTAAAACGCGAGCCGCGCGCGCCGTACGGATATGAGATAACGCTCAAACGCTTTACGGTTTTATCAAAGCCCGCGGCGGAATATCCGCTGCACGTTTCGGATAAGGTGCTCGGCTGCTCGCTCGAAACGAACATGGCGTACAGAAGCGTGGCACTCAGACACCCGCTCACCCGCGCGGTGTTCAAGATAAGCGAGGGCGTTGTTTCGGGCTTCCGCGAGTTCATGCTGTCGCAGAACTTTACGGAAATCCACACGCCGAAAATCGTCGCCGCCGGAGCGGAGGGCGGAGCGAATATATTTAAGCTGAAATACTTCGGTCAGGACGCGTTTTTGGCGCAGAGTCCGCAGTTTTACAAGCAAACGTGCGTCGCGTTCTATGACAGAGTTTTTGAGATAGCGCCGGTTTACAGGGCGGAAAAGCATAACTCGACGCGCCATTTGAACGAGTATATAGGTCTTGATTTCGAGATGGGCTATATCAGCGATATGACCGACGTTATGCAGATGGAAACGGCGATGCTCAGATACGTTGTGGAGTTTTTGAAAAACAATTATCGGCATGAATTGGAGCTGCTAAACGCCGAATTGCCGGTTGTCGGCGATATTCCGGCTGTGACGTTCTTCGAGGCGCTCGATATACTCGGAAAATCGCACAATCAATTTGATCTCGATCCGACCGACGAAACGCGTCTTTGCGAGTATTCGAAGGAAAAGTACAACAGCGATTTTATATTCGTCACAAAATTCCCGGGGTTAAAGCGTCCGTTCTACGCTATGGACTCGAAGGACGACCCGAAGCTTGCGGAAAGCTTCGACTTGCTGTTCCGAGGACTTGAGATCACGACCGGCGGACAGCGTATACACGACTACGACGAGCAGGTCGCGAAGCTGAAGCGATATGGAATAGAGCCGGAGGAGCTGGCGGTGTATCTCGACATCCACAAATACGGAATGCCGCCGCACGGAGGCTTGGGTATAGGATTGGAAAGGCTTGTGATGAAGCTTTTGGGACTTGCGAACATACGCGAGGCGAGTATGTTCCCGAGAGACATACATCACCTTGATCCGTGATAATCTAACATTATTTTATGTGTGGGAATTTAATATGCACCTCAAAAGTCAGACGCTTATTGAGGTGCATATTATCTTTTTATTTACAGAAGCGGAGCCACAAGGCGGATGGTCCTGCCCAAAAGACGCGTGTACCACGGAAAGCTTTTATAGCGCTCCAATGTTATTTCCTCAGATTGCCGTAGCGTGTTTTGGAAATCCTCCTCCGCGTCGAGCACCGCGGGAAGATTCTCTATGAACGCGGCGCATTCGTAGTGCAGGTACAGGCTGCGGTAGTCGTGGTTTATCGTGCCGATTATCGCGCGCTCGTCGTCGCATACGGACATTTTTGCGTGGATGAAGCCCGGGGTGTACTCGTATATTTTTATTCCCGCTTCCAAAAGCTCGGGATAGTATGTCCGCGCGAGCCAAAACGCGTATACCTTGTCGGGAATGTGAGGCAGAATCAGCTTTACGTCCACACCGCGCTGCGCCGCGTACTTCATAGCCTCGTACATTTCGTTGTCTATTACGAGGTACGGGGAGGTGATGTGCGCGTATTTGCGGGCTGTGTTCAAAAGCTCTATATATGCCCTCTTGCCTACGGAAACATCGTCAAGGGGACTGTCGCCGAAGGGGACTACAATTCCCGAGTCCTGCGTCGCGTATTGCTTGGACGCCTTTATGTATTTTTCGTAGTTTTCGCTGTCGGGGTTGTCAAAGTTCCACATTTCGAGGAACATGCCGGTAAAGCCGGCTGCGGCGGCGCCGGTCAGCTTTACGCCGTTATCCTTCCAATAGCCGAAGCGCTCGATATAGTTCGCGTACTCGTCGGCTAAGTTGATGCCGCCGGTGAATACGCATCTGCCGTCGACAATAAGAATCTTTCTGTGGTCGCGGTTGTTCTGATACGTTGAGAGGAGCGGCTGCGCCGGAGCGAAAATTTTGAAGGTCAGGCTTTTATTTTTCATTTTGGCAGGGTAGTTGCGCGGGAGGAGTCCCATACAGCCCATGCCGTCGTACAGAATGCGGACCTCGACGCCCTCGTTAGCCTTTTTTTGCAGAAGAGTTAAAAAGTCGTTCCACAGTCTGCCGCGCGGGTCGATTATAAAAAATTCCATGAAAATGAAATCCTTCGCCGACTCTATTTCGTGCTTCATGGCGTTCAGGATTTTTTCGCCCTCGTCAAAATACTGCGCGGATGTGCCGCAGAACGCAGGCGAGCCGCCGTTTTTGCGGAGATATTTTACAAAGCCCTCGGTTTCCTTACTGTGAAGCGATATTCGCTGCATTACCGCCTCATCCTGCGGCAGGCAGAGCTCCGTGTGCTTGCGGGCGCGCTCCAAGCCGGCGCGGATGCCCAGAGACATCGTTTTGCCGGACATCTGAAGGAACAGGTACAAAAGCGCACCGAATACCGGTATTACCGCTATGAGCAGTACCCATGTCAGCTTGAAGGTCGGCTCCTCGGTGCGGTTTATTTCCCATACCAGGAGAACGGCGCTCAGGGCGTAGCTCGCGTATATCAGCGCGCCGGAATGAAACCATAGGAAGCCGAAATACAGAACCGCCAGCTGGATAAGAAGTATAAAAAACGCGAAAAATTTGTTTGAGTAGGATAGCTTGTATATTTTTTTCATTGTTTTTCCTCTTTTATCGATTTTATATATTTAAAGGTTTTGTCCTCGCCGTCGCGCTGGAGACGGAACAGCCAGCCCTCCAAAAGCTCCGCCGTTTCGGGGTGCATGATGGTTTTGGCGATGCCGCCCTGAAAATACTGTATAGGGTTGTCGTCGGTGTAGTTTTTGCCGAGGTAGGTTTTTCCGGCGGCAACTCTGTCGCAGAACATCTCTTTTACATATTTTAACGGCATTTTTACGGGTCCGTAGGTGTGCGTTACGGGATTATAGTCTATCCAGTATTCAAAGTGATGCTTATTGAGTCCCTTGTGGTGAAGCCATGCCTTTGAATAGCCCTGCGCGCGGCGCGCCGCCTCGGTCGGGCTTCTGTCGCCGAGATAGTATTTCGCGCCCTCGAGAAATTCCGTCGGGCTGTATTTGGATAAATCATGGAACAAACCCTGCCAAGGTATTCCCGCC
Organism: uncultured Clostridia bacterium; assembly: GCA_947631085.1. Taxonomy (GTDB): domain Bacteria; phylum Bacillota; class Clostridia; order UBA1381; family UBA1381; genus CANQXJ01. Next base: position 64,970 of record CANRJY010000001.1, on the reverse strand, counting down.
CTGAAGCAGTTTGCGATTACCTTGTGTCTGTGACGTGTTATTGTGCAAAAATGCTTGAAAAAGTGCAGCATGATTTTATTCGCTTCCTCTTTATCGATAATATATACATTATTATACACAATTTTTTTCGTTTAGTCAACAGTGCGCGGACGCGAAAAGGCGCCGGAGAGACGGAAATATTATATTTTCACGCCGTCATAAACGAAAAACGCGCGCATATAAATAATAACATATATTGGACAAAAGGAGGAAACGCAAATTGGAGGAGTACAATATCTACAGCGATATAGCGCAGCGCAGCCAGGGCGACGTTTACATCGGGGTGGTGGGTCCTGTGCGCACGGGAAAATCCACTTTTATAAAGAAGTTTATGGATTTGCTTGTGATACCTAACATAGAAAACGTATATCAGGCGGAGCGCGCCCGCGACGAGCTGCCGCAGTCGGCGGCGGGACGTACTATTATGACGACCGAGCCGAAGTTTATCCCGAATGAGGCGGTCGAGATCTCGCTCGGCGACAACGCTCACTTGAAGGTGCGCATGATCGACTGCGTCGGGTATATCGTGGACGGCTCGCTCGGCTACGCGGAGGACGACGAGCCGCGCATGGTTACCACACCGTGGTTCAATAACCCTATCCCGTTTAACGAGGCGGCGGAAATAGGCACGAAAAAGGTCATTACCGAACACAGCACGATCGGGCTGGTGGTTACGACGGACGGGTCTATCACCGAAATCGAAAGAGAGGCGTATGTCGAGGCGGAAAACCGCGTTATCGACGAGCTTAAGGCGATAAGCAAGCCGTTTGCGGTGCTTTTAAATTCCACGCACCCGCTCTCGCAGGAGGCGCAGAATTTAAAGGCGGAGCTGGAGCGGCGGCATAATGTGCCGGTGCTCGCGGTAAACTGCGAGGAGCTGGACGCGCACGATATACACTCGATAATCGAGACGGTGCTGTTTGAATTTCCGCTCAAGGAAATCAATATCCGCGTGCCGGAGTGGATAGACGGGCTTGAGAGCGGTCATTGGCTCAGACAGGATATCTATGACGCGATTTTGGGAAGCGTCGCGGATGTGAACCGCATACGGCACACCCGCTCTCTCGCAGATAAGCTGGGCGAATGTGAATTTATCAAGCGCTCGTTTATCGAGGGTATGGATTTGGGCGACGGAACGGTTAAGATGCGGCTGGAGCTGCCCGAAAGCTTGTTCTACAAGGTTTTGGGCGAAATGTCGGGCTTCGAGATAGGCGGCGAGGAGCAGCTTATGAAGCTGATGACGGAGCTTTCGCAGATGAAGAAGGACTATGATAAGGTTGCCGACGCTCTCGCGAGCGTACGCGAGACGGGCTACGGAATCGTGTCGCCGTCTACCGACGAGCTGACGCTCGCGGAGCCGAAGATAGTTAAGCAGGGCGGCAGGTTCGGCGTGAAACTGAAGGCCTCCGCGCCGTCTATCCATATGATGCGCGCCGATATCGAAACCGAGGTCAGCCCAATCGTCGGAACGGAGAAGCAGTCGGAGGAGCTTGTGCATTATCTGCTGTCGGAATTTGAAAGCGATCCCGTTAAAATTTGGGAGTCGAATATTTTCGGCAAGTCGCTTTATGATTTGGTGAATGAAGGTTTACATAATAAGCTGTCGCGTATGCCGGAGGAATCGCGCAACAAGCTTAGGGAGACGCTGCAGCGTATTATAAATGAGGGCAGCGGCGGATTGATTTGTATCATTCTGTGACGCTTAATAAAATCGCCCATCTCACCGTTTTTCACTCGGGACTGGTCGGACACAAAGTGTCCTGCTCGTCTATGCGACCGAGGCGGTACACTGCATACAGCACCCTCGCTGCAAAACGGCAATCTGAACGATTTTCTTTAAGCGTAGGATATTTTTAGGGGGTAGGCATGAAACGACTGTTATTTTGCGTATTTTTACTTACGGTCTGCCTTTGCGGGTGCTCCGCGGACGAGGCGGCGAAAATTACGATAACCGATAAACAGTATGAAACGGATTATTCGATAGTGAACGCTCAGCTTCTGCAGCTTGAAGGACTCGCTGATACGGAGTTTCAGGACAGCTTTAACGCGCAGCTTTCGGAAAGATTGGAGGCGGGCGCGGCTGAGTTTGATAAATTGGCGCGGGAGACGGCGGGGGACACGTCGGCAAAATATACATTCGACGTTACTCAGGACGTAAAATACAACAAAAATGATTTTGTGAGCTTTGTGGAGGAGCGGTATGTGTATTTGGGCGGCGCGCACGGGAATACCATGCGGTATCCGTCAAATATAGACACGCCGGGGGCGAAAACCGTGACGCTCGGCGATTTGTTTGAAGGAGAAGGGTATAAAGATACGCTCAACCGCCTTATCGACGAGCAGGTCGCGGAAAATCCGGAGGAGTATAAGGATCTGTGGGCGAAGCCGGAAATCACGCCGGCGCATCAGTCGGATTTTTATATCTCGGACGGGAATCTCGTCATATTTTTTCCGCCGTATGAGCTGTCGTATTACGCGCGCGGATTTGTGGAGTTTGAGCTGCCGCTCGATGAATTGGCGGGGTATTTGAAGGAGGAATACAGGAGACTTGTGCCGGCGGATAGGTTTGAAAAAGGCGAATAGGAAATTGCCGCTTTGAGCGGCAATTTTTTTGTTCTATTTTTGTCCAAGCTCTAATAGTATAGCATATACGAATAAGACGAAAGGGTGAGGTTGATGTACATTGCAAATTGTGAGGCGGTTTCCGCGTTTCGGGGGATCTTGGACTATATGCCGCGCGAAATAAGACGGTATTTTTACAATATCGATATGAGCGGCGCGTATGAGGTGAGGCTTTGTCTCGGACAGCCTGTTTGTATCTATTTTCGGGACGGACGGTATTTCCTCGGAAATAAAGGACAGGCGGTTAAAAATCCTATAGGAGCGGTGCGTGTTACGCGCAGGATCATTGACGAGGCGGTCGAGCTGGCGGTCAAGTCGTCGCTGTATTCGGTGAAGGACGATATTACAAATGGGTTTATCACCGTCGCGGGCGGACATAGGATAGGCGTGAGCGGCAGCGCGGTCGTTAAGGACGGGAAAATCTCGTTTATTAAGGATATTTCCGCGCTTTGCTATCGTATCGCGGGCGAGGTCATAGGCGCGGCGGACGCGGTGATGGATCTGATCGTAAGGGACGGAGAAATAAAAAATACTCTGATTATTTCGCCGCCCGGGGGCGGAAAGACTACGATGCTGCGTGATATCGCGCGCCAGCTTTCGTACATGGGTTACCGCGTCAGCATCGTGGACGAGAGGCGCGAAATCGCGGCTGTGTATGAGGGCAGGAGCGGCTTCGATTTGGGGTACTCCGCCGACGTTATGGACGGCGCGGACAAGGCGGACGGTATGCTTATGATGCTTCGGAGTATGTCGCCGGACGTGATCGTTACGGATGAAATCGGTACGGCGGCTGACGCGGCGGCGATTGAAAAAATTATTTTGAGCGGCGTTAAAATTATTACGAGCGTCCATGCCGCTTCGCGCGCTCAGGTGGAAAAACGGCGGGATCTGAAGGATATTTTCGGATTTTTCGAGACAGCCGTTACGCTATCGGGGCGCGGCGAGGGAAGAATCAAGGAGGCGGTCGGACTTGACTGCTAAGATCATCGGCGCTGTTATGATCGAAGCCGCCTGTGCTTTTATGGGATTTTACGCGTCGGACAGACTGGAAAAGCGAAAAAAATATCTCGGAAATATTATTTCGGCTATGTCGGTTCTCGAAACCGAAATCAATTTCGGCGCGAACAGACTGAAAAAGGCGTTTGAAGCCGTTGACGCTATGATCGACACGCGCGGACTGTTTTCGGCGGCGGCGCGGCGGCTTGAGAAGGAAGGCGTAAGACGCGCGTGGGCGGGCGCTGTTTCGGAAAAAAGGGGAGAGCTGCGGCTCAACGCGGGCGACGCGGAGGTTTTGGAGCTGTTTGGCGGAAGGCTCGGTATGACCGATACCGACGAGCAGATAAAGAATATCGCTCATGTGAAGGGACTGCTCGCCGAACACGAAAAAGCCGCCGCCGACGAGTGCGCGAAAAACGGTAAGCTGTATCGGAGCGGGGGAATATTGGTTGGAATGTTTCTTATTTTATTATTTTTATAGTTTGGAAGAAAATTGTGCAGATTGCCGTTTTGCAGCGAGCGGTGCTGTACGATTGTACCGCCCTCGGTTGCATAGGCGAGCAGGACACTTTGTGTCCGACCAGCCCGAGTGAAAAATGGTGAGATGTGCAATTTTATTTCAAACCGAATAATTTTTGAAAGGGAACTGACATGAATGTTGATTTAATTTTTCAAATAGCGGGGATCGGGATAATCGTGGCGGTTATAAATCAGCTGCTTTCGCGCGCGGGACGAGACGAACAGGCGCTGCTCGTCACTATCGCGGGGCTTGTCGTGGTGCTTTTTATTCTCACTCAGGAGATAGGGGACTTGTTTGAGACAATTAAGCGCATTTTCAGCCTATGACGGATATTTTTAAGATAATAGGCTTCGCGCTCGCGGGAGGGCTTTTGTCGCTGACGCTGAAGGAGTACCGCAAGGATTTCGCCGTGCTTGTCGGAATTGCTACGGCGGTGGCGGTGCTGATGCTTTCGGCGGATATGATCGGGGACGTGCTCGTGGAGTTTTCAGCCCTTGCGGAGCGCGGGGGCGTGGAGGCGCGGTATTTTACGGCTGTAATTAAGGTGGTGGGAGTTGCGTACATAACTCAGTTCGCGGCGGAGGTGCTTCGCGACAGCGGCGAAAACGCGGTGGCGCTCAAGGTGGAGCTGGCGGGGAAGGTATTTATTTTAGGGCTTACATTGCCTATCATAAAGAGCTTTCTGGAGGTGTGTATCGGTGCGCTTGAGAGTATTTAGCGTTTTGCTTATATGCCTTTTGTGGGCGTTTCCGCTCACGGCGGCGGCTATGGAAGCTCCGTCGCTCGACGGGGAACCCGAGTTCAACGAAACGGTGGAAAAGCTTGCCGAGGGGAATATGAAGCTAAATCCCGCTGAGATTTTGTCAATGCTCGGCGAGGATCTTACGCGCGAGTTTAAGGAATGTGCTTCGAGCGTAATTGTTATTCTTGTAACGGCGGCGATAAGCGGGCTTGCGGGCGTTATGACCGACTCGCTTTCAAGTAAATCGGCGGGGGAGGCTTCGTTTTTCGCCTGCTTTACGCTGATGTCCGCCGGCGCCGTAAACTGCTTCACGAGCGCGCTCGGATACGGCTCGGACGTGATTGGGGCTATGACCGATTTTATAACGAAGCTGTCGCCGCTTTTGATGGTCATGCTCGTCACCTGCGGGGACCCGATTGCGGCGGGCGCGTTTCACCCTGTTTTATCGGCGGCGGTTTATGTGATTTCGATAATCGTGGAAAAGTGCATTTTACCGTTGATATGCTTCAGCGCGGTGCTTGCGGTCGCGGGAAATATCAGCGGCAAGGCGCGAATCTCGGGCTTCTGCAAGGTGATAAAATCGGTGCAGAAGTGGGTCATGGCGGCGGTAATTACGATTTTTACGGGAATAAGTGCGATATACGGCTTTACCACGCCCGCGCTCGACGCGGTGAGCGGCAAGGCGATAAAGTTCGCGGTGGGAAGCCTTGTGCCTGTGGTCGGCTCGTTTTTGTCGGACACGCTCGAAACGGTGATAAGCGGAGCGCGGCTGATGAAAAACGCGGTGGGAACGGCGGGAATTGTCATTATGTGCATGATTTGTCTTGCTCCTGTATTAAAGATAGGCGCGATGCAGCTCATGCTGCGGCTGACCGCGGCGGTGGCGGAGCCGCTGGCGGATAAGCGGGTGTCGAGTATGCTTTGGGAAATTTCGGAAGCGGTGACAATGATTTTCGGCACGGTTATTATGGTGGCGGTGCTGTTTATGATAAATTTGAGCATTATATTGGCGGCGACGAATTTTTGATAAAGGCGTGCGCGTCCGCACGCCGTCTGAAAGCTTCGCTTTCAGCCAAGGCAGAATTGAGAAGATAAAAAAGTTCCTGAAGAAACTTTTTTATCATTGATGTTTACTGACGCGCATGTCGTCAGTAAACTATACGAAACGGCATAACGTCGTTCCGTACACGCGTTGGAAAGGAGAATGTCGTGAAATCATACATCATAACCATAATCGGCGCGGCGCTTACGGCGGCGTTCGCGGATATGCTTTCGCCCGATAAGTGGCGTAAGTATGTGCGGATGATTACCGGTATCGTTATTATTTCCTGCATAATCGCGCCGCTTAAAGGGATTTTCTCCGAGGATATTTTCGGTCGCTTCGGCGATTTCCAAACGAGCGAAACCGAGGGCGGCGAAATTCAGCGCGCGTTGGTGGTTGACGAGCTTACAAAGCGTATCGAGGCGGATATTGCGGAAAGGCTCAGGAAGGAATTTAATATTTCAGTTACCGCCGAGGTCGAAATCAATGTAAACGACAATAACGAAATCGAGGGCGTGGAACGGATCAGGCTCTTCGGGGAAGGTGTGGACAATCGGGTTAAAAACAGACTTAAAGAGGTGTACGGAGTGCGCGAGGTGGAGTATGAGTAAGGAAGATTTGGTTAAATTGGTAAAAAATAAGAATAACCTTATACTTATCGTAATATTAATAATTGGAATTGCATTTATGATGTTTACAGGTGGTGATAGGGAAAAGAGGACAACGCGCACCGAGGAAAAAACGGCTACCGAGGAGGAGCGGCTCGCGGCGATTTTATCCGATATCGCGGGCGCGGGCGAGGTTTCCGTGATGGTGACTTACTACGGCACGGCTGAAAAGGATATTGCCTACGAAACAAAAACGAGCAGCGTGGGCAGAGAGTCACAAAGCGAGGAAAGCGAGGACAAAAAGGCGGTTATGACCGACGGCGAGCCTATGATCGTGCGGGAGGTCTATCCCGAAGTCAAGGGCGTTATCGTCACCGCCGAGGGCGCGGACAGCGCCTATGTGCGGCAGGCTATATCGGAGGCGGTGACCGCCGCGCTCAATGTGCCGGCGCACAGGGTTTGTATTTATAAGAAAGAGTAGCGTTCCTCATAAATCCGTCGACACCGCGTTTGCTGCGGCGAATTTCTGAGAACGCTTGAAATAATTAAGAGAGGAGTAAAATTATGATGGTTTTGAAAAAGAAGGAGATAATCGCGGCGGCGCTGGTGGTGCTTATCGGTATGGCGGGGTATCTGAACTGGTCGTATCAGGACTCGATCAAAGTCACCGACGGCGACAGCTACATAGAAACGGGCAAAACTCTCGGCGAGGCACAGTACGTCAACGCCGACGCCGAGGCGACCGAGGACGAAAACTCGGACGAAAGCGCTCAAACGGAGGAAACGGTGAAGAATCAGGAGGATGAAGCGGAAGGAGAAGCGGCGGACGGTGACGTTCCGGACGGCGTGACCGTTGAGACGGCGTCCGACGACGGCGGATATTTCAGTCAGGCGAAGCTTAACAAGGAAGCGTCGCGGGCGAAGTCGCTCGAAATTCTCAATCAGACCGCGTCAAACGAGAGCTTCGATCAGGAGATACGCCAAAAGGCGGGAGATCAGATTATCGCTGTCGCGGACAATGTTGAGAAGGAATCGCAGATAGAGAGTATCGCGCAGTCAAAGGGATATGAGGAGATCTGCGTGTTTGTTGACGAGGATGAGGCGAATGTGATGGTCAGAAAGGACGGCTTCGGAAAGGATGATGTGGTGAAGCTTACCGAGATTGTGACGGAGCAGCTTGACAGCTCCGCGCAGAATATTAAAATTGTCGAGGTGAAATAGAATGAAGGCACAGCGCGCGGCTGTGCCTTTTTGAGTATCAAATGTAATGAAAGGACGTTGTACAAGTCGAAAAAGAAAAATGGTGAAATAACGATCCGCTCAAACGCCGCCGAACGAGGTTTCCACTCTTTTTTGATTTTATCAACCTGCGGTTGAGATGAATTAACTGAATTGCGTATGGTTTTTTGCCTGCGGGAGCGCTATAATATAACCATAACAGCGCTGTTAAATATAAATTCGGAGGATCAAAACAATGAATATCGGACTGAAAATAAGGGAGCTGCGCAAAAAGCGCGGCATAACGCAGGAGAGGCTCGCGGAGTATCTGACCGTTTCCGCGCAGGCTGTTTCGAAGTGGGAAAACGGTACGGCTCTGCCTGATATAACGCTCGTGCCGAAGCTGTCCGCTTTTTTTGGAGTGAGCACGGACGAGCTGTTTTCGACTAAACCCGAGGTGACGGACAAAAAGCTGCTCGAATACAGGGAAAAGCTTACGGAATACAAGCGCGTTTACGATTACGAATCGGCGGCGGAGCTTATGGAACAGGCTATCGCGGAATATCCGTCAAATTACGAGTTTATGTGGGAGCTTGTTCACGCGCTCTCGCATAAAAGGCGTCGCGACCGTGATTTGTCGCGGATTATACCGCTTTGCGAGAGGATAGTCGAGGACTGCCGCGACGAGACGATACGCCAGTGCGCGATACAGATGCTTTGCATATCATACTCGGACAACGGACAACAGAGCGAAGCGGTGAATCTCGCAAACTCGCTGCCGGATTGCGCCGTGGAAAGGGATTGGCTTCTTGAAATGATACTCAGCGGCGAGGACAAAATTGTACAGGCGCAGAAAAATCTCGCGCAGTTGGCGGATCGTATCGTATCACAGCTTATTCATCTCTCGTCGAACGACTACATGGGTTTGCACGATGATTTTACCTATGCCGAGCAAATCCACTTTGCCGAAACCGCGCTTACGATTTACAGCGCGATTTTCACGGGCGGTCACAAATCGCCGTCAAACGGCGCATGGCGGCACATTTACGAGCGTATGTCGGAGCTGTATCTGTGGAACGATGATATTGAAAACGGCATGAAGTATCTGCGTCTTGCGGCTGAGGCGGCGGAGTATTACGATAAATACGCTGCGGAGGGCGCGCTGTACGAGCCGATTTTCGTCAACCGCTGCAAGACGGAGATAACCGGCGACCACTATATCGACTCGGTGCGGCTTTTGCAGCTTATGGACACGCGCAAGCCGTTCGACGCCGTTCGCGATACGGAGGAATTTAAGGAAATCACGGAGCATTTAAAAGGTTTGCAAAAATAAAGCTTTTACGGCAAAATGCCCGACACAGTGTCGGGCATTTTTTCTTGCTTTATAAATCATATATTGATTATGCCGAGCGAGCTCAATACGGATGAAATCAATATTGCAGCGGTCAGTATCGGCGCGATGTATTTCATCATTACATCGTAGAGCTTTTGCCGTTTGAATTTCGATGATATTTTCACTTCATCGTGAATTACGCTAAGTCCTATTACATATGCGGCGAATATGCACGTCAAAAGCGCGAGAATCGGCATCAGAATAGAGTTTGTCACAAAATCCATCATATCGAGAATAGTCATGCCGCCGACTGATACGCCGCTCCACACGCTGTAGCCGAGTATGGGCGGAAGTCCTAAAAGAAACGAGCCTATTCCTACGCCGATTGTGGTTTTCTGCCTGCTCCAGCCGAATCTATCACAGATCGAGGATACAACCGCCTCCATGATTGAAATCGAGGACGTGAGCGCGGCAAGAAGCACAAGAATAAAAAATGTTGTTCCCATCAGCGTGCTCATACCCATACTGTCGAATACCTTCGGGAGCGTTACAAACATAAGCCCCGGTCCTTTGTTAAGCGCCGCTTCGTCGCCGTTTGAAAACGCGAATACAGCGGGAATAATCATCATCGCGGCAAGTAAGGCTATACCGGTGTCGAACAGCTCGATTCGTCCGACATTCTTTTCAAGGTCGCTGCTTTTCGGCAGATATGAGCCGTATGCGACCATGATTCCCATCGCTACCGAGAGCGAAAAAAACATCTGTCCCATAGCCGCGAGCACGCTCTCGATTGAAAAGTGCTTTATGTCAGGCACAAACAGGTATTTAAGCCCAACACCGGCGCCCGGCAGAGTTACGGAGTAAATCGTGACCGCTATGGCGAGAAGAATCAGTACCGGCATCAGCACCGTGCTGAATTTTTCCACGCCCTTCTGAACACCGCGCAGTATGACTATGGTTGTTATTCCGGTAAACAGAAATTGAAAAAATATCTGTTGTCTCGGCGACGCGAGCATTTCCTCGAAAAATCCGTCGTGCGCCGCTTCCGCATGACCGCCCGAAATGAAGGTCATCGCGTAGTTGATTACCCAGCCGCCTATTACATTGTAATAGGGAAGGATAATAATGGGTACGATCGTTGCCAGAACGCCCAGAAACGCCCATTTTCTGCTCAGCTCTCCGAACGCGCACAGCGCGCTTTTGCCGCATTTTCTGCCTATGGCGTTCTCCGTTACCATAAGCGAAAATCCGAGCGTTACGACAAGCAGAATATAAAATACCAAAAACAGCCCGCCGCCGTATTTTGCGGTAAGATACGGAAATCGCCATATATTACCCAGTCCTACCGCCGAGCCTGCCGCCGCAAGCACAAAACCTATGCCTCCCGAAAAGGAGCCTCTCTCTTTTTTCATATTAATATTCCCCCACATAAAATAATGTAATTATATTATACACCAATTACTGTAAAATGTAAAATATTTTTTGGGTCGCTTTTTGAAAAAATTTTACAAAAATAACAATATTACACTTGAAATTAGCGGTTTTATAGTGTATAATAGTAATAATTAAGCTAAAATCATTCGAATTGGAGGAGAAAAAAATGATTAGCAAGGCGTTTCAGAATATAGTTACACAAATGTCAGACGTATTCCCGAAGAAATTCGGAATTGCCGACTCGCATGGTCTTGTGCTCGCATGCAACGGTACGGAGCCTAAGTCCGAGATCATGGACGATCTTGTGTATGCCGCGACAAACAGCGAAAAGCTTCTTTTTAAGGACGGTTACACCGTACGGGTTATGTCTAACAAGCCGTATTCGGAATATATCGTGTATGTGGAAGGCACGGACGAGGTTGCGAAGTATTGCTGCAACGCCATCGCTGTGGCTGCCAATAATGTGCGCCATTACTATGATGAAAAATATGACAAGACGAATTTTATGCAGAACATTATTTTTGATAATCTCCTCGCATTCGATCTGCATCAGAAAGCGCGCGAGCTCCACGTTGACATCGACATTCCGAGAGCGGTATTCTATATAAAAATTCTCGGAAACGCGTCGGAGAACGTTATTTATGAGGTAATCCGAAATATGTTCCCCGATAAAGAGCGCGATTTTGTAATAAATATTGACAGCAATAATATAGTTCTTATAAAGGAGCTTAAAGAAGCTGTGTCCTCATCGGCGCTTGAGGCAACGGCGCAGTCTATTCTCGACACGATTAATTCCGAGACGATGAATACAGTGCTTATAGGTCTCAGCACCGTGGCGAATAATATCGACGAGCTTAACAATTCCTACAAGGAGTCACAGATCGCCATTGAAGTCGGAAAGGTTTTCGACGAGGAAAAATATATACTAAATTACGACAATCTCGGTATAGGCAGATTGATTTATCAGCTGCCCATAAAGCTGTGCGAGCTGTTCCTTCAGGAGGTATTCAGAAAGGGCTCTATCACATCGCTTGACGACGAAACAATTCTGACAATAAATAAATTCTTCGAGAACGACTTAAATGTAAGCGAAACGTCGAGGCAGCTCTTTGTACACAGAAACACGCTCGTTTACAGATTGGAAAAAATCTATAAGCTCACGGGTCTTGATCTCAGAAAATTCGATCAGGCAATCGTATTCAAGGTAGCGATGATGGTACATAAGTACCTTGCGTCAAATCCCATGAAAATCTGATAAAGCGGAATAAAATGGTGTTCTGTCAAGGCGAACGCCATTTTTTTACGGCGGCAAAGGAGAATTAAAATGTCCGGTAAAATGAAAACAGTAATAACGGTCGTAATAACGGCAGTTGTGAGCGTATGCGCCACGAATCTTGTAAACGGCGTGCTGCGTTTCACATCTGCGGGAGCAAAGGATGATTTGAAAAACAAAGCCGATATCATAAATATGTATTTGGATAACACATATTTATACGATTATGATAAAAAGAAAATGACCGACGAGGCTCTCACGGCTTATGTTGACGCGCTCGACGAGCCGTACACTCACTACTACCCCGCGGATGAATTCAGCACATATATCCAAAGTACCGAGGAAAGCTATATCGGGATCGGCGTTGTGGTAGGAATTAATGATAATAACGAAATAGAGGTAGTTGCTCCGTTTGAAGACAGCGCCGCATATGAGGCGGGAGTTCTCCCGGGAGATATATTAAAAGCCGTTGAGGGCGTGCGCTATACGGGTGAACAAATGAGCGAGGCAATCGATAAAATTAAAAGCGGCAAGAAAGGCACGTCGGTAACGATTACATTTGAGCGTGACGGGAAAGAATTTGATTTAACCATAGAGCGCCGTGAGATATCCTCGGACTCCGTCGTCTCGGAAATGCTTGACGATAATATAGGCTACATCCGAATTTCCGCCTTCAATATACAGGACAGCGAAGGAACCAAAAGCACATACTCGGAATTTGCCGAGGAGGTCAAGAAGCTTCAGGATGAAGGCATGGAGCGCATGATTATAGATTTGCGCGACAATCCCGGCGGTGTGCTCACCGAAGTACAAAGTATCGCCGATATGCTTGTAGGCGAAGGCGCGATAATGTATGTTGAGTCAAAAAACGGCGAGCGCGAAACGCTTCATTCCGACAAAAACGAGCTTAATATCCCGATGGCGGTGCTGATCAACGAAAACAGCGCAAGCGCCTCCGAGGTGCTCACCGGAGCCTTGAAGGATTATGACAAAGCAGTCATTGTCGGCAAGAAAAGCTACGGCAAGGGCATTGTGCAGACGATATTCCCTCTCCCGGGCGGATCGGGACTGTCAATGACCACCGCGCGCTATTTCACTCCGAGCGGTGTATGCATACATGATATCGGCATTGAGCCGGACATAGATGTTGACGCGCCCGAAGAATACGCCGACACATACGCGGCACTAATACCCCACGACGATGACACGCAGCTGCAAAAAGCGATCGAAGCGGTTAAAAACAGATAAAAAAGCACGAAAATGATATGCACCCCAAAGGTTAGATACATTTGGAGGTGCATATTATTATGGGCATGGAGAAATTTTTCGTCAGACAAAGGATTTCCGTGAAATTAAAAGGAATGAGCCCGATTCAATACCGAACTCATTCGCAAGTGGTTTAATATTTATTTTATGTATTTACTTTTTTAGAAAAATATTATATAATTATAATTGCTACAAATTCTTTTTTAATAAAGTGTAATATTTCATTTCCAGCAAAAATGAAATTGACTGTTTACTCTTGTAGAAAGCGTATGCTTTGGCTGCTTTATTCGGTTAGTTTCATTTTACGATGTTATACTTTATGAATAAGAAGGATGCGTAGCAACATTTTAAAATCAAAGCTGCGTTTTTATGCGCAACTTTGGAAAAGGCTGCGCTTTTTTAATATTTTGGAGAAAGGTTGATGAAGAATGAAAAAGGAGATTATTTGTACTGTTGCGGCAATTATGGTGTGCTCACTGCTTTTGCCCGCGTTTTCCGTAAGCGCTTACGATATGAGCAGAGCGGGAAAAACGCGCACGCTTTCAGCGGGAGATATTCATGCCGCTGCGATAAGAGAAAACGGTCAGACATATGCATGGGGAAGCAGTACATACGGCGAAGCAGGTAAAACGGGCGGCGGCAATTTTCTCAGCAATGACTTACATACCGTGCGCAACCCTCAAAAGATTATTGATGACTCGGTATATGTATCCGCAGGAACTGGACATACTGCGGCGATAAAATCCGACGGAACGCTTTGGACACTCGGCGACAGCCATTACGGACAGCTTGGAAACGGCTCTAATATTGATAACAGCCTTTCAAAGGTTATGGACGATGTTATTATGGTGTCGACAGGAATGTATCACACGGCGGCGATAAAATCTGACGGAAGTCTTTGGACGTGGGGTCGAAACAATAAATATCAGCTCGGAGACGGCACAAATACGGACAGAGCCGAGCCTGTGAAAATCATGGACGGCGTGGCGGCGGTATCAGCCGGAGGAGAACATACTGCAGTTATAAAAACGGACGGTAGTCTTTGGACATGGGGCGAAAACGAAAAAGGTCAGCTCGGAGACGGCACATATACGGATCGTGAAACGCCTGTAAAGGTTATGGACAACGCTGCCGCCGTGCTTGCAAGCGGAGCGAATACCGCGGCGGTAAAGGACGACGGAAGTCTTTGGATTTGGGGAGAAAACAGTTTTCTGAAGATCGGAGACGAAACGGTTTCCGCGAACAATACTCCGGTAAAGGTGATGGATGATGTTGACGAGGCCGCAATCGGCGCGTCTCATGCCGTGATATTAAAAAATGACGGCACAGTTTGGACATTAGGAAAAAATTCCAACGGCGAGCTCGGCAACGGCACTAAGGAAAGCGTAACGGAACCGGTTCAAATTATGGAAGGGGCTGTCAGTGTCGCTGCCGGAAACGGTTTTTCTGCCGCTATGAAAGCAAACGGCACTGTTTGGACGTGGGGCAGCAATAATTACGGACAGTTAGGCGACGGAGCGACCAAAAACCTGTCGTCGCCGACAAACATATTTAAGGATGCGGAGCTTCCTGCGGTATATGTCTCGCCCGAACCTACAGTTAGCCCGACACTGAGCCCGACAGCGAGCCCGACAAGCTCGCCGGAGGAGGAAAAGGAGTTAAATAAGGATACGATCGTTTCGGATTGGGCGGACGCGGAGGTTCGCGAGGCTTTCGATAACGGACTTATTCCCGACGTTCTCGACGGTGCGGATTTGACAAAGCCGATAAACCGCGCGGAATTTGCCGCCGCTGCGGTGAAGCTTTACGAAAAGCTTTCGGGAAATACCGCCGTTGAAGCGGACAATCCGTTCGGCGACATATCCTCCGACCCCTGCGAAAGTGAAATTTTAAAGGCGTATAATCTGAACATTGTAACGGGCGTAAGTGAAACGCTTTTCGAACCGAGCTCTCTCATTACGCGCGAGCAGGCTGCAGCCATGCTTTGCAGAGCGTACAAAAGCGCCGCGTTTGAGGGTTGGTCTGTGGCGGATGACGATAATTTCCCTCTTGAATATAACGCGTCGGCAAAATTCGCGGATGATGCGGAAATTTCGGATTACGCGAAGGAAGCCGTATACTTCATGGCTGAACGCGGCATTATCGCGGGAGTAGGCGACAACCTTTTCGCGCCGAAGGGCAAGGAAAGCGCCGACGCAATGTACGGTCTTGCAACACGCGAACAGGCGATACTCATGACGCTGAGATGTTTTAAAAATCTGTAACGCTTTCTGTCAATCTGCATAATATTTTCGGAATAAAAAAAGTTGTTATCTTGCAACTTGCATATTGACAAAAACCAATCAAGTGAATATAATTATATATAGAAAATTTAAAATTTTGTGCGATAAGACAAGGGTGTTTTATATTGATAGAGATATAAAACACCCTTTTTAAAAGCATAAGATTTAGCGTGAGCTAACATATCAAGGAGGTAATAAAAATGAGTAATGTTGCGGAACTTTTCGGATCAAAGGTGTTTAACCTGGCGACGATGAAGGCGCGTCTGCCTAAGGAGACGTATAAATCGCTTCTTAAGACGATAAACGACGGCACGCCGCTTGATCCGGATATTGCGGATGTTGTCGCAAACGCGATGAAGGACTGGGCTATCGAGAACGGCTGTACACACTATACACACTGGTTCCAGCCTATGACAGGCGTTACGGCTGAAAAGCACGACGCTTTCATTCAGCCCGTGGACGACGGTAAAGTAATACTGGAATTTTCGGGTAAAAATCTCGTAATGGGAGAGCCTGACGCATCGAGCTTCCCCTCGGGCGGCTTGAGAGCCACATTCGAGGCGAGAGGCTACACGGCTTGGGATCCGACATCATACGCGTTTATCAAGGATAATTCACTCTGCATACCGACGTCATTCCTTTCATATACGGGCGAGGTGCTCGACAAGAAAACGCCGCTTCTGCGCTCGATGGAGGCTATCAGCAAGGAAGCAAAGAGAGTGTTAAAGTTCTTCGGCAAAGAGCCGTCGAAGGTTGTTTCGTATGTGGGACCGGAGCAGGAATATTTCCTGATAAGCAAGGAATTAAGAGCAAAGAGAAAGGACCTCGTCCTCACGGGCAGAACACTGTTCGGAGCTATGCCGGCGAAAGGACAGGAGCTTGACGATCACTATTTCGGTCAGATAAAAGAAAAAATCTCCGGATTCATGAAGGAGGTTGACGAGGAGCTTTGGAAGCTCGGCGTTTTCAATAAGACAAAGCATAACGAGGTCGCTCCGGCACAGCACGAGGTTGCTCCGATTTACTCGACAACAAATATCGCGACCGACCACAACCAGCTTACAATGGAAATTTTAAAGAAGGTTGCCGGTCATCACGGACTTTCATGCCTCTTGAACGAGAAGCCGTTCGAAGGCATAAACGGTTCGGGTAAGCATAACAACTGGTCAATCGGCACGAACGACGGCGAGAATTTGTTAAGCCCGGGCAAGCACCCGAGCGAGAACACGCAGTTCCTCGTATTCCTGGCGGCTGTTATCAAGGCTGTTGACGAGTATGCTGAAATTCTTCGTTTGTCAGTCGCGACAGCCGGAAACGACCACAGACTCGGCGCGAACGAAGCTCCGCCGGCCATAGTTTCGATTTATCTCGGCGACCAGCTCACAGAGGTTATCGAAAGCCTGAAGGCGGGTCACGGTTCGAGCGAGAAGAAGGGCGGCGTGCTTGAAACAGGCGTTGATATGCTGCCGGTACTCTACAAGGATACGACCGACAGAAACAGAACATCGCCGTTCGCGTTCACCGGAAACCGCTTCGAGTTCAGAATGCCGGGTTCGTCGCAGTCTATCGCGGGTATAAATATTGTTATAAACACAATCGTGGCGGAGGCTCTTTCGCAGATTGCAGACGAGCTTGAAAAGGCTGACGATCCGATAGCCGCGGCAAAGTCGATCGCGATAGATATATTCAAGAAGCACGAGAGAATAATCTTCAACGGCAACGGCTACAGCGACGAATGGGTCAAGGAAGCCGAAAGACGCGGTCTGCCGAACTTAAAGACAACGGTTGACGCTCTCCCCTACTTCAAGTCGGAGAAGTCGCTCAAGCTCTTTGAAAAGCACGGCGTATTCACACGCGTTGAGACTGAAACAAGAACGGATATTATGCTTGAGGACTACTCAAAGGCGTTACATATCGAAATGCTCACAATGCTCCAGATGGCGAAGCAGGAAATTCTTCCGGCGTGCATTAAGTACACCAATTCCGTTGTAAAGGGCATTAAGGATAAAGCCGCGATAGGTATCGACGTTCCGAACGAAAAGGCGAAGGCGCAGATGCTTTCAAGCTACACCGAGGATTTGATCGCTAAGATAGACAATCTTGAGGCAATCAGCGGCAAGGTTCCCGAAAGCGACGACGTTTTAGAGGTTGCGACGTATTATAAAGATAAGGTAATCTCCGCTATGAACGAGCTGCGCGCGGCTGCGGATTTGCTTGAAACTGTAGTTGCAAAGGAATACTGGCCGTTCCCGACATACACCGATCTGCTTTACAGCATTTAAGATTAATCATTATGACCGCGGTATTATGCCGCGGTCTTTTTTTGTTTGCCTTTTATTTCCTTGTCGAAAAATTTTTTCCGTTCGACAACCGATTTTGACAAAATTACTGTCCGCGCCGGAGTATAATGATTAGCGTGAGGTGAGGGTGATGACGGTTTACGCTGATGTGCTGTTCATCGTAAATTGCGTGTTCAACTGCCTCATACTTGCGCTTACGGCAAAATGCCTGACGATTCGTATGCGTTTATGGCGTATGACAGCCGCGTCTGTTATAGGAGGCGCGGGCGCGGCGGCGTTATTCTGTGCGGACGCTCCCGCGGCGGTCATAGCTCTTATGCGCGCGGCGCTGGCACTGATAATGATTATATGCGCTTTTGGACTTCATAAACGGCGTACATTCGTATATTTTCTGATTTTTATATTGCTTGCGGCAATATTATCCGGCGCGGTTATTTTCATAATTTCCGCAGTTTCGGGAAATGTAAACAGTGTGATAAAAAACGGGATCGTATATTTTGATATATCCGGATGGGTATTCCTTTTTGTGCTTTTGGCGGCGTATCCGATATCATATTGTATGTTCGGCGTGCTTAGGGAGAAGCGCGCGAGGCGAATTTATGAAATGTCTGTGACATACATGGGCAGGACAGTGAAAACAGCCGCTCTTTATGACAGCGGAAATCTTCTTAAGGAGCCTATGACGGGCAAGCCCGTCATTGTGGCGGAGTGGAACGCCGTAGAGAGCCTGTTTCCGAACGTTACGCTGCCGGAACTGAAAAAAAACGCATATGAGCGCGGACTGTGGCGCATACCGTATCACACGGCGGACGGAGCCGACGGAATGATGACCGCATTTTTAACCGATAATGCGGTGGTGTCCGGAAAGGAGCTGGGGCGGATTTTTATCGGAATAAGCGAGAGCAGGCTGTCCGGCTCGGATGAATACCGCGCGCTTGTCGGCCCGGGAATAATATAGATTTTTGCAGGATTTAAAAGGAGTTTTTGTTGTGATGGAATTGTTGAAAAGACTTAGCACTAAATTTTTTCGTATCGGGGCTGATGCGTTAACGAACGAGATTTTTTATATAGGCGGCAGCGACACGCTTCCGCCCCCGCTTACGAAGGAAGAGGAAACAGAGCTGATACAGTCGCTTGAGAACGGCGCGCCCGAGGTTAAGGCAAAGCTTATCGAACATAATCTGAGACTGGTGGTTTATATAGCGAGAAAATTCGAAAATACGGGAATTTATGTGGAGGATCTAATTTCAATCGGAACGATAGGTCTTATCAAGGCGATAAATACTTTTAAACCGAGCAAAAATATAAAGCTCGCGACTTACGCCTCGCGCTGCATTGAAAATGAAATACTGATGTATCTGAGAAAAAATTCAAATATGCGCTCCGAGGTGTCGATCGACGAACCGCTCAATGTCGATTGGGACGGGAACGAGCTGCTGCTCTCGGATATACTCGGAACCGATAACGACGTCATATGTAAAAATATAGAGGACGAGGTTGACAGGGAGATGCTCAGGGCGGCGCTCGAAACCCTCTCTGGTCGGGAAAGATGCATTATGGAACTGCGTTTCGGACTGAATAATAAAAAGGAAAAAACTCAAAAGGAGGTAGCCGATTTGCTCGGCATATCACAGTCTTATATATCGCGGCTTGAAAAAAGGATAATAGGAAGGCTGAAAAAGGAAATAACGAAAATGAGTTAAATACATAAAGGTCGTACCCCGCGTACATAGCCGTTTTCACGGCGTTATAACGTAAGGAGGAAAAGGGTATGACCAACAAAGTAGAAATTTGCGGGGTAAACACATCAAAGCTCCCGACGCTCACAAAACAGGAAAAAGAGGAGCTTTTTGTAAAAATCAAGGCCGGAGACGCGGCTGCGCGGGAAAAATTCGTAAACGGAAATCTGCGCCTTGTTTTAAGCGTGATCCAGCGCTTTAATAATCGGGGCGAAAACGCCGACGATTTGTTTCAGGTGGGCTGTATAGGTCTTATCAAGGCGATAGATAATTTCAATACCGAGCTGGACGTTCAGTTTTCAACATATGCCGTGCCGATGATAGTCGGTGAAATACGCCGGTATCTTAGGGATAATAATTCCATACGAGTGAGCCGCTCTTTGAAGGATACGGCTTATAAAGCGCTTCATATCAAGGAAAAGCTTACGAACGCCAACTCGAAGGAACCGACTATTTCCGAAATAGCAAAAGAGATGAATCTGCCGAAGGAGGAGGTAGTTTTCGCTCTCGATGCGATAGCTGATCCCGTGTCGCTGTTCGAGCCTATTTATCACGACGGCGGCGAAGCTATTTTTGTGATGGATCAGGTAAAGGACACAAAAAATATAGATGAAAACTGGCTTGAAAACATAGCTCTCGGCGAGGCGATGAAGCATTTGGACGAAAGGGAGAAGCATATTCTGAATTTAAGGTTTTTTCAGGGCAGGACTCAAATGGAGGTTGCGGAGGAAATCGGAATATCACAGGCGCAGGTATCGAGGCTTGAAAAAAGCGCGCTGAAACAATTAAGGAAATATGTATAAATTATAACGCGGCGCGCCGCCGAAAATCGGCGCGCCGTATTTTTTTGTTTCCGATATATTACACGCATATTTCATTTTTAAAAGCTGATTGACAAAATATCTGTTGAAACGGTATAATGTTATTGTAATTTTATATTTTGGGAGGATATATATGAAAACAAAATTAAAAAAAGCATTGACTGCTTTATTATCTTTTTCCATGCTCGCGTCGTCGCTCACAGCGGTAAACGCGGCGTACAGCGTGACCGGTTCGCAGGTTACCCAGGGACATTGGGAAACCGGTTCGGATGGCGCGAAGCACTATATTTATTTTTACGATCAGTTAAGCCCCGAAGCAAAGCGGTTTTATAATGCGCTCGTCACAATGTACGAGGATGGTATATTAAAGACAGGTACGGAAGCTTACGATCTTACGGCTAATGATGTTGTAACGCAGGATCAGCTTTATGCTTACACAACGGGTGATAATTCTCTTGTCAACACATACGGCGCCGCGCGCGACGCTTTTTATGCCGATTATCCCGATGCGTTTTATGTAAACTTTGATAATCTGAGCATTACAGTCAAGCAAAAAAGCGATGAAACCTTTACGGCTTCTCTCGGCGCGGGAAGAACCGAGAATTATTACAGAGAGGGATTTTCGTCCGCCGCTGACGTTGACAAAGCGGTAAGCGACTTAAACGCCGAGGTTGAAAAGCTTCGGGAAATTGCGTCTGACGCGGTAAAGATGCCCGATGAAACGACCCCGCCGGCGACGGATGCTCCTCAAACGGATGCGTCGGCCACTCCGAATCCGGACGCCACGCCGATTGTTCTCGATCTTGACGATTTAAGACCGGGCACCTCCGATGAGGAAAAGTACAGACCTAAGACAGACCAGGAAAAGATGGTAACGGCTGTCCATGATGCTATGATAAGAAATACCGTCTACAAGCTTGATACGGCTGATCAAAACGACCCCAAGCACTGCAAATTGGAGAATATCGGAAACGTAAGAACCGCATACGGACCGCTTGTGGCGCACGAAAGTCTTTGTGAAGGCTATTCCAAGGCGTTAAAGCTTGTGCTTGACCGTATAGGCGTGCCGTGCGTAACGGTTCAGGGCGTATATAAGCACACAGAGGAGCAGATGGAGCTTCATATGTGGAACTACGTTAAGATACACGAAATCGAAAACGAGGTATGGTATGCGGTTGATTCTACATTCGATGATCCGTCCGTATTTAACGGTGAAAACATGAACGATGTAAACAGCGGGCATGAATCGTCCGAATATCTGCTTGTAGGCGCGGATATTATGGACAGACAGCATATCGAAAGCGGAGAAATGTCGGAATGCGGCTTCGAGTTTAAATACCCTGTTCTCGAGATGAGCGGCGTAAGCTTTGACACGGTATATTCGGTTGGAGGGCTTGATGTTCAGTATTCAAGCGACTGCAACGCCGCGTTCGGAACCAATATGGGCAGCGCCACGCCGGCATTTAAGGTAAGCTATAACGGCAAGGGCTATGTTAAAGCGGCGCGGGAGGATAACATGTATATCCTCGTTAAATTCTACGGTCGCAACTACGAAACCGAGGGCGATGAATTCACCGCAAGCGACTGGATATATGCCGATACAGGTCTTTACGACCCGCAGGGATTAGGAAATTTTGAAAACGACGGGTACATTTTATTCCCCGTATGGCAAGCGCAGTATATGGAATTTGCCGTTACTGATATTCCTCCGCGCGGTCACTGGTATCCGGGACAGAAAATTCCCGAAAATCCGCAGATACCCGATCCGGAGGACGACAAATTTGGGCTGGAACAGGCGGAGTATCAGTATTATACCGGTGACCCGCTGATGCTGGTTGAGGAAACGGGTATGCTCTTAAACCACGTCGAGGTAGAGTATCTGCCGCCGTTCGTGCAGCGTTCAACGCCGTCGATGTCGGGCAGATTTTATATCGAGGACGGCTCTAAGGATTGCGAGATCGTGTTTGATAAGCCGCTTCAGAAGAAGGGCGCGTCAGCCGTTTCGCTTGCGGATGAGGACAGCGAGACGGAAATTCCGCTCGAATATCTGAAGGACTATACCGTAAGCGTGTATGACAAGACTGATAACGCAGCTTTGGGCAACGTCAAGGTGGATAAGGTCGTAACAGATATGCGTCTTGTCGGAGACAGAACTATTAAAATGACATTGACTCCCGATGATTCATGGGCGGGTGATACGATTGCGTATGACATAAATATAACGGGACTGGAAAGCAAGATAGGCAATTTGCAGCCCGTGACGATCTCATTCGTAACCTCGCACCGCGCGGCAGTCTGCGCGTACCGTTCGCGCGGCTACTTCTTCAATCTGTTCGCAAAGCCGCAGCTAATGGAAAACACAGATATTTCCGTCAATGATTGGAAAACCTCCGACGGCAGTCCGGTTGATCAGAGCCTCTCAAACAGAATTGCGCTTGTTGTTTCCGAAACAAACAAAAACAAAGGCGACGCGATGAACAGTATGATAGAGGAAAAAACGGGCAGCGACGTGTTAAGCAGCAGCACATATGATTTAAGCCTTACCATA
Source organism: uncultured Clostridia bacterium (assembly GCA_947631085.1). Classification (GTDB taxonomy): domain Bacteria; phylum Bacillota; class Clostridia; order UBA1381; family UBA1381; genus CANQXJ01. The sequence goes on along the minus strand of CANRJY010000001.1, from coordinate 42,187 downwards.
TGTAATAAAAACATTTTGAGCACAGGCACAAGCGTGCGCCTTTGCGTAGGTTTCCCCGCGCCATACGGACCTGAGGACGAGGGCGTGAAATTTACAGCGTATCACTTTAAAAAGGACTCGCAGGGAAATACTGTAGACGTTGAAGAGATCCCGTGTGAGGTTACAAAATACGGTCTTGTGATACTTTGTAAATCATTCAGCCCGTTCGCGATAGTTGCAAGCGAAATGACGGAGGAAGAAAAAGCCCAACAAAAGTCAACGGTAACGGTGTTCAATAACGCCGGCGGCAAAATAGTATCGGCGGATACGGCTGAGGATGGTTTAATCTATGCCGAAAAGGACGGAAAAGCGCCGGAGATAAACATAATCCCCGACGAGGGTTATGCTATCGATACGATTTTCATAAACGGCGAGGCTCAGCCCGTTCCGGAAAACAAGGGTGATGACACAACTGTAGCCGTTGCGTGGACGGAAGGCGTAAAAAATACGATTATAAACGTTACGTTTGCCAAGACCGCCACGCTTGAAAAAGAGGAAGCGGAAGCCGAGCTTACCGGCGAGACTATCATAAAGCCCGCTCCGCCGGCGGTTATGGGCAGCGGTAAAACGCTGACCGGAACGATCAGCGCCGAGGACGGAGCTATATCTGCGGAGATCGTAAACACATCCGCGGAATTTAAGGCGAACGCGCAGCTTATAGTGGCTCTGTATAAGGATAACAGGCTGCAGTCCGTAAGAAGCGAGACCGCGGAAATAGGAGCAAAAGCAACAAGGACGATCACAGTTGAAAATATCGAAGGAATCGAAGATGTGGATAGCGTAAAAGCGTTTCTTTGGGGTATTGACAGCGTCTATCCCATAGATAAATTGGAGCTTACGGCATCGGAATCCGCGTCGAATTAATATTAAACTTTTCAAGCCCGAAAGGTGTAGATACCTTTCGGGCTTTTGCATTTGTGAAAGTCTTACAAAAAGCCGACGCGGATTAACGCGTATTTTTTATAGGTAACATTTAAAAAATTGTTGAAAATTTGTCAAAATCACGGTATAATGTAGAATGAGTGTAAATTTTATCTATTAGCCCTATATGGTATTTCCATATTATATACGGCACAAAATACAGGTAATGGAGGTTAAAATATGGGAACAGTTGATAAATTGACCGAGCTTCAGTACCGCCGCCAAACCATAGAAAACGGCGGGGGAGAGGCTAAAATCAAAAAGCAGCATGATTCCGGTAAAATGACCGCGCGCGAGCGTATCAAAATGCTCATGGACGAGGGCAGCTTCGTTGAGATCGACGCGTTTGTGACGCACCGCTGCAGCGACTTCGGCATGGACTGCGTCGAAGCTCCGGGTGAGGGCGTTGTCACGGGCTACGGCACGGTTGACGGCAGGCTCGTTTATGCGTACGCGCAGGACTTCACCGTAATAGGCGGATCGCTGGGCGAAATGCACGCGAAGAAAATATGCAAGGTTATGGATATGGCGGCGAAGATGGGCGCGCCGATAATCGGACTTAACGATTCGGGCGGTGCGAGGATACAGGAGGGCATTGACGCTCTTTCGGGCTTCGGCGAGATATTTTTCAGAAATACCTGCAACAGCGGCGTTATTCCGCAGATCTCGGTAATTATGGGGCCGTGCGCGGGCGGAGCGGTTTATTCTCCGGCTATTACGGATTTCATATTTATGGTGGACAAGACAAGCCAGATGTTTATCACAGGCCCGCAGGTTATAAAATCGGTAACGGGCGAGGACGTGACCTCGAACGATCTCGGCGGAGCGCAGGTTCACACGTCAAAATCGGGCGTGGCGCACTTTGCGGCTAAGACCGAGGAGGAGTGCATAGCGCAGATAAGACGCTTGCTTTCGTTCCTTCCGTCAAACAATTTGGAGGAAACGCCGTATATCGCGCCGTCGGACGATATCAACAGACTGAGCGAGAAGCTCACGACGATCGTCCCCGACGAGGCGAACAAGGCTTACGATATAAAGGACGTTATCGCGGAAATAGTGGATAACGGCGACTTCATGGAGGTTCACGCGGATTTCGCGCAGAATATAGTTGTCGGCTTCGCTAGAATGAACGGCGGCACTGTCGGAATAGTGGCTAATCAGCCGAAGGTTATGGCGGGCTCGCTCGATATCGACTCGTCAGACAAGGCGGCGAGATTTGTGCGCTTCTGCGACAGCTTCAATATTCCGCTCGTGACGCTCACCGATGTTCCCGGCTATTTCCCGGGCGTTGAGCAGGAGCAGGGCGGCATTATCCGCCACGGTGCGAAGCTCCTTTACGCATACTGTGAGGCTACCGTGCCGAAGATAAACGTAATTATAAGAAAGGCGTACGGCGGCGCGTATATCGCGATGAGCTCGAAGCACGTCGGCGCGGATATAGTTATGGCTTGGCCCACGGCGGAAATCGCGGTTATGGGTCCCGACGGCGCGGCGAACATCATTTTCAAGGACGACATCAAAAACAGTGTCGATCCCATAAGGACGAGAGCGGAAAAAATCAACGAGTATAGAAACCGCTTCGCGTCACCCTATGTCGCGGCGGCGAGAGGCTACGTTGACGACGTTATAGAGCCGGATTCGACAAGACCGAGAATAATAGCGGCGCTCGAAATGCTCGCGTCAAAGAGAGAATCGCGACCGGCTAAGAAACACGGCAATCTCCCCGTATAATCAAGCGGGATTTTCGGAAAGGAGATAACGATTATGAATTTGGCAGATGCTTTAGGCGAAGGCTTACAGGTTACGGTACTCGGTCTTTCGATAGTTTTCGCGGTGCTTGTTATACTTATGATAGTGCTGTACCTTTTCAGAGTGATTTTCTATAAAGACCCGAAAAAGCAGACCGAAAATGTAAACGAAGCAAAGCAAATTGGAATGAGATATATGACGGGAGGAGCTGAGGCAACTTATACCACGGATAAAAACCATAACGAGCCTTACGAACCGGACGACATTCCCGAGGAGGAGCTTGTCGCTATACTCACGGCTGCCGTTGCCGCGAGCCTGAATACTTCGACTTACAACTTACGAATAAAATCCTACAAGCGCGTAGGCGGTTTATCGTCGGCTTGGAACAGAGCGGGCGTTAATGAGACTATTAATAACAGATTTTAGGGAGGTAAAAATATGAGAAAGTTTAATATCACTGTAAACGGTAAAACATACGCTGTTGACGTGGAGGAAGTAGGCGGCGTTCAGACCTCGGCTCCGGTCGCACCGGCTCCGGCGGTTGCACCCGCTCCCGCACCGGCACCCGCTCCGAAGGCTGCTTCGGCTTCGTCGGGCGCTATGGGAGCTAAGAAGGTTACCGCTCCTATGCCGGGTACTATCATGTCGGTAAAGGTAAACGTGGGCGACACGGTAAAGGCTGACACACTCGTCGCGGTACTCGAAGCGATGAAGATGGAAAACGAAATTTTCGCGGGCGTTGAGGGCACGGTCGCAAGCGTAAACGCGTCAAGCGGCGCGAGCGTGAACAGCGGCGATGTTATCATTTCCGTAAACTGATTTAAGAAAAATTTGATTCAGAAAGTGGTGACAGACAAGTGTTTCAAAGCATAATAGATTTTATGGGAAGCACCGGACTTGCCGCGATGCTCGGCGATATGCGCGCCGCGTTTGCCGCGGGAGATTTTCTGCAAGCCATAGGCACGCCGCTTATGATCGCGATCGCCTGCTTGCTTTTGTATCTCGCGATCGTAAAAAAGTTCGAGCCGCTGCTGCTTCTGCCTATCGCGTTCGGTATGCTGCTTACGAATATGCCGATGTTCAAGGGCTCGAGCGCGATCATGATGCACACGGAATTTTTTACCAATCCCGAATATATGCTCGACGGCAGCCATATCGACATACAGCGGGTCGTCTCCGAGGGCGGACTGCTCGATTTACTGTACTTAGGCGTTAAGCTCGGCATTTATCCGCCGCTCATATTCGTCGGTATCGGCTGTATGACGGATTTCGGCCCGCTTATTGCGAACCCGAAAAGTATTCTGTTGGGCGCGGCGGCGCAGTTCGGAGTGTTCTTCACATTCCTCGGCGCGCTGGTGCTTAGCGCGCTCGTTCCGGCAATTAGCTTCGGCGTAAAGGAAGCGGCTTCGATAGGTATTATCGGCGGCGCTGACGGCCCTACGGCGATTTACGTCACAAAAACGCTCGCTCCGGCTCTATTGCCGGCGATAGCGATAGCAGCGTACTCGTACATGGCGCTCATACCTGTAATTCAGCCGCCAATAATGAAGGCGCTGACTACGAAAAAGCAAAGACAGATAGTTATGGAGCAGCTCAGACCCGTTTCAAAAACGGAAAAAATACTGTTCCCGATAATAGTTACGATAGTCGTTGCGTTTATAATCCCCGACGCGGTGGCGCTCGTGGGTTGCCTGATGCTCGGAAATCTCTTAAAGGAATCGGGCGTTGCGGACAGACTTTCAAAAACCGCGCAGAACGGACTTATGAATGTTATAACGATTTTCCTCGGCGTGACGGTAGGCGCTACGGCGACGGCGGAGAGCTTCTTAAATCCGCAGACGCTCGGCATTATCGTGCTCGGACTTATCGCGTTCTGCTTCTCAACGGCGGGCGGTCTGCTCCTGGGCGATTTGATGTGTGTGCTTACCAAAGGCAAGGTAAATCCGCTGATAGGCTCGGCGGGAGTTTCGGCTGTGCCTATGGCGGCGAGAGTGTCGCAGATGGTGGGACAGAAGGAAAACCCGTCAAACTTCCTGCTCATGCACGCGATGGGACCGAACGTCGCCGGAGTTATAGGCTCGGCGGTAGCTGCAGGCGTGTTCCTGTCATTATTCAGTTAAGGAGGCAATATATATGGCTAAAAATGAAAAACCGGTTGAAATTACCGAAACAGTCCTGCGTGACGCGCATCAGTCGCTTATTGCTACGCGTATGACCACGGAGGATATGCTACCGATTGTTGAAAAACTCGACGATATAGGTTATCATTCGCTCGAAGCATGGGGCGGCGCGACGTTTGATTCGTGCCTGCGCTTCTTAAACGAAGATCCGTGGGAGAGATTGAGAAAAATTAAGGATAAAGCAAAGAAAACTCCGCTGCAAATGCTGTTCAGAGGTCAGAATATTTTGGGCTACAGGCATTACGCGGACGATATAGTTGAATATTTTGTGCAGAAGTCAATCGCTAACGGCATTGATATTCTGCGTATCTTCGACGCGCTTAACGACGTGCGAAATCTCGAATGCGCGATCAAAGCGTGTAAGAAGGAAAAGGGTCATTTGCAGGCTACCGTGTGCTACACGATAAGCCCCGTTCACAATATAGAAAGCTTCACGAAGCTCGCGAAGCAGCTTGAGGAAATGGGCGCGGATTCGATTTGTATCAAGGATATGGCGGGATTGCTTCTGCCGTATACCGCGTACGACCTCGTAAAGGCTATGAAGGAAACGGTTAAAATACCTATTCAGCTCCATACGCACTACACGTCGGGCGAGGCTTCTATGGTTTACCTGAAGGCGATCGAGGCGGGCGTTGACGTGATAGACTGCGCTATGTCGCCTATGGCTATGGGTACGTCGCAGCCGCCGACAGAGCCGATCGTCGCGGCTTTGCAGGGTACGCCTTACGATACGGGCTACGACCTTGACAAGCTGGTCGAAATATGCGATTATTTCAAGCCGCTAAGAGAAAAGTATCTCGCGAGCGGGCTTATGAACCCGAAGGTAATGGGCGTTGACGTTAATACATTGAAGTACCAGGTGCCTGGCGGTATGCTCTCTAACCTCGTTTCGCAGCTTAAGCAGCAGGGAAGAGAGGACGCTTACGAGGAAGTGCTCAAGGAAGTGCCGCGCGTAAGAGCGGACATGGGCTATCCGCCGCTGGTAACGCCGTCGTCGCAGATCGTCGGAACACAGGCTGTTTTAAACGTACTGATGGGAGAGAGATATAAGATGGTTTCGAAGGAAACAAAGGGACTTGTACGAGGCGAATACGGCAAATGTCCGGTTGACATTTCGGAGGATATAGTAAAGAAAATAATCGGCGACGAAAAGCGTATCACCTGCCGTCCCGCGGATTTGATCCCGCCGGAGCTGGAGCAGATGAAAAAGGAATGCGCCGAATGGATAGAGCAGCCGGAGGACGTATTGTCATACGCGCTGTTCGGACAGGTCGCGGTCAAATTCTTCGAATACCGCCGCGCGCAGAAATATAAAATAGACGGAGATTTATTGGACGAGGAGAATAAGGTTTATCCGGTGCAGTAAATTAAAAAACGGAACTGACCGGAATGGCGGTTCCGTTTTTGTAATTTACACCAACACAACGAAAGGAGCAGATACCATGAAAATTGGATTTATAGGCGGAGGAAATATGGGCGCGGCAATTATTAAGGGCGTTATCGCTTCAAACACCGCCGCGGCAATCGACATTTCCGTTTCCGATAAAAACGCGGATACGCTTGACGCGCTTAAAACCGAGTATGGCGTTTACACAACCGATAACAATAAGGAAGTGACGCGCCGCTCAGATGTGATTTTTCTTTGCGTCAAGCCGAATGTGGTTTATAAGGTCATAGACGAAATAAAGGATTATGTAAACCTTGAACGAATGATCGTTTCAATCGTCGCGGGGCAGAGTATCGCGAAGCTGGAGGAAGCGTTCGCAAAACCCGTAAAGCTGGTTCGCGTAATGCCGAATACTCCCGCGCTCGTGGGCGAGGGAATGTCCGCCGTTTGCCCGAATGACGTTGTCGGAACGAAGGATACGGAAAACGCTGTGAAAATTCTTTCGAGCTTCGGAAAGGCGGAGATAGTCCCCGAATATATGATGGACGCGGTTACGGCTGTTTCGGGCTCGTCGCCCGCGTATGTGTTCATGCTTATCGAGGCCATGGCTGACGCGGCTGTTATGGGCGGAATGACGCGCGCTCAGGCGTACACGTTCGCGGCGCAGGCGGTTCTCGGAAGCGCGAAGATGGCGCTTGAAACGGGAAAGCACCCGGGACAGCTTAAAGATATGGTTTGCTCGCCCGCGGGAACTACAATCGAGGCTGTGAGCGTTCTTGAGGAGCGTGGCTTCAGAAGCGCGGTGATCGAGGCTATGCGCGCGTGCATGGACAAGTCGAAGTCAATGTAATGAAACGCGAGTATATAGACAAAAACGTATATGAGGCGTTTCAGGAGCGTATACGTTACATTTTCGAGGAATTTGACAATATATATGTGGCGTTTTCAGGCGGAAAAGACAGCGGGTTATTGCTGAATATGACGCTTGATTTCCGAAACAAATACTATCCCGATAAACCGATAGGCGTGTTTCATCAGGATTTTGAGGCGCAATACAGTATGACTACCGAATATATCGAGCGCACTTTTGCGCGGCTTGAAAATGAGGCGGAACTGTATTGGGTTTGTCTTCCTATGGCCACACGCACGGCGCTGAGCAGCTATGAGATGTTTTGGTATCCGTGGGACGAGACAAAAAAGGACGCGTGGGTGCGTCCTATGCCGAAGCACGACTATGTTATAAATCTTGACAACAATCCAATCACGACATACCGTTATCGTATGCATCAGGAGGATCTGTTTAAGCAGTTTGCGCGGTGGTATAGAATTTCGCATGATGATAAGAAAACAGTCACGCTGCTCGGAAACAGAACAGATGAATCGCTGCAGCGCTATAACGCAATCATTAACAAGCGGTACGGATACAAAGACACATGCTGGATAAGCAAGCTGTTTAAAGACACTTACAGCGCTTCGCCTATGTATGACTGGTCGATAAAAGACGTTTGGCATGCAAATTATCTGTTTGATTATGATTATAACAGACTATACGATATGTATTATATGGCGGGAGTGCCTTTGGACCAAATGCGTGTCGCATCGCCGTTTAATGATTACGCGAAGGAAAGTCTAAACCTGTATCGTGTTATAGACCCGCAGGTATGGTCAAAGCTTGTCGGGCGCGTGCAGGGCGCGAATTTTACCGCCATATACGGAAAAAGCCGCGCGATGGGCTACAGAGGGCTGAAGCTGCCCGAGGGACACACATGGCGGTCATATACCGAATTTTTGCTGGCGACTCTTCCGCCGAGGCTGCGTGACAGCTACGTTAAAAAATTCACCACGTCAATAAAGTTTTGGCACGAAACCGGCGGAGGACTGGATGAAACCGCTATTCAGGAACTCCTCGATCACGGGTATAATATAAAACGCAACGGTGTTTCGAATTACACGCTTATGAAAAATTCACGCGTGATTTTTGAAGGCGATATTCCGGATGATACCGATGATATAAAATCGACCAAGGATATTCCGAGCTGGAAAAGGATGTGTTTCTGCATTCTCAAAAACGACCATATATGCCGTTTTATGGGCTTCGGACTAACGCGTCAGCAGCAAAGGAAAATTGATGTTCTAAAGAAAAAGTATAATAATATAGGAGATTGATTATGCAATTTAAAAGTCCTGTCTATAATGTAATAGCGGTGCCGATAGAAAAGGTCAAGCCGAATACATACAATCCTAACAGTGTAGCGCCGCCCGAGCTTAAGCTTCTTTACGACAGCATTAAGGAGGACGGCTATACAATGCCTGTGGTATGCTATTATGTGAAATCCAAGGATATTTATATTATAGTGGATGGGTTTCACCGATACAGGATTATGCTCGAACACCGCGACATATACGAGCGCGAGGGCGGCATGCTGCCTGTATCGGTAATAGATAAGCCTATAGATCAGCGTATGGCGAGCACTATCCGCCACAATCGCGCTCGCGGTTCGCATGACGTTGATTTAATGAGCAATATTATAAAGGAGCTGCACGAGCTCGGACGCTCCGACGCGTGGATCGCGCGTCATCTCGGTATGGATAAGGACGAGATACTGCGTCTTAAACAAATCACTGGACTTGCCGCGCTGTTTCGTGAGGAACAGTTCAGCCGTTCCTGGATTCCTGCCGATAATGGAACTGTGATAAAAGGAATATCTGATGAAGAAATAGAAGAATGATTTTTTGAAAAATTTGTGCAATTTTTTCGAAAAAAAGCTTGCATTTTTTTGTGTAATATGATAGAATAAATTTCTTTGACTTTTGAGGGGGAATATGGTATAATTATTATAGGAACTATTATATAGTTGCAGAAAGGCGGTTTGTGATGATGTACAGCATCGGAGATAAGGTCGTACATCCAATGCACGGCGCAGGCATCGTTGAGGAGATAAAAGAGATTGACTTAGTCGGAACAAAGCGCTCATATTATGCGGTCCGTTTTGCGATGGGCAGCATGATTACCAATATTCCTATAGACGGCTGTGAAAACATCGGTATACGCGATGTTATCAGCAAGCAGGAGGCAAAAAAGGTTCTTGAGTATTTCCGTGACGCAGAAATCGAAGATGATAAAAATTGGAACAAGCGTCAGCGCGAAAATATGGTCAAAATCAAATCCGGAGACATCTATTTGGTTACCGGCGCTCTTAAGGAACTTATGCACCGCGAAAGAGTAAAGGGTCTTTCCACAAGCGAGAGAAAGACTTTGGGGAGCGCGAAGCAAATCGTTGTGAGCGAACTGGTAATGTCCGGTATTGCGGGTCAAGGCGATATTGAAAATATTATGAGTGACACGATTGAAGAAATTGCCGAGCGCCGGGTAGGTTAGTACGGCCCCCAAACAAAAATTAAGATTAACTTGGAATATGGCTGAGGCGAAGCCTCAGCCATATTTTACTGAGAAGATAAAAGGAGAGAGCGTTATGGAAGGCGTATCGGTCATTATAGCGGCAGGCGGTAAGGGAACGCGCATGGGAGCGGGTGAAAACAAGGTATTTATGAAGCTTTTGGGAAAGGAAATGCTTGTTTATACCGCCGAGGCTTTTCAGAATAATCCCGATATTGACGAAATAATAATAGTCTCCGGCGAGCGCGAGCATATGCGCGTCGGCGAGCTGATGCAAAAAAACAACATAACGAAGTGGCGCATAGCGACTACGGGCGGCGCGACGCGCACGGAAAGCGTAAGAAACGGGCTTGCGTTCGCGTCGGGCGATATAATCCTTATTCACGACGGAGCACGCGCGCTTATCGGTCAAGATGAAATAAGCGCGTCGGTGAGGGCGGCGAGGGAATACGGCGCCGCGGCTGTCGGAGTGCCATGTAAGGATACTCTGAAAACAACCGATGAAAACGGATTTATAGCAGGGACGATAGATAGGGATAAAACATTTCAAATTCAAACGCCGCAGGCGTTTAAAAGAGAAATAATATTATCGGCATATGAACGCGCCGAAAAAGAGAATATAAACGCGACCGACGACTGCGCCCTTGTAGAACGCTGCGGCGGAATAATCAAGATAATCACAGGCAGATACGATAACTTTAAGCTTACCACGCCCGATGATATAGCCGCGGCCGAAAAAATACTTGAAAAGAGGAAAACGATATGAGAATAGGACAGGGTTATGACGTGCATAGACTCGTCGAGGGACGCGATTTGATAATATGCGGAGTAAAAATTCCGTATGAAAAGGGCTTGCTTGGACACAGCGACGCGGACGTTGCGCTTCACGCGCTTGCGGACAGTATTTTGGGCGCGGCGGCGATGGGCGATATAGGAAAGCACTTTCCAGATACCGACCCTAAATATAAAGGCGCCGACAGCCGTGTACTGTTAAGAGAGACAGTGCGTATAGTCGCGCAAAGGGGCTATACCGTCTGCAATACCGATGTGACTATTGTGGCGCAGAAGCCGAAGATGGCGCCGTATATAGAAAAGATGCGTCAAAATATAGCGGAGGATTTAAATATTGATATTGACTGCGTAAGCGTCAAGGCGACAACGACCGAAAAGCTCGGATTTGAGGGCAGGGGAGAAGGGATTTCCGCTTCTGCCGTAACATTATTGAATTAAGGAGCAAAAGCTATGAATATCTACGATTTTGACGGAACTGTTTATGACGGCGACAGCACCGCGGATTTTTATTTCTATTGTCTGAAAAAATATCCGTCGGTATTAAAGACCGTAATACCCATGCTGTGGGCTTTTTTTCTGTATATTCTCGGAATAAAGACAAAAACACAGTTTAAGGAAAAAATGTATCGTTTCCTGACATGCGTGAAGGATATCGACGGCACGATAAATGATTTTTGGAACACGCATGAGAAAAATATAATGGATTATTATAAGAAGCAGCACAGGGATGACGATGTGATAATTTCCGCCTCACCGGAATTTTTGCTGAAACCGATATGCTCGCGCCTCGGAATAAAAACGCTTATCGCGTCGCGCGTGGACAAGTATACCGGCAAATACGACGGCGAAAACTGTCACGGCGAGGAAAAGGTGAAACGACTCGACGAAGCCGTTCCGAATGCCGAATGCGGCGAATTTTACTCGGATTCCTTCTCTGACGCGCCGCTTGCGGAGCTTGCGCAGAAGGCGTTTATCGTAAGAAAAGGCAAGCTCACCCCATGGGATGAATATGTCCCGACAAAAGCGGAAAAATTCAAAAAAACTTTTTTATCTACGGAATTTCTTATGTTCCTTGTGGTCGGCGTTATCAATACATTTGCGAGCAGTTTGTTTGCGACGCTCTACAGGTGTTTTATCCCGAACGACGCAATTTTGTTTTTGCCTGACGGCATTAGCAGGATTTTGAATGATTTGATAGCCTTTGTCCCCGGATATATCACGGCTAACATCCTGTCATATTTTTTGAACAGTATATGCACGTTCCATGATTTTAAATTCGGCGTGATAAAGTATCTTAAGTTTCTGCTGTCAAGTCTGCCAAATTTGATTATACAAACGGTTATGGTGGCTGTGTTCAGCGGTGTATTCCGTTGGCCGAGCCTGATTGTATATTTGATGGCGGCGGTAATTGGTGTTCCGATAACCTTTGTCTGCGTGAAACTGTTCGCTTTCGGAAAGAAAAAATAAAATTCTGTGTAAATTACTCCTTTGGTCTAAAATTTTTGTAAAATTTTACAAAAATATATTGACGAACGACTTGTTTTTGGTATATAATAACTATATATAATAAGTGGGTAAAACAATGAAAAAGGAGGAGATTTTATGGATTTCATCAAGGAAAATGCTGAATATGATTTAATCAGCTTCGGCGAGGTTATGCTTCGTCTTTCGCCGCCGAACAAGGACAAGATTTCACAAAGCGAGACGTTTGAGAAAAACTGCGGCGGCTCTGAATTCAATGTTGCTTCCGGCGCGGCAAACCTCGGAATACGCGCCGCGATCGTGACAAAGCTGCCGAAAAACAAAATGGGACACTTTATCGCGAGACGTATCCGATACGGCAACGTATCAGACCGCTATGTTGTATGGGACACAAGCGACAAGAAGCGTTTGGGAATTTATTACTATGAAAGCGGAGTATTTCCGAGAAAATCGGCTGTTGTATATGACCGCGCAAACGCGTCCGTATGCACGCTGAAGCTTTCGGAGCTTCCCGACGATATCTATGAAAAGCCGAGAATTTTCCATATCAGCTCAATTTCGCTTGCGCTCGATCCGAATTTAAGAGAGACGGCGCTGAGTATGATCAAGCTTATGAAGCGTCACGGCGTCGCGATAAGCTTCGATGTAAACTACCGCGCGACTTTATGGAGCGAGGAGGAAGCGAAAGCTGTCATTGAGAAGATATTCCCGCTTGTGGACATTCTGTTTGTTTCAGAGGAAACATCGAGAAGAATGCTTCAAAGGACCGGCACGCTCGATGAGATCATGAAGGGCTACGCCGATACATACGGCTGCAAAATCGTTGCGACGACCAAGCGCGAAGTAGTAAGCCCGACAAAGCATAATTTCGGTTCGCGCATTTACTATAACGGCAAATTCTACGAGGAGCCGCCTTATGAGAATATCGAGGTAATCGACCGCGTGGGCAGCGGCGACGCATATGTTGCGGGCGTGCTTTACGGAATACTCGCGGGCATGGATATTGAGGGCGCGATGTCATACGGTAACGCTCTCAGCGCGATAAAGAACACAGTTTCGGGCGATATGTCGATCAGTTCAATAGATGAAGTAGAGGCAATTATCAAATCGCATAAAGCGACGGGACATCAGGACGAGATGGTAAGATAAAAAACAAGGGCATACGCCCTTGTTTTTTTATATAAATGTTTTCGGCATAAAAACAGACACCGCATTTAGCGGTGTCTGTAAATTTATAATTTGAGATTATTCAGCCAATTTAACGAGATGAGCGTATCTCTCCTCTGCGTTCTTCTTAGCCTTCGCGAATAACTCCTTAGCTCTTTCCGGATTCGAGCGAGCGAGTGAGTTGTATCTTACTTCGCCCATGATGAAGTCCTCATAATCCATTGTCGGAGCCTTAGAATCAAGCTGGAACGGATTCTTGCCTTCGAGAGCGCGTCTCGGGTCGAATCTGTAGAGGTGCCAGTAGCCTGCCTGAACAGCCTTCTTTTCCTCTGTCTGCGCGATGCTCATGCCGCCCTTGATACCGTGGTTGATACACGGAGCGTAAGCGATAACGAGCGACGGACCGTGATAGCTTTCAGCCTCGATAAGAGCCTTTAACAGCTGGTTTTGGTCAGCGCCCTGAGCAACCTGCGCTACATATACATAACCGTACGACATAGCGATTGCGCCGAGATCCTTTTTCTTAACCTCTTTACCAGCCGCCGCGAACTGAGCGATAGCGCCTGTCGGCGTAGCCTTTGAAGACTGACCGCCCGTGTTCGAATAAACCTCCGTATCGAATACGAGAATGTTTATATCGTTGCCCGAAGCGAGAGCGTGGTCAACACCGCCGAAGCCGATATCGTATGCCCAGCCGTCGCCGCCGAAGATCCAGCAGGACTTCTTAGCGAGATATTCCTTGTCAGCGATAACGTTCTTCGCGTCCTCGCTGTTGATGTTTGCGATTGCCTGTAACAGCTCGTCAACCGCGACTCTGTTAGCGTCAGCCTCGTCCTTAGTCTCGATGAACTTGTCAACATAAGGCTTAACGTCAGCGTTGTCCGCAGCTATTCTCTCAAGAGCTTCGATGTTCTTCTTTCTCAGAGTATCCTGAGCCAAGAACATACCGAGACCGTACTCAGCGTTATCCTCGAACAGCGAGTTAGCCCATGCAGGACCGCGTCCGTTCGAATCGGTTGTGTACGGAGTCGAGGGAGCGCTGCCGCCCCAAATTGACGAACAGCCCGTAGCGTTTGCGATGTACATTCTGTCGCCGAAGAGCTGTGTAACGAGCTTCGCATACGGAGTCTCGCCGCAGCCCGCGCAAGCGCCCGAGAACTCGAGGTAAGGCATTCTGAACTGCGAACCCTTGACCGTTGAGATCTTGAACTTGTCAAGAACCTCCTGCTTGTCTGCGAGAGTTACGAGATAATCGTACTGCTTCTGCTCGTCAAGCTGGCTGTCAAGCGACTTCATAACGAGAGCCGGATCCTTCTTGCCGGCGTTGTTAACGGGACATACGTTTACGCAGCTTCCGCATCCGGTACAGTCAAGAACCGTGATAGCCATCGCGTAATATAATCCGTCAAGCTGCATAGCCTTTGTATACTTGATACCCTCGGGAGCGTTGTTAAGCTCCTCCTCGGTAAGAACTACCGGACGGATACAAGCGTGCGGACATACATATGCGCAGTTGCCGCACTGGATACATGTGTCTTTGTTCCACTCGGGAACGTCTATAGCGATACCTCTCTTTTCGAAAGCAGCAGAGCCCAGGGGAACTTCACCGGTCTGATAAGGCATGAACGCCGATACGGGAAGCTGTGAGCCTCTAAACTGGTTGATAGGAACGAGAATATCGTTTACGAAGTTGATGAGCTTGCTGTCGCCCTCGTGCTTAACAGCGAGATCCTCAGGCTCAGCGTTCTTCCAGCTTTCGGGAACGTCTACCTTAACAACCTGCTGCGCGCCCGCGTCGATAGCATCGTGGTTCATCTTTACGATAGCATCGCCCTTCTTCGAATATGAAGCCGTAGCCGCGTCCTTCATGTACTGAATAGCGTCAGCCTCGGGGATAATGTTGGCGAGCTTGAAGAATGCGGACTGGAGGACTGTGTTAATTCTGTTGCCCAGACCGATTTCCTTACCGATCTTAACGCCGTCTATCGTATAGAACTGAATGTTGTTGTCAGCGATGTACTTCTTAACCTGACCGGGGAGATGTGTTTCAAGCTCCTCAGCATTCCATGAGCAGTTTAAGAGGAATACGCCGCCCGGCTTAATGTCGGATACCATGTCGTACTGTCTGATGTACGAAGCCTTATGGCAAGCAACGAAGTCAGCCTTGTTGATAAGATATGTCGATGTGATTTTCGGATGACCGAAACGCAGGTGCGAACATGTAAGACCGCCCGACTTCTTTGAGTCGTAGTCGAAATACGCCTGAACGTTCATATCCGTGTGGTCGCCGATGATCTTGACCGAGTTCTTGTTAGCGCCAACGGTACCGTCCGCGCCGAGACCCCAGAACTTACAGCTTGTGATACCCTCCGGAGTTGTGTCGGGGTTTTCGTCAAGCGGAAGCGAGAGGTTTGTAACGTCGTCGTTGATACCGATTGTGAAATGCTTCTTTTCTGTGTTCTTGAACGCCGCGATGATGCAAGCCGGAGTCGTGTCCTTTGAACCGAGACCGAAACGGCAAGCGTATACTTCCGTATCGGCAAGTCTGCCGTGCTCCTGAAGAGCCGCGACAACGTCAAGATACAGCGGCTCGCCGAGCGAACCGGGCTCTTTTGTTCTGTCGAAAGCGATAACCTTCTTAGCCGTAGCCGGAATAGCCTCGCAGAGCTTGTCAGCAGCGAACGGTCTGTAAAGTCTAACCTTAACAAGACCAACCTTGCCGCCGTTAGCGTTTAAGTAGTCAACCGTTTCTTCGATAGTGTCGCAAACCGAACCCATAGCTACGATAACCTGCTCCGCGTCGGGAGCGCCGTGGTAGTTAAACAGCTTGTAGTCCGAACCGATTGCCTCGTTGACCTTGTCCATGTACTTCTGAGTAATCTCGGGGATCTTATTGTAAGCCGAGTTACACGACTCTCTTGCCTGGAAGAATACGTCGCCGTTCTGCGCCGTACCTCTCTGAGCCGGATGCTCCGGATTTAGAGAAGCGTGTCTCCACTCGTTGAGAGCGTCCCAGTTGACCATTGAAGCGAGAGTTTCGTTATCCCAGCAAGCAACCTTCTGATACTCGTGAGAAGTTCTGAAACCGTCGAAGAAGTGCAGGAACGGAATCCTGCCCTCGATTGTCGTAAGATGAGCAACAGCGCCTAAGTCCATTGCCTCCTGCGGGTTTGTCGATGCAAGCATCGCAAAGCCTGTCTGGCGGCAAGCCATAACGTCGCTGTGGTCGCCGAAGATTGAAAGCGCGTGTGACGCGATCGCTCTTGCGGATACGTTAAATACGCAGGGAAGCTGTTCGCCCGCGATTTTATACATATTCGGAATCATAAGCAAAAGACCCTGTGAAGCGGTGTACGTCGTTGTGAGCGCTCCCGCTGTCAATGAGCCGTGAACCGCACCCGAAGCGCCTGCCTCGGACTGCATCTCAACGACTCTTACGGGCTGTCCGAAAATGTTTTTCTTGCCGGCAGCCGACCAAACGTCTGTAACTTCAGCCATGGTCGATGACGGCGTGATGGGGTAAATAGCCGCAACTTCGGTAAACGCGTATGAAGCGTACGCCGCTGCGTTATTACCGTCCATCGTCTTCTTTTTCCTGGTGATAGCCATCGGAATCTCCTCCTAAATAGATTTATTTTCGGGAGTTGGTTTACATAAATCTCCCGTTTGTATTATTTTAACATACATGGCTATACTATATCACTTTTCTTCAATAAAATCAAGATTATTCGCTATATTTTGTGCAGATTTTTTTAAATTCGTTATTTTGCATAATAACGTCAATTCCGGCGGAGGCATCCTCGAAGCGTTTGCGCAGAAGGCAGCATTTATCCGCCATAAGACATGTGCGCCTGTCCGTTATGGGCTGTCCGCCGCGGATCAATTTGTCAACGCGCCTGTCGAAAGCACGCTTGGCGATATCGTGATGAATGCCGAGAAAATAAATTTGTACGGATTTTATAATTGCAGACATTTTTTTCGCTCCCAATAAAATTTTACCTTCATATATTTTGTAAAAAAGGGTAAAAAAAATCATGTAAATATTTCATAAACAGGCAGAGGACATATAAGATTGACAAAATTATCATACGGTGATAAAATATTAGCGTCAGAATCGGCGTTTAAATAAATTTTATATTCTTATTGAAAAAAAACATATTTTAATATATAATATAAACGGATTAATATGATAAGACTGGAAAGGACAGGAAACGAATATGGTAGAGACCGGATTTACTATTCCACTGACTAAAATAATAGAGGAGTTCGAGCTTGAGAAAATTCATGAGACGAAGGATATAGACGAGATACTCATAGGCACGGCGGATATTAACCGTCCGGGGCTTCAGATGATCGGGTTTTTCAACTATTTCGACCATAATCGCATTCAAATTATGGGCAGAGTTGAGTTTAATTATCTCGAACAGCTCACGACGGACGAGCGAAAAAAACGAATGGAGGACTTTTTCGCGCAGGGCTTTCCGGCGCTTGTGATAACGCGCGGTCAGCAGGTATTTCCGGAAATGCCGGAGCTTGCGGAAAAGTATAATATAGTGCTTTTGAGAACCGAGCAGGCTACCTCGGCGTTTATGAGCGCGATTATTTCATATCTGAACGTAAAGGTCGCTCCGAGACGCACTCGCCACGGCGTACTTGTCGAGGTTTACGGCGAGGGTATACTTATACTCGGCGAAAGCGGCGTTGGCAAGAGCGAAACGGCGATCGAGCTTTTAAAGCGCGGTCACAGACTTGTCGCGGACGACGCGGTGGAGATAAAGCGCGTGTCGGATAAGACGCTCGTGGGCGAGTCGCCCGAGATCATTCGCCACTTTATCGAGCTTCGCGGTATCGGCATAATCGACGTAAAGGAGATTTTCGGTATAGGCGCGGTCAAGGACAGCGAGAGTATCGACATGATCATTCACCTGGAGCCGTGGGAGGACGGAAAGCAGTACGACCGTCTCGGCATGGTTGACGAGTACACTAACATTATGGGAATTAATATCCCGTCGCTGACCGTCCCCGTAAAGCTCGGACGTAATTTAGCCGTTATCATCGAGGTCGCGGCGATGAACAACAGGCAGAAGCGCATGGGCTACAACGCGGCTGTCGAGCTTAACAACCGCCTGATGAACCAGATGGAGGCGCAGCTTAATTTATGATTAACAGAGAAGAACTTCTGAAACTCGCGCCTGACACTCTTTTTGACGAGCCTATGAAAAATCACACCACCTTCCGCATAGGCGGTCCCGCCGATGCGCTTGTGAGCGCGAAAAACGCGGAAGAGATAGGCGGGATCATTTCGTATTGCCGTGAAAACGGTATTCCGTATGTGATAATGGGCAACGGCTCGAATATGCTTGTCGGAGACAAGGGTATACGCGGCGTTGTTATTCAGGTTGCGTCGGGCATGACCGGTTGTAAAATCGAGGGTGAAAACGTGTACGCGGAAGCGGGAATACTCATGACCGCCCTCGCAAACAGGATCTTGGAGGCGGAGCTTGCCGGATTTGAGTTTGCGTCGGGAATACCCGGCACGCTCGGCGGCGGAATTTATATGAACGCCGGAGCGTACGGCGGAGAGCTCAAGGATATAATTACGGACGTAACTTATATTGATAAAAGCGGTGAAATTAAGACTTCGCCTAACAGCGAGCTTGATTTCGGCTATCGTCACAGCATATTTGAAAGCGGCGAATTTGTAATTCTTTCGTGCAATATGAAGCTGAAAAAGGGGAATACTGACGATATAAAGGCGCAGATGCGTGATTATTCGAACCGACGCGCGGAAAAACAGCCGCTTTCGATGCCGTCGGCGGGAAGCACGTTCAAGCGCCCGCAGGGCTATTTCGCGGGAAAGCTGATACAGGACGCGGGTCTCATGGGCTATACCATAGGCGGCGCGCAGGTGAGCGAAAAGCACGCCGGATTTGTGGTAAACAAAGGCGGCGCGACGGCGGCGGATGTGATCGCGCTGATTGAATATGTGCAAAAGACGGTTAAAGAAAAATTCGGAGTAGATTTAGAGCCGGAGGTACGGCTTATAGGAGAAAAATAATGCAATATACGATAGTGACCGGTATGTCCGGATCGGGCAAAACGCGGGTTATACGGTATCTGGAGGATATGGGATATTTCTGCATTGATAATATGCCGCCGATGCTGATACCGAAATTCGCCGAAATGCTGACGGCGGCTAACGGAAAATTCAATAATATCGCCCTCGTTGTCGATATACGCGTGGGAGAGATGATAAACGAGCTTGTCGAGCAGGTCAGCCGGCTTAAGGAGCGCGGCTTTGACTGCGTTTTGCTGTATCTGAACGCCGACGACGAGACGCTCGTAAAGCGCTACAAGGAAACGCGGCGCGCGCATCCGGTCGATAATCCGAACGGACTGCTCGCGTCAATTCAGGCTGAGCGCAAAATGCTCGAAAAGCTCTACAGCGCGGCGGATTATGTGATAGATACGTCCAATCTCACAATTCAGGAGCTTATTCAGGAGCTTAAAAAAATATATTCATCTGACGATCCGGCTCACGCGATAGAAATAAACGTAATGGCGTTCGGGTTCAAATACGGAGTGCCGGTGGACGCGGATCTGATGTTTGACGTGCGCTGTTTCCCGAATCCGTTTTATGTGGACGCTTTGAAGAAAAAGACGGGAAACGATAAAGAGGTGCAGGATTACGTCATGTCGTCCTCGTCTGCCGTAGCGTTTCTCGAAAAATTAGATGATATGATGAAATTTATGATCCCGCTCTATATCGAGGAGGGGAAGGTATCGCTGACGATCGCCATAGGCTGCACCGGCGGCAAGCACAGGAGCATTACTATGGCGAACAAGCTGGCGGAATATTTGCAGAGCATAGGCTACAAGGCGAACGTGGTAAACCGCGATATAGGCAGGGAGTGATGTTATGCTTTCCGATAAAAAAATTGTTGTGATCGGCGGCGGAACGGGACTTTCGACTATATTGAAGGGCTTGAAGCTGCATACGCATAATATAACAGCCGTAGTGACCGTAGCCGACGACGGGGGCTCGTCGGGCGCGCTTCGCGGCGAGCTTGGTATGCTGCCGCCGGGAGATGTGCGCAACTGTATAAGCGCGCTTGCCGAAATAGACGGAGAAACGGCTGAAATTCTTAATTTCCGCTTTAAAGAGGGAAGTCTTAAAGGACACACTCTCGGAAATATAATCCTCGCCGCGTTTAACGAAATGTCCGCGAGCTTTGACGAGGCGGTACGCAGATTCAGCGCGGTCGCGGGAGTTATCGGCGCGGTTTATCCGGTAACAAACGAAAGCGTTCAGCTCGCCGCAAGACTGAAAAACGGAGACATAATAGAGGGCGAGTCGCATATAGGCTTTCACCGGTCGGGACCGGGCAGCGGAATAGAACATGTTTTTCTTAAGCCCGAAAAGCCGAAGGCGGTAAAGGGAGTTATAAATGCGATAAAAGAGGCGGACGCGGTCGTGCTGGGACCGGGCAGCCTTTATACGAGCATAATACCGAATTTACTCGTTGACGGCGTGGCTGAAGCCGTAAAAGAGAGTAACGCGATTAAAATATACGTTTGCAACATAATGAGTCAGGCGGGAGAAACCGAAGGGTATACCGTAAGCGACCATTTGGAGGCAATAGAAAAGCACTCGTACAGAGGCATAGCCGACGCGATCATTATAAACGACGCTCCAATTCCCGAGGGGATCAGGGAACGTTACGCGGCTGAAAACGCCTGCGAGGTCAAGGCCGATATTGCCGCGATAGAGGACAGATGCGCGGTGGTAAAGGGTAATCTTTTGCTTGTGCAGAACGAAAAAATACGCCATAATTTCAGCCGCCTTGCGAGAACCGTAATGAAATTAACCGAAAGATAGGGGAGAATACATAATGTCTTTCTCGTCGGATATAAAGGAAAGGCTTTGCCGCGCCGAACGCGGCTGCCCGAGCTGCGCCGCCGCCGAGCTTGCGGGAATGCTCCGCTTTGCCGGCAGCGCGGCTGACGACAAAATAAAATTCACAACGGAAAACGAAGCAGTGTTTGAAAGACTGCGCGAAAATCTTCGGGAATGCTTCGGAATGGAAATAAGCGGCGAAAAAGGACCAAAATACCGTTTCAATATCGAAAATACCGATACGGCGGAAAATATAATTGAGGGCATGGCGGGAAGCGTAAGACTGTCGTGCTGCCGTGCCGCGTATGTACGTGGCGCTTTTTTGGGCGCCGGCTCGGCGTCGAATCCGGAAAAGAGCTATCATCTCGAATTTGACACCAAAAACAGGAAGGAAGCCGAGTTTTTGCGGGCTGTGCTTGAAAAAGAGGGATTTTCCGCAAAGCTCACCTACCGCAAGGGCTACGATGTTGTATATGTAAAGGAATGCGACGCGATAGCCGGAATTTTGGGCTTCATGGGCGCGGGAAAAGGCGCTTTGGAGCTGTTTACGGTGCAGATCGAAAAGGAAGTCAGAAACAGTATAAACAGGCGCGTAAACTGCGACACCGCAAACGCGGACAAGTCCGCGAGAGCGTCGTCAAAGCATATTTACGCAATAAAAAAACTTAAAAAAAGTCCTCAATGGGTAAAGCTGCCCGACGTTTTAAAGGAAATCGCCGAGCTGAGATTGGAATATCCCGAGGACAGCTTAAAGGAATTGGGAGAGAAAACAAACCCGCCGATCGGGAAATCGGGGGTAAATCATAGATTAAACAGGATTTTGTCAATAGCGGACACCCTGTAGAGGGAGGGAATCATCATGCAATTCTGCCATTTGCACACGCATACGGAATACAGCCTGCTTGACGGAGCGGCGAGCGTAAAAAAGCTCGTTTCGCGGGTCAAGGAGCTTGGCATGTCCTCCTGCGCTATCACGGATCACGGCTCTATGTACGGCGTGGTCGATTTTTACCGCGAAGCGAAGGCGCAGGGCATTCATCCCGTGATAGGCTGCGAGGTGTACGTCGCGCCGAGAACGCGTTTTGACAAGGTTCACGGCGTTGACAACAGGATGAGCCATCTTATTTTGCTCGCGGAAAACGATACCGGTTATCATAACCTGATAAAGCTCGTAAGCGCGGGTTACATCGACGGATTTTATTACAAGCCGAGAATAGATAAGGAAATACTGCGCGAGCACAGCGAGGGAATAATCGCTCTTTCGGCGTGTCTTGCCGGTGAAATACCGCGCGCGCTCGTTTCGGGCGATTATGAGGGCGCTAAAAAAATCGCGCTCGAATATATAGACATTTTGGGAAAGGACAACTACTTTATTGAAATACAGGATCACGGAATAGCGGATCAAAAGCGGATCATACCTGAGCTTATAAAGCTTGCGAAGGAGCTCGGACTGGGACTTGTCGCTACAAATGATATACATTATCTTAAAAAAGAGGACGCGAAGTACCAGGATATATTGATGTGTATTCAGATGGAAAAGAAGGTTCATGATCCCGACAGAATGAAGTTTGAAACCGAGGAGTTTTATCTGAAATCGCCGGAGGAAATGGAAAAGCTGTTTGAATACGTTCCGGAGGCTATTGAAAATACGCAGAAAATAGCCGACAGATGTAATGTCGAATTTGACTTCAACACGCGTCATCTTCCCGCGTACGATGTGCCGGACGGAAAAACTGCTTCGGAGTATCTCAGGGAGCTGTGCGAGGCGGGCTTGAAGCGCCGCTATCCCGACGAGCCGGACGAGCTTAAAAAGCGGCTCGAGTACGAGCTCGGCACGATAGAGCGCATGGGCTTTGTCGATTATTTTCTTATAGTATGGGATTTTATAAATTTCGCGAAGAACAACGGCGTCGCGGTAGGACCCGGGCGCGGAAGTGCGGCGGGAAGTCTTGTTTCGTACTGCCTTGAAATCACGAATGTCGATCCTATCAAGTATTCGCTTATTTTTGAGCGTTTCTTAAATCCGGAGCGCGTAAGTATGCCGGATATCGATATCGATTTTGCGCCCGATAAAAGACAGAGGGTCATAGATTATGTCGTGCAAAAATACGGCGAGGGGCAGGTGGCGCAGATCGTCACGTTCGGCACGATGAAAGCGAAGCTTGCCGTCCGCGATGTTGGACGCGCGCTTGATATGCCGTATTCCGAGGTTGACAGAATCGCCAAGCTGATACCGTTTGACTTGAAAATGACGATCGATAAGGCGCTCGATATAAGCTCGGAATTAAAGGCGCTCTACGACAGCGACGAAAGAGTTAAGGAGCTTATCGATGTGTCGCGCGCTCTCGAGGGGCTGCCGCGCCACGCGTCAACTCACGCGGCGGGCGTGGTTATCACGAGCGAGCCGATGGTGAATTATGTGCCGCTCCAGCTTAACACGGAAAATTTTATAACAACGCAGTTTACGAAGGATACAGTGGAAAGTCTCGGACTTCTGAAAATGGACTTTTTGGGACTTCGAAATCTTACGGTAATCGAAAACGCGGTAAATATCATAGAGAAAAACAGGGGTATTAAAATAGATATAGACCATTTGGATTTTGACCGCAGAGAGGTTTACGACTTAATCGCGTCGGGAAACACCGACGGCGTGTTCCAAATGGAGAGCGCGGGAATGCAGTCGATGATGCAGGAAATGCGCCCGACATGCTTTGAGGACATAACGGCGGGAATTTCGCTTTACCGCCCGGGACCTATGGAGCAGATACCGCGCTATATGCACAACAGAGCGCATCCGGAAAAAATCACATATAAGCATCCGCTGCTCGAGGGGATTTTAAAAAATACCTACGGCTGCATGCTTTATCAGGAGCAGGTACTTGAAATCGTGCGCACTCTCGCGGGTTATTCACTCGGAAGGGCGGATATAATGCGGCGCACGATAAGCAAGAAAAAAGAGGATCAGATGAAGATCGAGCGTAAAAACTTCATCTATGGCAGCGATGACGGTGAAATTCCGGGCTGTATCAAAAACGGCATTGACGAGGCGACGGCTACCGCTATTTTTGACGAGATAAGCGATTTCGCCAATTACGGTTTCAATAAATCCCATGCGGCGGCGTACGCGGTCGTCGCGTATCAGACGGCGTATTTAAAGACGTTTTATCCGGTCGAGTTTATGGCGGCGCTTATATCGAGCATTGACGACCAGGACAAGATAAACCACTACATTGAGAACTGCCGCGAAATGGGCATTGACCGTCTGCCGCCGGACGTTAACAAGAGCGACGACACATTCACCGTCGAGGGGAACGGCATTCGTTTCGGGCTGTCGGCTGTGAAGAACGTCGGACGCGGACTTATGGTAAAGCTTGTGCGGGAGCGTGAGCTAAACGGAAAATTCAAAAGCTTTTCCGATTTCATTGACCGCACCGCCGGAGGCGATATGAACAAGCGCGCTCTCGAAGGGCTGATTTTCTGCGGCGCGTTTGACTCGATGGGACTGAAGCGTTCGCAGCTTATGGCAGTATACGAGCGCGCTCTCGAAGGCTCGGCAAGAGCAGCGAGAGATAATATCGCGGGGCAGATTTCCCTGTTCGATACGGGCGGAGATACGGTACAGGAAATGGATATGCCCGATATTCCCGAATACGATAAGAGCACGCTTCTTAAAATGGAAAAGGACTCGATAGGAATGTATTTTTCGGGACATCCTATGGAGGAATATACCGATAAAATAAAAAGAATAACGAGATATACAATAAGAGATATAAACGACAGCGTCCGCCGCGATGAGGACGGAACGTATCATGAGGGCGAAAACGGTCTGCATGACGGCGATCCGATGGTGATATGCGCGGTCGTGGCATCGCGGAAAAACAAGACCACGCGCGCGAACGCGCAGATGGCGTTTTTAACGCTTGAGGACGCTTCCGGAAGCGCGGAGTGCATCGTGTTCCCGAAGGTGCTCGCCGATTATTCATCAAGGCTTGCCGAGGGGAATATTGTAGCAGTTAAGGGCAGACTTTCTATACGCGAGGACGAGGAGCCGAAGCTCATAGCGGAAACCGTCGAGGCGCTTTCGGACGCGATTGAGAAAAATACCGCTCCGAAGCAGAAACAGCTTTTTATAAAGCTCGCAACGCAAAACAACGAAAACCTTGAGCGTGTTCGGGAAAGTCTCGCGCCGTATCAGGGAGATATGCCCGTATGCCTGTTTTTCGAGGACACGAGAAAGGCTGTAAGAGCGCCGAGACGAATGTGGTTCAGCGGCATGAGTTCGGCTCTTGAGGACATTAAAGAAATTTTCGGCGAGGACTGCGTAAAAATAAAATAAAAACGCCGCAAATAACGCAAACAACGCAAATATTTCGGTCAAATTTATGTAATATATGTATTTTTCTTATAAATACTCTTGCTTTTTTTCGCAAAATAGGATATATTATATAATAGCGAAGGAAGGGATATTTATGGAAAATTCAATAGGAAACGAGTATATCGCTATAAAGGCTTTGGAAAACGGAGTAAATATAATAGGACTTACCCGCGGAAGGGATACCAAATTCCATCACACCGAGAAGCTTGACGAGGGCGAGGTGTATATTGCCCAGTTTACGGAGAACACATCCGCAATCAAAATCAAGGGCAAAGCGGAAATATATACAAAAGTAGGTAAGGTTTTATCTGAGAGCAAATAGGAGCGGGAGATATGTGGATAGTTGTTTATGTGTCGCACGCGGAGGACGCCGTCAAAAGACTTGTGGATGTCCTGCGTGAAAACGGCATAATTTCAAGGGTGCGCCATGCCAGAAATGACGACGGTTGCTGCATGGAGGTACTTGTGCCTCAAACGGAGCTTGACCAGGCGCAGGATTTGATTTTCGAAAACGAATTATTCTGATTATAAATTGAGTGGGAGGACAAAACAGAATGGAAAACAGAAACATAAGGACGATAGGAGTTTTAACGAGCGGAGGCGATGCGCCGGGTATGAACGCCGCGATTCGTGCGGTCGTCAGAGTGGGAAACTATTACAGACTGAAGGTAATGGGAATCCGCAGGGGCTATAACGGTCTTATCAACGGCGAAATGAGCGAGATGGGTCCGCGTTCCGTTTCGGAAACACTTCAAAAGGGCGGAACAATTCTTCAGACAGCGCGCTGCCTCGAGTTCAAAACCGAGGAGGGCGTTAAGAAGGCGATAGAGATATCGAGAGTGTTCGGTCTTGACGGACTTGTTGTGATTGGCGGCGACGGCTCGTTCAAGGGCGCGCGCGAGCTGTGCAAACACGGACTTCCCACAATCGCGTTACCCGGCACGATAGACAACGATATCGGCTGCAGCGAATACACCGTGGGTTATGACACATGTCTTAACACGGTTAAGGACGCGGTGGATAAGATAAGAGACACCGCCCAGAGCCACGAGCGCTGCTCCATAATCGAGGTTATGGGAAGAGCCGCGGGCTATATCGCGATCCAGGCGGCAATAGCGTGCGGCGCGGAGGTAGTTCTCGTTCCCGAGCACAAATGGAGCTTTGACGAGGACGTTTTGCGCCCCATTCTCGAAAGCAAGGCGAGAGGAAAGAAGCATTCTATAGTAATAGTTGCTGAGGGTATCGGCGGCGTTATCGAGATGGCGAAGGAAATAGAAGAAAAAACGGGTATAGAGTCAAGAGCGACGATACTCGGTCACGTTCAGCGCGGCGGCAGTCCGACTGTACGCGACAGAGTTATCGCGAGCGAAATGGGCGGCAAAGCGGTAGAGCTGCTGTTGGAAGGCAAGCAGAACAGAATAGTATGTATGCGCGACCATATCATCACCGACGTAGACATAGAAGAAGGATTAGCCATGACCAAAACGCTCCCGCAGGCGCTTGTGGATTTGGCGAAAAAGCTTTCGATTTAAATTATTTAAACCGGTAAAAATAAGGCTGTCAGTTTCGGCAGCCTTTTAAACAAATAAAAATTAAGAGAGGGGAGTAACATTATGAGAAAAACAAAAATTGTCTGCACGATGGGTCCGGCTACGGACAGTGAGGCGGTGCTGCGCGATTTGATGCTCGCGGGTATGGACGTGGCGCGCTTAAACTTTTCGCACGGTACGCACGAGGAGGCGCTCGTGAGAATGAACCGTATCAAAAAGGTGCGCGAGGAGCTTGATATTCCGGTTGCGATTTTGCTCGACACAAAAGGACCGGAAATAAGAATCAAGGATTTCAAAGACGGCAAGGTAACGCTTGTCGAAGGTCAGAAGTTTACGCTCTGCACCGAGGACGTGGAGGGCGACGAGAACCAGGTTTCGATTACATATCCGGATTTGCCGAAGGACGTTAAAAAAGGCACGAGAATACTTATCGACGACGGTCTTATCGAGATGGAGGTCGTCAGCGTCAAGAGCACAAAAA
Organism: uncultured Clostridia bacterium; assembly: GCA_947631085.1. Classification (GTDB taxonomy): domain Bacteria; phylum Bacillota; class Clostridia; order UBA1381; family UBA1381; genus CANQXJ01. The sequence goes on along the minus strand of CANRJY010000001.1, from coordinate 14,770 downwards.
TCGTGTGCGAGGTCAAAAACGGCGGCGCTATTTCCAATAAAAAGGGCGTAAATGTGCCGAACGTGTCGCTTTCAATGCCGTATATGAGCCAAAAGGATATCGATGACATACTTTTCGGTATCGAACAGGACGTTGACTTTATCGCGGCGTCGTTCGTGCGCACGGCAAACGACGTTCTCGAAATAAGACATCTCCTTGAAAAGAACGGCGGCTCGGACATAAACATAATCGCGAAGATAGAAAACGCCGAGGGCGTTCAAAACATAGATGATATCATCCGCGCGTCGAACGGTATAATGGTAGCGCGCGGCGACATGGGCGTTGAGATCGATATGCAGGATCTGCCCGTTATTCAAAAGCAGCTTATAAAACAGACATACAGAGCGGGCAAGGCGGTTATTACGGCTACGCAGATGCTCGATTCGATGATAAGAAATCCGCGCCCGACAAGAGCGGAAACAACCGACGTCGCAAACGCCATATACGACGGAACAAGCGCTATTATGCTTTCGGGCGAGACGGCTATAGGAAAATATCCTGTTGAGGCGGTTAAGACAATGGCGAGGATCGCGGAGAGAACGGAGCGGGAAATCAACTATGTAAAGCGTCTTGAAAACATGGAATTTGACTCGCGTATGGACGTGTCAAACGCTATCAGCCACGCCACATGTACAACGGCTCACGACCTGAGAGCCGCCGCTGTAATCGCGCTTACATATTCGGGCGGCACGGCTTTGCAGTTATCGCGTTTTCGCCCGCAATGTCCGATAATCGCGCCGACGCTGAGCGTTAAAGCGCGCCGTCAGCTCAATCTTTCGTGGGGTATCGTTCCTATAATGAGCGAGGCGAGAGACAACACAGACGAGCTGTTCGACCATGCCGTAGAGTGTGCGCAGACGACGGGGCTTGTTAAGGACGGCGACCTCGTTGTTATCACGGGCGGCGCTCCGATGGGTATTTCGGGTACGACAAACATCATGAAGGTTCACCTTGTCGGTCATATTCTCGTAACGGGACGCGGCATGACGAAGCTGCACAAGACGGCTAACGTATGCGTCGCGACAGACGCGCAGATGCTTTCAAAGACGTTCGAGGAGGGCGATATTCTCGTAACGGATAAGGTAACTGTTGATATGATCCCCATTCTCAAGAAGGCGTCGGGTATCGTATCGGAGGAAAAGGGCGAGTCGAGCAACGCGGTTATTCTTGCGATGGCGCTCGATATTCCGGTTATTACAGAAGCCGCGGGTGCTACCAAGATTTTAAAGAGCGGCACGACGATCACGATTGACGGCGGACACGGACTGGTTTATTCGGGAACAGAGAATTTATTGTAAAGAAGGAAAATCCATGTCATATATAAGCGAAACATTCCTGACGGTGCGCTACGCGGAAACCGATATGATGGGCATAGTACATCATTCGCGGTATTACCCGTGGTTTGAGCAGGCGAGAACGGATTTTATAAAAAAGACGGGAATAACGTATTCCGAAATGGAAAAGCAAGGCATTATGCTTCCGCTTACCGAAACGGGCGCAAAATACCATTACGGGCTCAGGTACGAGGACGAGGTCGTTGTGACGTGTAGGCTGGTAAAGCTCACCGTCGCGCGATGCGAGTTCCATTACGAGGTGTTTAAACTGCCCGAACGAAAGCTTATGGCGACGGGCAGAACCGTTCACGGCTTTGTGAGCAGTGATTTTGCGCCGATTAATTTGAAAAAGCGCTATCCGGAGCTTTGGGAAAAGCTAAGCGGTCTTTTGTCGAAGGAGGATCAGTCATGAAAATTGTTATGCTTGACGCGAAAACTCTTGGTGACGACCTGGATCTGTCGCTGTTCAAAAAGCTCGGCGATTTCACGGCTTATCCGATGACCGAGGATTATCAGGTGAAATATCGTATTCAGAACGCGGATGTTATTATTACAAATAAAATAAAATTAAACCGCGAAAATCTTCACGACACGAAGAATCTGCGCCTGATATGCGTGACGGCGACGGGCTATGACAATGTGGATTTGAACTACTGCTGGAGACATGAAATAGGCGTATGTAACGTAAAAGGCTATTCCACCGATTCTGTGGCGCAGGTGACGGTATCTATGGCATTGTCGCTCGTAACTCATCTGAGGGAGTATGACAACTATGTGAAAAAAGATTACCAATATTTACATAGCGGACTGCAAAACCATCTCGAGCCGGTATTTCACGAGATCTCGGGCATGACATGGGGTGTTGTGGGATTGGGTAATATAGGGAAAAAGGTGCTCTCTATCGCCAATGCGCTGGGCGCGGAGGGAATAGCCTATACCCGCACACGAAACCCTATATATAATTGTGTTCCGAGCGTGAACGAATTATGCAGGCGCGCCGATATAATATCAATTCATGTTCCGCTCACAGACAAGACATATAAAATGATAGGCAGCGAGCAAATCGCGCTTATGAAAAAAACGGCGGTTGTAATAAACACAGCCAGGGGCGCTGTAGTTGACGAACGCGCGCTTACCGACGCGGTAATAGAAAAACGCATAGGAGGAATAGGCATAGATGTATATACCGAAGAACCCATTCATCCTATGAGTCCTTACAACAGTATACTCGATCTTGATAACGTAATTTTCACGCCGCATATGGCATGGGGCGCGTATGAATCGAGGGTGCGCTGCATGAAAGAGATATACAAAAACATACAGGCGTTCCAGCTCGGTCAAAAGAGAAACAGAGTGGACAAATAAAAAATGCCCGACATTAGATGGCATGACATAAGACATATAATCAATAATTTTATGACAGGCAGTCGGACAGAGTGCAGAAAACGGCATATCGCTTAAATTGCGATATGCCGTTTTTTACATTAGCATTTTTATTACTTCATCAAGCCCTTTTTCTTAGCATAGTCACAAATGAAAGAAACAAACGCAAATATCAAAAATATAAAGGCAGACAGCATGTCCCATATGTCAAAAATAGGTTCCTCTATCATTTTTGACAGTATTACATTGACAATGATCATGAATGGGATAGCTAACAAAAAAGTTATTCCCAAAGCGATCAACTTCCTTGTTTTCCCAATGCGGCTGAATAATGCAGCTATTATCCATAAGAAAACGATTGAAATTACCGCCACTGCCGCACCAACTGAAAATACTTCTTTCACCTTTATTAAATTGCCTAACAAAAACAAATAGGGAAAGATAAAAACACTTAAGGCTATTAAACTTACAACAACTCCTCTTTTCCCCAATATAATACTTGGAAAAGATATAACCCATGCAAAGACGATGGAACTGACAGGAATCAGCGACCATGTTAAATTACCGGATATTGCAATATTGCAAATAAGGCATACCATAATCCCTATCAAAAGTGTTACTGAAAATAAAATTGAAATAATCACATTCTTTGTCAAGTTATTTTCATCTTTCCTTTTCAAAGCAAGCAAATTTTCATCTGCCTTTTTTTCAAAACCTTTCATGTCAATTTTCTCCCCGCTTAACAACTCGTTTACTGTGATTCCCAATATTTCGCAAAGCTCTAACATTATGGATGAATCGGGCATACTTTTACCCGTTTCCCATTTAGATACCGCTCTGTCTGTAATGTTCAATTTTTCTGCCAACTGCGCTTGAGTCAGTTTTTTCTCTTTGCGGCATTTGGTAATGAATTTTCCGATCTCTGTCTGATTCATCATTTTTCTCCCTTCGCCTTTAATGATACGCCTAACTGTATGTTTTTCACACGAACCAATGGTTGGATTGGGGAGATTCAACCATTGGTTGGGAAATTTTTTGACGTTTTTTTATCATTATAGCATACGGATGTGTATATTTCTATCTTGTCATGAGCATTTAACAAGCGACTGTATCAGAAAACTCGGTTTTTATCTCACACCGCCATTATGTCGGGCGTTTTGGGTATTATTTATAAAATTTCATTTTTTTAAGCAAGCCGTACAGCTTGTTACCTGCGGGAAGCTGCATAACCTCGTCCGGAGAGAGGATTTTAAGTCCGAATACGAGCGCGAAATACACAACCGCCGCTACACCTATAGATATAATCGTCGCGATGAAGTTTCCCGCAAACGAGTCGCCCGTCACAAGCGTACACAGCTTGTACACTCCGACAGCCGCCGCGCCCATAGCCGCGCCCGATAAAAGCGGCTTGCCGATATATTTGCCGAACGTCAGCTTCAATTTACATTCCTTCGCCAAAACGGCGAAGCATATCGCGCATGAAATCACCTGGCAGGCAATAGAGCTTATCGCCGCGCCGTATATGTTTATTGCCGGTATGCGAATGAGCACAACGTTTAAAATCACCTTCGCGATACAGCCGAACACAAGACTTATCGCCGGCACATAAACCTTGCCGATACCCTGCAGCGAGCCTGTCATTGTCTGAGCGAGCGCCGCGAAAATAAGCGATACCGAAACAAGCTGTAAAAGATCGTAGCCTTCGGGCTTTGCAAAGTAGATTATTTTGTAAATCGGGTAAGCCAGAGTTATAAAGCCTATCGCGCACGGAAGAATTATAAGTATCGAAATCAACAATGAATAATTTATTTTAAGTGCGGCTTCCTTATAGTCCTTGACCTTCAGCGCGCTCGCGACATACGGCACGAGCACGGTCGCGAATGCGAAATTTATCGCGAGCGGCATGTTATAAAGAATATCGCTTTTTGAAAGAAGTCCCGAAAGACGCGCTATTTCCTTTGTAAGCTGCTCCGCGCTCGGATTTAAAATCGCGGCGGTGTCCCCGTGAGCGGGAATGACAGCCGCGAACGCCGCCTCGATACCTCGGCTTATGGTGGCGGTGTCGATTACGCGGTTTATTGCGGTTATGATAGATCCGAGAGAAATCGGTATGCTCAGCATAAGAATACCGACCATAAGCTTCCTCATCGGAACATTAACATTTTTGCTGTATGTCGAGTTTTGGATTTTTTCCTGTATGCCGCTTCTGCGCTTATAGTAGAAGAATATCAGGTACAGTACGCTCAGCACCGTGGAAAGCGAGGTCGCGAGGTTAGCCCATCCCGCGGATATTTCAACGGTTTTTCCTATATGGACCGCGACATATACGAGCACTATAGTCAGAACGCATTTTAATATCTGCTCGATAATCTGTGAATTGCTTGTAGCCTTCATGTTTTTAAGTCCCGTGAAATAGCCGCGTATAACGGACGAAATACACACGAAGAACAGCGACGGAGCAAGCGCACGGATAGAATACTGCGCCCCGTCGAAATGCAGAGTATTTTTCGCGAGATAGTCCGCGCCGAAAAACAGAAATGCGGTCGCCGCAAGACCGATTACGGAAAACAGAATAAGCGCGGCTTTGAATATTTTGTTCGCGCCCTTATAGTTGCCGACGGCGGCCTCCTCGGAAACAAGCTTTGATATGGCGTTCGGTATGCCGATCGAGGATATCGCGAGAAGCAGAGTATAAATTTGAAATCCCACGTTGTAGAAACCAAGTCCCTCGTCGCCGAACCCCTTTATATTTACAAGAACCGTTTTATAAACGGCTCCGAACAGCTTTACTATGATTTGCGAAACAAGCACCACCGTGACGTTATTCATAAACGAGCGCGTTGTTTCCTTTTTTTCGTTACCCATTAAAATTCTCCTCTGTGATTTAATACAGAGTATATTATAAAACTATTTTTCGATATAATCAAGAGTTGTTACAAAAAATTAACATATTGAAGGAATTTTACTTGACACTTTACGTTTGACAAGGTAAAATAAGAATAGGAATTACGGCTTGAAAGGAGCGAGAACCATGAAAAAATACAGATGCAAAGTATGCGGAAAAGTATTTGAAGTACCCGAAGGCGAGATAGCGGTTTGTCCGCTTTGCAAGGCAACGGGAGATAAATTAGAGGAGGTAAAGGAAATGAAAACAAACAAGTACGCGGGAACACAGACGGAAAAGAATCTTGAGGCGGCGTTCGCGGGCGAGTCTCAGGCGAGGAACAAGTACACCTATTTCGCGTCAAAAGCGAAAAAGGAAGGCTACGAGCAGATATCGGCGTTGTTCTTAAAGACTGCCGACAACGAGAAGGAGCACGCTAAGATGTGGTTTAAGGAATTAAACGGTCTCGGTGCGACTTCGGAAAACTTAAAGGATGCCGCTGACGGCGAGAACTACGAGTGGACGGACATGTACGCGGGTTTCGCGGACACGGCGGAGAAGGAGGGCTTCACGGAGCTTGCCGCTAAATTCCGCGCGGTTGCCGAAATCGAAAAGCACCATGAGGAACGCTACCGCGCGCTCCTGAAGAATGTTGAAACGGCTCAGGTATTCGAAAAGAGCGAGGTTAAAGTATGGGAGTGCCGCAACTGCGGTCACATATGCGTTGGTACAAAGGCTCCGGAGGTTTGCCCCGTATGCAGTCATCCGCAAAGCTACTTTGAAATCCACGCCGAAAATTATTGATAAGGTTTTTAAGCCGCGGTATGTTCCGCGGCTTTTTTATTGTTAAAGACTTGACATAGCGGCAAGATAAATGTAAAATATATACAGAATTACATTTGGAGGAGATTATTTATGGACACAATGCAGGGATTAAAACGCACCCATTATTGCGGCGACGTTTCGGAAATAGGCTCTACCGTCGTTGTCGGCGGGTATGTGCAGAAGGTCAGGGATATGGGAAACCTTATCTTTATAGACCTTCGTGACCGCACGGGAATAGTACAGCTCGCGTTTAACGACGCAACCGCGCGGGACGTTTTCGAAAAGGCCGCGTCATGCCATGCCGAGTATGTGCTGATGGCTAAGGGCGAGGTGCGTGAGAGAGAAAGCAAAAATACCGCTATTAAGACGGGAAATATAGAGATTTATGTGGACGATCTGCGCATACTCGCAAAGGCGCAGACTCCGCCGTTTGAGATTACCGACAACACGAACGTAAACGAGGAGCTTCGATTAAAATACCGCTACCTCGACCTTCGCCGCTCGGTATTGCAGAAAAACCTCGCGGTACGCGGCAAGATAGCGAAAGTGGCGAGAGATTATTTCTATGAAAACGGCTTTATTGAGATAGAAACGCCGATGATGATAAAATCCACGCCCGAGGGCGCGCGCGACTACGTTGTGCCGTCGCGTATACATCACGGCAAATTCTACGCTCTGCCGCAGTCGCCGCAAATTTACAAGCAGTTACTTATGATCGCGGGCTTTGACCGCTATATCCAGCTCGCGCGTTGCTTCCGCGACGAGGATTTAAGAGCGGACAGACAGCCGGAGTTTACGCAGATAGATTTGGAAATGTCGTTCGTTGACGTGGACGATATTCTCGAAATGATAGAGGGACTTATTTCGCGCCTGTTCGGCGAGGTAATGGGAATTGACCTGCCCACGCCGCTCCCGAGGCTCACATATAAAGAAGCGATGGAGCGCTACGGCTCGGACAAGCCCGACACGCGTTTCGGCATGGAGATCTGCGATTTGTCGGATCTCGTTAAAAACAGCGGCTTCGGAGTATTCTCGTCGGCAATAGAGAGCGGCGGCTCGGTAAGAGCGATAGTCGCGAAGAACGCCGCGTCGAAGCTCACGCGCAAGGAAATTGACAAGCTGACCGAATACGTCAGAGGTATAGGCGCGAAGGGACTCGCGTTTATCCGCTGGGTAGACGACGCGCCCTCGTGCGGCTTCGCAAAGTTCTTGGCGGAGGGCGAGCTTGACGCGATAATAAACCGCGTCGGAGCGGAGAAGGGCGACGTTGTGCTGTTTGTCGCAGACAAGAACAAGGTGACGCTGCCGGTGCTCGGAGCGCTCAGATTAAAGGTGGCGAAGCAACTCGATATGATCCCCGACGGCTGGAATTTCCTTTGGATAACGGAGTTCCCGTTCTTCGAGTACGACGACGAAACCAATTCATGGATCGCGATGCACCACCCGTTCACAATGCCTATGGACGAGTGCATACAGTATCTCGACAGCGACCCGGGAAAAGTGACCGCGAAGGCGTACGACCTCGTATTAAACGGCACGGAGCTTTCAAGCGGTTCTATCCGTATCACAAACGCGGAGCTACAGGAAAAAATGTTCAAGGCGCTCGGGCTTACCGACGAGGAAATAGAGGCGAAATTCGGCTTCCTTGTAGAGGCGTACAAATACGGCGCGGCTCCGCACGGCGGAATGGGAATAGGTCTTGACAGACTTGCGATGCTGATGTGCGGAACGGACAGCTTAAGAGACGTAACGGCGTTCCCGAAGGTACAAAACGCGTCCGAGCTGATGTCCGGCGCGCCCGGAACGGTGGACGAAGCGCAAATGAAGGAATTGGCGATTGCGGTTGTGGAGGAAAAGGAGAAAAACAATGAACCTATGGAATAAAACAATGCCCTACGCTATGAGCGAGGAGGAATTTAACAGTATTATTATCGGTGAAAACGGAAACGTCCGCCCTATGTATGTTTTAAACGACGGACCTGATTTCATGCCGCAAATTACCGAATATCCGGCAAATTCGAAGGGCGCGGTTATCGTGTTCCCCGGCGGCGGCTACGGTATGCGCGCCGACCATGAGGGCAGTGTTACCGCGAAGTGGCTGCAGTCTATCGGCATGACCGCGTTTGTGGTTGACTACCGCATCGCGCCGTACTCGCATCCGGCTGAGATCTGCGACGCGCAGAGAGCTATTCGGTTTGTGCGCCATAACGCGGAAAAATACGGCATAGATAAGGACAAAATCGCCGTGATGGGCTTCAGCGCCGGCGGACATCTCGCGGGTACGTTGTCGGTGCATTACGATAAGAAGTTTTACGAGCCGACCGACGAAATAGATTACGAGGACTGCCGTCCGAACGCGTCAATTCTCTGCTATCCCGTAATAGATATGTTCGAATACCGCCACGACGGCTCGCGTCAGAATTTAATAGGCGAGAGGGCGCTTCACGCGGATAAGGAGTTTATGTCGCTGTACAAGCACGTTACTAAGGACACCCCTCAGGCGTTTATATGGCACACCTCGTCCGACCAGGCGGTGCCGGTTGAGAACTCGCTTTTGTATGCCGACGCGCTCAGCAAGGTACAGGTGCCGTACGAAATGCACCTGTTCCCGATAGGCTCGCACGGACTGGGACTTGCCGAGGATAATCCCTGCGTCCATCAGTGGACGGGACTTTTGGATAATTGGCTGAAGCGGATTGGGTATAAATAAAATAAACAAACGGGCGAATTTTGTTCGTCCGTTTTCCTTTTTTACCTCAAATTATGCGTTGAAATCGCGCGGAGAGTATAGTATAATCAATACTGTTCGGATGAAATTCCGGCTTGAAATTTAATAAATATCGAAAATGTATATATACCACAAAAAAACTGTTAAAATTTTGTCAGTTTTCCACTATATGAAAATCGGCAAAAAAGTGTTACAATTATAATCAGAAAATTATGCGGTGGAAAAGGCAATCGGGGAATTGCGCGCCGCTCTATATTGTGAGGGAGGAGAAATTATGTACAAAGAACCGGCTATTCCCTTTAGGGGAACGAAGGAACAGGAACAGGAACTTACAGCTTTCATTGCCGCTCATAAGGACGAGGAAGGCGTTCTTCTGCCGTCTTTGCAGAAGGCGCAGGAGATTTACGGATATCTTCCTATCGAAGTGCAGACGATGATTGCGAAGGGTCTTGACAAGCCTTTAAGCGAGGTTTACGGCGTAGCTACATTCTATTCGCAGTTTTCCCTGAACCCCAAGGGCGAACACAGAATAAGCGTATGCTTGGGTACGGCGTGCTATGTTAAAGGCGCGGATAAGATTATGGAAGGACTTGAGGCGAGACTCGGCATAAAGTGCGGAGAATGCACTCCGGACGGCAAGTTCTCGCTTGACTCAGCCAGATGTATCGGAGCGTGCGGTCTCGCGCCCGTAATGCTTGTTGACGACGACGTTTACGGACGTCTTACGGTAGACGAGCTCGACGGCATACTGGCTAAGTATCGCGGTTAATAGGAGGGGTAAATATGCTGACAATTCAGGAATTAAATGAAATAAAGAAGAAAAAGGAAAAGCTCGTTGCCGTTCGTCACCACAGAAACGACAACACTCCGAACGAATCGGGCTATAAGTATCAGGTGCTTGTCTGCGGCGGTACGGGCTGTACCTCGTCGGGCTGTAAGGGCGTTGTGGCGGCGCTGAGAAGCGAGATCGCGAAGCATCATCTTGAAAACGACGTAAGAATAGTAACAACGGGCTGCTTCGGTCTTTGCGCGCTCGGTCCGATCATGATAGTTTATCCCGAGGGCTGCTTCTACAGCGCGGTCAAAGCGGAAACAATTCCCGAAATCGTTGAGGAGCATCTTATAAAGGGCAATCCCGTTAAGCATCTTCTGTATCAGCAGACAGTATGCGACGACGGAAGCATAAAGTCGCTTGACGAAACCGACTTCTACAAGAAGCAGTTAAGAGTAGCGCTCAGAAACTGCGGCGTTATAGATCCCGAGGATATCGAGGAATATATCGCGACGGGCGGTTATCAGGCGCTTGCTAAGGTTCTTACCGAAATGACGCCTGACGACGTTGTTCAGACGCTTCTCGATTCCGGTCTTCGCGGCAGAGGAGGAGGCGGCTTTCCGACGGGACGCAAATGGGCGTTCGCGAAGGCTTCCGTAAGCGACCAGAAATACGTTTGCTGTAACGCCGACGAGGGCGACCCCGGCGCGTTCATGGACAGAAGTATACTCGAGGGCGACCCGCACAGCGTTTTGGAGGCTATGGCTATCGCGGGCTACACGATAGGCGCGAATCAGGGCTATATCTACGTCCGCGCGGAGTATCCGGTTGCGGTTCAAAGACTTATGATCGCTATTGACCAGGCTGAAAAGCTGGGAGTTCTCGGCGACAACATTTTCGGCACTGATTTCAGCTTCAGAATAGAGCTTCGCCTGGGCGCCGGCGCGTTCGTATGCGGCGAGGAAACAGCGCTTATGACCTCGATAGAGGGACACAGAGGAGAACCGAGACCTCGTCCGCCGTTCCCGGCAGTCAAGGGCTTGTTCGGTCAGCCGACAATTTTAAATAACGTTGAAACCTACGCGAACATTCCGCAGATCATCACGCGCGGAGCCGACTGGTTCGCGAGCATGGGTACGGAAACATCGAAGGGTACGAAGGTATTCGCGCTCGGCGGCAAGATCACAAACGTTGGTCTTGTTGAGATACCGATGGGTACGACGCTTCGCGAGATCGTTGAGGAAATCGGCGGCGGCGTTCCGAACGGAAAGAAGTTCAAGGCGGCGCAGACCGGCGGACCTTCCGGCGGATGTATTCCGGCTGAGCATATAGACGTTCCTATCGACTACGAAAACCTTATCGCTCTCGGCTCGATGATGGGCTCGGGCGGACTTATCGTAATGGACGAGGACAACTGTATGGTCGATATCGCGAAGTTCTTCCTCGAATTTACCGTTGACGAGTCGTGCGGTAAGTGTACGCCGTGCCGTATCGGTACAAAGAGACTGTACGAGCTTATCGACAAAATCACGTCGGGCAAGGGCGAGATGGAGGATATTGACAAGATCAAAGAGCTTTGCGCTTATATGAAGTCAACGTCGCTTTGCGCGCTCGGTCAGACCGCGTCAAATCCGGTCGTATCGACAATGCGTTACTTCATGGACGAGTATATCGCTCACGTTCAGGATAAGACGTGTCCGGCGGGCGTATGTAAGGAGCTCACGTCGTTCGAGATTATTCCCGAAAAGTGCAAGGGCTGTACGCTCTGCGCAAGAAACTGCCCCGTCAACGCGATTTCCGGCAAGGTCAAGGAGCCGCATGTCATTGACAAAGAGAAGTGTATCAAGTGCGGAATGTGCATGAATAACTGTAAATTCGGCGCGATCGTTAAGAAATAATAGGAGGAAGGTAAACATGGTAACATTAAAAATTAACGGCAAAAGCGTAACGGTGCCTGAAGATTATACCATTCTCCAGGCGGCGAAGGAAGTTAACGTTGAAATTCCCACGCTTTGTTATTTAAAGGATATAAACTGCATAGCTTCGTGCAGAATTTGCGTTGTTGAGTTAAAGGGCAGACCGGGTCTTGTAGCGTCATGCGTATATCCGGTTGCCGAGGGCATGGAGGTTTTAACAAATTCTCCGGCGGTAAGAGCGTCGCGTAAAATGACGATCGAAATGCTGCTCTCAAACCACAACAAAAAGTGTCTGTCATGCTCGAGAAGCACGAACTGCGAGCTTCAGAGACTTGCAAACGACTATAATGTCGATGAAAACCGCTTCGGCAGCGAAGCTACGCGCTACGATATCGACGACGTATCGCCGTATCTCGTACGCGACAACAATAAATGTATACTTTGCCGCCGCTGCGTTGCAGCCTGCAGCAAGGTTCAGGGCATCGGCGCGATAGGCGCTATCGCGAGAGGATACAAGACGCATATCGACGGCGCGTTTGAAAAGAGCGCGGATTCCACTACCTGCGTGGGCTGCGGACAGTGTATCGTGGCTTGCCCTGTAGGCGCGCTCAGAGAAAAGACAAACGTGGATTACGTTTGGGAAGCGCTCGGCAATCCCGATAAGCATGTTATCGCGTTTACAGCTCCGTCGATAAAGGCGACGCTGGGCGAATGCTTTGATATGCCGATAGGCACGAACGTTGAGGGCGAGATGGTAGCGGCTATCCGTCAGCTCGGATTCGACAAGGTGTTCAATATGGACGTAACAGCCGACCTCACGATATGCGAGGAAGCGAACGAGTTCATAGGCAGAGTTCAGAACGGCGGCACGCTCCCGATGATGACAAGCTGCTGCCCGGGTTGGGTCAAGTTTGTTGAGCATCAGTATCCCGAGTTTATCCCGAATTTATCGACCTGCAAATCGCCGCAGGCTATGTTCGGCGCGGTTTTGAAATCGTATTACGCGGAAAAGAACAATATCGATCCGAAGGATATTTTCGTAGTCAGCGTAATTCCGTGTACCGCGAAGAAGTTCGAGGTAACACGCGAGCAGGTGAATAAAACAGGCGATTTCCAGGATGTTGACGTATCGCTCACAACGCGCGAGTTGGGCAACATGATAAAGAACGCGGGTATCAAGTTCGCGGAGCTTGACAAAGAAGAGTTTGACAATCCGTTCGAGATCGCTTCGGGCGCGGGTATTATATTCGGCGCGACGGGCGGCGTTATGGAGGCGGCTCTGAGAACCGCGGCGAAGAAGCTCGATCCGAATTTCGAGGGCGTTGAGTTCAAAGAGGTGCGCGGCACCGAGGGCGTTAAAGAGGCTGAGTACACGATCAACGGCACTACCGTAAAGGTAGCCGTAGCGTCAGGTCTTGCAAACGCGAGAAAGGTGCTCGAAAGCGTTAAATCGGGCGAGAAGGAATATCACTTCATCGAAGTCATGGCGTGTCCCGGCGGCTGCATAAACGGCGGCGGTCAGCCCTGCCAGAGCGACAGCGTGAAGAACTACGTCGATTTAAAGACGATACGCGCGAAGGCGCTTTACGATGCGGACGCGGCGACGGATTTGAAGCGCTCGCACGAAAGCCCCGTTATGGATATGCTTTATAAAGAGTATTTCGGAGAACCGGGCGGCGAGAAATCACATCATCTGCTTCATACCTCGTATGTTGAAAGACAGAAATATTGATTTTTATAAAGAAACAAGGACGCTGACGCGTCCTTGTTTTTTGCTGTGCATTTTATTTATCGTCCGCATTGTCCATAGCATATTTACAGCATTGAAGCACCAAGTAATTGAAAGAAACATCATTTTTTGCGGCGTATTTGTTCAGTTGATTGAAGAGCTTTTCCGTAAAACGAATGGTTCTCGGCACATTTGCGTTCTTAAATTCATTGTCTATCTTAAACATAATGTCACCTCTATAATTATTCTTGACTATTATTTTAAAACATGATATAATGGTATTAATATAACCACTTTAGGTTATATTAATAAACACATGCCCAACACCCCATTATTATTTAAAATATGAGACGGCCTTTTTTCAACCGTCTCATATTTTTGTCTGAAAAGAAAAAATTAGATATACAAAACATTGACATATTCTGTATTTTATGGTACAATATAGTATAAGTATTTTTAAGAACGGAGGTCTTTTTTGTGCAAATTACTGAATTGAAGCCGAAGAAAGTTTTTTATTATTTCTCGGAGCTTGCGAAAATACCGCGCGGTTCGGGCAATACTGAGAAGGTCGAGCAGTACTGCCTTGATTTTGCTGCCGAACACGGATTGAAATCATATCGGGACGAGTACGGAAATGTTATGATTTTCAAAAACGGCACAGACGGATATGAGCAGAGCGCTCCGGTCATTCTTCAGGGTCATCTTGACATGGTTTGCGAAAAGCTTCCGAACTGCAAAAAGGATATGGAACATGAAGGCGTTGACATTATCGTTGATGACGGTTTCCTTCGGGCGGACGGAACGACTCTCGGCGGCGATGACGGAATTGCCGCAGCGTATATATTTGCGCTGCTCGATTCCGACAAAATTCCCCACCCGCCTATAGAGGCATTGTTCACAATAGACGAGGAAACCGGTCTTAGAGGCGCGAACGCGCTTGACGCGTCCAAGCTTAAAGGCAAAAGGCTTATTAATATTGACTCCGAAGAAGAGGGAGTTATAACCGTAAGCTGTGCCGGAGCCGCGCGCGTGAGCTGCAGTATGTCAGTAAACGCGGAAGCTGCGGAGGGCATGAGCGCGAAGAATGAACAGCCCCAGAAAAAACGGACAGTACAAAAACACCGCTATGGTACAACTATTAAATCTTAAGCAACATACTG